>CACLZL010000005.1 GCA_902611405.1 uncultured Pelagibacteraceae bacterium
ATTTATTTTTTTTCATTATCAAATATTCTAAGGAAAAAAAAATTTATATATTGGTTAAATAAAATTAACATTTGTTTTATAAATTTTTCTCAAAAAAATTTCTATGATGATATTCCATTTGGAACAATAACAAATTTATCAAGAGATATTCTTATACAAAATGTTTCAAATTATTGTGAAAAAATTGATTTTTCTTTACTAAAAAATTTTTTTTTAAGCCCTGACATTTTAAAAATTTTTTTTATTAGAAAATATGCATACAGTTTCAAAAATATATTTTTTGTAGAATCTTTGGCTAAAAAATTTGGAATTTCAAATTATTATTTATGGATTAATTTAAATATTGATAGCGAGAAGTTTTTACCAAACTCAATTAGAAAAAAAAATTTAAGACCTTTTTTTTTAAAAATATTTGATAAATTGTTAAATATATTAATTTTCTTTTTAAGTTTTATTTTAAATAAAATTAAAAAAAATAATAAAGAAAAAAATGTTTACAAAAATCAAGTTCAAATAAAAATACTTGATGATAAAGATTATCTAAAAAAATATATTTTTTTTCCACATAGAGGAATTAAAGATGGATATTATTATAAAGATCATTTTTTTCAATCAAGTGAAGTATCTGATAAAGATTTTTTAATCTTAGAATATGATAATAATTTCCATTCAAATTCTGTAGATTTGTACAAAAATAATTTTAATTTTAATTTGTGGTCAAATATAAGCACAAAAAAAATTTTTGATTTTTCTTTTTTTTTTCAGTTATTAAAATTATATAAAAGTTTTTATTTAATTAGATATTGTATTGCAATTAAAAGAGCTGAATTTAAATTAAAAAAATTCACAAAGTTAGAAAAAATTTTTGTTGGTGATGAATATAATTTTCCAATAATTATTTCTATAGCAGCTAAAATTTTAAATATTGATTTGGTTGCATATCAAAAACGTATAAATACAACAGCAAATAAAAATCAGATAATTATTGATAAATATTTTATACTTGGTGAGAAAACAAAAGATGATTTAAAACATCAAATTTATAAAAATATTGAAGGAATAATTTCGGGAAATTATGAATTACCGTTTAATCTCAAAAAAGACAAATTAAATAAGAATAACAAATTTAAATTTTCTGTTCTAGTGTTCGATCAAGCCACCAATCTATCTATTAATTGGTATGATTACTATACTAATCCAATATTTAATAATTATACGCACCAAAATTTTATTCAAATTATTATAAGACTATCAAAAAAGTTTCCTAATATATTGTTTACTATTAAATCTAAGCAAAATGGCTGGCTTAAAGATCAGTACTATTCAAATTCTATAAATGAGATAGATAGAATAGATAATATTAATATTTATAAAAATACAAATTTTTGTAAAAATCTAGATTTAATAAATAATTATGATATCGCTATAGGTTTATATACATCTGGACTGGATGATTTTTTGAATTATAGAAAACCAGTTTTGCTTTTTGATCCTAAAAATTTTTTTAGTAAAAATATTAATTATGACCCAAGCATTGTTGCAGTTAATTATGAAGATTTAGAAAAAAAAATTACTTTTTTATTTGATGATTTTGAGGGAGCTTTATTAAAACAAAAAAAAACAAAAGATTATTTATTTCAAGATTTTTATAAAAACAAATACATTAAATTATTAGATAATCATATTTTTAAAAATATTGAAAAATGATATTATTATTTAATTATGTCCCAATGATTTAAACTCTATAATCTTAAATAAACGTTTTCTTGTAATAATATTAAAGCAATTTTAAATATCGACACATGATAAACTCGGTGATAGGATGAGGAATGGCATTTATAGGTAATTTAGTTTGGTTTATATTTGGTGGTTGGTTGTTAGGCACATTGTGGCTAATATTTAGCATTATTTTTTTTCCATTATTACCATTTCTTCTTCCTTTCGTAGGTTATTCTTATTGGCCATTCGGAAGACAACCAGTTTCTAAAAGTGCAATCACAAAGTATAAAAAAGCTAACAATATGGAAGTAGAAGATTATCCAGCAGTTAAATCTTCATTAAAAATATTATCAAATGTTATTTGGTTACCTTTTGGTCTTATTTTGTGCATTGTACACTTGATAGCGGGATTATTTAATTTTTTAGCGTGCATATTTATTGTAACAATTCCGATTTGTTTACCAAACGCACTCGGAAATTTTAAAATGGCAAGAGTATCTTTTGCTCCTTTTGGAGTAAATTTGGTCCCCACAGATTTAGCTAAAGATATATTAAAAGAAAATGCTAAATCAAAATTATAGAATTAAAGTAATTTAAAAATTTATCGGAAATAAATAAGCTTTTAGTGTTGTACCGCAGGTTTCGAAAAGTGGACCTATTGATTACAAATCAGGAATAAAATTTGAAATAAATATTTGTTTCCAACGAAATTTGATATTTGATATTGATCTAGTCACACTAGCGTCACAGTGATATAATTTATAAATCATTAAATGATTGGTTTTATTAAAAAAACAAGTTCTCACATTAACGCTTCAATTAAATTTCTAATCAGCCCAACCGCTTGGATAAAAGGATATCAAGAGGGAAAAGAAAAATTTCCATTTTTAAAATCTTTAGTGATGGATGATATTGATGTTCAAAAAATTGCAGAATTTGTGACTAAGGACCGAAAAGCACAAGAAGTTTATAAAATTATAACAATCATAGCATTAATTAATGGAGCTATAGCATTAGTCCCAGGTCAGATGGGTGTTGGAGTTATACTTTGTAGATGTTTAGAAGCCTATATGGCTTATGAAATTTCAAAGACTGTGGGCTTAAAAGTAGAATTAAAAAATTTTGTTAAATTAATTTTAGCAACCGGAATAGTCACAGTTTCTGTTTTTTGGTTTATGAAAACTTTATTAAGTTTTTTCTTTTCATTAACAGGTGGTTTATTTGTTCCAGCTGAAATTTTAGCAACAAATTTCTTAGGAATTTTTTTCTGGTTGGCCTTTGAGGAAATTCATAAATTTAAAGAAATTAAAAGTATTTCTACTGCTAAATCATTAAGTATTGGATGGAAGGCGATAAAACATAGTTATGGACTTATAAAAGCTCAAATTAAAGTTATTGGGAACGTTGGAACGCAATTAAAAAAATTGTGGGAAAGTATTAAATATTTTTTAAACTTTGATAAAAATTCAAAGCAATTGATTAAAGGAGATGTTTTCTTTGCTCTTTGTTTAGCAAGATTATTAGAAGATAAGTGTGAGTCATTTAATGGTCCCTATGGAAAAGTTTATTTGGATGCTTGGAGACAGTCATATACTAAAAAACTTGGAGCAGATGCAAGTTGTGTGGATATAGCAAAATTTGCTCAATCACATAATGCAGATCAGATGGAAGGATTGCAAAAACCCGTCAAAGGAAAAACATTTGAAATTTTGGAGAAAAATTATGAAAATGCGGATGGAGATACGTGGAGTATAGAATTAGAAGATAGTCCTAATCATCCAGTTGTGGATGCACAAATGGTCAATCCATTAACAGGTGATAGAATAAACATTCAATATAAAGCTAGCGCTAATAAGAACTACATAGAAGGAACTCTTGCCGATCATCCCGATGTTCCAATAATTGTTCCCAAAGGAGTTGCAGAAAAAGTTAATCATCCAATGGTTATGGATGGAAACCATTCATTAGGTGAACTTAATGAATTAAATGATAAAAATTTTGATAATTTAATGAACGTTAGATATGGAGAGTTTTTAGCACAAGGTGGATTAGAAGCAGGTGTATTAGTGCTTGCAGCAAATCTGATGCCGTTCATTTATGCGCGATTTAAAAAAAAAATTACGAAAGAACAATTTGAAAAAGTTTTAAAAACTTTTATTCCAAACATAACAGCTAAAACTGTTCACAGAATAACATTGTTAAGTTTAATAGGACCATTATATGCTTTCTTTCTAATTGCAAAATTTGTTGGAAAATCCACTATAGAAAGTTTAGGTGATGAAGATGATGAAGAGATAAAGTCTTCAGATACAAAAAAACCTATGACGAGAAGAGATTTTATATTAATATTTAAACCACAGATAACTTAATGCTTGAAGCTATAATAATTATAGAACTATCTTTTTTAACGTATAAACTTTTAATAGATAATTAAATGGAAACTTGGCAAATTATAATAGCAATTATTATCGTTGGCTTATCAATCATAATGCCAATTTATTATTCCTCAGAAAAGAAAAAGAAAGCACAACAGGAAGAATTAGAAAAAATTAAGAAATATGGTGAAACAATTAATCAGTTCACTAGAGATAAGCATAAATGAAAAAACTTTTAGGGATAGCGGTTCTGGATTAAATGGCAACTTGGAAAGAAGATACAATTAAAGCTTTAGAGAATTTGGGTGGCTCAGCTCATTTATCTAAACTTCTTGAAGAAGTCTCAAGTTTAAGAAATGGAAAATTAAATTCACATTGGCAGGATACTGTTAGAGAAATATTATATGAAAATACCAGTGATTCAAAATATGGATCAGGAGAATATGGATCTGGAGAGGATATCTTTTATTCTGTAGAAGGAAAAGGGAAAGGCGTTTGGGGATTAAGAAGTTTTCAAAATTTAAGTTTAAGAAATACTCTTTTTAAATTAGGGACAGAGTTTCAATCAGAAAGAAAAAGGACAATAACTAATCCAAAAAAACCAAGTATACCTCCTGGCAACGAGTTAGCAAAATGGATATCTAGAGAAATACCAAAAATATTTAATTTAATTTTTAAAAATGAGTTAGAGAATTATCAGGTTCACGCTAGTGCAGGTGATGGACAATGGGTTAGTGCTCCTTGGATAGCAATTTTGCATCCCAAAGTATGTCTTCAACCTAATGGAAGAATTTCACCTCAATGTGGTTATTATCCAGTTTATGCGGTCAGCAAAAATGAAAAACTTATTATGTTTGCTTTGGGCCAAGGTGAATATAACGTTAGATTAAACTTTCCAAAAGATGTTGATCATAAATTAGTTGATGGTGCAATTAATTTAAGAAAAAAAATACCAGAGCATAAAAAGTTCTTTTCAAATGTCTCCAAAACAGTTCTTGAAAAAAAAAACAAAAAAAGTGAACGATGGGCTAAAAGCACAGCTTTTGGAAAAATATATAAGATTAAAAATCTACCTTCTGAGGATATCTTAAAAAAAGATCTTATTGATATGATGAAAATGTATCAAATAGCTATTGAAAGGGGAGGAGTTTCAGAAAGTGTTTCACAAAATATTAGTTTTGATCAAGATCAATTATCAACTGGTTATGAGAAAAAAATAATTAAACATATAAATAATGAAAATGAAATTATTCAAGTAGATCCTAAATTTATTAGACAGATCAAAAAAGATAATAATTATACCTGTCAAGCTTGCGGATTAAATTATGAGAAGGTTTATGGTGAATATAGCAAGAAGAAAGATTTTATTGAGGCACATCATATAGAGCCAAAGTTTAAAGTTAAATCAAAAGCTGATTTAAATAAAAAGATGGAAAGAAAAGCAGAGGACTTTGCAATATTATGTGCGAACTGCCATAGAATGATTCACCGAATGATGAGAAAAGAAAATGACAGAATTATTTCTTTAAATGAATTTAAAGATAAAATTAATCAAAAATTTAAAAAAAATATTGAAGAACTATAATTAAACGACTACTTGATTGCATCTCACTTACGTCACAATAGCGTCACACTCACTATAGAAATTTGATTAAAACTAAAATTGTGAAAAAAAATTAACGTTGATTTTATTGAGTGATGGTGCCCCCGCACGGATTCGAACCGCGGACCTATTGATTACAAATCAATTGCTCTACCAGCTGAGCTACAAGGGCATGCGCAATAATTATTAACTATTTATTAAATAATCAACTCTTTTTTTTTAAATAACTAAGGTGATGAAACACAATTGCTGCACTATTTGAGATATTTAAACTTTCAATTTCTTCATTAATGTTAATTTTAACAAAAAAATCTGAATATTTACCAGTATGCTGTCTTAATCCATATCCTTCTGATCCAAATAACAGAATGTTATTTCCCTCCCATTTGATTTCAGTAAAATCTTTTTGACCTTTACTATCAAAACCATATACCCAGAAATTTTTTTCTCTTAAATTTTTTAATGTAGAATTAATGTTAGATACTTGAAATATATTTATGTGCTCCATGCAGCCACTTGCAGATTTATACATTAGCTTACTATCTTTAGGAAAATGTCTTTCTTTAATTATTAATCCATCTATATCAAAAGAAGCAGCACTTCTTATCAATGAACCAATGTTTCTTGGGTCAGTAACCTCATCCAGACAGGCAAAAGTCAAATTATTTTTACCTTTTATAAATTGTTTTAAATCAAGTTGATCTAAATGCTCAATTTCTGCAACATAACCATTATGCATTAGCTGTTCTTTTGAAGTATATTTGTCTAATTCTTTTTTAGATTTAAAATACACTTTTACGTTTTCTAATATATTTTTATTAGGGTTTTTTCTGTGAATATTTTTTTTAGACTCTTCGGTTAAAAAGACTCTTAAAACCTTTCTTTTAGGGTTTCTTAAAGCCTCAATTACTGCATGCTGACCAGCAATGAAAAAAGATGATTTATTCATAAATTATTAAGTGTTTTATACGGTTTTTTTAATATTTTCCTATTAAATCACGTGTTGCATTTGCACAAATAAAATATATAAAACCCATGTTATTTGAAGCTTTATTGAACAAGGGGACACTTCCCCATAGGAGGGGTTCCAGAGCGGTCAAATGGGGCGGGCTGTAAACCCGTTGACTTCGGTCTTCGAAAGTTCGAATCTTTCCCCCTCCACCATTTAATAAAATTTTTAATAACATGGAGTGTTACTCTTGGGGTTGTGCGGGTGTAGTTCAATGGTAGAACGCTAGCCTTCCAAGCTGGATGTAAGGGTTCGATTCCCTTTACCCGCTCCAAGAAATTAAAATTATAAGAAACAAAAAAAACTGAGGTAAAAACGCAATGTCAAAAGAAAAATTTGTAAGAAATAAACCCCACTGTAACATTGGGACTATTGGTCATGTCGACCATGGTAAAACAACTCTTACTGCCGCAATTACAAATGTATTAGCACAAGCGGGCGGTGGAACTGCAGTTGCTTATGATCAGATTGATAAAGCACCTGAAGAAAAAGAAAGAGGTATAACTATTTCAACAGCACACGTTGAGTACGAAACAGAAAAAAGACACTATGCTCACGTAGACTGTCCTGGTCACGCTGACTATGTTAAAAACATGATCACTGGAGCCGCACAAATGGATGGAGCAATCTTAGTTGTTAATGCTGCAGATGGTCCAATGCCACAAACAAGAGAACATATTCTTTTAGGAAGACAAGTTGGTATTCCTGCAATTGTTGTTTACTTAAATAAAGTAGATCAAGTTGACGATAAAGAAATGATAGAGCTTGTTGAAGAAGAAATTAGAGAACTATTAACATCATACAAATACCCAGGTGACAAAACACCAATCGTTAAGGGTTCGGCTTTAGCAGCAGTAGAAGGAAGAGACGATGAAATTGGAAAAAATTCAATTTTAGAATTAATGAAAGCTGTTGACGAACATATTCCACAACCCGCTAGAGAAGTTGATAAACCATTCTTGATGCCCATTGAAGACGTTTTTTCAATCTCAGGAAGAGGAACAGTTGCAACTGGTAGAGTTGAGTCTGGTGTAATTAAGACTGGAGAAGAAGTTGAGATTGTAGGAATTAAAGAAACCAAAAAATCAGTTTGTACCGGAGTAGAAATGTTTAGAAAACTTTTAGATTCAGGTGAAGCTGGAGATAACGTTGGAATTTTATTGAGAGGTATTGAGAGAACTGATATCGAAAGAGGTCAAGTTCTTTGCAAACCTGGTTCAATTACTCCACATACTAAATTTGAAGCTCAAGCATATGTGCTTAAAAAAGACGAGGGTGGACGACACACTCCTTTCTTTACTAAATACAGACCTCAGTTTTATTTTCGAACAACAGATGTTACAGGTGAGGTAGAGTTACCAGCTGGTACAGAAATGGTTATGCCAGGTGATGACGCTAAATTTACTGTTAAACTAATTACACCAATAGCTATGGCTGAAAAATTAAATTTTGCTATTAGAGAAGGTGGAAGAACTGTTGGTGCAGGAGTAGTAACAAAAATTATAGAGTAACTCTATAAATAGGAGTGTAGCTCAATTGGTAGAGCGCCGGTCTCCAAAACCGGAGGCTGAGGGTTCGAGTCCCTCCGCTCCTGCCAATTTGAGCTAATGAAATATGAAAAACCCGATTAAATTTATACAGGAAGTTAAACAAGAGGCTTTTAAAGTTACTTGGCCAACTTGGAAAGAAACTTTGCAAGGTGCTTTAATGGTATTTGCAATGGCAGTTGTTATGTCTTTATTTTTCCTTCTTTTAGATCAGATTTTGAAATTTTTCTTAGAACTTTTACTTAAAGTGAGCATTTAATGAAAAATTGGTACATAGTTCAGTCTCATTCTAGTTTTGAAAATAAAGTTGCAACCTTAATTAAGGAAGAAGCAGATAAAGCTAAAATTGCAGATAAATTTGAAGAAATTATTGTACCAACACATGATGTAACAGAGGTTAAAAGAGGAAAAAGAATTCAAAGAAAAAAAAAATACTTTCCTGGGTATGTATTAATAAAAAGTGAAATGGATAACAATATTTATCACATGATTAAAAATATAAAGAGAGTTAGTGGATTCTTGGGAACAAAAGGTATTCCTGTTCCAGTTTCAGATAAAGAGGTAGAGAAGATTTTAGGCCAGATTAAAGATGGTGTTGCTCAGCCAAAATCCGGCGTAGATTACAGTGTAGGTGAAAAAGTTCAGGTTGTTGATGGTCCTTTTGCATCATTTACTGGAATGATTGAAGAAATTGATGAAGAAAAAGCTAGACTTAAGGTGTCAGTTTCTATATTTGGTCGTCCTACACCAGTAGATTTAGAATATAATCAGGTTGAGAAGGTAAGTTAATGGCAAAAGAAATAAGTGGATTTATAAAATTACAAATTAAAGGCGGGCAAGCAAATCCAGCTCCCCCAGTTGGACCTGCATTAGGACAGCGTGGTGTAAATATTATGGAATTTTGTAAAGCTTTTAATGATAAAACTAAATCAATGGCAGGCAAACCTGTGCCAGTAGAAATCACGGTATATAAAGACAAAAAATTTGATTTTAAGATTAAATCACCACCAGCTTCATTTTATATTAAAGAAGCAGTAAAACTTAAAGGTGGTTCAAAAGAACCTGGAAGAAATATTGTTGCTTCAATTTCTAAAAAACAATTAGAGAGTATAGCAAAAGAAAAAATGAATGATCTAAATGCACATGATATTGAAGAGGCTATTAAAATTATTGCTGGATCAGCTAGATCTATGGGTATTGAGGTAAAAGAATAATGGCATCTAAAAGATATAAAAAATTACCTGAAAAAACTAAAGACTTGAGTGCGGAGTCTATAGAAAAGTTATTACCAGAACTAAAGAAAAACTGTACAACTAAATTTGACGAGTCTTTAGATTTAAGTTTTCAAATAAACAATAAACAAAAGAAAAGTGAAGTTAATATAAGAACGGTTGTTAATTTACCTGGGGGAACAGGTAAGAAAGTTAAAGTTGCTGTAGTTTGTGAGGATAATAAAGCACAAGATGCAAAAGATGCAGGAGCAGACGTTGTGGGTGGTGATGAATTTATTGAGAGAATTAAAGGTGGAGAGTTAAATTTTGAAAAATTAATTTGTACACCAGGAATGATGATTAAACTTTCTAAATTAGGAAAAGTTTTAGGACCAAAAGGCTTAATGCCTAATCCTAAACTTGGTTCAGTTTCTGAAAATATTAAAGAAGCAGTAACTAATGCTAAATCTGGTCAAGTAGAAATAAGAAATGATAAAGATGGAAATATTGGAGTTAGTATTGGTAAAAAATCTTTTAGTGATGATCAATTAATTAAAAACTACAATGCAATTTTAGATGCTTTAGAAAAAGAAAAATCAAACAATACTTTAAAAGGAGACCTAATTAAAAGTGTATTTACTACATCAACAATGGGTGTTTCATATAAAGTTAAATTAGGGAAATCGATATAGTTATGATGAACAAAGAACAAAAGAAAAATTATATTGAAGAAATGACTAGTAAGTTTGAGAATAGCAAAGCTATTATGGTTACTCATTACCAAGGCTTAACCATGACTCAATTGGATGAATTGAGGGCAAAAATGAGAGAACATGGTATTATTTTTAAAATCACAAAAAACAGAATTACAAAATTGGCTTTAGAAAAAACAAAATGTAAAGATTTATCAAATTTATTTATTGGTCCTACAGCAGTTGCGTTTGGAGAGGATGCTATAATGTCTGCAAGGATTCTTTCAAAATTTGCAAAAGATAACGAGAACTTAAAATTAATTGGTGGAATTATGGATAATGAGGTCTTAGATGAGGCTGGTGTCCAAAATGTAGCTAGTTTACCAACATTAGATGAAGCAAGAGCCAATATTGTGGGTATTTTGAACGCTTCTGCATCTAAATTAATCAGTATTTTGCTTGCACATTCAGAAAAAATGAGTAGTTTGTCCGCAGAAAATTCTGAAACACAACCCAAAGAGTAATACATATGCCTGACCTAAACAAAATTATAGAAGATTTATCAAGTTTGACTGTTGCAGAAGCAGCTGAACTATCAAAACAATTAGAAGAAAAATGGGGTGTAACTCCAATGGCAGCAGCAGCTCCAGCAGCAGCAGGTGGCGCAGCTCCAGCAGAAGATAAAGATGATTTTACAATCATGTTAGTTTCTGCAGGCGATAAAAAAATTAATGTTATTAAAGAAGTAAGAGCAGCTACTTCATTAGGTTTAAAAGAAGCTAAAGATCTTGTAGAGGGAGCACCAAAAGAAGTTAAATCTGGTGTAAACAAAAAAGACGCAGAAGAGATCAAAGCTAAGTTAGAAGCAGCTGGCGCTAAAGTAGAACTTAAATAAATTAAATAGAAAGAATTCAAATACTGGTTATTTTTAATCAGTATTTAAAACATAGATGCAATTATCTTTTACTGAAAAGAAAAATATAAGAAAAAGTTTTGGTAAACTCAAAGAAAGTTTATCAATCCCTAACTTAATCGAGGTACAAAAAAATTCTTACAAAGAATTAACAGAATTTAATGCGCAGGCAGCTGAACTAACAAAAGGTTTTGACAGGGTATTTAAAAGTATTTTCCCAATAGAAGATTTAAATGATAAAGCAACATTAGAGTATGTTTCGTACAGATTAGAGAAACCAAAATTTGATGTTGAAGAGTGTATAGCGAGAGGGCTTACATATTCATCAGCACTTAAATGTACACTAAGGCTAGTGGTTTATGAAATAGATCAAGAAAATAATACTAAAGATATTTTATCTGCAAAAGAACAAGAAGTATATATGGGTGAAGTGCCCATGATGACTAACAGCGGAACTTTCATTACTAATGGTGTTCAAAGAGTTGTTGTAAATCAAATGCACAGAAGTCCTGGTGTATTTTTTGATCATGATAAAGGAAAAACTCACGCAAGTGGTAAACTCTTATTTAATTGCAGGGTAATACCGAATAGAGGTTCTTGGTTAGATTTTGAATATGATGTCAAAGATTTTTTATATTTTAAGATAGACAGAAAAAAGAAAATTTTTTCATCTACTTTATTATTAGCTTTGGGTTATACAAAATCAGAAATAGTAGATGAGTTTTATGATAGTGAGCAGTATACTTTAGATTCAAAAACACAAAAGTGGAAAACTAAATTCAATCCAGAAAACTATAAAGCTAAAAATTTCTCAGAAGAAGTAATTGATGCTAAAACAGGTGAAGTAGTAATTAAATTGGGTGACAAAATTAATTTTTTAAATGCAAAGAAATTAGCTAATGATGGTCTCAAAGATATATTGGTTTCACGAGAGTCATTGTTTGGAAAATTTTTACATAGAGATGTCAAAGTTAATGAAGAAGAAGATGGTATATTAAAAATAGGTACTGAATTAAATGATACAATTATTCAACAAATTTTAGATGCAAATATACATACACTTCAAATATCTGTTACAAACTCTATAAATAAAGGGCCTTATCTGCTTACTACTATATTAGCTGATAAAAACACCACTAAAGAAGAAGCTATCACGGAAATTTATAAAATGTTAAGACCTGGTGAACCGCCAACCATAGAGATAGCAACTCAAATATTTAATAATCTTTTCTTTAGCTCAGACAGATATGATTTATCTGATGTTGGAAGAGTTAAAATGAACTCAAGATTAAACCAAGAGTGTTCCGACAAAATTACTATATTGAGAAATGACGATATCATTGCAATTATTCATAAAATGTTGGATTTACGTGATGGTAAAGATGATGTTGATGACATAGATCACCTTGGAAATAGAAGAGTTCGTTCTGTTGGAGAGTTAGTTGAGAACCAAGCTAGAATTGGTGTTTACAGAATGGAAAGAGCGATTAAAGAAAAAATGACAACTCTAGATGTTGAATCAGCAATGCCACAAGATCTAATTAATGCAAAACCATTAACAGTTTCATTGAAAGATTTTTTTGCAAGCTCACAACTATCTCAGTTTATGGACCAAACAAATCCATTATCTGAAATTACTCACAAAAGAAGAGTTTCAGCATTAGGTCCAGGTGGTTTAACAAGAGAAAGAGCAGGTTTTGAAGTTAGAGACGTGCATCCAACTCACTATGGAAGGATTTGTCCAATTGAGACACCAGAGGGTCCAAATATTGGTTTGATTAATAGTTTATCTACATATGCAAAAATTAATAAGTATGGCTTTATTGAAAGCCCATACAAAAAAGTAAAAGACGGTGTTGTTCAAGATAAAGTCGAATATTTATCAGCAATGGAAGAAACAAAGTTTACTATTGCTCAAGCAAATACAAAACTTGATAAAAATGGAAAAATAATCGAAGATTTAGTTTCGTGCAGACAAAATCTAAACTTTCTTTTAGCTAAACCTGACTCCATAGATTATATAGATGTATCACCAAAACAATTAGTTTCAGTTGCAGCTTCATTAATTCCATTTTTAGAAAATGATGATGCAAACAGAGCTTTAATGGGATCAAACATGATGAGACAAGCGGTTCCATTATTAAAACCTGAGTCGCCACTTGTTGGTACAGGAATTGAAAGTGATGTTGCTTTAGACTCAGGGGTAACTATTGTTGCTAAGCGTGATGGAATTGTTGATAAAATAGATGGTAAAAGAATTGTTATAAAAGTAACTGAGGAAACAGACTTTAGTAAGTCTGGTGTAGATATTTATAACCTTCAAAAATTTAAAAGATCAAACCAAAATACTTGTATAAATCAAAGACCATTAGTTAGAGTTGGTGATAAAGTTAAATCCGGAGATATTATTGCAGATGGTCCCTCAACAAAATTAGGTGAACTTGCTTTAGGTAAGAATGTTACTGTAGCATTCATGCCGTGGCAAGGTTACAATTTTGAAGACTCAATCCTAATTTCAGAAAGGTGTGTTACAGATGATGTTTTTACATCTGTTCATATTGTTGAATATGAAATAATGGCGAGAGATACAAAGCTTGGAGAAGAAGAAATAACAAGAGATATACCAAATGTAAATGAAGAAGCTTTAAAAAACCTTGATGAGTCTGGAATAGTTTACATTGGTGCCGAAGTAAATGCTGGAGATATTTTGGTTGGTAAAGTTACACCAAAAGGCGACTCAGCATCAGGACCTGAAGAAAAATTATTAAGATCAATTTTTGGGGAAAAAGCTATCGATGTAACAGATACATCGTTGAGAATGTCTAGAGGGTCAAGTGGTACTGTTGTTGATGTAAGAGTATTCAATAGACATGGAATTGAGAAAGACGAAAGATCAATAACTATTGAAAGAGCAGAAATTGATCAAGTTCAACAAGATAAAATTGTTGAGGAAGAAATATTAGAGAGAAGTATTAAACAAAGAGCTTCACAATTCCTATCAGGATCATCTTTAACTAAAAAAGTAAAAGATTTATCAGAAGGAACCAAGCTAGATTTTGATAAAATTAATAAATTATCAATTAACGATGTATTTAAAATTACATCAGGAAATGTAAATGATGAAGCAACACTAGCTAAGTTAAAAGATCAATATAACAAAGCAAAACAAGACATAACAGAGAGATTTGAAGATAAAGTTTTAAAAATTAGAAGTGGCGACGATTTATTACCAAGCGTTATGAAAATGGTAAAAGTATTTGTTGCTATTAAAAGAAGATTAAGACCAGGAGACAAAATGTCTGGAAGACATGGAAACAAAGGAGTTGTCAGTAAAATTGTACCTGTTGAAGATATGCCATACAGAGAAGATGGTAGACCTGTTGATATTGTATTAAATCCCCTTGGAGTGCCAAGTAGGATGAACGTTGGACAAATTCTAGAAACACATTTGGGTTGGGCATGTAAAGAATTTGGTGAACAAGTTAAAAATTTAGTAAATGAAAATAACAAAAAAATTGAAAGAACAGAAAAAATCGAAAAATTCTTGAAGTCTGTTTACGGAGAAGAAATTTTCAATGAAAAAGTAGATAAATTAAGTAAGAGTGAATTTAAAGATCTTTGCGAAAATTTACAAAATGGTATCGCAATCTCAACACCTGTTTTTGACGGTGCTAAAGAAAAAAATGTTACTGAGATGCTTGAACTAGCAAATTTACCAGGATCTGGACAAACTTATTTATGGGATGGAAGAACTGGAGAGAAATTTGATAGACCGGTTACTGTTGGAATAATCTACATGTTGAAACTTCATCATTTAGTAGAGGATAAAATTCATGCAAGATCTACAGGACCTTATAGTTTGGTAACACAACAACCACTTGGCGGTAAGGCGCAATTAGGTGGTCAAAGATTTGGCGAAATGGAAGTGTGGGCACTTGAAGCGTATGGTGCATCATATACATTACAAGAAATTTTAACTGTTAAATCTGATGACGTTGCAGGAAGAGTTAAAGTTTACGAGACTATAGTTAAAGGTGAAGAAAACTTTGAGTCAGGAATACCAGAGTCATTCAACGTTTTAGTTAAAGAGATTAAATCATTAGCATTAAATGTGGAGCTTAATTAATGAAAAAAGAATTAACAGATCTATTTAAGGGCAGCGAAATTTCAGAAGCTCAAAATTTTAATAGCATTAAAATTTCACTTGCTAGTCCAGAGAAAATTAAATCTTGGACATTTGGTGAAATTAAAAAGCCTGAAACAATTAATTATAGAACTTTTAGACCTGAAAAAGATGGTTTGTTCTGTGCAAGGATTTTTGGACCAATAAAAGATTATGAGTGTTTATGTGGTAAATATAAACGAATGAAATTTAGAGGAATTATATGTGAGAAATGTGGTGTTGAGGTTACAAAATCAAATGTAAGAAGGGAAAGAATGGGCCACATTAATCTTGCTACACCAGTGGCACATATTTGGTTTTTAAAGTCTCTACCAAGCAGAATTGCTTTAGCAGTAGACATGAAATTGAAGGAAATAGAGAGAGTTCTGTATTTTGAAAACTTCATAGTAATAGAACCTGGTTTAACTGGTTTACAAAAAAATCAACTTTTAAATGAGGAAGAATTAGCAAAATACCAGGATGAGTTTGGTGAAGAAAGTTTTACTGCGGGAATAGGAGCAGAAGCTGTTCTTGAGATGCTGAAAAATTTAGATTTAGAACTAGAAAGAAAAAATCTTGTTAGCTTTATTAAAGAAACCAAATCAAAAGTTAATGAAGAAAGAGCAATTAAAAGATTAAAATTAATTGAGTCATTTATTGAAACTGGTCAAAAACCTGAGTGGATGATTATGACTGTTGTACCAGTTATACCACCAGAATTAAGACCATTAGTTCCTCTAGACGGTGGAAGATTTGCCACTTCAGATCTTAACGATTTATACAGAAGAGTAATCAATAGAAATAACAGATTAAAAAGATTAATGGATCTTAAAGCACCTGATATCATTGTAAGAAACGAAAAAAGAATGCTTCAAGAATCTGTTGATGCTCTTTTCGATAATGGAAGAAGAGGTAGAGTAATTACAGGCACAGGTAAAAGACCACTTAAATCTCTTGCTGAAATGTTAAAAGGTAAGCAAGGAAGATTTAGACAAAATTTATTGGGTAAAAGAGTTGATTATTCAGGAAGATCGGTAATTGTTGTTGGTCCAGATTTAAAATTACATGAGTGTGGTTTACCTAAAAAAATGGCTTTAGAATTATTTAAACCGTTTTTATATGCAAGATTAAATAAATTAGGATTAGCATCAACAATCAAACAAGCTAAAAAATTAGTTGAAAAAGAAACGAATGCAGTTTGGGACGCTTTAGAATTAATAGTTAGAGAGCACCCTGTTTTATTAAATAGAGCTCCAACACTTCATAGACTTGGAGTTCAAGCATTTGAGCCAAAATTAATTGAAGGAGATGCAATTGAATTACACCCTTTAACTTGTGCAGCATTTAACGCTGACTTCGATGGTGACCAAATGGCAGTGCACGTGCCGTTAAGTTTAGAAGCACAATTAGAGGCAAGAATTTTAATGTTATCTACAAATAATATTCTTTCTCCATCAAATGGTAAACCAATTATTGTTCCGAGTCAGGATATGATTTTAGGAATCTACTATCTCTCACAAGAACCTATATCTGATAAACCAGCTGGATACTTTACAAACTCAGATCAAATTGAATTTGCATTATCATCTGGTCAAATAAATGTACATAGCACTATCATTTCTAGATACGAAACTGTAGATGAGCAAGGGAATAAGAAAATAGAAAAATATACTTCTACAGCTGGAAGATTTTTATTAGCAAATTTATTACCTAAAAATAGTAACATTAAGTTCTCTTTAGTAGATAGATTATTACCTAAAAAAGTAGTTTCAGAAATAATTGATGTTGTATTTAGATTTTGTGGTCAAAAAACAACTGTAATTTTCTGTGACAAGCTGAAAGATTTAGGATTTAAACATGCGTTTAAAGCAGGAATTTCATTTGGAAAAGATGATCTTGTAATCCCTTCAAATAAAACTCAATTAATTGATGATACTAAGAAATTAATTGCAGATTATGAAACACAATATGCTGAAGGTTTAATCACAAGAGGTGAAAAGTACAACAAAGTTGTTGATGCTTGGTCTAAGTGTACAGATAAAGTTGCCGGAGAAATGATGAAAGGAATTTCAGCTACAGAAAAAACTGATGAAGGATTGAAAATAAATTCTGTATTTATGATGGCTGACAGTGGAGCTAGAGGATCTGCAGCTCAAATGAAACAATTAGCTGGTATGAGGGGTTTGATTGCTAAACCATCAGGGGAAATTATCGAAAGTCCAATTATTTCAAACTTTAAAGAGGGATTAACTGCTTTAGAGTATTTTAATTCAACTCACGGAGCTAGAAAAGGATTAGCAGATACAGCACTTAAAACAGCTAGTTCTGGATATTTAACAAGAAGACTATGTGATGTAGCTCAAGATTTAACTGTCACCAAAAAAGCTTGTGACTGTAAAAATCCAGGATTTATTGAACTTTCTGAAATTTTAGAAGGTGGTAATGTAGTAGTTAGCCTTTCAGAAAGAGCGCTAGGCAGGGTTACATTTGATGAGGTTAAACATCCTTTAACTGGTGAAGTAATAATCAAAAAACAAACCATGATCGATGAGGCTGGATGTGATAAAATTGATGCTGCAGGGGTAAAATCAATAAAAGTTTACTCAGTAATGACTTGTGGTTCAAAAGAAGGTGTTTGTGCTACTTCTTATGGAAGAGATTTATCTAGAGGTAAAATGGTTCACGTCGGTGAAGCTATTGGAATGATTTCTGCACAGTCAATCGGGGAACCAGGAACACAGTTAACAATGAGAACTTTCCACGTAGGTGGAACTGCTTCTGTTAAACAGGACTCACAAATTGTAACTAAAAATGAAGGAACATTAAAAATTATAAACTCAAATATATTAGAGGATTCTAAAAAGAATTTAATTGTAATGGGTAGAAATACTCAGCTTTCAATTGAGGATGATAATGGAGTTCAAATTGCAGTTTATAAAGTTGCATATGGATCAAGATTATTTTTTAATAACGGTGATAAAGTAAAAGCGAATACTAAAATATGTGAATGGGATCCTTACACAACACCAGTTATAGCAGAGAAAAGTGGTACAGCTAGTTATGTAGATCTAATTGACGGTGTTTCAATTCAAGAAACTACTGATGATGCAACAGGTATTTCTTCTAAATCAGTAATTGATTGGAGAGGTCAATCAAAAAGCACTGATTTAAAACCTAGAATTACTCTTAGAGATGAAAAAGGAAATGTGATTAAAAAAGCTGATGATAATGAAGCTAGATACTATTTAGTACCAGATTCAATTTTATCAATTAAAGATGGTCAAAAAGTTTATGCCGGTGACGTAATTGCAAGACTACCTAAGGAAACTACAAAAACAAAAGATATTACTGGAGGTCTTCCAAGAGTTGCTGAGTTATTTGAAGCTAGAAAAGCTAAGGATAGTGCAATCATTGCAGAAAATGATGGTAGTGTTATTTTTGGTAAAGAAGTAAGAGGTAAACAAAGAGTATCTATTGTTCCTGAAGATGGATCAGAACCTTCAAATTATCTAATTCCAAAAGGTAAACATATTAATTTCAACCCTGGTGAAAAAATCCAAAAAGGTGAATATCTTTTAGATGGTCAACCATTGCCGCATGATATTTTAAGAATTTTAGGTATCAAAGAATTAACAGAATACTTTGTTAACCAAGTTCAAGAAGTCTATAGATTACAAGGTGTAATCATAAATGATAAGCATATTGAAACTATTTTAAGACAAATGCTTAAAAAAGTTGAAGTTAAAGTATCGGGAGATTCAAGTTATTTACCTGGTGAAGTAGTTGATAGAATTAAGTTTGATAATATTAATGAAAAATTAGTTGCAGAAGGAAAAACACCTGCTGTTGGTGAAAGAGTTTTAATGGGTATCACTAAAGCTTCACTTCAAACTGAATCGTTTATATCAGCGGCTTCGTTCCAGGAAACAACAAGAGTATTAACTGATGCTGCAATTAAAGGAAAAGTTGATCCATTAAATGGCCTAAAAGAGAACGTAATTGTTGGAAGATTAGTTCCTGCAGGTACTGGTAATATTAAAAATAGATGGAACAATAAAGCTCTAGAGGATGATAATAATTTCTTAGCAGAGCAGGATAAAATAGAAGCTTCAGAACCTGAAGAAACTCAAGCAAATCAATAAAAAAATCGCCTAAAAATTGCAGTTTTAGTTTGACAAAGGGCTATTAATTAGTAATTTGGCGATGTTTTTGGTTGGAATGTAGTACTTCTAACGGTACTAAACGCTGCCACAAAATAACCTGTCAGTTATTTTCATCTAAAAATAAATTAATTAATTTTAAAAAATTTATGCCAACTATTAATCAGTTGTTAAGAAAAAAAAGAGTTAAACCAGCTGCAAGGAATAAAGTTCCTGCATTACAAAAACAACCACTAAAGAGGGGTGTTTGTGTAAAAGTTTATACAACAACTCCTAAGAAACCAAACTCTGCATTAAGAAAAGTTGCTAGAGTTAGATTGTCAAATGGATTTGAAGTTACAGCTTATATTCCGGGCGAAGGTCACAACCTTCAAGAACACTCTGTAGTACTGATTAGAGGTGGAAGGGTAAAAGATTTACCGGGTGTTCGTTATCATATTCTAAGAGGCAATCTAGATACCCAAGGTGTTGCAAATAGAAAACAAAGAAGATCATTATACGGAACAAAAAAAGGTAAATAATGTCTAGAAAAAAAACACAGCCAAAAAAAAATGTAGTTCCAGATCCAAAATTTAATTCAACTATAATTCCAAAATTAATAAACAATATAATGTATGATGGTAAAAGAGGTATCGCTGCTAAAATTGTTTATGAAGCAATTGATAAAATAAAAACAAAAACAAAAGACGAACCAATAAATATTTTTAATGAAGCAATTAACAATATCAAACCGACTGTAGAAGTAAGATCTAGAAGAGTTGGTGGTGCAACTTATCAAGTTCCTGTTGAGGTAAAAAGTAAAAGAGCACAAGCTTTAGCTATCAGATGGTTAGTTGAGTCAGCAAGAAAAAGAAAAGATAAACACATGGCAGATAAAATTTTTAATGAGCTTTATGATGCTTATGAAAAAAAAGGTGCTGCTGTTAAAAAAAGAGAGGATGTACATAAAATGGCAGAGTCTAATAAGGCATTTGCTCATTTTAGGTGGTAATAAATTATGGCTAGAACTCATATATTAGATAAATACAGAAATATTGGGATCATGGCCCATATAGATGCTGGTAAAACAACTACTACCGAAAGAGTTCTATACTATACAGGTAAAAGTCATAAAATTGGTGAAGTACACGATGGTGCTGCAACAATGGATTGGATGGAGCAAGAACAAGAAAGAGGAATTACAATCACATCTGCGGCTACTACTTGTTTTTGGAATGATCATAGAATTAATATTATTGACACTCCTGGACACGTAGATTTTACCATCGAAGTGGAAAGGTCTTTAAAAGTTTTAGATGGTGCAGTTGCCGTTTTTGATGGTGTTGCAGGTGTAGAGCCTCAATCTGAAACTGTATGGAGGCAAGCCGATAAGTATAAGGTACCAAGAATTTGTTTTGTTAACAAATTAGATAGAACAGGTGCTGATTTCTTTAGATGTGTAGACATGATTAGAGATAGATTAGGTGCTAAACCTTTGGTTGTTCAAGTCCCTATAGGTGCTGAAGCCTCATTATCTGGTGTAGTTGATCTTGTTAAAATGAAAGCTCAGGTTTGGAAAAATGAGGCACTAGGAGCTGAATGGGAATACAAAGAAATTCCAGAGGATTTAAAAGAAATTTCTGAAAAATATAGAACAGAATTAGTTGAAACAGCCGTTGAACAAGATGAAAAGTTAATGGAGGCCTATTTAAATGGCGATGAAATTAAAGAGGAAGATTTAGTAAAATGTATAAGAAAAGGAACTCTAAACTTCAGTTTTGTTCCAGTTTTGACAGGTTCAGCATTCAAAAACAAAGGTGTTCAGCCTTTACTTGATGCTGTTGTTAATTATTTGCCAAGTCCTGTTGATATTGGTTCTATCAAAGGAACTAAACTAGGTAGTGAAGATGAAATGGAAATGAAATTTGAAGATAGTGTTCCATTTTCTGCTTTAGCTTTTAAAGTAGCTAATGATCCATTTGTTGGATCATTAACTTTTATTAGAGTCTATTCAGGTACCATCAAAACTGGTACAGCAGTCTTTAATTCTTCTAAAGAAAAAGAAGAAAGAGTTGGTAGAATGCTTTTAATGCATGCTAACTCTCGAGAAGATATTAAAGAAGCTAATGCAGGTGATATAGTAGCTTTAGCAGGATTAAAAAATACTATTACAGGACATACTTTATGTGATAAAGAAAATCCTGTTCTTCTTGAACCAATGGAATTCCCTGATCCAGTAATTGAAATTGCAGTAGAACCAAAAACAAAAGCGGACCAAGAAAAAATGGGTGAAGCTTTAGGTAGGTTAGCTAAGGAAGATCCTTCTTTTAGAGTTACCTCAGACGAAGAGTCTGGGCAAACAATAATTAAAGGAATGGGTGAACTACACTTGGATATTATTGTTGATAGAATGAAAAGAGAATTTAAAGTAGAGGCTAATGTTGGAGCTCCACAAGTTGCTTATAGAGAAACTATAGAAGCTGCTTCAGAGGTTGAATACACTCACAAAAAACAAAGTGGTGGAGCTGGTCAATTTGCAAAAGTTAAACTTTTAGTAGAGCCTCAAGAACCTGGCAAAGGTAGAGATGTTGAGAGCAAAATTAAAGGTGGTGCAATTCCAAAAGAATTTATCCCTGGTGTTGAAAAAGGTATAGAAACAGTTTCAGATACTGGAATTTTAGCTGGTTTTCCAATGATTGATTACAAAGTAACCATCTTAGATGGATTACATCACGATGTTGACTCAAGCGTATTAGCGTTTGAATTAGCAAGTAGAGCTTGCTTTAAAGAAGCTTGTACAAAAGGAGGTTTAAAATTATTAGAGCCGGTAATGAGAGTTGAAGTTGTAACTCCCGAAGACTACATGGGAGATGTTATAGGTGATTTAAATAGTAGAAGAGGCCAAATTAGTACTCAAGAGCAAAGAGGTAATGCAACCGTAATAACGGCAATGGTTCCTTTAGCTAATATGTTTGGTTATATAAATAATTTAAGATCAATGTCTCAAGGTAGAGCACAATATTCAATGTTTTTTGATCATTATTCAAAAGTACCACAAAACGTACAAGACGAAGTAACTAAGAAGATTGCAGGTTAATCATGGAAAAACAGAACATAAGAATTAAATTAAGAGCATACGATAATAAAGTTCTAGATGCATCTACTGAAGAGATTGTGAATACTGTAAAAAGAACTGGTGCAACAATCAAGGGACCAATTCCATTACCTACAAGAATTGAGAGATATACAGTATTAAGATCACCTCACATAGATAAGAAAAGTAGGGAACAATTTGAGTCAAGAACACACAAAAGATTAATTGATATCATTGAACCAACACCGCAAACTGTAGAAGCATTAATGAAACTTGATTTAGCTTCTGGTGTAGATGTGGAGATAAAAATTTAATTATGAACGAGATAGCTTTAATAGGAAAAAAAATAGGTATGACCAGAGAGTTCTATAAATCTGGTCAATTAGTTCCTGTGACTGTACTTAAGGTCGAAAAAGCTAGAGTTATACAAGTTATTGAAGAAGAAAAAAGAGGTTACAAGGCCGTTCAGCTTGGATATGGGAAAATTAAAAATTCAAAATTAACAAAAGCTATGAAAGGTGTTTTTGCCAAAAAAAATACTGAAGCTAAGAAAAAGTTAAAAGAATTTAGAGTAAATGACACATCCGTTTATAAAGAAGGAAACGAGTTTGGTTTAGAAATATTTAAAGATATTAAATTTGTAGATACAAGATCAAAAACTATCGGTAAAGGTTTTGCAGGTGCTATGAAAAGACATAATTTTGGTGGTTTAAGAGCTAGTCATGGTGTTTCAATATCACATAGAGCACATGGTTCAACTGGACATAGCCAAGACCCAGGAAAAGTTTTTAAAGGAAAAAAAATGGCTGGTCATATGGGTGATAAGTTAAGAACAATGCAAAATATTGAAATAATAAAAACTGACTTAGAAAATGAACTTTTATATTTGAAAGGATCAATTCCTGGATCAAAAAATTCAGAAGTGATGGTTAAAAAATCAGTAAAAAATATAAGTAAAATGACAATTGGTGAAAAACAAGCAGCAGCTGAAGAGGCTAAAAAAACACCTGAAAAGAAGAAAAAATAATGAAATTAGATAAAATTAGCATAGACGGAAAAAAAGATAGTATTGAAGTTTTAGATAAGATTTTTTCTGCAAAAATTAATCATAAATTAGTAAGTGCAGTTCTTTATAAAACAAATGCTAATTACAAAGGAAGGCATGCTAAAACTAAACAACAAAATGAGGTAAAAGGACCAACATCAAAAATATATGCTCAAAAAGGAACTGGTGGTGCAAGACACGCTAGTAGAAAAGCACCTATATTTGTAGGTGGTGGTATTGCTCATGGACCAAAAGGTGAATTGGCTTATAAAAAAAGAAAATTAAATAAAACTGAGAAAAAACAAAGTGTAGCATCACTAATTACAGAAAAAAATAATAATAAAAATTTATTAATCTTAAATGACTTTAGTTCAGAAATTAAAAAAACCAAACAGATGAACTCAATAATTAATAAACTTGACATTACAAATTCACTAATAATTTTAGATAAGAGCTCGAGAGAAAAAATAGAAAAATCAGTAAGAAACATTCCAAACGTTAAAGTTACAGATGTAAATCATTTTAGTGCTTATGATATTATTAAATTTAAAAAAGTAGTTTTTACAGAAAGTTCTGTAAAAGAACTAGAAAAGAGATATTCATAAAATGGAAAAAATTCACTTATACGATAAAATTCTTTCTCCAGTTGTTACAGAAAAATCAACAAATTTATCTGAACTGAATAAAATTGTTTTTAAAGTTCCAGATGGAGCAAATAAGAAAAATTTAAAAAAAAATATTGAAAAAATATTTAAAGTTAATGTGACTAAAATAAATATTATAAATAAACAAAACAGAACAAAAGTTACCAGAGGAAAAAAAGTAAAAGTATCTGGATACAAAAAAGCAATAATTACTCTTAAAAAAGGTCAAAGTATTGACCTAACAACAGGAATTTAATAAATGGCGTTAAAAACTTTTAAACCATATACAAAATCTACAAGAGGTACGATTTTAGTTGATAGAACTGGTTTGTGGAAAGGCAAACCATTTAAGGCTTTAGTTTCACCTAAAAATGCAATGAAAGGCAGAAATAACAACGGTCATATCACTTCTATCAATAGAGCTGGAGGACATAAAAAAATGTATAGGCATGTAGATTTTTATAGAAAAAAATTTGACATGCAGGCAACGGTTGAAAGAATAGAATATGATCCTAATAGATCATGCTACATTATGTTAGTTAAATTTGAGGATGGTGCTCACTCATATTTCTTAGCTCCACAAAAAATTAAAGTTGGAGATAAAGTTGAAAGTGGTTCAAAAAAAGAAATCAAAGTAGGTAACTGCATGCCATTACAAGATATACCAGTAGGCATAAACATACATAACGTTGAGATACAGCCAGGTGGTGGTGGAAAAATCGCTAGAGCAGCTGGTTCTTCAGTTACTATCAGTGGGTTAGACGGTAATTATAGTTTGATAAAATTAGCTTCAGGTGAAGTTAGAAAAATAGATTCAAGAGCTTTAGCTACAATTGGAATTTTAAGTAATCCAGATCAAAAAAATATTAAAATTGGAAAAGCAGGTAGATCAAGATGGTTAGGTAGAAGACCTCATACTAGAGGTGTTGTTAAAAACCCAGTTGATCACCCACATGGAGGTGGTGAAGGAAAATCTGCTGGAGGAAGACATCCAGTTTCACCTACAGGACAATCTGCTAAAGGTTTAAAAACTAGAGATAATAAGAGAACAGATAAATTTATAGTAAAGAGAAGAAATAAGAGGAAGGATACCAAGTAATGGCTAGAGCAGTTTGGAAAGGACCGTTTGTAGAAGAAAGCTTGATGAAGAAAGTCGACAAGTATAAAGACGATCCAAAGAAAATTCCTATTAAAACTTGGTCAAGAAAATCAACAATTTTACCTGATTTTGTAGGGGTAAGTTTTCAAATTTATAATGGCAAAAAATTTATACCAATAACTGTTTCAGAAGATATGGTTGGACATAAATTAGGTGAGTTTGCACCAACAAGAACGTTCTTTGGTCATACACCAGCTGACAAAAAAGCTAAACCAGCAACAGTAGAGAAGAAATAATTATGGGCAAGAAAAAGAAAATAGACAAATCTAACGAAAAAACAGTGAAGTCTGTTAACAACGGTATTAGATCAAGCGTTAGAAAGTTGAGTCCAATACTTAGAAGCATTGTTGGTAAAAAAGTTGATGTTGCTATAAGAGATTTACAGTTTTCTGAAAAGAGAGTTACTAGAGATGTTAGAAAAACAATAAGTTCAGCAGTTGCTAATGCTGAAAATAACTTTCAATACGATATTGATAATTTAATTGTTAAAGAGGCTTATTGTGGAAAAAAAATAATTATGAAAAGATTTAGACCTAGAGCAAAAGGAAGAGCAGCACCAATATTAAAACCTTGGTCAACTGTTACAATAATTTTATCAGAAGCAAAACAAATGGAGAAACATGGGACAAAAAGTTAATCCGGTAGGTTTTAGATTAGGTGTCAACAGAGGATGGGACTCTGTATGGTATGCTAAGAAAAAAGATTTTGGAAATTATTTAATCGAAGATTTTAAAATCAGAGAATATATTAAGAAAAACGTAATAAACTCTGGTGTATCTAAGGTAATGATCGAAAGAACATCTAATAAATGTTATGTAACAATTTACACTTCTAGACCAGGATTTGTGATTGGAAAAAAAGGAAGTGATATAGATAAAATAAAAAATAATCTTTCAAAATTCACAACAAATGAAGTTAATTTAAACATTAAAGAAGTAAAAAAACCTGAGACAAATGCTTATCTAGTTGCTGAAAATATCGCTCAGCAGCTTGTTAAAAGAATTTCTTATAGACGAGCTATGAAAAGAGCAATGCAATCATGTATTAGACTAGGGGCTAAAGGTATTAAAGTTTCAGTGAGTGGAAGACTTGGTGGCAATGAAATAGCAAGAACAGAGTGGTTAAGAGACGGAAGTATTCCATCACATACTTTAAGAGCTGATATAGATTATGCAGAGGCAGAGGCTCTTACAACTTATGGAATTATTGGAATTAAAGTCTGGATTTATAAAGGTGAAGTTTTTGCTAGAGAATTTAGTCAAGAGACTAACAAGGTAACACCAAAGGAAGGTAAACAATAATGCTTCAACCAGTGAGAACAAAGTGGAGAAAAGCGCACAAAGGTAGAATTCATGGTACTGCTACAAGAGCAAGTACTATTAATTATGGTGCCTACGCATTAAAAGCTTTACAGCCTGAAAGAGTTACTGGAAAACAGATTGAAGCTGCAAGAGTTGCTTTAACAAGACACATGAAAAGACAAGGAAGAGTTTGGACAAGAATATTTCCAAATATACCAGTCTCAAAAAAACCAATTGAAGTCAGAATGGGTAAAGGAAAGGGTTCACCTGAGTACTTCGCATGCAGAGTAAAACCAGGAAGAATATTATTTGAAGTTGATGGTGTTTCTGAACAAATTGCAAAAGAAGCTTTATACAAAGCATCAGCAAAATTACCAATTAAAACTAAAACAATAAAGAGATTTGCATAATGAAAAAACAAGAAATTAAAAAATTATCAAAGGACGAAATTGTGAAGACTATTGATAAACTTAAAAAAGATCTTTTTAATTTCAGATTTCAAAAAATGAATTCACAAGTAACAAACCCAGCTAAAATTGGGGAAACTAGAAAAACAATAGCAAGATTAAAAACAATTTTAAAAGGAAAAGCAAATGCCTAAAAAAATACTTACAGGTGTGGTTATAAGCGATAAACCTAATAAAACAGTTACTGTTATGGTAGAACGTAAATATTCTCACCCAGTTCTAAAAAAAGTAATCAGAGTTAGAAAAAACTATAACGCTCACGATGAAAATAATAAGTTCAAAACCGGTGACAAGGTTTCAATTATTGAGAGCAAACCCTTTTCTAAAAATAAAAAATTTCAAGTTATGGAGAGTACAAAGTAATGATTGGTGTTCAAACAGAGTTACAAGTGGCTGATAATACTGGTGCAAAAAGAATTGAGTGCATTAAAGTTCTAGGTGGATCAAAAAGAAGATACGCTAGTATTGGTGATACGATTGTAATTGCAGTTAAAGAGGCGATACCTAAAGGAAAAGTTAAAAAAGGATCTGTCCATAAAGCTGTAGTTGTAAGAGTTAAAAAAGGAATTCACAGAAATGATGGTTCCAAAGTAAGATTTGATAATAATGCAGCTGTGTTAGTTGATGACAAAGGGGAGCCAGTAGGAACAAGAATTTTTGGTCCAGTTACAAGAGAATTAAGAAGTAGAGGTCAAATGAAAATTATTTCTTTGGCACCGGAGGTTTTATAATGATTAAAAAAGGTTTGAAAGTAAAAGTTTTAACTGGCAGAGATAAAAAAAAAGAGGGTGAAGTTATTGAAATTGATAGAGTTAATAACAGAGCTAAAGTTAAAGAAATAAATATGGTTAAAAAACACGTAAAAACAACAAAAGAGAAAAAAGGTGGAATTTTTCCAAAGGAAAGCTTTATTCATATTTCTAACTTAAAACTAATTGATGAAAAAGCGGCTAAGAAAAAAGAGGCTAAAAAATAATGACACCAAGATTAAAAGAAATATTCAACAAAGAAATTCAGCCTGCATTAAAAGATAAGTTTGGTTTTAAAAATATTTATATGGCTCCAAGAATTGAGAAAGTTGTTTTAAATATGGGTCTTGGTTTAGATGCTACAGATTCTAAGATTTTAAAATCATGCGAAGAAGATATGTCTAAAATTACTGGACAAAAACCAGTTACAACAAAATTTAAAAAATCAGTAGCTAATTTTAAAACCAGAAAAGGATCAAATGCTGGTTTAAAAGTGACATTAAGAAAAAATAGAATGTATGAATTCATAGATAGATTAGTGAATATAGCATTACCAAGGATTAAAGATTTTAGAGGTTTATCACCAAAAGGATTTGATAAATCTGGTAATTATACATTTGGAATCAAAGAGCATATAATTTTCCCAGAAGTAAGCTTTGATAGAGCAGATAAAGTTAGAGGTTTAGATATAGTAATAGTCATTAAAGCTATCAATAAAGAACATAGTTTTGCTCTACTAGAAAAGATGAATTTTCCATTTATTAAAAAAGGAGATAATTAAATATGGCAAAGTTAAGCGCAGTTAATAAAAATAAAAAAAGAATTAAGCTTTCTGACAGTCTTTATAAGAAAAGACAAGCATTGAAGAAAATTGTTATGGATAAAAAAATTCCATTAGAAGAAAGATTTAAAGCACAGCAAAAATTATCAAAATTGCCAAGAAACTCAGCAAAAACAAGAGTAATGAATAGATGTGAAATTACTGGAAGACCTCATGGTGTTTACAGAAAACTAAAGATCTCAAGAATTGCATTAAGACAATTAGGATTACAAGGAAAGATACCTGGCTTAGTTAAGTCTAGCTGGTAGAAAGGAAAATTATGAGCTTAAGTGACCCTATCGGAGATATGATTGCAAGAGTGAAGAATGCTCAAGCCAGAAATCATAAAAAAGTAGAATTACCCTCTTCAAATTTTAAAACTAAAATTGCAGATATACTTAAAAATGAGGGTTTCATAAAAGATTTTAAAGTAAGTTCTGAAGACAAAAAACCAATTTTAATTTTAGAACTTAAATATCATTCCGGTAATCCTGTAATTAGTGCTTTCGAAAGGGTATCAAAACCAGGAAGAAGAATTTTTTCATCTGCAGATAGCTTACCTAAAATTAATAATGGTTTAGGAATTGCTATTGTATCAACTCCAAAAGGAGTAATGACTGATATAGATGCAAGAAAACAAAAAGTTGGTGGAGAAATAATTTGTAAGGTATTTTAATGTCTAAAATAGGTAAAATAAACATATCTATCCCTGAAAAAGTAAAAGTTGCTTTAGCAGGTAATATTATAAATATAGAAGGACCTCTGGGAAAAAAATCAATTAATGTTGACTTAGAAATGTTTAATTTAGACATAATTGAAGGAAAAGAAATTTCTATAAAACCAAAAAAAATAGATCAACATTCAAAAAGATTATGGGGAATGAATAGAAGTTTAATCAACAACGCTGTAATAGGATCAAGTAAAGGATATGAAAAAATTTTAGAACTAGTTGGTGTTGGGTATAGAGCGGCATTAAAAGGAAATCAATTAAATTTACAATTGGGGTATAGTCATGACATAAATTTTGACATACCAGAGGGCATCAAAATTGCTGTTGAAAAACAAACAACATTAAAAATCACAGGATCTGACAAACAATTAGTAGGTGAAGTTGTATCTAAAATCAAAACTTTAAGAAAAATCGAACCATATAAAGGTAAAGGTGTGAGAGAAAAGGGGCAATATGTCCTTAAAAAAGAAGGAAAGAAAAAGTAATGAAATTAAATACTAGTATCAGAAAAAGATTTAGAGTTAGCAATAAAGCTAAAAAAGTTGCTTCAAAAGATAGATTTAGATTAAGTATTTCCAGATCATCAAAAAATATTTCAGCACAAATAATAGATGATACAAAAAAGATTACTTTGTTATCAGCATCTTCGATAGAAAAGGATCTGAAATCTAAAGATAAAGTTAATAAAACAGAACTATCAAAATTGGTTGCTCAAAAATTAGCTAAAAAGGCACAGGAAAAAAAAATCACTAAAATTTACTTTGATAGAGGATCATATAAATATCATGGTAGAATTAAAGTTTTTGCTGAAACTTTAAGAGAGAATGGGATGGAATTTTAATTATGGAAAATTTAAAAGATAAAAAAGCAGATGACATATTAGAAAAATTAGTTCATATAAACCGAATTACAAAAGTTGTAAAAGGGGGAAGAAGATTCGGTTTTTCAGCTCTTGTTGTAGTTGGTAATCAAGCGGGTAAAATTGGTATAGCACATGCTAAGGCTAAACAAGTTCCTGATGCTATTAAAAAAGCAAATGAGATGGCAAGAAGAAAACTAACTCACATACCTTTAAGAGAAGGCAGAACAATTCATCATGATGTTAAAGCAAAAGATGGTTCTGGTAGAATAGTTTTAAGAGCAGCTTCTAAAGGAACCGGTATTATTGCTGGAGGTCCTGTTAGGGCAGTATGTGAAGTTTTAGGTGTTAAAGATATTGTTGCAAAATCAATGGGAACTTCTAATGCACATAACGTCATTAGAGCTACAATGAAAGCATTAATGAAACAAAATTCACCAAAACAAATATCAGCAATTAGAAATAAAAAAATTTCTGAAGTGATAGAAAAAAGAGGATAATGATTAGTTTAAATAATAGAGAAAAAATCAATAAATCAAAATTAAGAGTAGGAAGAGGAATTGGTTCTGGAAAAGGCAAAACATCTGGTAGAGGAGTAAAAGGTCAGAAATCCAGATCTGGAGTATCTATCAAAAGTTTTGAAGGTGGTCAAATGCCATTATATAGAAGATTGCCAAAAAGAGGTTTTAATCCAATTACCAAAGAAAGTATTGCAATTTTAAATCTAGATAAAATTCAATCCTATATAGATAAAAAAAATATAAATCCAAATGAAGTTTTAAACTCAGAATTATTAAAAAAACTTAAATTAATAAATAAAAACTCAAAAAAATTAAAAATTTTAGGATCTGGTGAGGTAAAAGATAAAATTAATATCGAAGCTGACCTAGCATCTAAATCAGCAATAGAAAAACTTGAAAAAATTGGTGGATCTATTCAATTAAAAAAATAGTTTGTTTATATGAGTGCATCATCATCAACAAATGATTTAAGAAATAGAATTATATTTACTATTTTAATACTAGCTGTTTATAGATTTGGGACTTTTGTACCTTTGCCAGGTATAGACCCAGAGCAATTAAAAATAATGATGGAAGGTAACCAAAAGGGGTTACTTGGTATGTTTAATGTTTTTGCTGGTGGAGCAGTTAGTAGAATGGCGATTTTTGCATTAGGGATAATGCCATACATCTCATCAGCTATTATTGTTCAACTTTTAACTGGTGTTTCTGATTATTTTAAAAATTTAAAGGCACAAGGTGAAACTGGAAGAGCTAAAATTACACAAATTACCAGATATGGAACCGTGTTGCTTGCAACAGTACAGGGATACGGTTTATCGGTTGGACTAGAATCTTCAGCTGATTTAGTAATTAATCCAGGAACTTTTTTTAAAATAACCACTGTTACAACTATTGTTGCAGGAACGGTATTTTTAATGTGGTTAGGAGAACAAATTACTCAAAGAGGTATTGGTAATGGAATATCTTTAATAATTTTTGCTGGGATTGTTGCAGAAATTCCTAGAGCTTTGGTAACAACATTTGAGTTAGGCAGAACTGGCGCTGTCTCAACATTTATGATTTTAGCAATTTTTGTTTTACTAATATTGACTATTTTGTTTGTAGTTTTTATGGAAAGAGCATTGAGAAAAATTCTTATTACTTATCCTAAAAGACAAATGGGTAATAAAATGTATGGTGGTGAGTCATCACACTTGCCTTTAAAAATTAATCAAGCTGGGGTAATACCAGCAATCTTTGCCTCAGCACTTTTATTGTTACCAGTAACATTTTCAAATTTTTCATTTTCTAATAATGAAACATTTCTAAATTTAAGCTCATTTTTTACTCAAGGACAACCTCTTTACATGTTACTTTATGCATCAGGAATAATTTTTTTTACTTTTTTCTACACCTCTATAACCTTCAACCCAACCGAAACCGCAGATAATCTTAGAAAGTATGGAGGTTTTGTACCCGGAATAAGACCTGGTGAAAGCACAGCTTTATACATTCAAAATATTTCAACAAAGTTGACTACAATAGGAGCTCTGTATTTAACTTTGGTATGTTTAATGCCTGAATTTTTAATTGCAAATTATCCAATACCTTTTTATTTAGGTGGTGCATCTATCTTAATAGTAGTTGTGGTAGCAATTGATACTGTAACTCAAATTCAAACGAGATTAATGAGTTCTCAATACGAACAACTAATTAAAAAAACTAAATTTGGTAAGTAAGTGAATATAATTTTATTTGGACCGCCTGGTGCTGGAAAAGGTACTCAGTCTAAATATTTGGTAAATAAATTAAATGCTTTTCAAATTTCCACTGGCGACCTATTAAGGGAAGAAATACAAAAAGAAACTGATGTTGGTAAAACAATAATTAACGATATGAATGATGGAAAGTTTATAAGTGATGAAATTGTTAATAAGCTTATTGAAAAATTTGTATATGATCCTGAAAAAAAGAATAAATTGATTTTTGATGGCTATCCTCGATCTTTGAGCCAGGCTAAAAATTTAGAAGTATTACTTAAAAATTCAAATCAAAACATAGATTTAATTTTATTTCTAAATGTAAAAAAAGAGATAATTCTCAAAAGACTTGAAAAGAGAAAAATTTTAGAAAATAGGTCTGATGATGACTCTGATACTATAATTAGAAGGTACGAAACTTATATGGAAACAACCCAACCAGTTCTAGATTTCTACTCTGAGAATTCAAATTTTAAGCAGATTGATGGAAGTCTGGAAATAGATGAAATAACAAGGAAAATAGACACTTTTATAAATGTATAAGACGTTGACTTTGACTAATCTTATTATATAAAAGGCACAATTTATCACAAAAATTATGGCTCGTATCGCAGGTATAAATATTCCACAGAATAAGCTAGTTCATGTAGGTTTAACTTATATTTATGGAATTGGTGATAAATTTTCTCAACAAATTTGTTCATCTTTAGAAATTCCAAGAGCAAAAAGAGTAAATGAGTTAACAGATGAAGAGATTTTAAAAATTAGAGAGTACATTGATCAAAACTTTAAAGTTGAAGGTGATTTAAGAAGAGATTATTCACTAAGTATTAAAAGATTAATTGATTTAGCTTGTTACAGAGGAACAAGACATAGAAAAAAATTACCTGTTAGAGGACAAAGAACTAGATGTAACGCAAGGACAAGAAAAGGAAAAGCAATTGCGATTGCAGGAAAAAAATTAACACCAACTAAAAAATAATTATGGCAAAAGCTGATAAAGTTGAGAATAAAGATCAGAAGGTTGAAAAATCTTCAAAGAAAAGTGTAAAAAGTTCTTATTCCAAAAAGAAGAAAGTTAAGAAAAATATTTTAAATGGTATCGCTTATGTACAGTCAACATTTAATAATACTATTATCTCTATTGCTGACTCAAATGGAAACGTAATATCTTGGGCATCAGCTGGACAAAAAGGATTTAAGGGATCAAGAAAATCCACTCCTTATGCCGCACAGATAGCAGCAGACTCTGCAGCTTCTAAAGCACTAGAGTATGGAATGAAAACTTTATCTGTAGAAGTAAAAGGACCTGGATCAGGAAGAGAAACAGCTTTAAGAGCACTACAAGCTAGAGGATTTAAGATTTTGTCAATCAAAGACACTACGCCTATGCCTCACAATGGAACTAGACCACCAAAGAAAAGGAGAGTTTAATGGAAGTTGAAAATGTTAATGTAAAAAATTGGAAGTCATTAATAAAACCATCTAAATTAGATGTTCAAATAAGTGATGACTTAACACATGCAAAAATTGTAGCTGAACCACTAGAAAAAGGTTATGGATTAACTTTAGGTAATTCTTTAAGAAGAATTTTATTATCATCAATAAGAGGCGCTGCTGTAACTTCTATTCAAATAGATGGAGTTTTACATGAATTTACATCAATAAAAGGTGTTAGAGAAGATGTTACCGATATTGTTTTAAACGTTAAATCTTTAGCATTAAAAAGTAATTCTGAGGGTACAAAAAAATTAATTTTAGACGCAAAAGGACCTGGAGAAATTAAAGCTTCAGATATCGTACCAGTAGCAGATGTTGAAATTTTAAATCCTGATTTAGTTATTTGTAATTTAGATGAAAATACAACTTTTCATATGGAGATGAATGTTAACACAGGCAAAGGTTATGTTCCAGCAGAATTAAATAAACCTGAAGAACCACCTTTAGGTCTTATTGCAATAGACTCACTTTACAGTCCTGTTAAAAAAGTTTCTTATTCTGTAAGCACTGCTAGAGAAGGTAAAGCATTGGATTATGATAAACTTATTATGGAAGTTGAAACTGACGGATCAATTTCTGCTGAAGACGCTGTAGCCTATTCAGCTAGAATTTTTCAAGATCAATTAAAAATGTTCATTAATTTTGATGAGCCAGTTGAAGCTCCTATAAAAGAAGTTTCTACAGAGCCGGAGTTTAACAAAAATTTATTAAGAAAAGTAGATGAGTTAGAGTTATCTGTGAGATCAATGAACTGTTTAAAAAATGATAACATTATTTATATAGGCGACCTTGTTCAAAAATCTGAAGGTGAAATGTTGAGAACCCCTAATTTTGGAAGAAAATCCCTTAATGAAATAAAAGAAGTTTTGACAGGAATGTCATTGTATTTAGGTATGGAAATACCTAACTGGCCACCAGATAATATAGCTGAAATGTCGAAAAAATTGGAGGAAGCAATTTAATGAGACACGGGTTTGTTAATAAAAAATTAAATAGAACCTCAGAGCACAGAAAAGCTCTTCTTAAGAATATGCTTAATTCCTTGATTAAGTATGAACAGATTAAAACTACTTTGCCAAAAGCTAAATTTTTAAAACCACAAGCTGATAAGATTATAACATTAGGAAAGAAGGAAACTTTACAAACAACTAAAATTTTAGTTTCTAAACTTCAAGATATTAAATCTGCAAATAAAGTAAAAAAAACTCTTTCTAAAAGATACGAAAATAGAAAAGGTGGATATACTAGAATAATTAAAGCAGGATTTAGATACGGTGATAATGCTCCAATGGCAATAATTGAATTTGTTGATAGAGATGTTGAAGCAAAAAGAGTTGATAAAAAGAAAAAAGATACAACTAAAGAAGCACCTAAAGCAGAAGAGAAAAAACAAGCTACAGCTTAAATCTTAAAACATGAAAAAATCTTACATCGTTGATGCAACGTGTAATGATATGCGTTTGGACAGATGGTTAAGATTAAATATTGGAAAAATACCTCAAGGTCTCATTGAGAAGTATTTAAGATCAGGAAAGATAAAGCTTAATAAAAAGAAAGTTAAAAGCTCTTATAAAGTAAGAACAAAAGATGAGATAAATATATTTAATATTGCTTTTGAAGAAAGAATTCAGCAAAAAAAAATTAAGTTTTTACCCTCAAAAGAAATTATAAAATCAAATGAAGATCAAATTATTGACAATAATGATAATTTTGTTGTTTTAAACAAAGCTTCAGGCATATCAGTGCAAGGTGGAACTAAATCAAAAAAAAATTTAGTTGATATTTTTGCTAAAAGTGAAATTTTTGAAGGAACAAAACCATATTCTGTTCATAGATTAGATAAAGATACTTCTGGAGTTTTTATTATGGCTAAAAACAGAGAGAGCGCTCAATTACTTACTTCTTTATTTAGACTAAGAAAAGTACATAAAACTTATTTAGCCATATGCCAAGGGGAAATTAACAATAAATCAGGTATATGGAATGATGATTTAATTAGGTACGATGGAGATAAAAAAATAATAGAAAAAGCAAAAACAATTTTTAAAGTTATTGATAAAAATTCTGAAGCAAGTTTATTAGAATTAAAACCTATTACAGGAAGAAAACATCAGTTAAGAAAACAATTATATAACATTGGAAATCCTATATTTGGAGATACAAAATATAAATTATCACGTTCTAATAAGGGAATTAATAAAAATTTAATGTTACATTCATATCAAATTAAATTTAAAATTAATGAAGTAAAACATACTTATTCGGCATTGTTACCTGATTATTTTAAAAAACTTTTAAAATCTAAAAGACTTAGGTTTTAAAATTAGAAATAAAATTTTTAATTAATTTATCACTTAGATTAGAGTAATCCTGATCAATGATATTTTTTAAATTGGTTACTCCTTTATCCGAAATACCACATGGTATAATTTTTTTATAATTTTCTAGATCATTATTTATATTTATTGCAAAACCATGATAGGCAATCCATTTGCTAACTCTGATACCTATTGCAGCAATTTTTTTAATTTCATTATTATATTTATGCCATATACCAATATTATCTCTATCTGGAAAAGTTTCTATTTTATAAAATTTTAAAGTTTGAATTATTGTTTTTTCGATAATTGTTATAAATTTTCTGATATCTTTTTTTTTCCTTAAGTCTAAAACAAAATAACAAATTAGTTGACCTGGTCCATGGTAAGTAATTTTACCACCTCTATTCGTTTCTAATATTTTAATAGATTTATCAATAATCTCATTCTCTTTATAAGAAGTTCCTGCTGTAAAAACTTCATTATGCTCTAAAGTCCAAATTAATTCTTGCTCATTATTTTCATATAAATCCTTTAATCTTGACTCTAGTATATTAATAGCATCAAAATAATTTACTGGTTTTATTGACTTTTTGATCTCTATGTTCATTTATAATTTGTATTATCTTTATTATGTATTAATAGTGCAAATCTAAATTATAGGTAGATTTATGTCTTTAACTAAAAAAACTAAAGATAAAAAAGTAAATTTTGAGTTTAATAAAGAATATATAAGAGTTGTTACTAGCAAAATAGCTAACAATGATGCTCAATTTATTACCAATTCATTTAATGAAATGCACCCTGCTGACGCTGCAGATATTATTGAACACCTTAGTGAAGGAGATAGAGAAAGTTTAATAAAACTAAATAATTTCAATATTGATCCGGAGGTTTTTGTTGAATTAAATGAGTCTATTCAATCAGAAATTATTACCTATTTATCTTCAGAGTCTATAGTAAGTATTCTAAAAGGTTTAGAGTCAGACGATGCTATATCTATATTAGAAAATGTTCCTGAAGAAGATAAAAATGCAATCCTTAGCTCTTTACCCCCTAAAGATAGATTTGCTCTATTAGAAAGCTTAAGCTATCCAGAGGACACTGCTGCTAGACTTATGCAGCGCGAATTTACTGCTATACCAAGTAATTGGTCTGTAGGACAAACAATTGACTATTTAAGAGAAAACAAAGATTTACCTGAAGAGTTTTTAGAAATTTTTATTGTCAATGAGGATTTTAAACCAATAGGTACTGTTCCTTCATCTAAAGTTTTGACAACGCCCCGAGACACTAAAATGGCAACAATAATGTCAGAATCTCAATTATTAATTCCTGTTGAAATGGATAAAGAAGAAGTTGCTAACTTATTTGAAAATTACAATTTAAATTCAGCTGCCGTTGTAGACAAAAACAATAAATTAGTTGGTATGATTATGAACGATGACGTTTTAACAGTCTTAAAAGAGGAAGCTGAGGAAGATGCTTTAAGATTAGCAGGGGTAGGAGATGAAGAAATTACTGATGGAGTTGTAAAAAAAACAAAGAGAAGATTCAATTGGCTTTTACTTAATTTATTTACTGCCTTTCTAGCTACGTGGTGCATTAGTTTATTTGGAGCAACCATTGAACAAATGGTAGTATTAGCTTTCTTAATGCCAATTGTAGCTTCAATGGGTGGAAATGCAGGAATGCAAACTCTTGCGGTTACAGTAAGAACTATAGCTACAAATGATTTAACTCAAAATAATTTCTCATCAAATGTATTTAAAGAATTTTCTATTGGTATTCTAAATGGAATTATATTTGCAGCAATAAGCGCTTTTATTGTTCAGATATGGTTTCAAGACAGTATTCTTTCATTGATCATAGCTATATCAATGGTGCTAACAATGATCATAGCTGGATTATTTGGTATATTGGTTCCTTTTACCTTAAAAAAAATGAATATAGACCCAGCGATTGCTTCGAGTGTTTTTGTCACAACTATTACTGACGTAATAGGTTTTGTTTCATTTTTGGGTGTTGGGGCTTATTTTCTTTAAAAGTTATCAATAAATCTTACGTTATCAATATAATAAGCAACAAATAAACGTGAACCTCTGACAGTATTAGATATTTTAAGATTTTTTATTGATCTTAATTCCAAGTATTCAATTTTAATTTTTAATAATTTCTCAAAATACTTGATTTTAATTCTTAAATTTTGTTTTATTTTTTTACTATTTACTAAATTTCTTTTTAATTTAATTAAACTTTTACTTAGAAAACTTGCCTTTTTAATTCCATTTAAATCCAAATGATTATTTCTCGAAGACAAAGCTATTTTTCTTTTATCTCTAATCGTTTTGCATGGAATAATAGAAGTTTTATATTTATTTTTTAGATAATTTTTTATTAAGAAATATTGTTGATAATCTTTTTTGCCCATAAATATTTTTTTTGGATTTATCAAATTTGTTAATCTTTGCATCACATCCAGCACACCTTCAAAATGGCCTTTTCTATATTTGGCACATAAAACTTTATCTTTTTTAATAATTTTTATGTTTGATTTTTTATTATTATTATAAACATCTTTAAATTTTGGGATGTATAAAAAATCGACCTTTTTAGTTTTTTTTAAGATTTTAATATCATTGTTAATATTTTTGGGATAATTCTTAAAATCTTTTCTATTGTTAAATTGTTTAGGATTAACAAAGATACTTACTATTGTTTTTTTACAAGTTCGATTTGATCTATTAATAAGTGATAAATGACCTCTATGGATACTACCCATTGTAGGAACAAAGCCAATATCACTAAAAGGCCTTAAAGATTTAAATAATGAATTATTATTTAATATAATTTTCATTTGTATTAAAGATCTAGATAAGTAAAACATTTATATGATTAAACAAGCAATAATTCCTCTGGCTGGACAAGGAACTAGACTTTTGCCTCTAACAAGTGTTTTTGCGAAAGAACTTCTTCCAATAAATGGAAAGCCTGGAATTGAATATATTTTAGATGAGTGTATAGAAGCTGGAATTAAAGAAATTATTTTTATCATTTCAAATAAAAAAAAGATGATTAAAAACTATTTTTACAGCGATGTTTTTTATAAAAAAATTATAAAAAAGAAAAAAGACCCTCGTATAATTGTTGAATATAAAAAAATACTAAAATATAAAAAACTTATAAAGTTTGTGTATCAAAATTCACCTAAAGGTACAGGTGACGCTGTATTTAAAACAAGAAAATATATAAAGGATAATTATTTTTTAATGTTGCTACCAGATGATTTAATAATAAAAAAAAACTGTTCTAAAGATATGATTAAAGTTCATCATAAACATAAATCATCTGTAATGGCCAGCATGAAGGTTAATTCTAAAACAGTCTCAAGATGGGGAATCTATAGTCTAAACAAAAAAATTTCAAAAAATGATTATTTTATTGATGGAGTTGTAGAAAAACCTTCAGTTAAAAATGCTCCTTCGAACAAAGCAGTAATAGGAAGATATATTCTTCCTAAAACTATATTTAGCAAATTAGCTAAGCAAAAACCTGGTAATGGAGGTGAAATACATATAACAGATGCTATTCAAACTTTAATAACAGAAGGTGAAAAATTTATTGCTCATAATTTTTCAGGAAATTATTTAGACTGCGGGACAATGCAAGGATTTATTAATTCAAATAAAGAAATTGGAAAATTATGAAACTTTGTATGATAGGTACAGGTTATGTTGGTTTAGTAAGTGGCGTCTGTTTTTCTGATGTTGGCAATACAGTCTACTGTGTAGATAAAGATAAAAAAAAAATAGATGAATTGAACAAAGGTAATGTCCCTATTTACGAGCCTGGTTTACAGGAAATATTAAAAAAAAATTATAAACAAAATCGTTTAAAGTTTACTACTGATTTAAAAAAAGCTGTTTCAAGTTCTGATATAATTTTTATATGTGTTGGAACCCCAACTAAAAAAAATAGTAACTCGGCTGATTTAAAATATGTTTTTAGTGTTGCAAAAGAATTAAAAAAGATAATTAAGAGTTACAAAATTATTATAACCAAATCTACAGTTCCAGTTGCTACTGGTGATAAAATCGAAAATATTCTTAAAAATTTAAAAAAAAAGAAATTAGTTGATATAGTTTCCAACCCTGAGTTTCTAAGAGAAGGTGAGGCTATAAGGGATTTTGTATACCCAGATAGAGTTATTATCGGAACTGATAGTAATAAAGCTAATAAGATTTTAAAATCACTTTATTTGCCAATTATAAAAAAAAGTAGTAGATATTTTAATACTTCTCGGAGAGCTGCTGAATTAATAAAATATGCTTCAAACGCATTTTTAGCTACAAAAATTTCATTTATTAATGAGATTGCAAATCTCTGTGAAAAAACGGGTATAGATGTGAAAGATATATCCATTGGTATGGGTTCAGATGAGCGTATTGGTGACAGGTTTTTAAGAGCAGGACCAGCCTATGGAGGATCATGTTTTCCAAAAGATACTAGAGCTTTAATTGATACAGGTAAAAAATTTAATACAGATTTATCAATAGTTAAAACTGTAGTTTCATCGAACGATAAACGTAAATTTTTATCAATCAAAAGAGTTGAGAAAATATTAAATTATAAACTTTTAAATAAAACAATCACATTTCTTGGAGTAACATTTAAACCAAATACAGATGATATGAGAGAAGCTTCTAGCATACCAATGATTGAGTATCTTAATAAAAAAAATTCTAAGATAAGATATTTTGATCCTTCAGGTGAGAAGAAAGAATTTAAAAATTTAAAAAATGTTAATTATTTCAATAATATAAATACTGCATGCTTGAATAGTGATTTAATAATTTTGCATACTGAATGGAATGATTTTAAATTATTAAATTTTAAAAAATTAGTAAAAAAAAGAAATTTTAAGATTTATGATATGAGAAACATGTATTCACCAGCAAAAATGAAAAAATTGAATATCAATTATTTTGGAATTGGAAGATAGTTTAGTTTAACTCAAAAATTGCATCAACTTCAACAGACACACCAAGAGGTAAGCTATTTGTACTTACTGCCGCTCTAGTATGCATACCTGCCTCGCCAAAAACAGAAGCAATTAAATCTGAAGCACCATTAATTACTTTTGGTTGATCTGTAAAGTTATCAGTTGAATTAACAAAACCTGTTAATTTTACGCACGATTTAATTTTAGAAAGGTCTCCATGGCAAGCTACTTTTGCTTGAGATATAATACTTAAACCACATCTTACAGCTGCTTTATATCCATCATCTACAGATAGATCTTTTCCAACTTTTCCTTTTATCAATTCACCATTTTCTGAAATAGAAATCTGTCCTGAAATATAAAGTAAATTACCAACAATTTTTGTTGCAACATAAGAACCAACAGGTGGTTTCGCCTCGGGAAGATTAATTTTTAATTCTTTAATTTTATTTTCAAAATCCATTTTATTTTTCAGTAAATTCCTTATGTGTTTTGCTATTTTTAAATTTTTTCAGTTTATCTTTTATCTTAAAGTTCTTTAATTTTTTTTTACCTTCTTCTATCTTTTTTGCTGTTTTAGATTTTATTTCCTCTGCTTTTTGTGACGTTTCTGCCTTTAATTTATCAGATTTACATTTTGCATACACTTTACTTAATTTGTCATATTTTGAACAATCCTCGGCAGATGAAAAAGTTAAACTAAATAAAGAAATAAATAAAACTGAAATTATAATTTTAATTATTTTCATTTTTTCTTTTTTTTCGATTTTTTATTTTTATCGTATTCTCTTCTTTTCTCAATTAGTATAAGTGCCTCTTCCATTGTTAGCTCTACTGGATCTTTTTCTTCTGGTATTGTTGCATTTAGAGATTTATATTTAATGTAGGGTCCATATTGACCTTTCATGATTCGGACTGGCTTTTTATCTTCAGGATGTTCTCCCAAATCTTTTATGATTGAAGAGGACATTCTTCCAGGTTTTGCTTCAGCTATGAGTGTAATAGCTCTATTTAATCCTAAAGAAAAAATTTCTTCTACATTTTCTATTCTAGCTGATTTATTTTCACATTTTAAATATGGACCAAATCTGCCAGTGTTTAAAAAGATTTCTTTTTGATTTTCTGGATTGATACCCAATGATTTAGGTAGTGAACATAGAAATTTTGCTTTCTCTATATCAACACTATCTAATTCAATTCCCTTTGGAATAGACACATTTTTCAATAGTTCATTTACTTCAGGCTTCTTTTTTTTTGTCTTTTTTCGTTTTTTAGGTTTTTCTTCTTCAATACTTTCATCTACAAACTTTTCATACTGAAGATAAGGACCAAATCTTCCATTTTTTAGAAAAATATCATTTCCATTCTCGTGTTTTCCAAGAAATTTTGGTTCAGCTAGTTGTGACTGAGCTGCTGCTTTAGCTTTTGATAATGGTCTTGTAAATTTACATTCTGGATAGTTTGAACACCCAATAAAAGCACCTCCTCTAAAACTATTTTTTAAACTAAGCGAACCATTATTGCATAACTGACATTTTCTTACTATCTTTCCTTCTTTATCGGTATCAAATATTAATGCTCCCAAACTCTCATTTAAAAGATCCAAAACTTCTCTGGTTCTTTTTTCTTTTACCTCTGAAACATTGCTATTAAAATCTTTCCAAAACAACTCTAGAACTTTTAACCAACTTTCTTTACCTGAAGTGATATCATCTAGTTGATTTTCCAGTCCTGCTGTAAAATTATAATCCACATACTTTGAAAATAGTTTTTCCAAAAATGCAGAAATTAATTTACCTCTATCTGTTGGAAAAAATCTTTTATTAACTATTTCTGCATAACCTCTATTTGCTATTGTTGAAATTATACTTGCGTAAGTTGAGGGTCTACCAATTCCTAATTCTTCTAATTTTTTAACTAAACTTGCCTCAGAGTAACGCGGGGGAGGTTGGGTGAAATGTTGTTCATCAATAAGAGCTTCTATATTAATTGGTCCTTTTGACATCTTAGGCAAAATTTGCTCATCATCATCTTTGCTTTGATTTGAATAAACTTTTAAAAATCCATCAAATTTTAAATTTGATCCGCTTGATTTACATATAGTTTTCCTGTCATCAGATTCAATTGTTATTGTATTTCTATCAAATTTTGCTGTTTCCATTTGAGACGATAGAGCTCTAGACCAAATTAAGTTATATAATTTTTGCTGATCAGAACTTAAATACTTTTTAACAGAATCTGGATTTCTATTGATATCAGTCGGTCTTATTGCTTCATGAGCTTCCTGGGCATTTTTCGCTTTTTTTCCCGAGTAATTATTTGGATTTTCTGGCAAATATTCGTTTCCATATTTTTTTTTAATAAAATTTCTAAAAACAGAGACTGCATCAGCTGATAAATTGGTTCCATCAGTTCTCATATAAGTAATTAATCCAACTGTTTCTCCTTCAATTTCAATTCCTTGATAAAGTTTTTGTGCTATTTGCATTGTTCTTGATGCGCCAAAACCTAATCTACTAGAAGCAACTTGTTGAAGTGTTGAAGTCGTGAATGGTCCTGAGGGATTTCTAATAACAACTTTTGAGGAAATATCAGTTATATTAAATTTTTTAGTCTTTATATTAGAAATTGCTTTTTCAATTTCTTCCTTATTTTTAAATGTGAATTTTTCAATTTTTTTTTCATCAAGCTGAGAAATACTTGCTGTGATGACACTCTTGTTTATGTCCTGAAAATTAATACTTAAAGTCCAAAATTCCTCAGGTTTAAATAATTCAATTTCATGTTCTCTTTCTGTAATTAATTTAAGTGCAACAGATTGAACTCTACCAGCAGATTTTGAACCAGGTAATTTTGTCCATAGTATTGGCGAGATATTAAATCCCACCAAATAATCTAATGCTCTTCTAGCCATGTAAGCATCTACTAATAGAGGTTCAATTTGTCTTGGATTTTCAATACCATGTGTGACAGCTTTTTTTGTTATTTCATTAAACACCACACGTTCAATTTCTTTGTCCTTTAAAAGTTTTTTTTCATCTAAATATTCTTTTACATGCCAGGCTATAGCCTCTCCTTCACGATCTGGGTCCGTAGCAAGAATAATTTTTGATGAATCTTTAGCAGCATCAGTAATTTCTTTTAGATATTTTTTTGAAAAGCTATCAACTTCCCATTCCATTTTAAAATTTTGATCAGGATCAACCGATCCATTTTTCGATGGAAGGTCTCTAATATGACCATAGCTAGCTAAAACAGTATAATTATCACCTAAATATTTATTTATTGTTTTTGCTTTTGCCGGGCTTTCAACTATGACTAGATTCATAAAATAACAAACTACTCAAAAGTTTTTGATAGTCAAATTAATAAATTTTTGTCTTGGTTTCTTCTTTATTTTTCAAGCGTTTAATATTTTCTCTATGAGTAAAAAATATTAAAATAAACATTATTGTATAAAAAAATATGTTTTCTAAACCTTCCGTAATTAAAATATAAACAGGTACACAAAGTGATCCTATCAAAGAAGCTAAAGATGAATATTTAGAAATAAAAAAGATTATTAACCAACAAACACCAAACACTAAACCAAAAATAATATTTACAGAAAAAAGTATTCCAACATATGTAGCTACACCTTTACCACCTTTAAACTTTAGCCAAACTGGGAACACATGACCTATAAAAGCACATAAAGCCGATATATAGACTGAGTCAGGAAAATTAATTTTTGTGTATAAAACAGGTATTACTGCTTTTAAAACATCAAATATAAGTGTTGAATAACCTATTAGTTTGTTGCCAGTTCTTAAAGCATTTGTTGCACCAATATTACCAGAACCGATTTCTCTAATATCCTTTTTTAAAAATATTTTAGTTAAAATTAATCCAAAAGGAATTGATCCCATTAGGTATGAGATTATACCTATTATAAAAAGTTCCATTTTTATATTTTAAATAATTCTATACCTTTTACAAATGTATTGGTTACTTTTCCTTGTAGTTTCTTATCCTCAATTGAAGTATTTTTAGATTTAGAGATTAAATTTTCTTTTTTTACAATCCATGGTTTATTGATATCTACTATACAAAAATCTGCATCATTACCTATAGACAAGTTTCCTTTGTCAATATTTAATATTTTTGCTGGGTTTGAAGTTAAAGCTTGGATGATAGTTTCAAGTTTTACAGATCCGTTATGAAATAATTCTAAACTTAAAGATAACAATGTTTCAATACCAGATGCACCTGGTGAAGCTTGAGCAAAAGTTAATCTTTTAGATTCTTCATCTTCAGGTTTATGATCAGAAACAATTACATCAATAGTTTTATCTTTTAATCCTTGAACTAAAGCTTCACGGTCTTCTTCTCTTCTCAGTGGCGGTGATAATTTTAAAAATGTTCTAAAATCTCCAACATCATTTTCATTTAATGAGAGATTATTTATTGATACTCCACAAGTAAATTTAACATTTTGTTTACGTTCCTTAATTATATTTACAGATTTCCCCGCTGAAAGTTGAGATATATGATATCTACATTTAGCTATCTCTAAAAGAGCAAGATCTCTTTCTATTATAATTCTTTCAGCAATATCTGGTATACTTGATAAACCTAGTTTTGTTGCAATAATACCAGAATTAATCATTCCATTTTTAGATAAATCGTAATCTTCAGCATGTTGCATGATAAGACATCCTAAATCTTTTGCTGAATTCATAATTCTAGACATAAGTCTAGTATTTTGAATTGTTTTCACTCCATCAGTAAAAGCAATAATTCCTTTTTTAGCTAGTAACCCAAATTCAGTCATATTTGTACCATCTGTATTTTGAGTTAATGAGGCGCAAGGGAAGATATTTATTTTAGACTTATCACGTCCTCTTCTTTTTAAAAAATCTACAATTGATACATTATCTATAATTGGATCTGTATTAGGCATGGTTACAACAGAAGTTACTCCACCAGACAATGCAGCATTACTCAAAGTTCTAAAATTTTCTTTATATTCATATCCTGGTTCGCCTACAAAAACTCTCATATCCACTATGCCAGGAAATAGATATTTGCCTTTTAAATCAGTAGGTTTTTCTCTAGTTGGTAAATTGTTTGTATTTACCTTTTTTCCTATTGCTTCTATCTTTCCATCTTCTCCAATTATTAATCCACCATTTTCGTTTATGGAATTATGAGGATCTATAATGTTTGCATTTATAAAGTATTGTTTTTTCATTTATTCACAAAATATTTTTAAACATGCCATTCTTACAGCAACACCTAATTCAACTTGTTCTTTAATTACACTCTTGTTTATGTCGTCAGCTAATCTTGTATCAATTTCAATTCCTCTATTCATTGGACCAGGATGCATAATTAAAGCATCTGACTTTGCATGATCAAGTTTATCTGGTGTTAATCCATAATATTCATAGTATTCTCTGTTTGATGAAAGATATGAACTGGTCATTCTTTCATTTTGTAATCTAAGCATCATTACAATATCGCAATCTTTGAGACCCTTTTTCATATCAGTAAAAGTGTTTACACCAAACTTTTCAATTTCTTTTGGCATAAGATTTGATGGTGCAACTATATTAACTTCTGCTCCTAACATTGTAAGAAGATAAATATTTGATCTAGCCACTCTCGAATGAAGTATGTCCCCACATATAGCTATTTTTAATCCTTGAATTTTTCTTTTTCGATTTCTAATTGTTAATGCATCTAATAATGCTTGAGTAGGATGCTCTCGTCTACCATCACCAGCGTTTAATACGACACAATTAACTTTTTGAGATAATAGATTGCAAGCACCGGAGTCTTGATGTCTGATCACAATTATATCAGGATGCATTGCATTTAAGGTCATGGCCGTATCAATTAAAGTTTCACCTTTTTTAATGGCTGAGTTACTCATATTCATTGACATGACGTCTGCACCAAGTCTTTTTCCAGCAAGTTCAAATGAGCTTTGTGTTCTAGTTGATGGCTCAAAGAATAAGTTTATTTGTGTTTTACCTCTTAACACATCGATTTTTTTATTTTTACTCTGGTTTAATTTTATGAAAGCTTCTGACTCATCTAGAATATAATTAATATCGCTTACTGATAAATCTTGGATACCTAACAGATGTTTTTGTGAGATTTTAATAGCTTTATTGGTTTTAATTGCCATTAAAATTAACTCTATAGCTATAAAGCCACTAAATGGCAAGGATTAATTATTTAAATAATCTATAGCTCCTTGAAGAATAAATGCAGCTGCGTTTTGATCTATGTTTTTTTCGCGCTTAGAAACATTAATATCAAGTTGACTGGATAGATTAAATGCGCCAACAGTTGAAAGTCTTTCATCCCATAAGCAAACATCTACATCAACATTTTGGTCTATATTTTTAGATACATCACTTACTGATTGAGCAGAAGGACCTAATGAACCATCCATGTTTATTGGATATCCAATGATAATTCCTTTAATATTGTTTTCCTCTATTATTTTTTTTAATTCGTTGATTAGATCATCATTATTGGTTTTATTGATCGTTTTAAAAGGTGTGGCTATTGACTGTTTTTCATCACAAATTGATACACCGATTCTTTTTGAACCAAGATCTAAACCAATCAATCTAGAGGTTTCAGACTGTTTTTTTTTAAATTCTTCAATAGTGATCATATTGTATATTTTAAACTTAAGTGATAGTTTGCGACATATTTAAATACCATATGAGCATTGATCTTAAAACAATAAAGCACATATCTAAACTATCAAGAATTTCTGTAGATGAGAAAAAAGCAGAGAAACTTGCAGGAGATTTAAATTCAATTTTCGATTTTATTGAAAAACTTAACGAATTAAAAACTGACAATGTTGAACCATTAACTTCTGTTGCTGAAACAACTCTAAAACTAAGATCAGATGAAGTAAAAAGTAAAAACTTAAGAGATCAAGTAATAAAAAATTCTCCTAAGGAAAATGAAGATTATTTTGTGGTACCAAAGGTAATTGAATAATGTCAGATATAACTAAACAATCATTATCTGAGTTAGTAGAAAATATAAAAAGTAAAAAACTTTCCTCAAGTGAAGTTACTAAAGCATTTGTTGAAAGATCAGAAAAATCAAAAGAATTAAATGCATATATAACTGAAGATTATGCAAATGCTTTAAATAAAGCAAAAAAGTTTGATGAAAAACCTGATCTTGATCTGAAATTGCCTGGCATTCCAATGGCTGTAAAAGATTTATTTTGTACAAGAGATTTAAGAACTACGGCAGGTAGTAAGATTTTAAATAATTTTGTTCCAACTTACGAGTCAACAGTTACACAAAACATTTGGAATGAAGGAGCTATCCTAATGGGGAAATTAAATTGTGATGAATTTGCAATGGGTTCATCTAATGAAACTAGTTTTTTTGGTAATGTACAAAACCCAATTGATAAGAATTTAGTTCCGGGAGGTTCTTCAGGTGGATCGTCTTCTGCTGTAGCAGCTCAATTAACACCAATAACTATTGGAACAGATACAGGTGGATCTATAAGACAGCCTGCTTCATTTACTGGAACTGTCGGATTAAAACCTACTTATGGTAGTTGCTCTAGATACGGAATTGTAGCATTTGCATCATCCCTAGATCAAGCTGGTCCAATGGCGCAAAATGTTAAAGATTGTGCATTGTTGCATGAAGTTATTAGCACTTATGATGAAAAAGATTCTACATCAATAGACTTTAAAAGAAACGAGTACAGCAAAGAATTAACAAAAGATATTAAAGGTAAAAAAATAGGAATACCTAAAGAATATAGAGTAGATGGCATGCCTAAGGAAATAGAAGACCTATGGAAAAAGGGTATTGAATATGCAAAAGATTGTGGCGCTGAGATTATCGATATATCTCTACCTCATACTAATTATGCACTACCAACTTATTACATAGTAGCACCAGCGGAGGCTTCATCTAATTTGGCTCGATATGATGGTGTTAAATATGGTTTTAGAGCAGAAGGGGAAAATCTTATTGAAATGTATGAAAAAACTAGATCTGAAGGATTTGGTGCTGAAGTTCAAAGAAGAATAATGATTGGAACCTACGTTTTGTCTTCAGGATATTATGATGCTTATTATCTTAAAGCGCAAAAAGTAAGAAAACTTATTAAAAATGATTTTGATGAAGCTTATAAAAAAGTTGATGCAATTCTAACCCCATCCACTCCAAGTTCAGCGTTTAAAATTGGTGAAAAAACAAATGATCCAGTTTCAATGTATTTAAATGATATTTTTACTGTTCCTGTAAATTTAGCAGGTTTACCTGGAATTTCAATACCTGCAGGCCAAGATGCTAAAGGATATCCATTAGGATTACAGATAATTGGTAAAGCTTTTGATGAACAAAATATTTTAAACATTGCATATGCTATGGAAGATAAAATTAATTTTAAAAACAATATTAATGATTGGTGGATTAAGTGAGTAAAAACAAATCTGAATATCTAATTAATAGACATGATAATCAATATGAAGTTGTCATTGGTTTAGAAGTTCATGCACAAGTTACATCGCAGTCGAAATTATTCTCCACATCAGCAACCAAATTTGGAGCTGAGCCAAATACTCAAGTAAGTTTAGTTGATGCAGCATTTCCAGGAATGTTGCCAGTAATAAATGAGTATTGTGTAAAACAAGCTATCAAAACAGGAATTGGTTTAAAAGCTAAAATCAATAAGAGATCCGTCTTTGATAGAAAAAATTATTTTTATGCTGATTTACCTCAGGGGTATCAAATCTCACAATTCAAAGATCCAATTGTAGGAGAGGGTAAAGTAATACTTGATATGCCAAATGGTCAAAAAGAGGTAGGTATAGAAAGATTACACTTGGAGCAAGATGCGGGTAAAAGCATTCATGATCTAGATCCTAAAAATACTTTTGTAGATTTAAATAGATCAGGTGTGGCTTTAATGGAGATTGTAAGTAAGCCTGATCTAAGGTCCCCAGATGAAGTAAATGCATATATTAAAAAATTAAGATCTATAATGAGATATTTAGGTACTTGTGATGGAAACATGCAGGAAGGATCTTTAAGAGCCGATGTAAATGTATCTGTTAGAAAAAAAGGTTTAAAAGAGTTAGGAACCAGATGTGAGATTAAAAATGTTAATTCAATAAAATTCATGCAGATGGCAATTGAATACGAAGCCAACAGACAAGTTGATTTAATTGAAGATGGTCAAACGATTAATCAAGAAACAAGACTTTTTGATACTAAAAAAAATGAAACCAGATCAATGAGATCAAAAGAGGATGCTCATGATTATAGATATTTTCCAGATCCAGACTTATTGCCATTAGAAGTTTCAGATGATTTTATTGAAAACTTAAAATCAGAAATTCCTGAGTTACCAGATGAAAAGAAAAAAAGATTTATAGAAAAATTCAAATTATCACCTTACGAAGCAAACATTTTAGTTTCTGATATTGAAACATCAAATTACTTCGAAAATGTAATTAAGAAATCAGATGTAAAACTTGCAACAAATTGGATAATTGGTGAATTATTCGCAGCCTTAAATGAAAAAAATTTAGAAATAACTGAAAGCCCTATAAGCGCAGGCAATTTATCAAAATTAATCAATTTAATTAAAGATGGAATAATTTCTGGAAAAATTGCAAAAACAGTTTTCGAACAAATGATGGAAGGAGATAAAGATCCTCAGAAAATTGTTGAAGAAAAAGGTTTAAAACAAGTGAGTGATCCAAAAGCGCTTGAGGCACTGATAGATAAGGTTATTGATGATAACAGAGACAAAGCTACCGAATATAAATCAGGTAAAGTTAAATTATTTGGTTTCTTTGTAGGCCAAGTAATGAAGGTTTCTGGTGGAAAAGCAAATCCTCAATTAGTCAATGAGATTTTAAAGAAAAAACTTTAGAGGTTATGGGTTCAGACCTAAATATAACTAAAGAACTGCAAGAGTATATTTTAAGTCATGGATTTAATTTACATCCAGTCCAAAAAGAAATAATTGATTATAACGCTTCTCTTGGTGATATCAAAAGAATGCAAATATCAGTTTCTCAATGTCAATTTCTGCATTTAATTATAAAAATTTCAAATATCAAAAAGGTTTTAGAGATAGGTACTTTTACAGGATTAAGTACGCTATCCATGGCCTTGGCATTATCAGATGATGGTAAAATAATTGCTTTAGATAAAAATGAAGAAACTAATAAAGTTGCAATAGATTACTTTAAAAAAGCTAATCAAGATCATAAAATAAAAACATTTATTAAACCTGCTTTAGAAAGTTTAAATGAAATCAAAAATGAAAAGTTTGATTTAGTTTTTATCGATGCTGATAAAATGAATTATATTGAATACTATGAACGTTCTTTAAAATTATTGAACAAAAATGGTCTAATAATCATTGATAATGTTTTATGGTATGGAGAAGTTGTTAATAAAAATAATACTGATAAATTTACTAAAAATATTAAAGAATTTAATAATCATATTTTAAAGGATAAGAGAGTTGAAAAACTAATAATTCCTCTTGGAGATGGAATGACTGTTTGTAGAAAATTATAATGTTCGAAGTATTTGGTTTTTATAAATTTGTTAAAATTTCTTATCTAAAGAAAAATCAAAAAGTTTTATTAGAAACTTTAAAAAAGAAAAATATTAGAGGCACGATAATTATCTCTAAAGAAGGGGTAAATGGAACTATTTCTGGCAAAACCGCAGACATTAAATTTACTATTAATAATTTAAAAAAAACACTTAAATTCAAAGAATATAACAGTAGTAATGTCTCTAAAAGCTCATTCCAACCATTTCACAAACCTAAAGTAAAAATTAAAAATGAAGTTGTGCCTATGAATTTAATTTTAAATAAAAGAATAAAGAAAAAAGATAGCCATGTAAATCCAATAAAATGGAATAAGCTAATTAAAGAAAAGGAAACCGTTCTTATAGATGCAAGAAAACCATTTGAGTACGATGTTGGAACATTCAAGGGAGCAATCAATCCTGATGTTGATAAATTTAGAGATTTTCCAAAATATCTAAAAAAATTAAAAAAAAATCAACCTATAGCTATGTTTTGTACTGGTGGAATTCGATGTGAAAAAGCATCTGTATATTTGGAGAAAAAAGGTTTTAATAATATTTATCAGTTAAATGGCGGAATATTAAATTATCTAAAAAAAATTAATAAGAAAAAAAGTTTATGGAAAGGAGAATGTTTTGTATTTGACAATAGGATTAGTTTAAAACACGGTCTAAAAGTTGGTTCTTACTCAATGTGTAGCGGTTGTAGAAAACCTATATCTCCTAAGGATAAAAAATCAAAAAAATATGAAGAGGGTGTTTCATGTCCAAATTGTCACGATAATCTAACAGATCATCAAAAATTAAGATTTAGAATGAGACAAAAACAAATTAATCTTGCTAAAGAAGCTGGAAAAAGACATATCTTTCAAAAAGAGTATTAACAAATCATAAATTAATGAATTTATTAAAAGATGAAGTTTCATTGCTAGTAAGAAAACTTGCTGTACCAGCAAGTATAGGAACTTTATTTCAAACGCTTTATACAATTGTAGACACTTTTTATGCAGGAAAAATATCTCCTGAAGCCTTATCTGCTTTGAGTAAGTCATTTCCTATATATTTTATTATTATTGCTACATCTATTGGAGTTACTGTGGCCGGAACATCGTTAATAGGAAGTAGTATCGGAGAGAAAAACGAAAAAAATATTTTAAGTTATTTTGGAAATGTCATCATTTATGCAATCATAATTTCAGTAGTTGTATCAATTTTAGGCTTTTCTTTTGGAGAGGATATATTCTTGTTAATGAACTCTTCCCAGCAAGTAACTACTTTAGGACTTGAGTATATAAATGTAATTTTTTTAGGTACAGTTTTATTTATCTTAGTTGTAGCTTTAAATTCTTTTTTACATGCAGAAGGTGATACCAAAACTTATAGAAACGTTCTTATTTTCACTTTCTTCTTAAATATTATTTTAAATCCAATTTTTATTTTTGGTTTTTTATTTATACCGCCATTAGGAATAACTGGTATTGGTATAGCGACTTTAATTGCGCAATTTATATCATTATTAATTATTCTGATAAAAATATTAAATAATCAAAGAATTAAGAAAATAACTTTAGATGACTTCAAAGCTAAATTCTTTTTCTTGAAAAATATTTTTTTTCAATCAATGCCAATTACAATTGCAATATTAGGTTATTCTATTGCTGCAACAGTTGTTTTTACATATGTTGGATTATTTGGAGAATATGCTGTAGCAGGGTATGGATCTGCCACGAGAATTGAGCAAGTAGTTTTGTTGCCAATATTAGGAATTAATACAGCAATAATTTCTATAATAGCCCAAAATATTGGAGCAAAATATTACGAGAGAGTAGAACAATCATATTTTACCTCAATAAAATACGGATTATTTATAATGCTAATCGCGGGAGTACTTATTTTTATAACTGCCGATATTGTTCCTAAATTTTTTTCTTCAAATCCAGATGTAATTATGCATGGATCAATGTATTTAAAGATTTCTGCATTTATTTTACCAGCTTATCCAATATTTTTCTTATCAAATGGTTTCTTTATGGCTCTTAAAAAATCAGAAAAAGCAATGGTTAATAATATAGCCAGAAACGTTATAGTTCCAATTTTATCATTTTATATCGCAAAATATTTAAATGCAGACTTTAAAACTTTCTTTTATATTTGGGCTATCTTTCAATGGTTGATATCATTGATATTACTAGTTTACGTTAAATATTATATTAAACATAAACTAGCTAGTATTTAGAATTTTTTAAAAATGTTTTTTACAAAAAGAAAAGCAATATTATTATTTATAATATGTTTAATATTTTTCTTCCTAACTTATCAGGATGTAAAATCGTCAGAAATTACTTCTGTTACAGGTTACGCTAAAGTTACAGATGGAGATACAATAAAAATAGATACATTTAAAATAAGACTTGATGGAATAGATGCACCTGAAAAAAAACAAAAATGTAAAAGACCTTATTTAACAATTTTTATGTTTACGTTTCACGAAAATTATTTATGCGGTCAAAAATCAACTGTGGCATTAATTAAGAAAATAAATAATCAAAAAGTTACCTGTAAAATTTCTAATGTTGACTTTTTCAAAAGACTTATAGGTGAATGCTATAAAAGAAAAATTAATTTAAATTCATGGTTAGTTTCGAATGGTCATGCAGTTGCTTTTAGAAAATACTCTAAAAAATATGTTCCAGAGGAAATATTTGCCAAACAAGAAAAGAAAGGAATATGGCAAGGAAAGTTTGAAATGCCATGGGATTATAGGAAATCTAAAAAAAATTAATTAACAAGAAATAATTATTTTTATTCCTTGGATATCTGTTGCTGCAAGAAGGTTACATGATATTGATAAAAGTGGTTGGTTTCAGGCAATTCCAATACCTGCAGGTATCTTAGAAGTAATATTTGAAGTAAATCGACAAAAGTCTTTAGAAGTAATTTTTTTAATTATAGGATTACTTTGTTATGTTTATCTTTTAATTTTATTTTGTACTGCTGGTGATAGCAAAGAAAATAGATTTGGAAAAAATCCATTAAAAAAATAGATTTAGTTAAAAAACTTTTTTTAAACAAATTTAAACCTTAAACCTAACAAAAAGATTTGATTTGTTTAAATAATGTATTGGATTTCAATCCTTTTCTATAGAATTCCGCTTTTTTTATTATCTCCCTTGTTGCGTAATTCAAGTAAGCAGAAAAGGATTGAGACCATAACTAATTACAAATTACTTACCTTTAAAAAATCAACTAACCTAAGGAGTTCTAATACATGGAAATAGGCCGTGTCTGTAAGTACTGTCATGTCAGTACATATATCGCGTACGATAACTGCAACCCCGTTTACAAACAATCATTTAAATTTGAAATAAGACCAGGTGAACACAACAGTCTAGTTTGGGACAAGATCATAAAAATATTTGAGAAAAATGGATACAAAGTGGAGCTTAAATCATGAAAAGAGTTTTGCTTATTGTTTTATTTCACTTAACTCTATTTTTTATTGTTTTTGCTTATCATGCTCAAGCTGAAGAAGATGATATATGGACAATTGATAAATACGAAAGTTTAACATTTGCAAGAGTATATGGAGAAGTAATTCATGGAGATAGTTTAAATTTTTTTATTCAATCAAAAGATAATTGTGAAAAAGTTTGGCATAATTTCACTTTCTACACATATGAACAACCTGGTGATATAAAACAACTATTAAACAAAAATATACCAATAAAAATTAATGAAGAAGAAGTTACTGCTTATGTTGATCATATACAACCATTTTTAATGGGCTATAGAGTATTATTATCCTTAGGGTCGTTTCCAATTAAAGAATATATTTATAAATTAAACAATTTTTATTTAGAGGAGCAAAGATTTGAGATTGAAATCATTGATGGTATAGATTTTAAAGCTAGTAAATATTTTGATATATCAATTAATAGATGGAATTTAGATAAGCTTGTACCTTCTGTTTTAGAAGCTCATAAACAATGTAAAGAAATAAATAAATTAGATAGTTAATTATTTATTTTTATAATCTCGAGCTACTATCTTCAATCCAATCCCATAAATGTTGAGCAAATGATCGTCTGACAAATAGGTTAACTACATTTTCCTCTTTATGGTGCAGAATTACATCTATATGATTTAAAACTGTCTGGGTTGTTGATCCTTTTTTTTCTTTAAATTCATTAAAATTAAAGGGACATCCTGCTGAAAAAATTTCATATATATATTTACCTTTAAGTTCTAACTGAACAAATTGATCAGTTACATCTATAACAGCACCTAAATTTGTTTTTGAAATACTATTAAATAACATTTCATATAGTTCGTTTTTGTTTGTGTCTTTAATTGCGGTCTCATTTGAAACTATCATCCATTCGTCTGGGCTAAGCCATATTGCTGTTAATTTGTCACTCGTTGATGAAGTGTTTGCCTCTGAAGGTAAGATCATATTAATATTTTTACCAATATTTGTTAAAAATTCTCTTTTTTTACCTCTTAAATTAATTTTTATTACTGGAGAGATTTCTTTTACTGAAATACTTTCTTGATTAATTTCATTTTTAATAACTGAATTATAATTAAGCATTTAACCTCTCATTTTTTTCATCATAAAAAACTGGGTTTGCAACTGTGACATTAATATTTTTATTTTTCATTGGAATAAAAAGTTTTTTACCTATCATGTCTTTTCCACCTCTAACTACTGCAAGCGCTATTGACTTGTTTAAGTTTGGACTAAAATAACTTGATGTTACATGTCCAAGCATTTCAACCGGATTTTGATTTAATTCAGAAACTATTTGTGCTCCTTCTTCTAAAACAATATTTGGATCATCAGTTAATAACCCTACTAATTGCTTTCTATCTTCTCTCATTGTATCAGATCTATAAAGAGATCTTTTACCTATGAAATCGTATTTTTTCTTGCTGACTATCCAATCCATTTGAAGATCGATAGGGGTCATTGTTCCATCTGTATCTTGACCTACAATGATGAAACCTTTTTCTGCCCTTAATAAGTGCATTGTTTCAGTTCCATAAGGCGTAATGTTAAACTCTTTACCAGCTTCCATGCACTTTTCCCATAAATCTTTTCCATAACTTGCTTGAACATTTATTTCGTAGCTGTGTTCTCCAGTAAAACTAATTCTCATTATTCTGCATTGGATATGTCCGATATTCGCTTCTTTGAAAGACATGTGAGGAAAATTTTCATCCGATAAATCTAAATCGGGAATTATTTTTTTAATAATTTTTTTACTATTAGGTCCACATAAACTCGCTGTAGCATAATGATCTGTTACAGAGGTTAAGTAAACATCAAGTTCAGGCCATTCTGTTTGGAGATAGTCTTCAAGTTTACCTAAAACATTTGCTGCACCACCAGTTGTTGTGGTCATTATATAATGATTTTCACCTAATCTTGTTGTAACTCCATCATCATAAACCATACCATCCTCGTTTAGCATTAGGCCATATCTACACTTTCCTATAGCTAGTTTTGACCAAGCATTTGTATAAACTCTATTTAAAAATTCAGAAGCATCACTTCCTTGTATATCAATTTTACCAAGAGTAGATGCATCCAGTATACCAGCACTTTCTCTTGCAGCTTTACTTTCTCTCTGTACTGCTTGATGCATTGTTTCACCATTATTAGGGTAGTACCAAGCTCTCTTCCATTGACCGACATTTTCAAATTCAGCTTTATTTTGAACATGCCAATCATTCATTGGCGTCCTTCTAAAAATATCAAAAAACTTTCCTACATTTCGACCTACAATAGTTCCAAATGTTAATGGTGTGTAAGGAGGTCTAAACGTAGTGGTTCCTAATTCTCCCATTTTAACTCCAGCAGTATCTGCAATTATTCCTAATGCATGCATATTTCCTAGTTTACCTTGATCTGTTCCCATACCGGTAGTCGTGTATCTTTTTACATGTTCTATAGATCTAAAACCTTCTCTTAATGCTAATTTGATATCTTTAGCTGTTGCATCGTTTTGATAATCTACAAATGGTTTAGTTTTGCCTAAAGGTTTGTCAGAAGGTAGTAACCAAATATTTCTTTTTGAATTTTCCTGATCAATCTCAACTTTAATATTATCTAAATCTGTTTCTTTAATATTTAAATTATCTTTAAGCTTTTGATTTAAATTTTTAATAATTTCATCAATTTTAAAATCTCCATCACAAGATCCTACACTTATTTGGGTAGATGTATTTTGATTTGGTAAGAAAACTTCTTTTTCCTCATCAAACTTAAGTTTACTGCCTGATTGTGTGTATAAATGTACAGCAGGCGTCCAACCACCAGCAACTCCCAAACAATCGCATGATATAGAAATTTTACTTCCAGTAACGGAAGTAAAATCATTTGATAGCTTCATAATTGAAACACTATTTAGTCTTTTATATCCAGCTGTATCAACAATTGAATGTGACCAGTAAATTTTAATACCTGCTTCTTTTATTTTTTTAACAATTTTACTTTCAGATTGATCTCTAATATCAATAATTGCTTCAACATTTATACCTTTGTTATATAGTGACAAAGCACTTTCGTAAGCACTATCATTATTAGTAAAAAATACATTTTTACTACCACATGCAACTCCATAAAATTCACTGTATTTTTTTATAGCAGATGAAAGCATTATTCCTGGTCTATCATTATTATTAAATATCAAAGGTCTTTCTAATGCACCTGTAGCCAAAATAACTTTCTTAGCTCTAATTTTAAGAAGTCTTTGTCTGATTTTATTTGTTTTATCTTTTGCCTCTAAATGGTCAGTTAGATTTTCTCTAGCCAAAAGATAATTATATTGATGATAAGCAGCTACACTTGTTCTAGTTTTTATTTCAAGATTTTTAATATTTTTAAGTTCCTCTATTTCTTTTTTTAACCATTCAGAAGGAGTTTTATTATCAATTTTGTTAAATTCGTTATTTTCAAAAATAGTCGAACCACCAAGTTGATTTTTTTCATCAACTAAGAACGTTTTGAAATTATTTTTAGCAGCATTTTTTGCTGCCAATATTCCTGCTATACCTGCACCAACAACCAATACATCACAGTGAATATTTCGGTGGTCATAAATATCAGGGTCACTTGATGTTGGTGATTTTCCTAAACCTGCTGAGTGTCGTATAAAAAATTCATATTTTTTCCAGAAACTAGCAGGCCACATAAATGTTTTGTAATAAAAACCTGCTGGAAAAAAAGGGGAGAGAAAATTGTTTATTCCACCAATATCAAATTCTACACTTGGCCAACAATTTTGACTGGATGCCTCTAAACCATCGTAAATCTCGACTTCTGTTGCTCTAACATTAGGTTCTGTTCTGTTGGTACCAGGGTTTATTTGAACTATGGCATTAGGTTCTTCAGATCCAGATGTCATAATTCCTCTTGGTCTATGATATTTAAAACTTCTTCCTACTAAATGAACATCGTTTGCAAGTAACGCTGAGGCTAATGTATCACCTTTAAAACCATGGTAAGTTTTGCCATTAAATTTAAAGGAAATTCTATTAGTTTCATCAATATACTCGCTAGATTTTACCCTTAAGTTTTTAGTCATTTTATTGAGTAGGTGGTTTTTCACCCATTTTGTAAATTGCTTTTATTTCATCATTAGATGTATCTCTAACCATATTAAACCATTTACGACAACCATGTGCATGGTTCCATCTTTCAAATTGAACACCTTTAATATTTTTTCTCATAAATAAATATTCTGCCCATTCATCATCACTTAATTCTGTTGGTTGTTTAGGTCTTTCAATATGAGCCTCACCACCAGCCTTAAATTCTTGCTGGTCTCGTTCTCCACAGTATGGACAGTTTATTAAAAACATTAATGAGCAACCGCTGCAGCGCCATGTTCATCAACAAGGTCTCCGCTTACAAATCTATTTAAATTAAATGCAGCATTAAGTTTGTGAGGTTCATCGTTTGCAATAGTATGTGCAAACAAATCCCCAGATCCAGGAGTTGCTTTAAATCCTCCAGTACCCCAACCACAATTAAAGTATAAACCTTTAATTGAAGTTTTACTTAAAATTGGACTAGCATCAGGACAAATATCCACTATTCCTCCCCATTGTCTTAACATTCTCATTCTACTAAAAATTGGATATAATTCTAAAATAGCATTTAATGTTCCCTCAACTATTTGGTGACTTCCTTTTTGTGTATAAGAAACATAGTCGTCTGTTCCAGCACCAATGACCAATTCTCCTTTGTCAGATTGACTAACATAAGCATGCACTGCATTAGACATTACAACTGTATCTATAATTGGTTTCACTGGTTCAGAAACTAAAGCTTGTAATGGTTTACTTTCAAGTGGAAGTCTTAGACCCGCCATATTAGCTATTACGCTAGAATGTCCAGCTGCAACGACACCAACTTTTTTAGTTTTAATAAATCCTTTCGTTGTTTCTATTCCTTCAACACTATCTCCATTTCTTTTTATTCCTTTAACTTCACAATTTTGAATAATATCAACACCCATTGCATCGGCTCCTCTAGCATATCCCCAAGCGACAGCATCATGTCTTGCTGTACCAGCTCTTCGTTGTAAAGTTCCTCCTAAAACAGGGTATCTAATATCTGGCGATGTATTTATAATAGGACAAAATTTTTTAACTTCTTCAGTGCTCAAGTAGACTGCATCAATTCCATTTAGTCTATTGGCATGTGTTCGTCTTTTTAAATCTCTAACATCTTGTAAGTTATGTGCAAGATTCATTACGCCTCTTTGACTAAACATTACGTTGTAGTTTAGTTCTTGAGATAAACTTTCCCATATTTTTAATGCATGATCATATAACCCTGCACTTGCGTCCCATAAATAATTTGATCTAATAATTGTAGTGTTACGGCCAGTATTTCCTCCACCAATCCAACCTTTCTCGACTACAGCAATATTATTTATGTTGTGTTTTTTTGCTAAATAATAGGCTGTAGCTAATCCATGGCCACCACCACCAACAATTACTGCATCGTACTCTTTTTTAGGAGTAGGGTCTTTCCATGCTCTTTGCCAATTCTCATGATATGAAAGAGCATTTTTGATTAACGAAAATACTGAGTACTTATTTCTCATAATAATTGAATAATTACTTTATATATATTGAATTTTCAATACAATCGCTTATTACACAATGTCATACGGAAGAGTGGGTGAGAGGCTGAAACCAGTCGTTTGCTAAATGACCGTGCGAGGAAACTTGTACCGAGGGTTCGAATCCCTCCTCTTCCGCCACTAAAATAGAGGCTGATCTTTAAAAAAGTTTTTCATTTCTACAGGTCTTTGTTCCAAAATATATCTATAGACATTATAATTTTCCATTACTCGCTGTACGTAATTTCTTGTTTCTCTAAATTTTATTAATTCAACCCAATCAACATAATCAACTTGTTTTTTTTGGGGATCTTTATTTATTTTTTTCCAATATTTAACTCTGTTAGGTCCAGCATTGTAGGCAGCTACTGCAAAGGGATAAGCACCATCATATTGTAGAATTAAACCTGCAATATAATGTGAACCTAAATTAATATTATATTCTGGATCAGTAGTTAATCTTGATTTTGAATAAGGAAGTTTGGCTTGTTTTGAAACTAATTTTGCTGTGTAAGGCATCAATTGCATCAATCCTTTTGCACCAGCATGACTATTAGCCTTCAAATCAAATTCACTTTCTTGTCTAATTATAGATAAAATCAAAGCACTCTCTGGAATTTTTCTTTTATTAATATATTTAGGTGTACTAATTATTGGATAGTTGTATTTATTATGAAATCTTTTTTGATATGACGCAATTTTTGAAACTTGAATAGCAAAATCATATCTGTTGATACTTGTAGCTAATTCTGCGGCTAAAACTTCACTGCCTTTAGCTATATTGTCGTTAGCTAAATGTCTTAAAATATGTTTTGTATATTTATCTTTCTTCAACTCATCTAGAAGATATGAAATTTTTACAAGTTCTTTATTAAAAAATTGAATTCTATATTTTGGATCAATTTTCATGTCTTTTTCTAATTCAAATTTTCCATTTGGATTTAATTTTAAAAAAGCTAATTGACCATAGTATGTAGTTAGATATTTTGTTGCTTCTTTATACCAATTATTTGATTGTTCTCTTTCGCCTAATTTTTCATTTGCTCTTCCTAGCCAATAAGCGCCTCTTGATAAGCTTATTGGATAACTAACATTTTCATAAAAATTTTTAAAATGATTTTTAGCAGTTATGGGATCATTTAAAAAACTTAATGCTATCCAACCACTCATCCATTCAGCAGCCGCATATTCAGATCCTTCAGTCATTCCATGGTTGCTTGAAATTTTATATGAAATTTCATATTTTTTTTTATAAATTAATGCTCTTGAGATAATTTCTCTTTCTTTCCACCATTTATCAGGTCTAACTAAATAATCTTTATCATTTCTAATTTTCAATAAGATCTCTGCTGAAGAATCTACACGCCCTTTTTTTCTTCTCCATTTTAATCGATCATAGTTTAACCCAGCATCATTTTTAAATTTTTGAGGAACCTTAGCTATAGCTTGATCAACACCATAGCCCTTACTCATTAAAAGATGTCTTGCGTTATATAAAAGTTCGTAATCTTTTGGTAGATATCTTATTAATCTTTGTAAATCCCACCGATCTCCATTCCAAGCTAAATAATCAGCTCGTTTGATATAGTCATCTGCATTTAAGTATTTTTTATATTTTTTTCTAAAATATTTTAATTCATTTTTAGATAAATCTGCTGTTATCCAGCCTTCTTTAATTAGTTTTGTGCCCTTGTTTTTCTCACCAATTAAAACATGACTTTCTCCAAGTATCATTTTTCCATAACCACTTAATGGATCTTTTTGCTCAAACCAATTTATTATTTTTTTTGGTGAAACACTTTCTGTAGATAGTTTATGTTCAGCAAGATACCTAATTCTGTCTATTCTAGGATAATCTGAATTATTATTTAAAAAAACTTGATATTCATAAAAGGATGCTTGATTACCAGACGTTAAAAGATGTCGCCATTGTATAAAATTATAAATTGACTTGTCTTTTGCTTTTTTTGCAATTTTAAGAGCAGATGACCATTTTCTTTTCTGCATTTCTGAAATGGACTTTTTAGCAAATCCAAAGTCTTTTTTACTATAATATCTTGAAATTTTAACATTCTTAGCTTTGCTAGCGCCAGCTATGATTGGTTTTTTCTTAGGTATTTTAAAACTTAATTTTTTTTTTTTTAAATCTAACTCTTTTTTAACAATTACTTCTTCGTTTTTAACCTCTTCATTTTTTGAGGGTTTCTTTAAAGGTTTAAGGATATTTATAGATATTTTCTTTTGAATTTCTTCTTTACTTAAAACAGGTTTTTTTAAAGGTACAACTGAATTGATTTCAGCTAAAAGATTATTCGAAAACATTAATATAGATACAGTGAAACCTAAAAATAATATTTTTTTGAGCATAATCTTTTAGTATATGAATCTTTAAACTATGTTATAAGTATTTATGTTTAAAGGATCAAATGTTGCTTTAATTACACCATTTAAAAATAATGGTCTAGACGAGGAGTCGTATATTAAATTAATCCATTTCCACATTGATAATGGTACTAATGGACTTGTTCCAGCTGGTACAACTGGAGAATCTCCTACTTTAAGTCATGATGAGCATCAAAGAGTAATAGATTTATGTATAAAAGAAAGTAATGGAAAAATTCCTGTTATTGCTGGGACGGGGTCAAACTCAACAGAAGAAGCGATTTCTTTAACCACTCATGCAGAAAAAGCAGGAGCCAATGGAGCTTTGATAGTTACTCCTTATTACAATAAACCAACACAAGAAGGCTTATATCAACATTATAAAGCAATTAATGACAAGTGCGGCATTCCAATTATAATTTATAATATTCCTGGTAGGTCAGTGATTGATATGTCAGTAGACACAATGGCCAGACTGTATGAATTAAAAAATATAGTTGGTGTTAAAGATGCAACAGGTGATTTAAATAGAGTTAATCAGACACTTGAAAAAATGGGTAAAGATTTTATTCAATTAACAGGTAATGATGACAATGCTTTTGAATTTAATAAACGTGGTGGAGTAGGTACTATTAGTGTAACAGCAAATATTGCACCTAAACTTTGTTCAGATTTTCAAAAATTTTCTAAATCAAATACTGATAACGAAAAGAAAGAAGCAGAAAGATTAGATAAAATATTACAGCCAGTTCATCACTCAATGTTTGTTGAGAGCAATCCTAGCCCTGTAAAATACGCAGCAAAACTTTTAGGACTTTGTGATGATAATGTAAGACTACCACTTGTTAAAGTAACAGAGACAACAAAAGAAATTGTAAAAAAAGCTCTACAGTCTGCTAAATTAATTTAATGAATAAAAAAACCAATCCTGGTTTGAAAATTATTTGTTTAAACAGAAAAGCTAGTTTTAACTATTTTTTTGAAGATCTTTTTGAAGCTGGAATTGTTTTAAAGGGATCTGAGATTAAATCAGTAAGAGATGGTAAGGTGAACATTTCTGAGTCTTATGCTGTTGAAAACGGAGGTGAAATTGTTTTAATTAATTCACATATATCTCCATATCAGCAAGCCAGTTATTCTAATCATAATCCAACAGCTGATAGAAAATTGCTTCTTAATAAAAAACAAATAAATAAATTAATAGGTAAAATGCAAAGAGATGGTTTCACACTAGTTCCAACAAAAATGTATTTTAAAAAAGGAAAGGCTAAAATAGAAGTAGCTGTAGCAAAAGGAAAAAGACAATATGATAAAAGAGCAACAAAAAAAAGTAGAGATTGGAACCGTGAAAAAGCAAGGTATATTAGAAAATCAAGCTAAAATTGTTTTTTTAGGAATAGGTTCAAATTTAGGTCTAAGAAAAACATATATAGAAAAAGCAAAATTTTTATTAGCTGGCTATAACTTAGATTTTCTCTCCGTATCTAGTTATTATGAAACTCCTTCCTGGCCTGATCCAAGAAAACCTAAATTCTTAAATATAATTTTAAAAATAAAATGCAATTACAGTCCTCAAGAACTATTAAAAATTTGTAAGACTATAGAAATTCAATTAGGTAGAAAAAAAACAAAAAAAAATGCTCCTCGTACATGTGATTTGGACATAATCGATTTTAATAAATTGGTATCAAAAAAAAATTCTAAAATTAATTTACCCCACAAAATGATGCACAAAAGAAACTTTGTATTATTTCCATTATTAGAGATTCAAAAGAATTGGATCCATCCTGATAAACGAATAGATGTTAAAACCTTGATTTCTCTACTTCCTGATAGAGACATTAGATCTATTAAACAAATTTGATTTAGTGGTATAATATCAACTATGCTTAATTCAAATGAACTTATAAATAAAGTTAAGAATTATAATAAATTTCTTAATCCTGAAAAATTGGATAAAGCATATAATTTTGCTGTTAAAGCACATAAGAGTCAAAAAAGAGCTTCAGGTGATCCTTATTCAGTTCACCCAATAGAGGTTGCAAATATTTTAACTGAATTAAAATTAGATAGCGCTACTATTACAACAGGTCTATTGCATGACACCATAGAAGATACTTTTGCAACTTATGAAACTATCAAACAAGAATTTGGAAATGAGGTTGCTGATTTAGTTGACGGTGTAACGAAAATTTCAGCATTTGAAAATTCAGCTGGAGCTAATTCTAAAGTTGAGAATTTCAGAAAATTAATTTTAGCAACATCAAAAGATATCAGAGTTCTGTTAGTAAAAATTGCTGACCGTCTACATAATATGAGGACTATTAAAGCTATTTCAAAAGAAGACAAAAGAAAAAGGATAGCTCAAGAAACAATGGAAATTTATGCGCCATTAGCTGATAGAATGGGGATGCACAGAATAAGAGATGAACTTGAGGATTTATCTTTTGAAATTTTAAATAACGATGCAAGAAAATTAATAAAAAAAAGACTTGATGAAATAAAATTGGATAAAAAAGATTTATTTGAAGAACAATCTTTTGAGTTAAGTGAAATCTTGAATGATAATGAAATTAATGCCGAGATTCATGGTAGAGAAAAAACACCTTTTTCAATTTGGAGAAAAGTCCAAAAAAAAAGAGTCTCACTTGAGCAAATAACAGACATTATTGGATTTAGGATAATTTTAAAAAATGTAGACGATTGTTACAAAACTCTTGGTATTTTTCATAAAAAATGGAATTGCATACCGGGAAAATTTAAAGATTATATTTCATCTCCGAAAATCAATGGTTACAAATCCATTCATACTTCTGTAATTGGTTCAAATAAAAAACCAATAGAAATTCAAATTAGAACACACGAAATGCACGAATTTGCAGAAAGAGGTATCGCATCTCATTGGCAGTATAAATCTTCTGAAAAATTTAATTCTTTAAGCTGGAAGGAGTACGATTGGTTGAAAGATCTTGTTGAGATTATAGAAAAAAATGAAAACCCTGAAGACTCATATGAGTATACAAAATTACAAATGTTTCAAGAAAACGTATTTTGTTTTACACCAAAAGGTTCAGTAATAAAATTACCTAAAGACGCAACAGCTATAGATTTTGCATATGCTGTTCATACTAAAATTGGCAATTCAGCAGTTGGTTGTGAAATTAATGGAAACAAAAACGAACTACAAACTATTTTAAGAAATGGTGATCGTGTAAATATTATAACATCTAAAAATAATTCACCGTCACTTCATTGGATACCAACAACCAAAACAGGTAAAGCTAGAGCAGCAATACGAAGATATTGGCATGATAAAGGAGAGCAAAAAGAGGAAAAAACAAAAAAATATAATACTACTCTATGGATGTCATTACCTGATAAGCCAGGTCAATTAGGAGATATAAGCTCACTCATTGGAAGTCATAAATTAAATATATCGAGCTTAGAAATGGTTGGTAAAAATCCCAATTATATTAATTTTAAATTTAAATTAATTATTAGAAACCTTAAGAATTTTACTAATTTTATTGCAGAGCTAAAACAAAAGAGTATAAAATTTAAGATAATTAGACACGAAGAAAAAAGAAATGCTTTCACACAAAAAATCCTTAAATATTTTAAAAAAAACTAATGCATTTTTAGAAGGTCACTTTGTTTTATCTTCAGGTCTACATTCTTCAAAATATATTCAATGTGCAAAACTTTTAAGTTTCCCTAATTTAGCTGATAAAATTTGTAAATCTTTAGCAAATAAAATTAAAAAAAAATTTAAAAAAATTGATTTAATACTATCTCCAGCAATGGGAGGAGTAATTATTGGATACGAAATAGGAAAATTACTAAAAAAAGAAACAATTTTTTGTGAAAGGGTAAATGGTAAATTTACTCTCCGAAGAGGATTCAATATTAAAAAGGGTGCAAGAGTATTAATTATAGAAGATGTAATTACTACGGGAAAATCAAGTTTAGAATGTGTAAAGTTAATTAAAAAATCAAAAGCAAAGTTTATTGGATTTGCATCTATAATTGATAGATCAACTAAAAAATCTTTAAAAATAAAAACTGGAATAACGTCTCATTTAAAAATAGAAGTTCCAACTTATAAAGCAAATAAATTACCACCTGAACTTAAGTCAATACCAATAACAACACCAGGAAGTAGATTTATTAAGTGAAAAGGTTAGGTGTAAATATAGATCATATTGCAACTTTACGAAACGCTCGTGGAGAGAAACACCCTGATCCAATAAATGCAGCAAAAAAAGTTATTAGTTATGGAGCTGATTCTGTAACAATTCATTTAAGAGAAGATAGAAGACATATAAGTGATATTGATGCCAAAAAAATATGTGGTTTAAAAAATGTACTTGTAAATCTTGAAATTTCTATGAATAAAGAAATTGTTAATAAAGCTCTTAAGATAAAACCAAATTTCATTTGTTTGGTTCCAGAAAATAGAAGAGAAATTACCACAGAGGGAGGTTTAAATATAAAAAACAACCTTAATAAATTAAAAAAAATAATTAAAAAATTTAAAAAATCAAAAATAAGAACAAGTTTATTCATTAATCCTTTTCCAAATGACATTAGACTTGCTAAAAAATTAAATGCTGATTGTATTGAAATACATACAGGAAAATTAGCTAACTTAGTTAAATCAAATAAAAATTATTCTAAAGAATTAAATAGAATTAAAAAAAGTTCAAAGTTAGCATCAAGTTTAAAAATTGAAGTCCATGCTGGACATGGTCTAGACTATAAAACTACTAAAATATTAACAAAAATAATAGATATAGAAGAATATAATATTGGACATTTTATAATTGGGGAGTCCATATTTTATGGTCTTTCAAAAGTAATTAAAAACTTTAAAAAAATTATAAAAAAATAAATGAAAATTCTTGGTATTGGTGTAGATATTGTTGATAATAAAAGAATTCAAAAGTCTATTAAAAATCCTTTATTTAAAAAAAGAATTTATACATTTAAAGAATTAAAACAATCCTATACTGTGAATAATAAAGTAGGTTATTTTTCAAAGAGATTTGCTGCAAAAGAAGCATTTTCTAAAGCTCTCGGAATAGGTTTTCGTATGAATTTAAATTTTAAAGATATAGAAATTATTAATGACAGAATGGGAAAGCCTTATTATGTTAAAAATAAAAAAATTACAAAAATCGTTCAAAAAAATTTTAAAATCAAAAAATTTAAATGTTTTTTATCAATTTCAGATGAAAAAAATTACTCAACCGCATTTGCAATTATTCAAACATCATGAAATTAGATAAAAATTTCTTTTCAGAAAATATAAAAACTTTAATTTACGCATTAATAATTGCAGTAATTATTAGATCGCTTTTACTACAACCATTTTACATTCCATCTTCATCCATGGAACCTACTTTGTTAGTAGGTGATAGATTGTTTGTAACAAAATATACTTATGGATACAGCAAACATTCATTTCCTTTCAGCCCCCCAATATTAAACAAAAGAATTATGTTTAGCAGTCCAGAAAGAGGTGATGTGATTGTGTTTAAAACACCAGCTGATAATCGAACAGATTATATTAAAAGATTAATTGGTTTACCTGGTGATAAAATTCAGTTTATAGATTCTAATTTATATCTAAATAATTCTGAAATTCTTAAATCTAAAGTTACAAACAAAACTAGTATATTCTGTGGTGATAAAATTATTGATGTATATAGATTTGAAGAAAAACTTTCAAATGGTAAAAAATTTCACACAGTTTATTTAAAAGATTATACTTATCAAAATTCAGATGTGTTTACTGTTCCAAAAGACCATTATTTCTTTTTAGGTGATAACAGAGATTGCTCTAAAGATAGCAGATACCTAACAAGTGTTGGATATGTACATAAAGACAATTTAGTTGGAAAAGCTCAATTTATATTTTTTTCTTCTGATAAAAATATAGGAGGTTTTGTAGAATTTTGGAAATGGCATAAGTCAATAAGATTTAATAGAACATTTAATAAAATTGATTAATGAAAAGTGACTATCAGAGTTTAGAAAAAAAAATTGATTTAAAATTTAAAAATAAAGATCTACTTATTCAAGCCCTAACACATAAAAGTTTTAATCCAAATGAAAATAATGAAAAGATAGAGTTTTTGGGTGATAGAGTCCTTGGTTTAGTGATTGCAAAAAAACTTTTAGAAATTTATCCAGATGAAAAAGAAGGTATTCTTGATAAAAAATTTGCTTCGTTAGTAAATAAAAAAACCTGTTTGGATATAGCAAAAAAAATAAATTTAGCTAGTTATGTAAAAACATTTAACCCTAATAATAAAAAAATAAAAATTGAAGACAAAATCATTTCAGATAGCTGTGAGGCATTAATTGGTGCTATATATCTAGATAAAGGTTTTACAATTGTTGAAAAAACAATTTTAAACTTGTGGAAAAATCATATTGAAAAAAGTGTGGTGACTGAAATAGATGCAAAAACAAAGTTACAAGAATTAACTTTAAAAAAATTTAAAAAACTACCTACTTATAAACTAATTTCAAATACTGGTCCAAGACACAAACCCATATTTAAAGTTGGAGTAAAATTACCCAATACAAAATATTTTATAGCTTCTGGTAAATCAAAGAAAGAAGCAGAACAAAATGCAGCAATTGAATGTTTAAAAATTACAAATAAAAAATGAATTGGTCAGACGAGGGATTTTTAATAAGTAAAACAAGATATAATGAAAATTCATTAATTGCTGAATTATTTACAAAGGATAAAGGAAAGCTATCTGGAATTATATTTGGTGGCACTTCAAAAAAAATTAAAAATTATCTTCAAATAGGCAACAAACTTCACGTTAATTATAATTCAAAAAATGAAAACAGAATAGGTTATTTTAAAATTGAAATTTTAAATGTTTATACTCCCTTATATTTTGATAACAATCAAAAGTTATCTTGTATTACATCTGCTATGAATTTGATTAAAATATTAACTGCAGAGTCTCAATCTAATGATAAAATTTATTTTATAATTCAAAATTTATTTTTAATTTTAAAAGAAAAAGATTGGTTAAAAAAATATATCTTTTGGGAATTGGAGTTACTTAAAATATTGGGATATGATTTAGCACTTGAAAATTTAGTTGAAAAAGATTTAGAGGGAAACAAAACTGTATATTATGCAAGTTCTTTAAATGAAAAAAAATATGTACCTAATTTCTTGATTGAAAAAGATTTAGAAGTTAATGATCTCGGTACTTTATTGAGTGGTTTGAAATTAGTAGGTGATTATTTGGATAAAACTATATTAAGACCAAATAATTTAAATTATCCAAATAGTAGGTTACTATTCTTAAATACTTTAAAATAACTATTTTATTATTTTATCAATTCTATCAGCGTAATAACTTACTATAGCATTGGCACCAGCTCTCTTAAAAGCAACTAAGCTTTCATATATAGCATCTTTATTAATTAAATTTTTCGCTATAGCTGTTTCAATTAAACTGTATTCTCCTGATACTTGATAGGCAAATACAGGTAATTTAAATTTTTCTTTTATTGATTTAATTATGTCTAAATAAGGCATACCTGGTTTAACCATAACCATATCAGCACCTTCTTTTATATCTAATGAAACTTCTCTTAAAGCTTCATCAGAATTTCTATAATCCATCTGATAAGTTTTTTTGTCTCCTTTTAACGAATCTTTAGAACCGACTGCATCTCTAAAAGGTCCATAAAAGCTTGAAGCATATTTTGCAGCGTACGATAATATTTGAACGTTTTGGAATTTATTTTTATCTAAAGCTTTTCTTATTTTTCCTATTCTGCCATCCATCATGTCTGAAGGAGCAAGTACATCACAGCCCATCTCAGCTTGCAGTAATGACTGATTAATCAAAACCTCTATTGTTTCGTCGTTAAGTATAGTATTAGATTTGATTAAACCGTCATGACCATGTGATGTGTAAGGATCTAATGCTACGTCGCACATAATACCTATTTGATTTTTGTATCTTTTTTTAATTTCTTTAATTGCTCTACAAACTAAATTTTTTTCGTTAAGTGATTCTGTACCCAATTCATCTTTATGTACATTTTGGGTTTTTGGAAAAAGTGCAACCATTGGTATCTTTTTTTTTATGGCTCTATCTACTATTTGGCTTAATCTATTAATAGTATACCTGTATACACCTGGCATAGATGAAATCGGTTGCCGTTTATTAGATCCTTCTATTAAAAAAATAGGTAATATAAAGTCATTTGGACTTAAAGTATTTTCTTGAATCAGTCTTCTTGACCAAGATTCTTTTCTATTTCTTCTAAGTCTAAGACTCGGATATTTACCAATAATCATGTTTTAATTTATTTTTATATTGCGACAAATGTAATATACACATATACAAAAAAAAGGGTAGAAAGCAATTAAGATGACGGTAGAAAATTCAAAAGTAATAGATTTAAATGTTAGAAAAGAAGATAGAGTTTTAGACTTTAGCGATTTTCAGAAACAAGAAATTAAATTTGATATTGAAAAGTTGCAAGAAGCTTATCATCAAATAGTTAAGATTAAAAAATTTGAAGATGCTGGTGTAACTCACTTTGGAGCGATATCATTAACTCAAATACCTGGAGATCCAGATTCTATTAAAGGTAACAAGGCTAGAGGAGTATATTGGACAAAACCTGATAAATCTGGAAAAGAAGTAGTTAGGGATGAGTCTCTTGATGAGTCATTATATTCAGAATTCATAAAAGATTATGAGAATACTTATTTCAAAGAAGTATATGACACCCTTTCATCTAGATATAAGCTTGGTAGAGTAAGAATTCTTTTAAAAGAACCAAGATCAACTTTAAGTTGGCATAGAGATCCTGAGCCGAGATTACATATACCTTTAATTACTAATCCTGGCTGCATTATGGTTATTGATAATGTTGCAAAGCATATGCCTGCTGATGGTTCTGTTTGGATTACAAATAACACCAAGTATCACAATGCATTTAATGGTGGAGAAGAGAATAGAATACATTTAGTTGCTTGTGTTTTAGATTACAAATTTAATTAATTTGAGAAAAATATTTATTTCATCAGATCACGCTGGATTTAAATTAAAAGAGATAATTAAAAATTATTTAAAAAATAAAAAAGTTAAATTTGAGGACCTTGGTCCAAAAGATGACAGTAGTGTTGATTATCCTGACTATGCTCATAAAGTTGCAAAAAAAGTTAAACTTAATAAGAACAATGTTGGCATTTTAGTGTGTGGATCTGGGACCGGTATGAATATTGCGGCAAATAAGCATAAAAATATTCGCGCTGCACAATGTTTTAATCTAAAATCAACGAAATTATCCAGATTGCATAACGATGCAAACATCATTACATTAGGATCAAGGTTAATAACCAAAAAAAATGCTTTAAAATTTGTAGGTATTTTTTTAAATACAAAATTTGATGGTGGCAGACATTTAAAAAGAGTTAAAAAAATATAATTATGTCGAGTGAAAAAAATTATTTAAACGATAGTTACAAAAGCTTCTTTGAGGATAGTTTATCTTTAAAAGATCCAGAACTTTATAAAGCTATTAAAGATGAGTTAATCAGACAACAACAACATATTGAGTTAATTGCATCTGAAAATATAGTTTCACAAGCAGTATTAGAGGCACAGGGATCGGTTTTAACTAATAAATATGCCGAAGGTTATCCTGGTAAAAGATATTATAATGGATGCGAACACGTTGATGTGGCTGAAAATCTTGCTATTGAAAGATTAAAAAAATTATTCAATTGTAAATTTGCAAATGCACAACCTCACTCAGGAGCTCAAGCTAATGGAGCAGTATTTTTAGCTTTGTTGAGTCCAGGTGATACATTCATGGGTATGAGTTTAAATTCAGGTGGACATATTACTCATGGATTAAAAATTTCAATGTCTGGTAAATGGTTCAACGCGGTAGGTTATGATGTAGACAAAAAATCTGAGTTGATAGATTATGATAATGTTGAAAAACTTGCTTTAGAACATAAACCCAAACTAATCATTGCAGGTGGAAGTGCTTATTCTAGAGTAATTGACTTTAAAAGATTTAGAGAGATAGCAGATAAAGTTGGAGCTTACTTAATGGTTGATATGGCTCACTTCTCAGGGCTAGTTGCTGGTAAAGGGTATCCTAACCCTTGTGATTACGCACATGTGGTTACATCAACAACTCACAAAGTATTTAGAAGCGCAAGAGGAGGAATAATTTTAACTAATCATGAAGATCTAGCTAAAAAATTTAATACAGCAGTTTTTCCTGGTTATCAGGGAGGACCTTTAATGCATATTATTGCAGCAAAGGCGGCAGGTTTTCTTGAAGCGCTACAACCAGAATTTCAAGATTATATTAAATCTGTTTTAGCAAACGCGAAGATGTTAGCAGAAACTTTAAAAAATAATGGGTTTAAAATTTATTCAGATGGAACTGATACTCATTTAATGCTTGTAGATTTAAGACCTTATAATGTTAAAGGTAATCTTGCAGCAGAAAGTTTATCAAGAGCAAATATTACATGTAATAAAAACGGTATACCTTTTGATACTGAAAAACCAATGATCACATCAGGTATTAGATTGGGTACACAGGCAGCTACAACACGTGGTTTTGGATTAAGCGAATTTAAAACTGTTGGTGAATTAATTACAAAAACCCTTAAAGGATTGTCTGAAAATCCTTCTGATAACAGCAAAATAGAAAAAGAAGTAAAAAATGAAGTTATTGCTTTAACTTCGTCATTTCCTATATATAAGAACCTTTAGTAAATGATTTGTCCGTGTGAAAAAAAGGGTGATACATCTGTAGTGGATTCACGACCTACAGAAGATGGTACAGCTATAAGAAGAAGAAGACTTTGTATTTGTGGTGAACGCTTCACTACATTTGAGCGAATTCAAATTCGTGAATTAATGGTAGTTAAAAAAAATGGAAGAAAGTCAATTTTTGACCGTGATAAACTATCTAAATCAATTTACATCGCACTTAAGAAAAGACCAATTGATACTGAAACAATAGAAAAATTTATAAGTCATATATCAAGGTCTTTGGAGGAACTTGGTCAAGGAGAAGTATCAACTAATACAATCGGTACAATGGTTATGGATGGTTTAAAGGATTTAGATCCTGTTGGTTACGTAAGGTTTGCATCTGTTTATAGAAACTTTAGAGAAGAAAAGGATTTCGTACAATTCGTGGACAAGCTTAATGTCTACAAAAAAACATAAATTCACATTAAAAGATAAATTTTACATGGAGATAGCCTTAGACTTGGCTAAATCTCGTCATGGACAGACTGGATCAAATCCTTCAGTAGGTTGCGTTATTGTCAAAAATGATAAAATTATTTCTATAGGACAAACCTCATTTAATGGACGACCACACGCTGAATTTAATGCGATTAAAAATAGTTTTGAAAAATTAGAAGGCTCAAAAATGTATGTTACTTTAGAACCATGCTGTCATCATGGTTTAACACCACCATGTACTGACGCAATAATAAAATCTAAAATTTCACAGGTTATATATGCCGTGACTGATATAGATAAAAGAGTAAGAAATAAAAGTTTTAAAATTTTAAAGTCAAAAAAAATAATTGTAAAAAAGGGTTTATTAAAAAGTAGAGTTCAAAATTTTTATTTACCTTATTTTTTTAACAGAAAGAAAAAATTACCCTTCGTTACTGGCAAAATAGCTATTTCAAAAAATAATATTATTTACAGTAAGAACCAAAAAAAAATTACAAATTCTTATTCAGATCAGTTTACACATCTTTTGAGATATCAAAACGATGGTTTGATGATTACATACAAAACATTAAATAAAGATAATCCAAGATTAAATTGTCGTTTAAAAGGTGTGAAAAATTTTTCTCCTAAAAGAATTATTTTAGATAACAATTTAAATACTAAAACAAACAGCTATATAATAAAATCTTCTAATAACAAAAATACCTTAATATTTTATAACAAAGCTGATAAATCAAAAATTTCTAAATTTAAAAGAAAAGGCATTATTCTCATTAAATCCAAAGTTGATAGAGATAACAGATTTGATATGAGAGAAATTTTAAAAAAACTGTATAATTTTGGCTTTAGGAATTTATTAATAGAGGGTGGAAATGATTTAACTAATTCCTTGATCAAAAATAAAATTTTTAATAAATTTTATTTATTCAAAAGCCCTAAAAATCTTTCTAAAAGCTTAGAATATTTAAAATTTAGTGGTCTGAACACATTAAATCAAAAGTATCAAACAAAAATTAATTTAAATCTGAATTTGCGAAAAGATAGAATAACACTATATAGATAGAAATTATGTTTAATGGAATAATTTATAACCAAGGTATTATTACTAAAATTATTAAAAGACCCAAGGGTCTTAATATTTTTGTAAAAAGTAATCTTAAAGTCTCCAAAAAAGATATGGGTTTGTCAGTTGCATGTGATGGTGTCTGCTTAACTTTAATCTCATATAAATCAAAAATTATGGAATTTTACCTATCTAAAGAAACAATAATTCGTTCAAAATTTAAATTTTTAAAAATAAGAGATAAAATAAACTTAGAATTACCTTTAAAATATGGCACAAAAATTTCAGGACATATCTGTCAAGGTCATGTTGATACTGTCGGCAAAGTATTAAGTATTAAAAAAGTAGATAAATCATTTCTTTTTGACTTTGATTTAGCTAAAAAGGAAAGAAAATACCTAATAGAAAAAGCATCAATTTGTGTAAACGGAATTTCTCTTACAATTTCAAAAGTAACTAAAAAAGGTTTTCAAATTTGGATTATTCCCCATACATACAAAGAAACAAATTTATCAACTTTAAAAAAATCTAGCTTAGTAAATATAGAGATAGATATCCTGTCCAAATACGTTAGGAATTATTTTAATGGAAAAAAATAATTTTGCTTCAATTGAATCAATAATAAGTATAGCCAAAAAAGGAGGCATGTTTATTTTGGTAGACGATGAGAAAAGAGAAAATGAAGGAGATTTAGTTATTTCTACATCAGACTCAAATGCAAAAAATATTAATTTCATGGCAAAATACGGAAGAGGTTTAATTTGTTTAGCCCTAGATACTCTTCAGGCGAAAAAATTAAACTTATCTTTGATGTCACCAGTAAATCAATCAAGAAACAAAACAGCTTTCACAATTTCTATTGAAGCAAAAAAAGGAATAACAACAGGAATATCTGCTAAGGATAGAGCTAGAACAATTAAAATTGCATCAAAAAAAAATGTAAATAAAAATGAAATTGTTTCTCCTGGTCACGTGTTTCCTATTATAGCCAAGGAAGGTGGAGTTCTTGTTAGAGCAGGACATACCGAAGCTTCTGTTGATATATCTAAATTGGCAAAAAAAAATAATTCTGCTGTAATATGTGAAATTATGAATGAGGATGGTTCAATGGCCAAAGGACAGGATTTATTCAATTTTGCAAAAAAACATAAATTAAAAATTGGAAAGATAGAAGATCTTATTGCTTACAGACTAAAAAAAGAAAAACTAATTAAACTAAAAAAACAAAGCAACATAGATGTAAAAAATCAAAAGTATAATATTAGAATATATGAGAATCTTTTAGATGGCTCAGAACATTTTGCATTAATAAAAGGTAAAATAAAAAAAGGCATAAACCCAAGAGTAAGAGTAATTTCATCAAACGTAGTTCAAAACTATCTTATAAATCAATCATTGCCAAATTCATTTAACAAGACCCTAAATTATTTTAAAAAATATCAAAATTGTGTTTTAGTATTTATTAAAGATTCAAATTTAAAATCAGTAACTCAAACTTTAAAAGATTATAAAAACAAAGATTTTTATAAAAAGGGAAACGATAAGTTAATTAAAAATTATGGCATTGGAGCTCAAATAATTAAAGACTTAAAAATTAAAAATATGATATTAATTACCAAATCACCAAAAAAAGTTATTGGTCTAGATGGTTATGGTATAAAAATTACAAAACAAGAATTAATTTAATGAAAAAAAAATATCTAATTGTTGTAGCAGATTATTATAAAGATATTGCTGATGGCTTAATAAAAAGTGCTTTAAAAATAATTCCAAAAAAAAATATAATAAAAATTGTTAAAGTGCCCGGTGCTTTTGAAATACCTGTAACAATCTCAAAAAATTTAAGAAAATATGATGCTTTCTTAGCTTTAGGATGTGTAATTAAAGGTCAAACTCCACACTTTGATTTTATTTCTCAAGCATCAACAGATGCAATAATGAAATTGTCAATAGATAGTAAAAAACCTATTGGTAATGGAATTATTACTTGTCTTAATATGGCACAAGCAAGAGCTAGAAGAAAAAAGGGTGCTGAAGCTGCAGAAGCTGTAATTTCAGTTTTGTCTCAAAAATGAGAACTCATTACAATCCTAAAAATAATCCAAGAGTTATAATAATTCAAAAATTATATGGTAGATTTTATAATGAAGATAATGATTTAGATTTTCCAAAACATAGATTTAAAAAATTTATTAAGGATATTGTTTTAGGAACGATAGAAAGAAACGATCTTATTTTAGATGAATTAAATAATAAATTAGGTGATGAATTCGTATTTGAAAAATTAGACAAAGTTTTTCAAACGATTTTAAAAGCAGCAACTTATGAATTTATGTATAAACCTAATTTATCCATTAATATAATCATTAAAGAATATTTAAATTCATCTAATTTTTTTCTTGAAGATTCACAAACAAAGTACCTTAATGCTTTATTAGATAATGTAGGAAAAAAATTAAGATCTAACAATGCATGAATTTAATCTAATAAATAAATATTTTTTAAGATTAGCTAAAAAAAATAAATCTGCTCTCAACTTAAATGATGATGTTTTTTTTGATAAAAAAAGAAGTGTTGTAATATCTGTAGATACTTACAATATGGGTATACATTTTCTTAATTTTAAATCTCCAGATCTAGTAATTAAAAAAATATTAAGGTCATCAATATCTGATTTAATTTGCAAAGGTGTAAAACCAAAGTTTTATTTTATTTCTAGTTCAGGTAATAAAAAAACATTTACAAAAAATAATTTATATAAAATTTCAAAGTCACTCAAATCAGAACAAAATAAATTTAACATAGATTTATGTGGTGGCGATACAACCTTTTCAAACAAACTTAGTTTTACAATTACTTCATTAGGATATTCGGATAAAATAATTTATCGTAATAAAGCTAAATTAAATGATGATATTTATGTAACTGGAAATTTGGGTGATAGCTATTTAGGACTTAAATTATTAACCAATAAATCTAAATTCAAAAATAAAGATAAATTATTTTTTATAGATAAATATTACAAACCAGTGTTACCTTTCAATTTAACAAAATATTTATTAAAATTTGCTAATTGCTCTATTGATGTTTCTGATGGATTAATTGATGATTTGTCAAAAATGATTAATAGACAAAATTTATCTTTCCACTTATTTGAAAACAAAATACCTGTTTCCAAAAAATTGAGTAATTTGATTAAAAATCAGAAATTAAGTAAAATTAATCTCATTTCTAATGGGGATGATTATCAAATCTTATTTACTGCTGATAATAATAAAACCAGAATCATTAAGAATGCTTCTAAAACAACAGGAATTAAAATAACTAAAATTGGTAAAATTGTATTTGGTAAAGATAGATCTTTAATATTTGATGAAAAAGGCAAGCAAATACAAGCTAAATGTAATGGCTATATTCATAAGTTTTAGAAGTTAATCGTTGTCTTTTCTATCTTTTTTTGTATTGTGCGGGCTTAAAATTTAACAACCAACAACTTAAGGTTAATATGAGCGGAACAGTCGAAACAATATTGTTATACACAATTGGAGCTGGTTTATTATCTATCGTATATGGATTTTTAACTGGTAAAAACATTCTTAATTCAAGTGCAGGGAATTCAAAAATGCAAGATATTGCATCTGCAATTCAAATTGGTGCAAAAGCATATTTAGCAAGACAATACAAAACTATTGCTATTGTTGGTGCTGTAGTTTTAGTAATTGTAAGTATTGCTTTTAGTCCATTAGTGGGTCTTGGTTATTTAATAGGTGCTGCTTTGTCTGGTATTGCAGGTTATGTGGGAATGTTAGTTTCTGTAGAAGCAAACGTAAGAACTGCAGAAGCTTCTAGAAAAGGCTTAGCTCAAGGTCTATCTGTTGCATTTAAATCTGGTGCTGTTACTGGAATGTTGGTTGCTGGTTTAGCATTATTATCTATAGCTGTTTATTATTATATATTATTAAAGTCTAACGTAGATGAAAGAGAAATTGTAAATGCTTTAGTTGCATTAGGTTTTGGTGCATCGTTAATTTCAATTTTTGCAAGATTGGGTGGTGGAATTTTCACTAAAGGCGCAGATGTTGGTGCCGATTTAGTAGGAAAAGTTGAGGCAGGAATTCCTGAAGATGATCCTAGAAAC
>CACLZL010000006.1 GCA_902611405.1 uncultured Pelagibacteraceae bacterium
ATTTATTTTGGTGATTTTAATCTTTCTATTCCAAATGATTTTGAGAAAACTAATTTTGAAAAGTTGAGTATAATATTTAATAAAAATAAAAATGAACCCTATTCTATTAATGCAGTTGAAGAGATATTGGGTACTATAGATGATATAACATTAAATGAAGAATACAGATCAATAAGTGCAAGTGTAGAAGAAAACATTATACAAAACAAAATTAATTTAAATTTTATAATAAAAGAAACCAACAAGTTTTTTGTAGAAAAAATTAATATTTTTGGAAATAATATAACTCGTGAAAATGTAATTCGTAATCAATTAGAATTAGATGAGGGAGATCCCTATAATTCAATCTTACAAAAAAAATCTGAGAATAATTTAAAAAGTTTAAATTTTTTTAAATCAGTTAAATTAGAGACTATTGACAGTATTAATCAAAATAATAAAATTATAAACATTAATGTTGAAGAAAAAGCTACTGGCGAAATATCTGCTGGAGCAGGTTTTGGGACATCTGGTAGCACATTTACCTTTGGAGTAAGAGAAAATAACTACCTAGGAAAAGGTTTAGCAGTTGATGCAAATGCATCTATAAGCACAGATAGTTTTAAAGGTAAATTGGGTATAAAAAATCCAAATTATAAAAATAGTGATAAGTCAGTTTTTGCTAATATACAAGCTATTGAAATAGATCGTACAAAAAATTTTGGTTACAAATCAAACAAAACAGGTTTTGAAATTGGTACAAATTTTGAGTATTTAAGAAAACTAAATTTAGGTTTTTCAGGAAGATCTTTTTATGAAAAAATTGAGACAGATTCAACTGCTTCAGCTACACAGCAGAAACAAGAAGGTGATTATTTTGATACATTTGTAAATTTAAATTTTGATTATGACAAAAGAAATCAAAGATTTAAAACTACTAAAGGTTTTAGATCATTCTATGGTATTGACGTTCCAGTGATCAGTGAAACAAACACTTTGACCAATACATACAATTATAAAGTTTTTAAAGAGCTTTATGAAAATAATATTTCGTCAATGTCATTATATTTAAAGGCAGCTAATTCAGTTACCGGTGATGATATTAAACTTTCAGAGAGATTGTCCATTCCTGGATCAAGATTAAGAGGTTTTGAGGTTGGTAGAATAGGCCCTAAAGATGGTGCTGATTATGTTGGTGGCAACTACGCTACTGTCCTGAACTTCACTTCGACTCTGCCAAATGTTTTAGAAAATGCACAAAATTTAGACATTTTAATCTTTCTTGATATGGCTAATCTTTGGGGTGTTGATTATGATGACTCATTAGATGATGGAAGTAAATTAAGAAGTTCTGTAGGTATAGGTGTTGATTGGTTTACACCTATAGGACCATTAAATTTTTCAATTAGTGAAACATTATCTAAATCTGATTCGGATGTAACGGAGTCTTTTAGATTTAATTTAGGCACAACATTTTAATGTCTATATTTAAATATATTTTAATTATATTTTTTCTAATAACATCAAAAGTAGATGCAAATACAAAAATTGTATTTATTGATATTGATTATTTGATAAATAATTCTTCTATAGGGAAATCTACTTTAAATAAGTTGGACGAAATTAATTCAAAAAATATAAAAATATTAGATGATAATGAAAAAAAACTTCGAGATTTGGAGGAAAAAATTAAGAATAAAAAAAATGTAATTTCAGAGGAAGAATTAAAAAAGGAAATTGAGGACTTTAAAAAAAAAGTAAATTTATATAATTTGGAAAAAAAAAATTACACAGAAGAATTCAAAAAAACACAAGCAGTTGAATTAAATAAACTTTTAGATAAATTTAATTCTATAATAAATGATCACATTAGTGCAAATTCTATCGATATCGTTCTTAATAAAAAAAACTTATATATGGGAAAACTTTCTTCTGATATAACAAATGAAATTTTGAAAAAAATTAATAAACAGTTTCAATAAATTAATGACAAAATTGAATAAACAACAAATTGTTGATCTTTTACCTCACAGAGAACCAATGTTATTGATTGATGAACTATATAATATCAAAAAATTATCTTCAGCAACAGCTATAGTTAATGTTCGAAGAGATAGCTTTTTTGTCCAAGGTCATTTTCCAGGACAACCAGTTATGCCAGGTGTTCTCATCGTAGAGTCATTTGGTCAAGCTGCGGCTGCACTTACAGCACATGGATTAGACAAATCAACTTATGAGAATAAATTAGTCTTTCTGATGAGTGTAGAAAAGGCAAGATTTAGGAGTCCTGTTATACCAGACTGTAAATTAGAATTAAACATTGAGGCTATCAGATCGCATGGAAGAGTTTGGAAATATAAGGGTGATGCATTTGTAGATGGAAAAAAAATGGCTGATGCTCAATGGTCTGCAACTATAGTAGATAGAAAATAATTAGTAATATTTATTGATAAGTATTTAATAATTGTTTTGATAAAAAACGATTAATGATAAATCCATTTTTTGAGAACAAAGGTCCTTTTAAGATTAATAAAATTTTAAATAATATTAATTCTGAAATCAATGTAACAAATCTTGAAACAAATATTTTAGATATTAAGGATTTGGTCGAAGCAAATAATAATGAAATAACTTTTTTTCACTCAAAAAAATATGATTCTTTAGCTTCAACCACAAAAGCCTCATTCTGTGTAACTACAAAACAATTATCTCATATATTACCAAAAAATTGTAAACCAATTGAGGTTAAAAATGTTCTTGTTGCAACTGCAATGATTACTAAAATGTTTTATCCAGATTCTATTACAGATGATTTTGATGTTCATGCTTTAAATATTAAAAAAACATTATTTAAAAATTCAGTCAATCACGGTCAAAATGTTATTGTTGGAAAAAATATTAAAATAGGATCAAATTGTTCTATTGGTCACAATACAATTATTGAAAGCAATGTTGTCATTGGTGATAATTGCTCAATAGGGTCAAATGTTATTATTAGAAATACTTTAATCAAAAATAATGTTTCAATATTAGATGGATGTGTTATTGGCAAAAAAGGTTTTGGTTTTTTTCCTAATAAAAATAAAAACATAAGATACCCTCATATAGGTATTGTAATAATTGAAGATAATTGTGAAATTGGTTCTGGATCAACAATTGATAGAGGCTCTTTATCGAATACAATTATTGGTAAAAATACATTTATAGATAATCAAGTTCATATAGCTCATAATAATAAAATAGGTGAAAACTGTATTATTGCAGGACAAGTTGGATTTGCTGGAAGTTCTACATTGGGAAATAATGTTATGATAGGTGGTCAAGCAGGAATATCTGGACATTTAAAAGTAGGAAACAATGTTCAAATAGGTGGTGGATCAGGAGTTATTAAAAGTGTTCGAGATAATTCTAAAGTAATGGGCTATCCAGCTAAAGATTTAAAAAAATTTATTAAGGAAAATAAATGATACACAAAACTGCAATAATTGATCCAAAGGCAAAAATTTCTTCAAACGTTGAAATAGGTCCTTATTGTGTAATTGGTCCTGATGTTGAAATTGGTGAAAATACAATTATTCAATCACACGTAAATATTTACTGTAATGCTGTTATTGGAAAAAAAAATAAAATTTATCCTTTCGTGTCAATTAATGAACCACAAGACTTAAAGTATAGTGGTGAACGCACAAATTTAATAATAGGTGACAACAATAAAATTAGAGAATACGTAACCATTAACCCAGGTACAGAAGGAGGAGGAGGTAAAACTGTTATTGGAAATAATTGTTTATTAATGATTTCGTCTCATATCGCCCATGATTGTAAAGTAGGAAATAATGTAATAATTGCAAACAATGTTCCTTTAGGTGGACATGTAATCATTGAAGATAATGTTATTATTGGAGGTAATTCTGCAGTTCAACAATTTACTAGGATTGGTAAGATGGCTATGATCGGGGGTATGACAGGAGTTTTAAATGACGTAATTCCTTACGGATTATCTACGGGAAATAGAAATTTATTAAATGGATTAAATTTAATAGGGCTAAGAAGAGCAAAGTTTGATAATAAAGATATATTAGGGCTATCTGAGGCTTATAAAGTGATCTTTGCTACAAAAAATATCAATGAAAATATAATCAAATTGAATGGTTCATTTGAAGAGAATCCATTAGTCAAGAATGTAATTGATTTTATAACCAAAGATAAAAAAAGATCTATTTGTACTCCCTTTTCATAATATGATAGGATTAATTTTTGGCGATACTGATTTTCCAAATGAAATTCTTAAATCTATCAAAAAAAAGAAATTAGAATATTTAATAATTGATTTATCAAAATCAAAAAAATTTAAAAAAAACAAAAAATCACATACTGTTTCTATAGGTCAATTTGGCAAAATTATTAACATATTGAAAGAAAATAATTGTAAGAAAGTCTTATTTGCAGGAAAAGTAAATAAACCAAATTTTTCTAAATTAAAATTAGATTTTAAAGGAATTTATTATTTTCCGAAAATAATTAAAGCCTCTAAGCTTGGAGACGCAGCTATACTTAAAGAAATTATTAAAATATTAGCTCAAAATAAGATTAAAACTAAAAATTCGCTGACATTTAACCCTGAATTATCTTTAAAGAAAGGAAATTTTTCAAAGATTAAACCAAACAAGAAAGATCAATTAGATATAAAAAAAGCAATAAAAACTTTAAATAATTTAAGACAATACAACTTTAGTCAAGGGGTTGTAGTTAGAAATAAAAAGATAGTTTCTATTGAAGGAAAAGGTGGAACCGAAAAAATGCTTAAAAAAATTAGAAGTAAAAAATTTAGAAATCATGGCGTTTTGGTAAAGCTTCCAAAAAAGAAACAAGATCTTAGAATCGATTTACCTGCTATTGGATTAAAGACTTTTAAGCAAAGTAAAGCTGCTGGATTAAAAGGAATTGTTGTTAAAAATAAACAACATATTTTTTTAGATAAAATAAAATGTATTAACTTTGCAAATAAAAATAAGATGTTTATCTCGGTAAAATGAAAAAGATATTTATAATAACTGGTGAACCTTCTGGAGATAAACTTGCCTCTAAAGTCATATCTAAACTTCAAAAAAATGATCCTAATATTAAGTTTTCTTGTGTTGGTGGAAAACACTTAAATTCGTTAGGAATACAATCTATTTTTGATCTTAAAGAAATAACCTACATTGGTTTCACAAGTGTTTTGTTGAATATTTTTAAAATAAAGAACACAATAAACAAAACTGTAGAAGAGATAATAAAATTTAATCCTGATATTTTGTTTAGTGTAGATAGTCCTGACTTTACATTAAGAGTTGTTGAAAAAGTTAAAAAATTAAATAGTCAGATCAAGACTGTCCATTATGTAGCTCCTCAAGTATGGGTATGGCGAGAGGGTAGAGTAAAAAACTTTAAAAAGTTTTTAGATCATATTTTATTATTATTTGATTTTGAAAAAAAATATTTTGATAAAGAAAACATTCCAAATACTTTTGTTGGCCACCCATTATTAGAACAAGAAACAAAAAATAGAACAGATCTATCTAATATTATATCAAGTGAAAAAAAAATTATTTCTCTTTTTTGTGGTAGTAGATCATCTGAAGTAAATTTACTATTACCAATCTTGATTGATTTTATAAATCTAATGAATAAAAAATTTGATAATTTCACTTTTGTTTTTCATGCTACCGATGAAAATAAAAATTTAATTAATATGAAAATTAATAAAAACAATTTAGAAAATGTTGAAGTTATTTCTGATGAGAATATAAAAAAACAAATATTGAATAATTCTATATTTGCAGTTACAAAATCTGGAACAATTTCTCTTGAAATTTGTAATGCAAAAGTTCCCTCTATAATTATCTATAAAATGAATTTTTTAAATTTTTTGATTATCAAAATGTTGGTAAAAATAAAATTTGCTAACATTATCAATATTATTAATAGCAAAGAAATAATTCCAGAATTAATTCAAAAAGAGTGTAATGCTAAAGAGATTTACAATTCTGTTGTTTACTTTTTAAAAAATCCAGAATTAATGAAAAAGCAAATTAGTGATTGCGAAGAAACTTTAACTAAAATTAGATCAAAAACTTCATCCTCTGATGAAGCTGCCACAGTATTAACTAAGTTTCTTATTAGTTAATCTTTTTGTAACTTCTTCTTTTCCTAGAGAAATAATTATATCATATATTCCAGGTCCAAATTTTGAACCTGTTAAGGCTATTCTTAAAGGTTGGCCAACACCTTTAAAATTTGTATCGTTTAATTCAATTAGCTCGTTTACTATTGGTTCTAATGTTTCTTTACTCATTTTATCAACGGAAGCAAATTTAGTAGTAAATTCAGAAATGACTTTTTTGGCTTTATCATCAATTAACTTAATATCGTCCTGATTATAATTTACTTCATCTACCATGATGTATTGACCGTTATTAAATATATCCTGTAATGTTTTAGCTTTATTCTTTAAGAAAGTTAGAGATTTTTTTATCTTATCCTTTTTATCTGACTTAATTTCACTCTTATATAATTTACAGTATTCAATTAGTTGATTAAATAAATCATTTTCATGAATATTTTTAATGTAATGCTCATTCATTGATAAAATTCTACTCATATCTAACTTAGATGGTGACTTTCCTATACCTTCAATGTTGAAGTGCTTTATACTCTCATCTAAAGTAAATATTTCTTTATCCTCATAAGACCAACCTAGTCTAAGCAAATAATTTCTTAATGCATCGGGCATTATACCTATTTTAGAATAATCATCTAATGTTGATGCATTATCTCTCTTTGATAATTTTTTACCTTCTAAAGTATGAATAAGAGGTATATGAGCAAACTTTGGTAAATCCCAGTTCATTGCTTCATAAATTTGCATTTGCTTAAATGTATTAATTTTATGATCATCTCCTCTAATTATATGTGTCATTTTCATTTGATGATCATCTACAGTCGCAGACAAATTATATGTCGGTGTGCCATCATTTCTTAAAATTATAAAATCTTCAATTGTATTATTTTCAATTTCAACATCACCTTGAACTAAATCTTTAAGTATTGTTGATCCTTCTATTTTACTTTTAAATCTTATTACTGGTTTTATATCCTCAGGAGCATTAGATTCTGGTATATCTCTCCATTTTCTATTGTAGATATAAGGAAGTTTTTTTTGTCTAGCTCTTTTTTTTTGCTCTTCTATTTCTTCTGCAGAGCAATAACATTTATACGCATTACCATTTTTAAGTAATTCATTTGCAACCTTAATATGATCATTTATTTTACTTGATTGAAGGTATTCATCCCCATCATGCTCAATACCAAGCCATTTTAAAGAATTAATAATCTGTTTTTTATGTTCATCTTTAGATCTTTCTTTATCAGTATCTTCAATTCTTAGGTGAAAAGTTCCTTTTTGATTTTTAGAGAACAACCAATTAAATAACGCGGTTCTAACTCCTCCAATGTGAAGAGCTCCGGTAGGGGATGGTGCAAAACGTGTTGCTACTTTAGACATCAATGTTGTTTAGACTATTTTTTTAGAAGTTTCTATATAAAGATACTAAAACTCCTTGAACTTTTACTCTATCAGGTCCAAAAATCTTAGTTTCATAGTTTCTATTGGCACTTTCAAGGGCTACAACTTTGCCTTTTTTTCGAATTCTTTTTAACATAGCCTCATGCTCATCAATCAATGCTACAACAATTTTACCATTATCGGCAGTGTCAGTTCTTTTTATAATAACTGTATCACCTTCATGAATACCTGCATCTATCATAGAGTCACCTTGAACTTTCAATCCAAAGTAATCTCCATTTTTTTCTAAATTATTTGGCAGGGGAATTCTAGAAACTTCATTTTGTATTGCTTCAACAGGCGTTCCTGCAGCAATTTTTCCAAGAACTGGTACTTCAATTTCATCAGAATTAGTTTGTTCTTCATCTAATCCACCTTTAATTACACTTGGTGAAAAGTTATTATAAATATCATTTGCAGAAGCGGTTTCTGGTAATTTAATTACCTCTAATGCTCTTGCTTTGTGAGCTAATCTTTTAATAAAACCTCTTTCTTCTAAAGCACTGATCAACCTGTGAATACCTGATTTAGATTTTAAATTAAGAGACTGTTTCATCTCTTCATATGAAGGAGAGACTCCAGAACTTCTCAACTTCTTGTTGATAAATAAAAGCAGGTTTTTTTGTTTTTTTGTTAGCATAAGAACAAATATCGTACAAATAATGTTCTATAAAAGTTCTTTTAAATTAACAATACTAAAAAAAACTAGTAAATTAGGGCTTTATTTGACTATAAAACTGAAAAAATAGAATTTTCATCTAAGTTTTTCAAAAGTGATTCACCAATTAAAAAAGTGTTAATTGATGTTTTTTTATTTAGATCTAATAGCTCTTCTTTATTTTTGATACCACTTTCAGATATTAAAGGACCTTTATGATTTTTTATAACATCATAAATATCATAAGTTGTATTTATATCGGTTTTAAGTGTTTTCAAATTTCTATTGTTTATTCCAATTAATGCATTTTTAAAATTTAAAGCTTTTTTTGCTTCTTCTACAGTATGAACTTCAACAATAACCGACATATTATATTTCATAGCTTCATCGTATAATTCAGAGGCAAGATCATCTGAAACCCCAGCCAAAATAATTAAAATAGCATCTGCACCATAACTTTTTGCTAAAGGTATTTGAAATTTATCAATAAAAAAATCTTTACACAATATAGGTAAATTTATTTTATCTTTTATTTTGCTTATGTGAATTAAATTTCCTAAAAAATAATCTTCTTCAGTTAAAACTGAAAGACAAGTTGCTTTATTATTTAAATAAATTTGAGCAATATCTACTGGATTGTAATCATCAATTATTATACCCGCTGAAGGACTTGCTTTTTTAATTTCAGCAATAATTGAAGTTTTATTATTTTTTAAATTATTTTCTATTTTCTCTTTAAAATTAATATAGCTATTATTTTTATCAATTAATTCATCCAAAGTTCTAAGATCTAAGGATTTTTTTAATTTATCAACTTTTTCAATTTTCTTTTGAATGATATTTTGAAGTATATTTTCAGACATTTTGAATTTTTTCTAGATGTAAAAAAGTTTTTCCAGAAAGGATAAATTCTCTTGTGTGATTATAAGCTTCAGAAAAGTCAGAAAATTTTTCTCCAACAATTAAACCTGCTGCAGCATTTAAACAAACTGCTTTTGAAAAATCATTATCTTCACCTTTAAATATTTCAATTATCTTATCAGCATTAAATTTAGCATCATCACCTATTATATTTTTGAAATTATCTGCATTAACCCCTAAAGCATTTGGATCTATTTTTATTTCAGATATTTGACCATCTTTTAATTGAATAACATTAGTGATTGCATATGGAGATATTTCATCTAATCCATCCTTACTATTTACTATCCAAGCAAATTTTAAATTTAAGTTTTTAAGTCCTTCTGCAAAAATTTTTAGTAATTTTTTATCAAAAACGCCAACAACTTGTCTTTCAACAAGAGCGGGATTACTTAAAGGACCAATCATATTAAAAATTGTTCTTTTTCCAATTTTCTTTCTAACAGGACCAACAAATCTCATTGCACTATGATAATTGGGCGCGAACATAAAACCAAAATTATTACTACTAATTTCATTTTTAATATCTTTTGGCTCTAGATCAATTTTAATTTTAAGAGCCTCCAAAACATCACCAGATCCACATTTTGAAGAAACAGCCTTATTTCCATGTTTAGCTACTTTTGTGCCCATACTTGCTAAAAGTAGAGCAGAGGCTGTTGAAATATTAAGTGTATTCATCCCATCACCACCTGTTCCACAAGTATCAATACAATCACTTACATTCACTCTTTTTGATTTTTCTCTTAATACAAAAACACCACCAGCTATTTCATCGGCAACTTCACCTTTTTCAGACAATAGTGTTAGAAAGTTAAAAATTTGTTCATCACTGGCTTTTCCAGTCATTAAAATTTCAAATGCAGACTTACTTTCCTCAAATGTTAAATCCTGTTTTTTTGTTAGTTTTTCTAAAATTTGATCCATAAATTTAATAATTTATAAAGTTTCTCAGTATTTTCATCCCAAATTTAGTTTTAATACTTTCAGGATGAAATTGCACACCATGAATGTTGAATTTTTTATGTTGAACGCCCATTATAACGCCATCTTGTGTTTCAGCTGTAATCACTAACTCTTTTGATAATGTTTTTTTATCAATTACCAAACTATGATATCTGGTAGCTTCAAATGTATTTGGGAGATTTTTTAAAATTCCGATTTTTTTAGATTTAATTTTGCTTGTTTTGCCGTGCATTAACTTTCTTGATTGTATAATTTTTGATCCAAAAACTTGTCCAATTATCTGATGACCCAAACATACTCCTAAAAAAGGTAATTCTTTGTATAATGATTTCAATATTTTAATACAATTGCCAGATTGATTTGGGTTGCCTGGTCCTGGTGAAATAACAATTTTATCATATTTCCTTTTAATGATTTCTTTAGAATTAATCTTATCATTCCTAATTACTTCAACTTTAATACCTAATGAAGAGATATAGTGATACAAATTAAAAGTAAAACTATCGTAATTATCTATTAACAATACTTTCATTATCTTAAAGCATTAATTAAAGCTTTCGCTTTATTAACTGTTTCCTCATATTCATTTTTGGGTTTACTATCTGCAACTATACCTGCACCTGCTTGCACATAAAATTTTTTATTTTTAGCAACTGCAGTTCTTAAGGCTATACATGTATCAAATTCTCCATTTGCAGAAAAATATCCAATTCCTCCTGCATATACTTTTCTTTTTGTTGTTTCTAATTCATCTATAATTTCCATAGCTCTAATTTTTGGAGCTCCAGATACGGTACCTGCTGGAAAACCAGCCAAGAGCGATTTAAATTTTGAAAATTTTTTATTATATTCCCCAACTACATTTGAAACTATATGCATAACATGAGAATATCTTTCAATAATGAAGCTTTCTGTAACTTTTACTGAATTTATCTTTGAGACTTTACCAGCATCATTTCTACCCAAATCAAGAAGCATCAAATGCTCTGAAAGCTCTTTTTTATCTTTAAGTAGGTTTCTTTCATAAAAAAGATCTTCTTTTTTAGTTTTACCTCTTGGTCTAGTTCCTGCAATTGGTCTTACAGTAATTTTATTATCTCTAAGTCTCACAAGTATTTCAGGACTTGCACCGATTATTTGAAAATCCTCAAAATTGAAGAAAAACATAAAAGGAGAAGGGTTTGTTACTCTAAGTTTTTTATAAATATCTAATGGTTTTTTTGTTAATTTTGCTTCAAATCTTTGGCTTAAAACAACCTGAAAAATATCTCCTAATTTTATATATTTTTTTGCCTTTTTAACTATTGATAAAAATTTATTTTTTGAAGTGTTAGATTTAACTTTTATATTTTTCGATTTTTGAATTATTTTTTTATCAATATTTTTAATTGATGACTGAATGAGTAATTTAAACAAATCAGATTTTATTTCTTCATATTTATTTTTATAGCTTGTAATTTTTTCATCTTTAAAAATGTTAAATATATAAAATATTTCTTTTTTTAAATTGTCATGAATGACTAAAGTTCTTGGACGAAGAAGTCTCACATCAGGTAAATTAAGATCATTTTTACAATTATCCGGAATTTTTTCTATATATCTGATTGAATCATAAGAAAAATACCCAGAGATTAATGAGCAAATGTTAGGTAAATTTTTAGGAGTTTCAAACTTGAAATTTTCAATGATTTTTTCAATTAATTTTTCTGGTTTATCATTTAATTTTCTTTTTTTATTTTTTTGAATTAGATAAGAATTATTATTATTAAATTCCCAAATTTTATCAGGATTTTTACCGAATATTGTATATCTACCCTTGATTTTACCTTTCTCTACAGACTCAAATATAAAACTATTTTTTTCTTCTAGGAAATTATCTATTAAGTTTAATACCTCCTCATCATTTTTTACTTTCTTTTTAGTAAAGATGATTTGATTTTTTTTGCTTCTGTGTCGAAACTTAAAATCTTTGAAGCTTCGATTAATAATCATTTGAAATAATTTTTAACTCTATCGATAGTTTTTTGGTTTAATTGTATTTTATATTTGGTAGTTAGCAATTGATCATAAGCAGCTAAAATACTTTTTCTTGTATTGGTAAATTCACTATTTTCAAAATTTTTATAATCTTCACCTTCTTTGTTTATTAGATTTTTATTAGAGCCTGTAATTTTTACTAAATAAATTTTATTTTCACTATTGTTTACTAAAGTAAAAGAATTAACTGGTAATGAGTAGAGCATCTTTACAGAATTTATCTCAAAAACTTTGTTGTCGTTAATAGAGCTAATTGACATGTATTCTTTGTCAAAATTACTTAACTCATCAAATTTTGTGTTATTAAATTTATTATTTTGAATTTCTTCTAAAATTTTTCTGTTGTAATCAAATTTTCCTTTTTGATAAATTAATTCAGCTATTTCACTTTTGATTATTTCATCATCTAAATCTGGAGATAGATCATATTCTTGATCTATATTATAAAGTAAAAAATTATCACCACTCTCAATTAAATCTAATTTCGTTTCTTTTTTTGAATAAATTAACTCTTCATTTATTTGTTCACTTGAGCTAGGTGCAAATTTAGAAATATCTATAATATTTACATTAATATTTTCCAAAATATTTTCAAAACTCGTACCTTGTGAAATTTTGTTTTCAATTTCATCAATTTTATCAAAAAAGGCTTGATTAAATTCTTCAATACCAATCAAATTTTTAGGATTTAAAATAACGTATCTAAAATCAATGTATTCTCTTTTTAATTGGTCTTTATTTTCCTCTATAAATACTTTTATTTCATCATCAGTATAATCTGACTTTAATTTATATAGCTTTTCCATATCAAAGTATTCAATATCTAAAGATCTGTTATTTTCTTCAAATTTTTTATCAATTATAAATTTTGGTGTAATAGTTCCAGCACCAATAAAATCAAATAAATGTTTTTGTAATTCTCTATTTTTTAATTTTAATTCAAACATTGGTGCAGACATATTATTTGATAATAAAAATTTTTCATACTTAACTCTTTCAAATTTACCATTTTCATCATGAAAGTTTTTATTCTCTTTAATATTTTTAAGTATTGTTTTTTCATTAATTGAAATATTAAAATCCTCAATCTCTAGATTAATAAGCGTGGTTGATATAAGTCCTGATAATAGTTCCTCTATAACATTGTTATCTAAATTATTTCTAATTGCATCTGCTGAAATTCCACTTTGATTAACGTAATCCATAAAATCTTGAGTGGTGACATTTGTTTTATTTATTTTTGCAATATTGTTTTGATTATTTGTACTAAATCCACCACCAAAACCACCAAAGCCAAAAGCAATAATAATTATAACAATTAAAACCAATCCACCAAATTGTTTCCAGCCTAAGTTTTTTAATTTTTCAATCATTGCGTTATAAATTTATTGATCTGTAAAAAACAAATCTATAGATTAAAAAGTCAATTATGACAAATAAATATATGTATTTTGTAGCTAATTGGAAAATGTTTGGTGATTTAAGAACTCTAAATTCACTTGATAAAGTAATAAAGTTTTCGAAAACTAATAAAAAAAATAAGTTTAAAATAGTTTATTGTCCACCAAATACATTAATTCGACCTTTATCGAGAAGACTAAAAAAAACAAAAATAGAGGTTGGTGCTCAAAATTGTCATCAGAGCTATGATTATGGTGCTTACACTGGCCAAGTAAATTCCACCATGCTTAAAAATGTTGGAGCAAAGTTTGTTATTTTGGGACACTCAGAAAATAGACAACTAGGTGAGACAGATAATTTAATTAATTTAAAAATAAAAAGTGCAATTAAATCAGGTCTCAAAATTATATTTTGTATTGGCGAAACTTTGAAAGAAAGAAGACAAAAAAAAACTAATCAAATTTTAAAAAAACAAATTGAAAAAGGATTAAAATCGATAAAGAACAAATCTAAAATTATTATAGCCTATGAACCTGTATGGTCTATTGGAACGGGTGTAATTCCAAAAGAAGCTGATTTAAATAAAACTATTTCATTTATTAAAAGTAGATTTGTAAAAAAATATCCTAAAATTTTATATGGTGGATCTGTAAATACTAATAACGTAAGTATATTAAAAAAAATTCCTAGTATTGACGGTTTTTTGATTGGAGGTGCATCGCAAAACCCAAAAAAATTTATTGATATAATCAAAAAAACCATTAATTAGACCCTCATGGAAACTTTATTATTAGTAATCAACATCATACTTGCAGTTATTTTGGTTCTTTTGGTTTTATTGCAAAAATCAGAAGGAGGTGCTCTTGGTATTGGAGTTTCCCAAGAAAATTTTATGCTCTCTAGATCAGCAGGCAGCTTCATGACAAAAGCCACCGCAATCGTGGCAACACTTTTTATCATTTGCAGTTTAGCTCTAACAATTATTTCTAGAGCAGAACTTACTCCTACGGGGTCGGTATTGGATACAGTTGAAGAAAAAACTGAAGATACACCTTCAATTCCAGAAAATAATTAATTAATCCTTTTCAATTCATTTTTTATTCGCTATAAGATACTTCCATGGCGCGATATATATTTGTCACTGGCGGCGTGGTTTCTTCCCTTGGTAAAGGTCTCTCTTCAGCATCTTTAGCTTATTTATTACAATCAAGAGGTTACAAAGTTCGTTTAAGAAAATTAGATCCTTATTTAAATGTGGATCCGGGAACAATGAGTCCGTTTCAGCATGGAGAAGTTTTTGTAACCGATGATGGGGCTGAAACAGATTTAGATCTAGGTCACTATGAAAGATTTTCAGGTGTTACTGCAAAGAAAACAGATAACATTACAACTGGAAAAATTTATAGTGATGTTCTTAGAAAAGAAAGAAAAGGTCAGTATTTAGGTAAAACTGTTCAAGTTATTCCACATATTACGGATAGAATTAAAGAATTTATAAAACACGATACATCCAAAGAAGATTTTGTCATTAGTGAAATAGGTGGAATAGTAGGGGACATAGAAAGTTTACCATTTGTAGAAGCTATAAGACAATTTTCGAATGATATTGGTAAAAAAAATGCATTATTTATTCATTTAACTTTAGTTCCTTTTTTAAAAGCATCGGATGAAATAAAAACCAAACCAACACAACATTCTGTAAAAGAATTAAGAAGTATTGGTATTCAACCTGATATTATAATTTGCAGATCAGAAAGACCTATTCCTTTAGAACATAGAAAAAAAATATCTTTGTTTTGTAATGTTGATATTAAAAATGTAATTGAAACTGTCGATGTTAAAACTATTTACGAGGCACCGATTAGTTTTGCTAAAGAAAAATTAGATGTTCAAGTTTTAAATTATTTCAAAATAAAATCTAAAAAATCAAATAATTTAACACCATGGAAGAAAATAACTAAAATCACTCTTAATACTAAAAGAAATGTTAACATTGCAATTATTGGAAAATACGTTGAATTAAAGGATGCTTATAAATCTTTAGATGAAGCACTTACTCATGGAGGAATATCCAATAATCTTAAAGTTAATTTGGTTAGAATAGATTCTGAAAAATTAAAAGTTTCAGAAATCAAAAATAAACTTAAAAATGTTTCAGGAATTCTAATTCCAGGTGGGTTTGGTAAAAGGGGAACTGAAGGTAAAATTGAAGCGATAAGGTATGCAAGAATAAATAAAATTCCATTCCTTGGAATTTGTTATGGAATGCAAATGGCAATAATTGAATTTGCTAGAAATCAATTAAAGATTAAAAAAGCAACTTCATCTGAGTTTGATAAAGGCGGTGTTCATATTATTGGCTTGATGCATGAATGGGAAAAAAGTGGCAGAAAAGTTAAAGGAACAGATAAAGACTTAGGAGGCACCATGAGACTTGGTTCTTATGATGCAATTTTAAAAGATAAATCAAAAATTAGAGATATTTATAAATCTAGATTAATCAAAGAAAGACATAGGCATAGATATGAAGTGGATATTTCATATAAAGAAAAATTTGAGAAGAAAGGATTAATATTTTCAGGTTTATCTCCAGATCATAAGCTTCCTGAGATAATAGAACTTAAAAATCATCCTTGGTTTATAGGAGTTCAGTTCCATCCAGAATTTAAATCTAGACCTTTGAACCCACATCCTTTATTCTCTTCTTTTATCAAAGCAGCAAAAAATCATAGATGAGCGCGATTAAAGTAAATTGTGAAAATATAGAAATTTCAAACAATAATAAGATTTGTATTATTGCAGGTCCATGCCAACTTGAGACTGAGCAACATGCACTCGATATGGCTGGAAAAATTAAGGAAATTACCTCAAAATTTGGCCTTGGATTTATTTACAAAACTTCATTTGATAAAGCGAACAGAACAAGCTTAAAAGGCAAAAGGGGAGCAGGATTAGATGCATCACTTCCTGTATTTGATAAAATTAAAAAGGAATTAAATGTTCCTATTTTAACAGACATTCATAGTGCAGAACAATGTGAAGTTGTTTCGAAGCATGTCGATGTTTTGCAAATTCCAGCTTTTTTATGTCGACAAACAGACCTGTTAATTGCTGCAGCTAAAACAAATAAAATTATTAATGTTAAAAAAGGTCAGTTCTTAGCACCATGGGACATGGTTAATGTAACTAAAAAAATTTCAGAGTCTGGAAATGATAAAATATTAGTAACTGAAAGAGGTGCAAGTTTTGGATATAACACTTTAGTTTCTGACATGAGATCATTACCTATAATGGCAAAGAATGGTTATCCAGTTATTTTTGATGCTACTCACTCTGTTCAGCAACCAGGTGGACAAGGAGAATCTTCTGGTGGTCAAAGAGAATTTGTTGAATATTTAGCAAGAGCAGCAGTTGCAGTTGGAGTTGCCGGTGTATTTATTGAAACTCATCAAGATCCAGACAATGCACCTTCTGATGGACCAAACATGGTACCATTGAATAAATTAGAAAATTTATTAAAACAATTACACGATATTGATAATCTAATTAAAAAATAGTGAGCAAAATTTTAAAAGTAAAAGCACGTCAAGTTTTTGACAGTAGAGGAAATCCAACAGTAGAGGCAGAGGTTTATATAAAAAATAACAGCGCATCTGCTATTTGTCCTTCAGGTGCTTCCACAGGAACTTTTGAAGCTTTTGAAAAAAGAGATAAAAATAATAAACGGTATTTAGGAAAAAGTGTTTTAAGTGCAGTTAACTTAGTTAACACAAAGATTTCAAAAAAATTAAAAGGACAAAGTATCCATAATCAAGAAAGAATTGATGCTTTGTTAATTAACTTGGATGGTACAAGACAAAAAACTAACTTAGGAGCTAATGCAATGTTAGCTGTTTCAATGGCTGTTAAAAAACTGTCTGCAAAAGCAAAAAAACTACCTTTGTATAAAACTTTTTCTCAAAAAAATAATTTTCAATTACCTTATCCATTAATGAATATTATTAATGGTGGAGCACATGCAAATAACGGTCTTAGAATTCAAGAGTTTATGATCAGACCCGATCGAGCAAAAAGTTTTTCTGAGGCTATGCGGATTTGTTTTGTTGTTATTAAAAACTTAAATAAATTAATTAAAGCTAGAGGTTTATCAACTTCTGTGGGTGATGAAGGTGGGTTCGCACCGATGATTAGTAGTAATAACCAAGCTTTAGATTTAATTGTGAATGCAATTAAAAAATCAGGATTTATTAATGGTAAAGATGTTTCAATTTGCCTAGATGTGGCTGCTAATGAATTATTTAAAAAGAACAAATACTCTATTCATTCAAAAAATTATATTTCAGCAGAGAAATCCATTAAAGAATATCAAAAAATTATTCAAAAATATAAAATTAAGTCTATTGAAGACCCATTTGCTGAAAATGATTGGTTGGCATGGAATAAATTAATGAAATCAATAAAAAAAGTTCAGATTGTCGGAGATGATTTATATGTAACAAACCTTGAAAGATTAAAGAAAGGTTTTTTAAATATTTCTTCAAATTCTATTTTAATAAAGTTAAATCAAATTGGCACTGTTTCAGAAACTCTAGATGTAATCAAATTTGCTCAAACCATTGGATATAAAACAATTATATCTCACCGATCAGGTGACAGTGAAGATACGTTTATTGCTGATTTAGCAGTGGGTACTAATTCAAATCAGATTAAAACCGGATCTCTAGCTAGATCTGAAAGGGTTGCAAAATATAATCAATTAATCCGTATTGAGGAAGAACTTGGAAAAAAAGCGAGGATGAATAAGATCAATTAATGCTTCGATTAATAAAAAAAAATTATTTTTTATTAATTTCTATTTTTCTTATTTTCTATTTTGTTTTTAACTTAGTATCTGGAGAAAGGGGTCTTTTTTCGTATATGGAAAAAAAGGAACTTTTGTCTAACTTGAAAAAAGAAGAATTAACCCTAACTAGTAAAATAGAAGATATGGATCATAAAAATTCACTTCTAAGTACTAATTTAGATCTTGATTATATTGAGACTTTAATTAGAGAACGTTTTTTGTTTGGTAAAAAAGATGAGACAATTTATATAATTAAAAAAGATGAAAAGTAGACATCCAGAAAAAGAAAACAAACCGATTAATCCAATTAAAAAAAAACCTGAGTGGATTAGATCAAAACTTACAAACAGTAAGGAATTCTTTTTAACCAAAACAATTGTAAATAATAATAATCTTGTAACTGTTTGTCAGGAAGCAAACTGTCCTAATATAACTGAATGTTGGAGTAAGCGACATGCAACTTTTATGATTATGGGAGACACCTGCACAAGAGCCTGTGCTTTTTGTGATGTTAAAACTGGTGTACCAGGAAAATTAGATCAACTTGAACCTGTTAAGATTGCAGAAGCAGTAAAAAAATTAAATTTAAAACATGTTGTGATTACTTCGGTGGACAGAGACGATTTAGATGATGGTGGATCAGAACATTTTTTTGAAGTGATTAATCAAACTAGAAAATCAAACCCAAATACTACTATTGAAGTTCTTACTCCTGATTTTTTAAGAAAAGGAGATGCATATAAAAAAGTTTTAGCTGCCAAACCTGATGTTTTTAATCATAATATTGAAACTGTCCCTAGTCTTTATTTAAAAGTTCGACCCGGATCTAGATACTTTGCATCTTTAGAACTTTTGAAAAATGCAAAAAAAGTAAACAAAAATATTTTTACTAAATCAGGAATAATGGTTGGCTTAGGGGAGACAAGAGACGAAATTTTACAAGTCATGGATGATTTAAGAGCTGCAGATGTTGATTTCATAACGATTGGTCAATATTTACAACCTTCAACTAAACATTATCCATTAGATCGATATTACACGCCAAAAGAATTTGAAGATTTAGGTACAATAGCAAAAGCCAAAGGATTTTTGTTAGTTTCTTCATCCCCTTTAACAAGATCCTCATATCATGCTGATGAAGATTTTGCGAAACTTCAACAAAACAGATTAAAAGATAATTAATGCCAAAAGCATCAGTTAAGCGATTAATTGATAACAGAAAAGATAAACTAATCGAGTTTGTTTTAGATATTGAAAAATACCCAGAATTTATTCCTTTCTGTGATAATTCCAAAGTTTATGAGAGAAGTGATAACGGAGATACAATAAATATAATTGCTGATCTTACAATAGGTAAAGGACCGTTTAAAGATACATTTAAAAGTGATGTTAAATTAAATAAAAAAAAAGATCATATTCATGTTGTTAATTTAGGTGGACCATTAAATCATTTAGAAAATAATTGGAAATTTATTGAAGTAGGAAATGATACTGATGGTTACAAAACACAGGTTATGTTTGATATTGATTTTGAAATCGAAAATAAGTTTTTAAATATTTTAATGACCAAATCTTTTCAATTTGGTTTGGAAAAGATAGCAGACGCGTTTCAAAAAAGAGCTGAAAGTATTAAATAATTTTACTAATTATCTTAATTACAGTACGAACTGTTGATTTTTGAATTGAATTACGATTTTTTGATTTAAATTTATTTTCTTTAATAATTAAATTTTTTCCTTTTTTGACCCCAATATAAACAAGTCCAACTGGTTTTTCTTTTGATCCACCTCCTGGTCCAGCAATCCCTGTTATGGAAACGTTGATTTTACTCTTTGAAATTTTAGATAAATTTTGAACCATTGACTTACAGCATTCGCCACTTACTGCGCCATATTTTTTAATAATATTTTTATTAACCTTTAATATTTTTATTTTAGCTTGATTAGAGTAAGTAGTTAGACCCATTTGAAAGTATTTTGACGAATTAGCTAATTTGGTAAAATTATGAGCCAATAACCCGCCTGTGCATGACTCGGCTACTGATATAGTTAATTTTTTTTTAATTAATTTTTTATGAAGTAATTGAATACTCATTAGAATTTTAAACTTATTAAATATATTAATATCATTGAATATAACCCTGCCATTATATCATCCATAATTATTCCAAAATAGTTCTTATGGTTTATATCAAAGTAACTTACAGGAAAAGGTTTTAGAATGTCAAAAAATCTAAAAAATACAAAAGATAAAAAATAATAAATTTCAATTGAAATACTTATTTGATTAGTTTGATTTAAATATAAAAGTAAAATTAAAGGCATGGATTGCCCTAAAACTTCATCAATTACTATTTGCCGTGGATCTTTATTTTTAAATTCAGTTTCGGAATCTTTTACTGCATAAAATGAATAAAAGAATAAAAATATAAAAAAAATAATTGAAAATTTAAGATCTGTATATCCTAAAATTTCATAAGCAATATAAATAAAAACAGTTGTTACCGCAGAGGTTACAGTGCCAGGAATTTTGGTTAAATATCCATAACCAAAGAAAGTAGATAGCAAAACATTTATTTTTTTCATTGTGTTATTGAGCAAATAACTTCACAAGCTATCGCTTTTTCCTTTCCAATTAATCCTAGTTTTTCTGCTGTTTTACCTTTCAGGTTAATTAATTCTTTATCAATATTTAATAAATTAGATAGAGATTTGATTATTTTATCACGATACTTTGAAACTTTTGGTTGCTCACATATTAAATTTATATCTAAATTATTTATAAAATAGTTATTATTATTTAGTATTTCAACAATAGGTTTGAGCATTTTGGGTGATCTAATATTTTTATATTTTTTTTGATTATCTGGAAAAAAAGTACCAATATCTTTTTTTCTCATTGCTCCAAGAAGGGAGTCAATGATCGAATGAATAATCACATCTCCGTCTGAATGTCCTTTAAGTCCTGAGTGATAAGGAATTTTTATACCACCTAAAAAAAGTTTTTTACCTCTTATTAATCTATGAATATCAAAACCTATACCATAATAAGTTTTATTTGTTTCGATATCTTCTTTAAATGTAATTTTGTTATTTAAATTTTCTCCTTTAATAAATTTAATTTTTAGATTGTTTTCGATAAATAATGTTGCTTCATCAGTAATTTTATTTTTTTGTTTAATCGAAAGATTATACAAATTTTTAAATTTAAATGCTTGAGGGGTTTGAGTTAAAATTGCATTGTTTCGATTTAAATTAAAAAGTTGTTTTTTTACTTTGTATTTAATGGAATCTTTTGAATTTATGAAAGGTATTACTGCTTTATTTTTTTTAAGAGATTTAATTAATGTTTTTAAAAGCTTGATTGTGAAACTAGGTCTAGCAGCATCGTGAATTAGAACATTACTAGGTTTAAATCTATTTATATATTTTAAGGCTATTAAAGAAGAATCGGATCTTTCTTTACCGCCTTTTATAATTGAAATATTTTTAGGAAATTTTTCTTTAATACTTTTTTTATTATTTACGACCAATATGATTTTTTTAAATAGCTTTGATTTTATAGCTTTTTCTAAAGAATGTTTAAAAAGAGCCTTGTTTTTATAAATATTGAATTGCTTTGGTTTTTTTTTATTAAATCTTTTGCTTTGTCCAGATGCTAGTATTATAAAATAATTATTCATTTATATTGGTAGTTTTTATATTCAAATGTTCGAATTTATTAAAAAAAATATATATCTTATAATATTATTTATTATCACATTATCGATAGGTTTTTTAACTTTTTTAACTTTTATTGACAAAGGATTTATTAAGTTAACAGATCAAAATTTACAAATTTTGTTAGTTCTTAACATTTTCCTTTTAATTGTATTATTTGTTTTTATTTTTATAGAAATTAAAAGTGCAATTAAAAATGATATTGATAAAGATGGATTAAAATCAAATGTAAAATATATTACTTATTTTGGTTTATTCACTTTAATTCCATCAGTATTAATTTCTATATTTTCCTTATTTTTATTTTCTTTTGCTTTGGAAAAATATTTTGATAAAAAAGTTACCACTGTTGTTAACAATTCTTATGAACTAGCAAGAAATTACGTTGAAGAAATAAGAAATAAAATTCAATCAGAAATTATTTTGATAGCATTTGACACAAATAAGAGTAAAAAATTTTTAAATGATAATAAAAATGAATATAAAAGATTTTTAGATACACAAAAAATTATTAGAAATGTAGATGAAATACATATAATTGATATTAATAAAAAACTTTTATTTACAACCTTAAGAGATGATCAACCATACATACCACCTGTTGATAGAGCTTTAAATCTAGTCCTAGATGATGATAGACCTTTAAAAATCATCAATGCACCTGAAAATATTTCAGCAGCAATAATGAGATTACAAAATTTTAATGACAGATTTTTATATGTAGTGAAATATTTGGATAAAGATATATCAAGGTATTTGACTGAGTCCGAGGAGGCAATTAATTTTTATTATACAGTTCAGGAAAAAAGCACTGGTATAAAAATTTCATTTGCAATAATTTACATTATAGTCGTAAGTGTTTTGTTATTTTTATCAATATCAATAGCTATTAGATTTTCCTCAAGATTTTTTAGATCTATAAATAATTTAATTTATGCATCTTCTTCAATTGGTGAAGGTAATTTTGATGCAAAAGTACCTGAAGTCAAAACTGATAAAGATTTGGAAAAATTAAATAAGAATTTCAATCTTATGATTGATAGACTTAAAAGTCAGCAAGAAAAATTAATTATAAATGAAAGACATGAAGCTTGGGGAAGTTTAGCAAGAAAACTTGCTCACGAAATTAAAAATCCTCTCACACCTATTCAATTAACCATAGATAGATTAAAAAATAAATACTCAGATCAGTTAAATGAAAATAATTCTGAAAATTTCAAAGAAAATCTTAAAATAATAAACAATCAAATTAAACAGATAGAAAAATTAGTTAATGAATTTTCAGATTTTGCTAGAATGCCAAAACCTGTATTTAGACAAAATAATTTAGTCAATATAATAAATGAAAATATTAAATTATTAAATGAACTTGGTAGTAATATTGAAATAAATTTCAAAAAAAGTTCTCAAAAAATTTTGTTAGAAAGTGACAAGGAACAATTAAGTAGAGTTTTTTTAAATTTAATCAAAAATTCTATAGAAAGCATTAATCAAAAAAGTGAAAATATTAATGTTTTCAACAAAAAAATTGGTATTGAACTTGTTGAAAAGGATAACCACATCAGTGCTATTATCGAAGATAATGGTGTAGGATTTAGTGAATTAACAAAAAATATTAAAGAAATTTTGAACCCTTATTTTACAACTAAAAAAAATGGAACTGGATTAGGATTATCAATCGTAAATAAAATTGTTAATGACCATAATGGAAAAATTGAATTTATCCCAATTAAAAATGGAGCTAAAGTAAAAATTGATTTTATAAAATAAAGAGATGAGTGAAGAAATTTTAATAGTAGATGATAATGCTGATATAAGAAATATTATCAATGAATTGATATTAGACTCAGGATACAAAACACGATTAGCTGCAAATTATAATCAAGCACTGGCTGAGATAGACAAAAAACTTCCAGATGTGGCTATACTTGATGTTAAGTTAGACAAAGGTGATAATGATGGGATTGAGCTTCTTTCTCATATTAAATCTAAAAATAAAGATGTACCAGTTATAATAATATCTGGACATGCAAATATTGAAATGGCTGTAAAATCCCTTCAACATGGAGCTTTTGAATTTATTGAAAAACCATTTGATCAAGAAAGATTACTAAATTTTGTTAAAAGAGCAGTAGAAAATTTTAATTTAAAAAAACAAAATAAAGAATATGAAAGCAAATTGTTTTCTTCTTATGAATTAGTTGGGAAAAGTAAAAATATTATTAATATTATTGATCAAATTAAAAAGATTTCAATAACAGAGAGCAGAGTATTTATTAATGGTCCCTCTGGTTCAGGAAAAGAACTAATAGCTAGAAAGATACATAAATCATCAAAGAGAAGTAAAAATCCATTTGTCGTACTTAATGGTGCTCTTTTAGATTTTAATAAATATGAGTTAGAATTATTTGGTGAGGAGAAAGAAAATGGTTCTATTGCTTATGGTGCTTTAGAAAAAGCAAATAAAGGTACATTATTGATAGATCAAGTTTCAGAAATTCCTTTAGATATTCAATCTAAAATATTAAGAGTTTTAACAGATCAAAAGTTTAAAAGAGTAAATGGAACTAATGATGTTACTGTAGATGTAAGATTAATATGTTCCTCAAGTAAAGACTTAAAAACAGAAATTGAAATTGGAAATTTTAGAGAGGATTTATTCCACAGAATAAATGTTTTTGAAATTAATATTGAACCCTTAAATCAAAGAATTTCTGATATCCCAATTTTAATTAAATATTTTTCAAAGAAAATCTCAGAAAATTATAAAATGAAACAATTAGAAATAGATGAAAATAATAGCTATATTTTAAATCATAATTGGCATGGAAATGTTAGAGAATTGAGAAATTTAATTGAAAGAATTGCTATTTTACAACCTGACACTAAAGAAAAAATTTCAAATATAATTAAAGAATCGCTTAAAAATAATAATTTTGATGACCAACTGGCTGAAAATAGCCTTTCTGTACCATTAAAAGAAGCTAGAGAAAAATTTGAAAAGGAGTATTTAACTATTCAATTAAAAAAATTTAACGGAAATATTTCAAAAACGGCAAATTTTGTTGGCATGGAAAGAAGTGCATTGCATCGAAAATTAAAAGGCTTAGGGATTAAAGAATTTAATTAAATGAACATTATCATTTGTGGTGCTGGTAGAGTTGGATTTACTATAGCTAAACAGCTGAGTGATCAAGGTCATTCTATAACTGTTATTGATCCTTCGAGTGAAGATATTCAAAAAATTGATGAAGCACTAGATGTTAAGGCAATAGTTGGAAAAGGAACCTATCCATCAATACTTGAAAAAGCAAATGCAGCCGAGACAGATATGATAATTGCGGTGACAAGAAATGATGAAATTAACATGCTTATTTGTCAAATAGCATTTTCAATTTTTAATATTCAAAAAAAAATTGCAAGAATTAGATCTCAAGATTATCTTAATCCTAAATTTACCAGGGTATATAATAAAGAAAATTTACCGATAGACGTAATTATTTCTCCAGAAATCGAAATTGCAAAATCAATTCTGAGAAAACTTGAAGCACCAGGTGCCTTAGACAGTGTTCCATTTGCAGAAAATAAAATAAGATTATTAGAAATTTTAATCAACGAAAATTGTAAATTAAGTAATATCAAACTGAATGACTTAACAAAAAAACACCCTAATTTAGATGCAAACATTATTGGAATTATAAGAGATGAAAAATTTTTAATTCCAAAGAAAAATGATGAAATTAGACAAAATGATAAAATCTATGTAATAATAAACTCTTCACAAATGTCAGAAACCTTAGAAGTTTTTGGTCATGATGAAAAAATATCTAAAAATATTCTAATTGTTGGTGGTGGAAATATAGGTTTTAACCTAGCTAAAAATATTGAAGAAAACTTGGATGCAGCGAGAGTTAAAATTATTGAGAAAAATAAAGAAAGAGCAGAATTTCTTGCTAGCGAATTAAACAATACAATTGTCATTAATGGAGATGCTTTAGATGAAGAAGTGCTTGTAGAGGCTAATTTACAAGAAGCCGAAACAGTACTTGCTTTAACAAATGATGATGAAGATAATTTGATGGTAAGTGTTCTTGTTGAAAAATTTGCTAAAGATGAAAAAAATATTGATGACAAAAGAACAATGGCTTTAATTAATAAGCCTAATTATTCTTTGTTGCAAAATTCTTTAAAAATCGATGATCTTATCGATCCAAGAATGAATACAGTATCAAGTATTTTAAAACATATTCATAAAGGTACAATTGAAACAGCTTATACAATTATGAATGGTGAATATGAGGTAATAGAGGCTGAAATTATAGAAACTTCAGAGTTAATTAATAAAGAATTAAAAAATTCTAACTTACCAGATGAAATAAGAATTGGTGCAGTTTTAAGAGAAAACAAAGTTATTATACCTCGATCAAATTTTGTTTTTGAAAAAGAAGATAAAGTTGTTTTATTAGCTAAAAAGGATTCGATTTCAGTAGTAGAAAATATATTTAGAATTAGTTCTATTTAATCAAATGTCATTTTTTAGAGTAAAATATTTAAGTTTTTTTTTTATATTAATTTCTTTCTTTTCTTTTTTAAATATTATTTATTCATATTATTTCAATTTATATCTCAACCTTAATACTTATTATTTTAGTTTTATTGTATCTGCTGTAATTGGATTGTTATTTTATAAAATTAAAAATAATGAGAGGAAATCAACAATATTTGAAAAAATAGCAACAGTATTATTAGGCTATGTATTAATGCCTTTGGTTTTATCAATACCTTTTTATTTTAGTATTTACAATTTGACTTTTCTAAATGCTGTTTTTGAGGCTGTATCTGGATTTACATCAACTGGTTTTACTATTTTTGAAAATATAAAACATATTGATCAAGGCTTAATTCTGTGGAGATCATCTATTCAGTGGATTGGAGGTTTATATTTTTTATATTCTATTATTTTTTTAATTGATATTTATGATGAAAGTTTAAAAAAATCTTTAACTAATTTTTTATCTTTTAATTCTTCTGAAATAATAAAACAATCAGTAAAAATTTTATTATTATACTCAGGATTAACTCTATCAATTTTTATTATTTTAAATATTTTTGGTATAAGATCATTTAACTCACTAAATTTAGCAATGACAATAATATCATCAGGTGGATTTCTTCCTGTAAATGATCTTTCATCAATTTTAACTAATGATTTTCAGATAATTATATTTTCTATTTTAATGCTGATTTCTTTTTTTAGTATTTTTTTTACATACAATTTAATTTTTCTTAGAAATAAAAATTTAAATTTTTTTTATGAAGATATACATTTATTTTTATATTTTATTATAGTGGTAAGTATTTTTTTTGTTTTTTTTAGCTATGATACAAATTTCACATATAGTTTTTTATCTTTAGTGAGTAGTATAACTAATATAGGTATTTCACTTGAAGTTAATGAAACTAATTTAAACTTTATTTATATATTGCTTGTGATTGTTGGTGGATCTTTTTTTTCTACAAGTTCAGGTTTAAGATTTTTAAAAATATATTCTTTAACCAAATATTCTATTAATCAAATTCTATCTTTTAGCAGGCCAAAAAATGTATATATGAATAAATTAGTTTTTTCTAAAATCAATTTTGATTCAAAAGACATAGATAAATATTTTTTAACAATATTAATTTTTGTTGTTTCTCTTTTTTTTTTAACAATTCTTTTGTCTTTATCAAATATTCAATTTGAATTTTCATTTAAATTAGCAGTATTAACCTTGATGAACACAGTTAATTCCTCTGCTTATGGTATTTCTGACTTTGATTTTCAAAATTTACACTTTTTAACCAAATATTTTCTTATATTTTTTATGATAATCGGAAGAGTTGAAATGTTATCTTTATTATTAATAGCCAAAAAATTTCTTTTTAAAAATTAATTTAGTATTATATATATCAATTAATTTTGCGCCCTTAGCTCAGCTGGATAGAGCATCGGTTTTCTAAACCGAGGGTCGGAGGTTCGAATCCTCCAGGGCGCGCCATTTCCTCATTTTTTATTGCTATTATTTAAATATTTGTCCTTGACTAGAATTCATCTAAATAAGGTTTTACTAATTAATTTTTCTTGAAGAGTATTTTCTTACATGCTTAAATTAAAGATATTCAAAAGTAATTTTGAATTATTTGTTAACAAATAAAAATAACTAAAAGGAAGAATAATGTTTAAATACTTAAAACAATTAACTTCTTTAGTTGCTATGGTAGCTGTGTTGTTTACTTTTACAACAGAGACTATGGCTGCTAAAAAATCTAAAACACTTAAAAACACTCAAAAAAAGGGTTTTGTAAGATGTGGAGTATCTCAAGGTCTTCCAGGATTTTCTAATGCTGACGCTGCAGGAAATTGGACTGGTGTTGATGTTGATGTATGCAGAGCTGTTGCTGCTGCAGTACTAGGTGATGCAAACAAAGTTAAGTTTACACCACTAAGTGCTAAAGAAAGATTTACAGCTTTAACTTCTAATGAGATTGATATCTTATCAAGAAACACAACTTGGACTCTTTCTAGGGATGCTGACATCGGACTAACTTTCGTAGGAGTAAACTTCTATGATGGTCAAGGTTTTATGGTTAGAAAAAATTCTGGATATTCATCTGTGAATGATTTCAAAAACGGTATTTCTGCATGTACAAACTTAGGAACAACAACCGAGCTTAATATGAGAGACTTCTTTAATTCAAAAGGAATTTCTTATGAGCCAGTAACTTTTGAAAAAGCTGACGAAGTTGTTGCTGCGTATGATGCTGGAAGATGTGATACATATACAACTGACAAATCTGGTTTAGCTGCTCAAAGAATTAAATTGAGTTCTCCAGATGACCACATAGTCTTACCTGAAACTATTTCAAAAGAGCCTTTAGGCCCTGTTGTTAGACAAGGTGATTCTGTATGGGAAGATATCGTAAGATGGTCTCTTAACACTATGATCGAAGCAGAAGAGTATGGAGTTACTTCTGCTAATGCAGATTCAATGAAAACTTCAGATAACCCAGCTGTAAAAAGATTAGTTGGAGCTGAAGGAGAATTAGGAGCTGCTTTAGGGTTAGATAATGATTGGAGTTTAAGAATTATCAAGCAAGTTGGTAACTACGGTGAAAGCTACAAAAGAAATATTGCTGACACTGGAATTCTACCTGATAGAGGTCCAAATGAATTATGGACTAAAGGTGGAATCCTTTACGTACCACCAGCAAGATAATTTGTATCTTTAAATAAAACTTAAAAAGGGCTAGATTTTTCTAGCCCTTTTTTTTATAAGTCTTGAATTATTGTGAATATTAAAAAAATATTACCCCAAGTACTTACACTTCTGGTTGTAATTCTAATATTTGGTTTTTTTTCATATAACGCACAAGTCAATATGGAGAATAGAGGAATTACTTTTGGGTATGGTTTTTTATCTCAAGAGTCTTCATTTGATGTTCAGTTTTCTTTAATTGAATTTGATGGCTCACATTCATATTTTAGAGCTTATCTAGTAGGATTATTAAATACTATTTTAGTTTCTGTTATTGGAATTATATTTGCAACTATTATTGGAGTTGTTGTTGGAATTGCAAGATTATCAAACAACTATCTTATTAATAGAACTGCTGCAGTTTACGTAGAATTTTTTAGAAATATTCCTTTGTTATTACAAATATTTTTTTGGTATTTTGCTGCTTTAAGAGCTTTACCACTCCCTCAAGATACAGAAGCTATGTTTGGAGTTTTTTTTCTGACCATAAAAGGTTTTTTTGTTCCTGCTTTTGTTTGGAATAATTTAGATATTTTTATTTATTCATTAATGGCTGCAATAATCTCAATTATTGTAATTAGAATTTACGCAAAAAAAAAACAAGAAAATTATGGTATTCAAACACCAGTTTTATCTATTTCTTTAGGATTATTAATAATTTTACCTTTGTTAAGTTTTTTAGTAGGTGGAGTGAATGCATCAGTTGAAATACCTGTTATTAAGCAATTATCTCAATCTGGTTACACTTATGAAGGAGGAATTAAATTACCACCTGAACTAATTTCTCTAGCATTAGCTTTATCATTGTATACCGCAACTTTCATTGCTGAATGTGTTAGAGCAGGAGTTCAGGGTGTTAGCAAAGGACAAAAAGAGGCAGCAGCATCTATTGGTTTAACACCAAACCAAGTGCTTAAATTAGTAGTGATGCCACAAGCTCTGAGAATAATAATTCCACCAACAACAAATCAATATTTAAATTTAACAAAAAACTCATCACTTGCAGCTGCAATTGCTTACCCTGATCTAGTTCTTGTATTTGCTGGTACTGCATTAATGCAAACGGGAAGAGCGATAGAAATTGTTTCTATAACAATGTTAACGTATCTATCATTGAGTATATCAATTTCAATTTTTATGAATTGGTATAATAAAAAAATAGCAATTAAAGAAAAATAATGAATAAATTAAATTTTTTAAAACCAGATATAAATAATCTTAGTACTTATCTATATACAGGAGTAGTTTTAGTTACACTAAGTATATTTATAGTTTTTATAAATTCATTTTTTAATAAAGATTTAATTTCTTTTTTACCTGGAACAATTAGTTTCTTTTTACCATTAATTTTAGGTTTCATAGGACTTCATTTAATTAGAATTGATTATTCAGGGTTAAAGTTTTTAGATAAAGTTAATAAAAATATTAATACCAACAATTTTAATGCTTTTTTATCATTATTAATTGTATTCGTTATTATTAAATCGCTCCCACCATTATTAAGTTGGTTTATTTTAGATGCAAATATTGCTGGAGACTCAAAAGACGTATGTACAGGTAGCGGTGCTTGTTGGACTTATATTAAAATTTGGTTTAACAGATTTATGTATGGAATGTACCCAAATGCTGAGCAATGGCGTATTAACTTATCTTTTATAGCTTTAGCTTTTCTTGGCACTATTGGTTTCTTTGCTACTGAAAAATTTAAAAAATATTTGACACTTTATTATGTAGTTGTTTATCCTGTAATTGCTTTTTTCTTTATTTTCTTTTTTATATCAGGTGGTCCAATATTTTTTGATTTTTCATATGGAATTATTGCAGCTGTAATTTCAATTATAATAGGATTTTTTATTCCTTCAAAATTTAAAATGTATTATTTTATTATAGTTCCAATCACACTTTATATATTACTGAAATATGTATTTTTTTATGAAGAGCTTATTGAACTTGGTAAATTAGAGGCATTGGAGTGGGTAGAGACGGGTGCCTGGGGAGGATTATCTTTAACTTTTATAGTATCTTTTTTTTGTTTGATTTTTTGTTTTCCTATAGGCTTGTTTTTATCTTTGGGTAGAAGGTCTGATTTTCCAATAATTAAATATTTTTCAATAGGTATGATTGAATTTTGGAGAGGTGTTCCATTGATTACAGTATTATTTATGTCCTCAGTAATGTTTCCAATGTTTTTACCTGAAGATATGTTTATTGATAAATTAGTAAGGGTAATTATTGCAATCTCATTATTTGAAGCTGCTTATGTAGCAGAAGTTATTAGAGGTGGTTTGCAAGCATTACCAAGAGGCCAGTATGATGCTGCTAAATCTTTAGGAATGGGTTATTGGAAAATGCATATTTTAGTGATTTTACCTCAGGCACTTAAACTTGTTATACCTGGCATTGCCAATACCTTTTTAGCGCTTGTAAAAGATACTCCTCTTATTTTTGTTGTTGGACTTTTAGAAATTGTTGGAATGTTAAATCTTGCTAAAACAAACCCTGAGTGGTTAGGTTTTGCGATGGAAGGATATGTGTTTGCATCAGTACTATTCTTTATTATTTGCTATGCAATGAGTAAATATAGTTATAATTTAGAGCAAAAATATAAAACGGAAAGATAATGTCAGATAAAATAATACAGATTACAGAAATGAATAAGTGGTTTGGTGATTTCCAAGTTTTAAAAAATATTAATTTAGAAGTCGAAAAGAATAAAAAAATTGTTGTGTGTGGACCTTCAGGATCAGGTAAATCAACACTAATTAGATGTATAAATAGACTTGAAGAACATCAGCAAGGTTCAATTATAGTTGACGGAAACGAATTAACTGAGGACACTAAAGACATAGAAAAAATTAGAGCTGAAGTTGGAATGGTATTTCAACAATTTAATTTATTTCCACATCTTTCTATTTTAGATAATTGCACGCTGGCGCCAATCTGGGTAAAAAAAATGCCAAAAAAAGAAGCAGAAGATTTAGCTCTTCAGCATTTAGAAAAAGTACAAATTGCAGATCAAGCTAATAAATATCCAGGACAACTTTCAGGTGGTCAACAACAACGATGTGCAATTGCTAGAGCATTATGTATGGAGCCAAAAATAATGTTATTTGATGAACCAACTTCAGCTCTAGACCCAGAAATGATTAAAGAAGTGTTAGATGCAATGGTTAACTTAGCAAAAGCAGGAATGACTATGATTGTGGTAACACATGAGATGGGATTTGCAAAAGAGGTTGCAGATGAAGTTATTTTTATGGATGAAGGTATGATAGTTGAGAGGGCTGAAACTAAAGAGTTTTTTGCAAACCCAAAAAGTGATAGAACTAAGCTATTTTTAAGTCAAATCTTATAAAAAATATAACTACTATAAGGCAAAATATAAGATTTAAACAATCTAAATATGTTAATTTTATATCTAAGTAATGCTTGACAATGTTTTGATATTTTCAATTTTCTTTCAAAAAAAAATAAATTTTTCTATTGCAGTAACTTTAATAAATAGGTTCAATAGCCAAAATAAAATTTAATTAAGAGGGGTCTTAATGGAAGATAATTTCAACAAACACTTGGGCAACAAGCTTAAGCTAAGAAGATTAGCTTTAGGTCTAACACAGACTAAAGTAGCAAAAGCAATTAATGTAACATTTCAACAAATTCAAAAATATGAAAAAGGGACTAACGGTGTGAGTTCGATAAGATTACTTCAACTTGCAAATTATTTAAAAGTGCCTATTAATTATTTTTTTGAAGATTTTTCAGAATATTTATTAAACTTAGAAAAATCTCAAGAAGGTCATATGAGTGTAAATTATAATTTTTTAGTAAAATTATATTCAGAACTTAATGCTGATCAAAAGTTAAAATTTAATAAATCTTTACAAATTTCAGGTTCAGGAATTTCAAAAGCAGTTTAATTAAATTTTAATTAAGACCCTTTAAAATTTTTAATAAAATTTTTTTTATTTTTTTTGGCTCCTCGGGCAGGACTCGAACCTGCGACCAATTGATTAACAGTCAACTGCTCTACCAACTGAGCTACCGAGGAATGTAAAAAGTCAACTTACTTTTTTTTATAACTAAAACAAGAATTTTTTTGGAGGCAACGCCCGGAATCGAACCGGGATACAAGGATTTGCAATCCTCTGCGTAACCATTCCGCCACGTTGCCATCTTATTTTTAGCTAATAGCTACAGATGCCTTTTTATATTAAATTTTTTCTATTAGTCTATTAAATAACGATCCAAATTGATTATTGTTAATTTAAATTATTAAATTATAAACTTTAACATCAATGAGTAGCGATAAATATATACATTCTGATGTAGAAAATAGAATTTATTCTTATTGGGAAAAAAATGGTCTTTTTAAACCTAAGGAAAATTCAAAAAAATTCTCAATTGTAATTCCTCCTCCAAATGTAACCGGCAGTTTACATATGGGTCATGCACTAAACAACTCAATTCAAGATTTATTAGTTCGTTATCATAGAATGAATAATTTTGAAACTTTATGGCAACCAGGTACAGACCATGCTGGAATTGCTACACAGGCCTTAGTAGAGAAAAAATTAACATCTGAAAAAATTGATAAAAATGAAATTGGTAGAGAAAAATTTATTAAAAAGGTATGGGAATGGAAAGAACAATATGGAGACATAATAATTAATCAATTAAAAAAACTTGGTTGTTCTTGTGATTGGTCAAGAAATGCCTTCACCATGGATAAGAATTTATCTAAATCAGTAATTAAGGTTTTTGTAGATCTTTACAACAAAGGTCTAATCTATAAAGATAAGAAATTAGTTAACTGGGATACAGTTTTAAAAACTGCTATTTCAGATCTTGAGGTAGATCAAAGAGAAGTAAATTCTAAAATTTATTACATCAGATATCCAATAGATGGGACTGAAGAATTTATTACAATTGCAACGACAAGACCCGAAACTATGCTTGGTGATACAGCTATAGCTGTAAATCCAAAAGATGAACGATTTAAATCCTTTGCTGGAAAAACAGTTACCATTCCAATTGTAGGAAGAAAGATAAAAATTATTGAAGATGATTATGCAGATCCTGAACAAGGAACAGGAGCATTAAAAATAACTCCCGCACATGATTTCAATGACTATGATGTTGGTCAAAGAAACAATCTTGAAATCATAAATATTTTTACTGAGTCAGGAAAAATAAATGAAAACGCTCCAGAACATTACATAGGTCTTGATCGTTCTGAAGCAAGAAAACAAATTTTAAAAGAGCTTAAAGAAAAAGAATTTTTTGTAAAAGAAGAGAATATTAAAAATAAAGTTCCATACGGAGATAGATCCAATTCAATAATTGAACCTTTCCTAACAGAACAATGGTTTGCTGATGCAGGTAAATTATCTATTAAAGCTAAAGAAGTTGTTAATTCTAAAAAGACTAATTTCTTTCCTGAGAATTGGTCTAAAACTTATTTTCAATGGATGGATAATATTGAGCCATGGTGTATTTCAAGGCAACTTTGGTGGGGACATCAAATACCCGCCTGGTATGGACCTGATGAAAAAATTTTTGTTGCAGAAAATGAAGATGACGCAAAACAACAAGCAAAAAAACATTACGGTAAAGATGTTGAATTAAATCGTGATCCAGATGTTTTAGACACTTGGTTTTCATCTGGCTTATGGCCTTTTGCTACACTTGGTTGGCCTGATGATAAAAAATACGTAGATAAATTTTATCCAACATCAGTATTAGTTACAGGTTTTGATATAATATTTTTCTGGGTTGCTAGAATGATAATGTTTGGAACAGAATTTTTAAACAAAGAACCATTTAAAGATATTTATGTTCACGCGTTAGTTAGAGATGAAAAGGGGCAGAAAATGTCTAAATCGAAAGGTAATGTAATTGATCCTTTAGATTTAATTGAAAAATATAGTGCAGATGCACTTAGATTTACTTTGTTATCAATGGCATCACCAGGCACAGATGTTAAGCTTTCTGAAGATAGAGTTAAAGGTTATAGAAATTTTTTAAATAAATTATGGAATGCAAATAATTTTTTAATCACTAATGAATGTGATTTTAATGATATAGATCAAGTTCCAAGTTTGAATGTAAATATAAACAAATGGATATATTCTGAACTTGTTGAAACTAAAAATAAGATAGAAAAAAACCTTGATGATTATAGATTTGACGAAGCAGCTAAAAATGTTTATCAATTTACATGGCATTCATATTGTGATTGGTATTTAGAATTATCTAAAACAATACTATTTTCAGAAGATGATAAAGCTAAAGAGGAGGTTAAAAAAGTATCATCTTTTGTATTCAAACAAATTTTGATTTTACTACATCCTTTTATTCCTTTTGTTACTGAAGAAATTTGGCTTAAAAACAAATTTGATAATGACGGTAGTGATTATTTGATGCTAAAAAATTGGTTATCTGGTGAAATAAATAAGGACAGTAGCACTGAACAGGTTGAAAATATCATAAACATCATTTCAGAGATTAGATCATTCAAAAATGAGCTAAATGTAAGCCCAGGCTCATTTATTGATTTATCAATAAGTAATATTAATAAAAATCAAAAAGACTTCATTAATACAAATGAAATTATTCTAAAAAAACTAGGAAGAATAAACAGCATATTAGATAAGGATTTAGATAAACCAGCTGCGACAATGGTTGTTTCTGGTGATTTGTTTAAGATTTATTTTGATAAAGATGTTGATTTAAAATTAATTAAAGAAAATTTAATAAATAAACAAAGTAGATTAGAGCAAGAAATGAATAAAATATCTCAAAGATTGGAAAATAAGAGTTTTGTAGACCGAGCTCCAAAAGAGATTGTTGAACAAGAAAAAAATAATTATAATAATTTAAAGAGTGATATTGAGAAAATATCAGTAACAATAAAGGGTATATAATGGCTAAATTTAACAAAAAGAAACTTCCAAGCAGACACACATCATTAGGGGCAGATAGAGCTCCACACAGATCATTTTATTATGCAATGGGAGAAACAGAGAAAGACGTAGCAAAACCCTTTGTTGGCGTGGTTTCTACCTGGAATGAGGCAGCCCCTTGTAACATTGCTTTAATGAGACAAGCTCAATCAGTTAAAAAAGGAGTTAGAACAAATGGCGGAACCCCAAGAGAATTTTGTACAATTACTGTTACAGATGGTATCGCAATGGGTCATGAAGGAATGAAGTCTTCATTGATATCTAGAGAAGTAATCGCTGATTCAGCTGAACTTACGGTTAGAGGTCATTGTTATGATGCGTTAGTAGGGATTGCTGGATGTGATAAATCCTTACCAGGTTTAATGATGTCTATGGTTAGATTGAATGTACCAAGTGTATTTATATACGGTGGATCAATCCTTCCAGGCAAATATAAAGGAAAAGACGTAACAGTTGTAGATGTATTTGAGGCGGTTGGAAAACATTCCACAGGTCAAATGTCTGCTGCAGAACTTAGAAAACTAGAATTAGTTGCTTGTCCTAGTGCAGGTGCCTGTGGAGGTCAATTTACTGCAAATACAATGGCATGTGTATCTGAAGCAATTGGATTAGCACTTCCTTATTCAGCAGGAACACCGGCTCCATATGAAGAAAGAGATAAATACGCTAAAGCTAGTGGTAAAACAGTTATGAACCTTTTGAAAAAAGGAATTAAACCAAGAGATATTGTTACAAGAAAAGCATTAGAAAATGCTGCAACAGTTGTTGCTGCAACAGGTGGTTCTACAAATGCAGGTTTACACTTACCTGCTATTGCAAATGAAGCAGGTATTAAATTTGACTTAATGGATGTTGCTAAAATTTTTAAAAAAACACCTTATCTTGCAGATTTAAAACCAGGTGGAAAATATGTTGCAAAAGATATGTGGTTAGCAGGTGGTGTTCCAATGTTATTAAAAACTTTATATGAAGGCGGATATATTCATGGTGATTGCATGACGGTTACTGGAAAAACTATGAAGGAAAATTTAAAAGGAATTAAATTTAATCCAAAACAAAAAGTAATGAGATCTTATAAAAATCCATTATCACAAACAGGTGGCGTTGTTGGATTAAAAGGAAACTTAGCACCAGAAGGTGCAATTGTTAAAGTTGCAGGACTTAAAAAATTACAATTTACTGGAAAAGCAAGATGCTTTGAAAATGAGGAAAGTGCAATGAAAGCTGTTCAAAGTAGAAAGTATAATGATGGTGATGTAATTATAATTAGATACGAAGGACCAGTTGGAGGTCCTGGTATGAGAGAAATGTTATCAACAACAAGTGCAATTTATGGACAGGGAAAAGGGGAGAAAGTAGCCCTTATTACTGACGGTAGGTTCTCTGGGGCTACAAGAGGCTTTTGTGTCGGTCATGTGGGCCCTGAGGCCGCTCTAGGGGGTCCTATAGGCCTTTTACGTACAGGAGATATCATTGATATCGATGCTAAAAAAGGAACGATCAACGTAAGACTTTCTAAAAAAGAAATGGCTGCAAGAAAAAGAAAATGGAAAGCTAGAAAATCAGATTTTGGTTCAGGTACTTTATGGAAATATGCACAAACAGTTGGACCTGCATATTTAGGAGCACCAACTCATCCAGGTAAGAAAAAAGAAGTTAAGGATTATTCAGAAATTTAATGAAAATTCGTCCAGTCATTTTATGTGGAGGTGCTGGAACTCGACTTTGGCCAAATTCTAAAAATCATCAAGCAAAACAGTTTATTGATTTTGGTAATTGGACTTTGCTTGGAAAAACACTTGAGAGAACAAAAGCCTCAATTTATGATCCTCCAATTATTAGTACCAATAAGAAATACTTAAGCAAAGTAAAACAGCATTTAAGAAAAAACAAAATAAGCAAATATAAAATAGTTGTAGAACCAGCTAAAAGAAACACAGCACCAGCGATATTAAGTACAGCTTTAATTAAAGATATTCCAGGCAATCAACCGTTAATGTTTTTTACAGCAGACCATTTGATTGAAAAAATGAATATTTTTAATGAGGCGATAAACAAAAATAAATCAAATCTTAATGAAGAAAATATATTTGTTTTTGGAATTAAACCTAAATCTCCAACTAGTGATTATGGTTATTTTTTAACTAAAAAAATTAGAGGTAATATCAATAAAGTAACAAGATTTATTGAAAAACCCAAAGAAGCTAAAGCAAAACAAATTATAAGGAAAAAAGGTTATTGGAATTCAGGAATGTTTTATCTTCGAAAAGATTCCATTATTAATAACTTTAAAAAATATCAGCCTAAAACTTATAGAAATTGTTTAAATGCAGTTAATAAAGCAAAATATAAGGCTAATACATATTATCTAAACAAAGCTTCATTTATAAAAGCAACCGCCAAATCATTTGATTATGCAATTCTTGAAAAAACCAAACAAATTAACGCTATCAAATTAGACATTCCTTGGTCAGATCTTGGTAGTTGGAAAGAAATTCTGAAGATGTATGACAAAAATAAAAACAAATATATTAAGAAAAAAAATGTCTATTACCGTCCATGGGGCAGATACACGAATTTATTTGAGGGAAAAGAGTTTTTAATTAAAGAGTTATATGTAAAACCAAAAGGCATTCTAAGTTTACAAAAACATCATCATAGAGCTGAACATTGGTTAGTTACACAAGGTAATGCCAAAATAACACTTAATAAGGATATTATAAATAAAAAACCTGGTGAACATATATTTATTCCATTAGAGGCCATTCATAGAGTTCAAAATCCAGGAAAAAAACCAGTTAAAATTGTCGAAGCTCAAGTTGGCTCAATTTTGAAAGAAAGTGATATTGTAAGATATCAAGATGTTTATGGAAGAGTTCGTTAAATTAACTGAATTGTAATATTAGATAAATATTTCTGTAATTAAAATTATCTAAAAATTGCTTACAAAATTTATATTTTAATAATCAATTATTCTTCCCTAATTTTTATAAATTTTGTTAATTAACTACTTTCTCTCTTTTCATAATTGAGAAGAGAGAAAGCCGAATTTAGATATTAATTATTTACAGATGCTGAGGTTTCACTAGCTTGTTTCTTAGCTATTTTTTTTGCTCTTTTTTCAGCAGCTTTTTTTTCTAAACTTGCAATTTTTATATTAATTTTAGATAGCTTTTTTTCTTTTAAATTTATCTTATTTTTGAACTTATTAATTGATTTACTAATTTTTTGTTTCTTTTTTGCAAAGTTTTTAAGTTTTTTTTTCATCTCAACCTCCAATTGTATCAATTTAATAATTTATTATCGCAAACTATCAAAATTAAGTAAATGAAATATTTAAGCTGCTTTTAGAATGTTAAATTCTTGTTTTGAAGACGAAATAGTTATTTTTTTGTGCTCACCGAAATTATCACCATCAATTTGTACAGGAATACTATTCCCCAAACCGTCAAACTTAATTTCATCTACATTTACTGTAATCACAGATTTAGATTTATTCAAATTTCCATATACAGCTATTAAATAAATATAATAAAGTAATTTATATCTTTTGAGATCCTTAAAAATATAGGTAGTAAATTTTTTATCAAATATATCTGTATCGGTAATTTTATGGTGCCCAGCATAGTATTTGCTATTTGAGCAAAGAACCCAATCAGCGAATATATCTTTTTTATCTATCGACACTTTAATTTTTTTATTATTCATTGATAAAAATTTTTGGAAACCTTTTATACCGAAAATAACTTTTCCTAGAATTTTCTTTAAATAAGAGTCAATTGAATTTACAATTTGAGCGTCCCATCCAATACCTGCCATTAAAATAAAATGCTTGTCATTAATTTTAACCAAACATGTTTTGTCATAATTATTTGAAGTAAGTGTATTAGCTATATGTTTTATATTTTTGGTCATACCTAATTCTGCTTGCAAAATATTAGCTGTACCAGCTGGAATATATCCAATTGCAAAATTCTCAGGGAGATTGAAATTATTTTTTATTAATTCATTAATTGCAAAAGAAACAGAGCCATCTCCACCTGCAACTAACAATCTATCGTATTTGTTTATCTCAAAGTTTTTTATTATTTCAGAGGCTTCAGACTCACTCGATGTTTCAAATAAATCAACTTTGTGGTGATTCGATATTTCTTCAAGTATTTTTTTGATAAATTTTGACTTTCTTCCACCTGCTGATTTCTTATTATATATTAGACAAAATTTCATATTTAATAAAAGTGTAACATAAAAATGTAGTATTGAGTAAATGATTCTACTTATAATAGAATCAATAATTTAAACAAGAAAATATGGAATTAAAAAAATCTTTAATAACTTACAAAAGCTTATTTATATCTGATGTCCATTTAGGTACTAAAGGGTGTCAGGCTAATAAATTGCTAGAGTTTTTTAAATTTTCAAGGTCTGAAAATTTATATCTTGTAGGAGACATTATTGATGTGTGGGCTATGCAGAAAACCTTTTATTGGCCTCAACAACACAATGACGTAATCCAAAAAATTTTAAGAAAAGCAAGGCACGGTACTAAAGTATTTTATATAATTGGAAATCACGACGAGGTTTTTAGAAAATTTATACCAATGCATTTTGGAGATATCAATATTGTTAACAGGGTTATTCACGAAACTCAGCTTGGAAAAAAATATCTTGTAGTCCATGGTGATGCTTGGGACGGTGTAATGAAATATGCAAAATGGTTATCTAAGTTGGGATCAATTGCATACGGAGCATTACTTAGATTAAATATTGTGATAAATTTCTTCAGAAAATTAAGAGGAAAAAGCTACTGGTCTCTAGCAAAATTTTTAAAATATAAAGTTAAGAATGCAGTTAAATATATAGGTGAATATGAAAGAACAGTTTCAGAGTATGCTAAAAGAAAAAAATATGATGGTATAATTTGTGGACATATTCATCATGCTGAAGATCAAAATTTTGATGGAATTAATTATTTAAACTGTGGGGACTGGGTAGAGTCCTGCACTGCTTTAGCAGAGAAATATGATGGAACATTTGAAATTATTTATTGGGATAATGTTAGGAAAGAATTCGTAACAGAGGACAAAGAGAAAAAAGAAATAGATAAAAAAGATAACGTAGAAGATTTAAAGCGAGCTTCATAAGCGTGAAAATTCTAATCGTAACAGATGCATATTATCCTCAAGTGAATGGTGTAGTTAGAACTTTGCACGAAACTGGAGAAATATTAAAATCTCAAGGTCACACAATTGAATACATTACTCCTCAACAATTTCTTACTGTACCGATGCCCAAATATAATGAAATTAGATTGTCATTAAATGTTTGGCCTCGTGTAAGTAATTTAATAAATTCAATAAAACCTGATGCAATACATATTGCTACAGAAGGACCTCTTGGTTTTATGGCAAGAAGACATTGTATTAAAAAAGGTTTAAAATTTACAACAAGCTTTCATACTAGATTTGATAAATACATGAAACTTTATATGCCTATCATTCCAGCTAAATGGTCAGAAAAATTTTTATGTAATTTCCACAACAAAGCTGAAAGAATTTTAGTGACAACAGAATCCATGCGAGAAGAGCTTGTTGCATTAGGTGTTGATAATAATAAAATGGTTACATGGACTAGGGGTGGTAACCATGGTGCTTTTAAAAATCCAATTAAAAGAGATTTACCTTATAAAAGACCTATATGGATATATGTTGGTAGGGTTGCAGTTGAAAAAAATATTAAAGCATTTTTAGATTTAGATCTTGAAGGTACAAAGGTTATTATTGGAAAAGGTCCAGACTTGAACAATTTGAAAAAAAAATTTCCAAATGACATTTTTTTAGGTGAAAAAACCAATGGAGAATTAGCATCTCATTTTGCATCATCAGACGTTTTTGTATTCCCTAGCAAAACCGATACTTTTGGTATTGTGGTTTTGGAGTCTTTAAATTGTGGAACACCTGTGGCTGCATATCCAGTTCCTGGTCCTAAGGATATTTTAGGTGGGTCTAAAATAGATACATTAGATCAAGACCTTAAAACCTCCGCACTTAAGGCACTTAAGGTAAATAGAGAAGATTGTCTAGAATTTGCTAAAAAATATAGTTGGGAAGAAACAGCAAAGATATTTTATAACAATATATCACCTAATTAATATTTAATACAATTGATCTAAGTTTCTCAACTATTTGCCTGTTACTCAGTTTTTCTTTTTGAAGTAAAGTAATTCTTTTTCCAATACTTAGATTAAATTTTTTGTTTTTTTTATTAAAAAGCTCTCTAATGAATAAAACTCTTCTTAGATTATTGTTTATAAAGCCTATTGTGTGAAAAAATAAACTATTCTTCCCAAAAAAACGAACAGGAACAATATCTGCTTTTGTTTTATTAATTATAGAGCCTATTAAAGGCTTCCATTCTCTTTCATTAGCTTCATTAAAAATTAATGAAGAAGTAGCAACTTCTCCCGAGGGAAAAGTAATTAAAATTCCATTTGAATTTAAATGTTCAATTGCTTTTTTTTTAGTAATTATGTTTTTTTTAATATCTGCTGTAACACTAGAAAATTTTATTGGTAACAAATATTCTCTTATTTGATCAATTTGTGACACTTCTTCATTAATTAAAATTTTATAATCTTTTCTGATATCACAAATTATAGAACAAATTATTAATCCATCTAATAATCCAAAAGGATGATTAGCAACAACTATAGCCGAACCTGTTTTTGGAATATTGGTTATATTTTCTGCGTAGTAATCGATATTTAAAATATCTAATGTTTTTTTCCAAAAATTTGATGACTCTTTTAAATCTACATAATTAATTTTATACAAAGATTTTATTTCATCAACTTTAGATATTTTATTAAAAATTTTTTCCATCAATCTATAATTTTATTAACATAATCTTTGCTTATTTCTTCAATAGGTAAAAAAACAAAAACATCGGTTGTTTTAAACCTGTTGTCTACTACTGCGCCTTCCCCAATTGATGCATTAAATTTTAAGTAAGCTTTAATTAAGGTTGGCAGCTTTGAAACCAATTTAAGATTTATGTCAATTGGTTTTTCATAATCAACTTTGACTTTATAATTTGCTAATGCATTAACTTTAATATTATCTGACATTTTGTGGTTATTATTTAGATAAATTAACTGATCCTCAATCTTATTAATATTAGTGTCTAAAAAACTAGCTGTGCCAAATAAAGCATCTATATTATTTTTATTAATATAACGATATATTTCATTCCACATTAATTTTAGTACATTTTTATTTCTAAATTTTTGAGATATACATGAACGACTTAATTCAAGCATGTTGTTATAAATTTTTGAATTCAATAGATTGTCTAGATTAAATTCATCGCAACTATAAAAACCTGATTTTTTTTCTGCTACAGATTGTTTAAGTAAACGATAGGTGCCAATTACTCTAGTTTTTGAAAATTTATTTTTTCTAAATTTAACAATTATATGGTCTGCATAATTATCAAATTTATCAGAATCCCTCCTAAAATTTCCAATATTTAATATAGGACTGTGTATCCTTTCTGAAAAAAAAACTTTGTATCTGAGTTTTTGAGCAAGTTTGATCTCACTTCTGCTTTCAGCTAGCTTAACATCAAAAACAGGTTTAAAAAAATCATGAGTATTAATATTAAATTTTTTAGTAATATTATTTTTTCTTAATATATTGTTTATTGTCATGAAACTTTGATAAAAGATTCACATGTATTTAAAGTTAAAAAATTATTTCAAATTTGTTACATTAAAATAGTATGGATTTTATTATTTATTTTCTGTTAATTATAATAATCGTACTATTTTACCTCTTAATTAAAAAAAATATTAAACCAATAAATACTGCTCCCACTATCAATAAAACAAACAAAGACGATTTAGGTAAACGTGTAATAATTGAGGAATTGGAAGATCAATTTTTTGCTTTAGATAAATATAATTTAATTAAATATTTAAACAAAAGTGCAAAACAACGGTTTGGCGAAAATTTAATTGATAAAAATATATCAAGTGTAATAAGAGATACAAAATTATTAGAAACAATTGATGAAGCTATTAAAGATCAGGTAACAAAATATGTGAATGTTGAAATTAATTTACCATCATATCAATTGTATAAAATTTATATTATTCCTGGTCCTACTCATTTATTTCCAGAGACAGATTCTGTTGTTTTATTTCTTAAAGATTTTACAGAAATAACTAAAGCACAAAAATTAAAAACTGACTTTGTTGCTAATGTTAGTCACGAGCTAAGAACTCCTTTGGTTTCAATTAAAGGTTCTTTAGAAACTATTCTTGGACCAGCTTCAGATGATAAAGTTGCACAAAAAAAGTTTATGAAGATTATGTCTGATCAGGTTTTTAGAATGGAAAACCTTATTAATGATTTATTGATTTTAAGTAGAATAGAATTAGAAGAACATATTAAGCCAAACAAAATTGTGAACTTAAATGATATTTTTACAAATATTAAAAGTAACTTTGAATTAATTCTTAAAAAAAAGAAAATTAATTTACATATTGAGCTTATTGAACCAACTTTAGTTTTTGGTGATAATGATAAATTGTTAACTGTATTTTCAAATTTAATTGATAATGCAATTAAATACTCTAATGATGAAAAAAATATTTATGTCAAAAGTCAAAATAGTGAGGGTAAATTAATTGGTAAAAATATGTTAATTTGTATTAAAGACGAAGGCATAGGTATTCCTCAAGATTTAATTCCAAGAATAACAGAAAGATTTTTTAGGGTTGACACAGAAAAAAGTAAAAAAGTTGGTGGTACAGGATTAGGTTTAGCTATAATGAAACACATAATTGCTCAACATAGGGGAGATTATGAGATTCTAAGTAAAATTAATGATGGTACTGAAATTAAAATTTATCTTCCAACAAATTAACTAATTAAAAAAATTGTTTAAAATTAACCTTTATTGACTAAATATTTAACAAATCTTTTATTGATTTGCATCCTGGTTAAATTAAAATTTTAATATGGTTAAAGTATTAAATGGTATTTTAATTATTATATTTGTTTTGATGTCGATGATTACTAAAAGTATATCATCAGATATTTCTACAATTTTAAGAAATCAGCAATTAACTGTATTCGATATTGGTATTTTTAGATTACAAGAGGATATGAAATCAGCGATACCACAAGTTCAAAAGCATTTTCCTGATAAAGAAATTGAAATTTCTGATGTTTATACTGATGTAGTTTCATCACTTTGGAGAAATACAATTGATTTAATTGTGTCTGTACCAATGAGCGAAACATTAACAAAAACTAACTATTTTTCAGATATGTACAGATGTAAGAATATTTTTTTTTCTGTAAGAGATCATCTGTTAAGAAATCAAAACGAGAGTAATTATAATTTTTCAAGAGCCTCATCTTATGTCGTTTCAACGTTTTCAACTCCTACAAGCTGGCCTTCATGGAAATATGAGCATAAAAAGATTAAAGAACTAGTATCAATGATACAACTAGAAGTTACTTTAAGACCTTCAAATGAGCTTGCTTTTAAAGAAGGTGTTAGCCCCATCAATTGCAAAGGAAGTCTTGCTGATGATTTTGATACAATTGTTGTAACTAAAAATTTCAATTAAAAAGTTAGGTTTTTAACAAAACTGTAACAAATCTGTAATATTAACATCCACATTCAAATCTAATAAGCGAGTCGTTGATTAAATTTAATTACGAAAGGAAATATCAATGAAAAAACTAACTACTATCCTTGCTTCGTTTTTAGTGCTTGCTCTAAGTACTGTAACGTCACAAGCGAGAGATCAAATTACAATCGTTGGTTCTTCAACTGTATTCCCATACGCAACAGTAGTTGCTGAGAGATTCGGTAAACAAGGATTTAAAACTCCTATCATCGAGTCAACTGGAACAGGTGGTGGAGCTAAATTATTTTGCGCAGGTGTAGGTGAAGCTCACCCTGATATCACTAACGCTTCAAGAGCTATGAAAGATAAAGAAAAAGCTCTTTGTGCAAAAAATGGTATTACTGATATTGTAGAAATTATTATTGGTAACGACGGTATAACATTAGCTTACAGTTTAGATGCAGAGCCAGTTAACTTTACAAAAGAACATTTGTATTTAGCACTTGCTAAACATACAGTTGTTGATGGTAAATTAGTTGATAACATTTACAAAAACTGGAATGAGATCGATTCAAGCTTACCAAATAAGCCAATTAAAGTAATGATTCCTCCAGGAACTTCTGGAACAAGAGATGCTTGGAATTCTTTAGTAATGAAAAAAGGTATGACTAAAGAGGCTAAAGCTCTTTATAAAGCTGGTTTTGAAGCTGGAAATAAAAAATACAAAAAACCTCAAAAACTTTACAGAGAAGATGGATTAGCAATTGAAGTTGGAGAAAACGATAGCTTAATCATTCAAAAACTAGTTGAAGATAAAGATATGTTTGGTTTCTTCGGTTTTAGTTATTACTTAGCAGCTAAAGATAAATTACAAGCAGCAAGTATTGATGGAGGACAACCTTCATTAGAGTCTATTCAAGATTATAGCTATGCAGTTGCAAGACCTTTATTCTTCTATGTGAAAAAAGCTCACGTAGGTGTAATTCCAGGTTTACATGAATTTGTAAAAGAATTTACAAAAACTGGAACAATTGGAAAAAGAGGTTACTTAGCTGACATTGGTTTAGTACCATTGGATAAAGCAATGTACAGAACTACAAGAGATAACGCTATAGATCTTGTAGCAATGAGCGAGTAATTTTGATTTGTTAACAAATTTAAAAAGGCCCTTTCATTAGGGCCTTTTTTTTAATACAAGATTAAATCTACATAATGAACTCGATAATATTCTTAACCATCGTCCTACTAGCGTTATCGAGTTATTTTTTCGGCCGTAAAAAAGCATTAGCCATAAGATCCACAAATACAAGACTTACAGCGTTACCGAGATTTTATGGTTATTATTTAGCAATATGGTGCGCAGCTCCTGCATTTATTATTTTTTCATTATGGTCTGTTTTTGAACCAACCGTAGTAAAATATATAGTTTTACAATATTTTAGTGATCAAGGATTATTAGAAGGAGAACTAAATCTTATATTTGAAAAAGCTAAGTCACTTTCAAGAGGACAATTTAGTGGAGAGGTCACTACAGCACTACAAGGAGCGGCAAATAAATATGCATCACTTAGAAGTACAGCTTCAGCCTCTAAAGCAGTTATTGTGTTATGTTTGCTGATTGCTTCGATTGCATATGCTTATAATAGACTATCAAAAAATTCACGAACAAGAGAACCTGTAGAAATTTTTTTACAATGGTTATTTTTCTTTGCATCATTAGGCGCAATTTTAACTACTGTTGGAATTGTTTTTTCACTTTTATTTCAGACAATTGAATTTTTTAAAATTATTCCATTTTTTGATTATTTGTTTGGAATGCATTGGTATCCAGCAAAAGCTTTTGTTAGAGACGCTAGTGAAGCTTTAGATCCATCAATGTATAGCAATACATTTGGTGCAGTACCAGTTTTTGCTGGTACTTTTTTTATAGCATTTATTGCTATGTGTGTTGCAATTCCTATAGGATTGTTAAGTGGAATTTATCTTGCTGAGTATGCGTCAAAAAAATTTAGACAATTTGCAAAACCAATTATTGAAATATTAGCAGGTATACCGACGGTAGTTTATGGTTTCTTTGCAGCTTTAACAGTTGGTCCTTTTTTAAAAGATATTGGTAATGCCGTTGGCTTAGATGTCTCTGCAGAAAGCGCTCTTGCAGCAGGAGCAGTTATGGGAGTGATGATTATACCATTTGTATCAAGTCTGAGTGACGATGTAATAAATAGTGTACCTCAAAGTTTAAGAGATGGTAGTTATGCGATGGGTGCAACAAAATCTGAAACTATCAAAAGAGTAATTTTTCCTGCAGCATTACCGGGTATAGTTGGCGCTATTCTTTTAGCAGTATCAAGAGCCATTGGTGAAACTATGATTGTTGTTATGGCATCAGGTTTAGCTGCAAACTTAACTTTAAACCCTTTAGAATCTACATCAACTATAACCGCACAAATTGTAGTTATACTAATTGGAGATCAACAATTTGAAGATCCTAAAACACAAGCAGCTTTTGCATTAGGACTTACATTATTCGTTGTTACATTAATTTTAAACGTAATAGCTTTATCAGTTGTTAAAAAATATAGAGAAAAATATGATTAATAGAGAAGAATTTCTAAACAAAAGATACAAATCAGAAAAGCGTTTTCAATTTTACGGTAAATCAGCAATAGTTTTAGCTTTATTGTTTTTAGCTGTATTTTTGTTTAAAATTTTTTCTACTGGCTATACAGCATTTCAAAAAACTTGGATAACAATTCCTATAAATTACGATCCTGAATTCATGTATTTAGATGCAGATCAAAAACCCTCAATTCAAGATCTTGAAGATTCTGAGTACTTTGATGTCGGTATTGAAAGTTTTGCTGCATTAGATCAAAACGCTAACGAAGATCAAATTACAGATATCAAAAGAATGTTTGCTTTTATATTTGAAGAAGAAATAAAATATCACATTCTTTCAAATCCAGATGATTTTGGAAAAATTGTTGAAGTTAAGTTGACAGCATCTGATGATCTGGATCAGGTCTTTAAGGGAAATTATCCAAGGGAATTACCAGAGGAACGAAGACGAGTTACTGATTATCAGTTAAAAATTTTTGATAAATTAAATGCTGAAGGAAAAGTTGAAAGTAATTTTAATTTTAGCTTTTTTACCAACGCAGACTCAAGAGAAGCGGAATTGGCTGGTATTGCAAGTTCATTCATGGGTTCATTGTTTAGTATATTAGTTTGTTTAGCTGTATCATTCCCAGTTGCATTACTAGCTGCAATTTATTTAGAGGAATTTGCACCAAAAAATCGACTTACAGATTTTATTGAGGTTAATATTAATAATTTAGCAGCAGTACCATCAATAGTATTTGGATTATTGGGTCTTGGTGTGTTACTTGCGGTGTTTGGTTTACCTAGATCTACTCCTTTGGTTGGTGGAATAACGTTGTCCTTAATGACCTTACCTACGATCATTATAGCGGCTAGAGCATCTTTGAAAGCTGTACCACCAAGTATAAGAGAAGCCGCCCTTGCAATGGGAGCTAGTCGAATGCAAACAACTCTTCACCATACAGTTCCATTATCTTTACCAGGCACATTATCTGGAACAATAATTGGTCTTGCTCAAGCTTTAGGTGAAACTGCACCTTTGATTTTAATTGGAATGGTTGCATTTGTTAATACTATTCCAGGTTCTCCCATGGATCCAGCTGCCTCTTTACCAGTTCAAATTTATATTTGGGCTGAAAGTGCTGAAAGAGGTTTTGTTGAAAAAGTATCAGCTTGTATAATGGTCTTGTTGATATTTTTAGTATTAATGAACTTAGCAGCACAAATGATACGACATAAATTTGAAAAGAAATGGAACTAAAATATGAATAAAATAGAAGCAAAAAATGTAAATGTTTTTTATGGAGAAAAACAAGCTCTCTTTGATATCAATATGGATATTCAAGAAAAACAAGTGACAGCTTTAATTGGTCCATCTGGTTGCGGTAAATCTACTTTTTTAAGATGCTTAAATAGAATGAACGATGTTATTGAAATCTGCAAAGTTGAAGGAGAAATCAAAATAAACGATTACAATATTAATCAAAAAGGTACTGATGTTGTTAGATTGAGAGAAAAAATTGGAATGGTTTTTCAAAAACCTAATCCATTTCCTAAAACTTTATATGAAAATATTTCTTATGGACCTGAAATCCATGGTATGGCTCAGTCAAAGGATGAGCTTGATCAAATCGTAGAAGATAGTTTAAAAAAGGCAGCTCTTTGGAACGAAGTTAAAGATCGACTTAATGAACCTGGAACAGGTTTATCAGGTGGTCAGCAACAAAGACTATGTATAGCTAGAGCTATTTCAGTAAAACCTGAGGTAATTTTAATGGATGAACCATGTTCAGCATTAGACCCTATTGCAACAGCACAAATAGAGGAATTAATTGATGAACTGAAAAAAGAACATACCATTGTTATTGTAACTCACTCAATGTCACAAGCGGCACGTGTATCACAACAAACAGGGTTTTTTCACTTGGGTAAATTGATTGAGGTTGGTTCTACTGATAAGATATTTAAGAATCCTGACCAACAACAAACTCAGGATTATATAACAGGGAGGTTTGGATAATGACTGAAGCACCGCACACAGTTAAGTCTTACGAAGAAGAGCTTAAAAATTTAAACAGCAATATAATTAAAATGGGTGGATTTTGTGAAGAGGCTCTAGGTAAAGCTATTCAAGCTATTACTACAAGAAATAGTGATAATGCCGAGAGTGTTATTCAAGAGGATGAAAAAATTGATAAAATTGAAACAATGATAGAGCAACAAGTAGTAAATCTAATCGCCTTAAGACAACCAATGGCGATAGACCTTCGTGAAACAGTTACGGCCTTAAAAATTTCTTCTGACCTTGAGAGGATAGGAGACCTAGCAAAAAATATTTCTAAGAGAACTCTTTTATTAAATGAAAATTTGCCAAAAAATCTAGTTGATGCGCTTATTAGAGTATCAACAAATGTTCAAAAACAACTAAAAGCAGTTCTAGATGCATATTTAGAAAGATCATCTGCTGTAGCAATAAAAGTTTGGGAAAGTGATGAGCAAATTGATGATCTAACTAACTTATGTATGAATGAAGTAATTAGTTATTTAAAAGATAACGAAAAAAATTTAGAAGACGGCACCCATTTACTTTTTGTAACTAAAAATATTGAAAGAATTGGTGATCATACTACCAATGTTGCAGAACAAGTTTATTTTTTAGTTACTGGTGAATATTTAGAAGGCGATCGTCCAAAAGGAACAGAGCCAATAGTAACAGGAGAAAAGTAATAAATGTCAGCTCATGTTTTTATAGCTGAAGATGAAACCTCTATAGTTACTCTTTTAAAATATAACTTAGAGAAAGAAGGTCATAAAGTTAGCTTCTGTGAAAATGGAGAGGAAGCGCTCAAACAAATTAAAGACAAGCAACCTGATCTAATTTTAATGGACTGGATGCTTCCAGACTTATCAGGTGTTGATATCTGTAAAAATTTAAAAAAAGATAAAAAGTTTAATGACATCCCAATAATAATGCTTACAGCAAAAGGTGAAGAGGAAGATAAATTAAAAGCATTCGATACAGGTGCGGATGATTATGTAACCAAACCATTTAGTCAAAAAGAATTGAACGCAAGAATAAAATCACTTCTTAGAAGATCAAAACCACAGTCTTCAGTTGATGTTGTTGAGTTTACAGATTTAAAAATAGATAGAATTACTAAACGTGTATACAGAAATAATACTGAAATTTCATTAGGACCTACAGAATTTAAACTACTTGATTTTTTTATTAAAAATCCAAAAAGAGTTTATTCGCGTGAGCAGCTCCTGAATAATGTTTGGGGAGAAAATATTTATGTAGAGTCAAGAACTGTTGATGTTCATATAAGAAGACTTAGACAAGCAATAAATATTGAAAATACTAAGCCATTAATTAGAACAGTTAGATCAGCTGGTTATTCTTTAGAATCTTGAAGGTCTTTGGGTCTGATAAACTCTTTAATCAATCCTTTTTTATCTATGTGATTCCAACTATTAAAATTAAAATTAATTTTTGCAAATGCAGCAGTAGGAAATTTATAATTCAATAATTTAAAATGATTACTGTTTTGATTTTTACTTACAAGCCTGACAAGATTTCTTACAGTAGGCTCGTGGTTTATTAACAGAACTGATTTAAATTTTTTAGGTATTTTTTTTATAATATTGATAATTTTATCTTCACTTGTTAGATACAGTTTTTTTGTTGAAATAATTTTTTTAGGTTTATCAATTTTTTTTAACAAGATTTTTAATGTTTTCACTGTTCTTTTTGATGATGAAACCAGTATGTAGTCAAAATAATATTTTTTTTTAACAAAAAATTCACAAATCATTTTAGCATTTTTCTTTCCACGCTTATTTAAAGGTCGCTTGTAGTCTTCTAAATTTATATCTTCCCAACTAGATTTTGCATGTCGCATGACGTATAATTCGAGCATAAGGCGTAAATATATGACTGCATTAAAAAAACAAGACAAAGAAGAGCTAAAATCTAAATATATTAACAGAGAACTATCTTGGCTTAAATTTAATGAAAGAGTACTTTTAGAGGCCCAAAACATAGAAAACCCTCTTTATGAAAGAGTAAAATTTTTATCAATAGCTGGTTCAAATTTAGACGAATTTTTCATGGTTCGTGTTGCAGGACTATATAGCCAAATAAAACAAGAAGTAGAATCTCTAAGCTCTGATGGTTTAACTCCAGATGAGCAAATGAATGAAGTTGTGATAGAAACTAAAACTTTACTTAATAAGCAAAACAAAATTTATAAAAATCTAATATCTCAATTACAAAAAGTAAATATACGTTTGACAAGACCTGAAAATCTTAAAAAAGCAGATCAAAAGAAACTGTTACAAATTTTTAATGAAGAGATATACCCATTACTAACACCATCCGCAATAGATCCTGCTCATCCATTTCCTTTTATTGTAAATCAAGGGAGAGCCCTTGTCATGAAATTAAAAAAGAAGAATAAAAAAAGAGTTTTAAATTCTATAATCGTTATCCCTAAAGCTTTACCTAGATTTATTGAAATTGACACTGGTAAAAATTTTAAAAAATTTGTCATTATTGATGATGTCATAAATTTTTTTGCATCAGAAATATTCCCTGATCATGATTTGGAAATGAAAATGTTATTTAGAGTTATTAGGGATAGTGATGTTGAAATTCAAGAAGAAGCTGAAGATTTGGTAAGATCTTTTGAATTAGCACTTAAAAGAAGAAGAACAGGTGATATTGTTCGGTTAGAAATATTAAGAAACAGTAATAAAGAATTAGTTAACTTTATTACAAACAAACTACTTGTTAATTCTGATTACATATATGAAGTAGAAGGACTTGTAGGAATTCAAGATATTGATCAAATTTGCAAAATTAAAAATCCAAAATTAAGATTTAAACATTTTAATCCAAGAGAAGTTGAAAGATTAAAAGAATTTAATAATAATTTTTTTGATACTATTAAAAAAAAAGATTTAATTGTTCACCATCCATTTGAGACTTTTGATGCCGTAATCGAGTTTTTGAATCAGGCTGCTCATGATAATAAAGTAATCGCTATAAAACAGACTTTGTATAGAACCACCTTAGATTCTCCAATTGTTAAAACTTTAATATCAGCAGCTGAAAATGGAAAAACTGTAACCGCTTTAATAGAAATTAAAGCAAGATTTGATGAGGAAGCAAACATACAGCTTTCAAGAAGTTTAGAAAAAGCAGGTGTCCAAATTGTCTATGGATTTGCAAAATATAAAACACATGCAAAATCATCTTTAATCTTAAGAAGGGAACATGGTAAAATTCAAACTTATATTCATTTAGGAACAGGGAATTATCACCCTGTTAATGCAAAAATTTATACCGATTTGTCATTGTTTAGTACAGATAAAAAATTAGCTTCTGATGTTGAAAAATTTTTTAATTATGTAACTGGATATGCGAAACCTCGAAATCTTAATAAAATATCTATATCCCCTGTTAATCTTAGAGATACCTTAAACAATTGTATTGAGCACGAGATTTCTAACGCTAAAAAAGGTAAAGATGCTGAAATATGGGCCAAAATGAATTCTTTAGTTGATCCAAATATAATTGATAAATTCTATGAAGCCTCAAACGCCGGTGTAAAAATATTTTTATTTGTTAGAGGAGTTTGTTGTTTGAGGCCTGGAATTAAAAACAGATCAGAAAATATAATTGTCAAAAGTATTATTGGAAGATTTTTGGAGCACTCAAGAATTTATTGCTTTGCAAATGGAAATTCTATGCCAAGCAGAGAAGCTAAAGTTTATATTTCATCAGCTGACCTAATGCCAAGAAATTTAAACCGAAGAGTTGAACTTCTAGTTCCAATTGAAAATCAAACTGTTCATGAACAAGTTCTTGATCAAATTATGCTAGCTAATTATTTAGATCAGAGTCAAAGCTGGATGCTTGATATGAATGGAAATTATAAAAAAATTAAATATAGTGGAAACGATTCTTTTTCAGCTCATGATTATTTTATGAATAATCCTAGTTTATCTGGAAGAGGAAAGGCTAAATTAAATTTAAAACCAAAAAAATTAAATTTGAGATTAATTAAAAGTGGAAATAAAAGTATTTAAAAACAAGCAGAATTTAAAATTAAAACAAGCTAAACTGGCTGTAATTGATATTGGTTCTAATTCAATAAGAATGCTAATTTATGATGATTTTAGTTCATCAAGAGTGCCTTTTTTTAATGAAAAAGCGGTCTGTGAATTAGGAAAAAATTTAGATAAATCACGTAAGCTCCACAAATCTGGTGTTGAATATGCTTATCGTATTTTAAAAAGATTTTCTGAAATATTAAACGTTTCAAAAATTTCCAATGTAAAAATTATTGCTACAGCTGTATTAAGGGAAGCTACTGATGCTCAACCTTTTGTTGAAAATATAGAAAGATTATTTAAAAAAAAAATTGAAATTTTAAGTGGTGAAGAAGAAGCCTTATGTTCAGCTGAAGGAGTTAAAATTGGATTTGACAATGTAGATGGATTAGTAGCAGATTTAGGTGGTGGTAGTTTAGAATTAGCTAGAGTAGAAAATGGAGATATTACAAATAAAACCTCTTTACCTCTAGGTGTTTTAAGATTGCTTAATAACCCTATTGTAAAGAAAAGAAATCTTTCTAAGTATATTAAAAAATTATTAAGAGATGAAAAATGGTTGTCAAAAAAGAAATTTGAAAACTTGTATTTAGTTGGTGGAACTTGGAGAGCACTTTTTAAATTACATTTATTTCAAAATGAACATCCGGTTCATATTATTCATCAGTATTCTGTTAATTACGAAACGATATCAAAATTTGTAGAAAAAATTTCTTCTTTTAATAAAGCAAAACTTAAAACAGTTGAATATATATCTAAATCAAGAACACCATATTTGCCTTACAGTTCAATAATTTTAGGTGAAATCATGAATGTAACAAATCCCAAAAATGTAATATGTTCTATCAGCGGTATTAGAGAGGGGTCGTTAGCAAAAGATCACTTTAAAAATGTTGATGATACTCAGGTTTTTGAAAAATCATTAGAGTTTATTTCTAAGAAACGAGGAGATTTAGGATTAACTTTTAAAAAGTATTATGATTTTATAAAACCAGTTTTTGATGGAAATGAACATTTCAATGAAAAATTACTTAATCTAGCCTGTGTGTTAAGCCATATGGATTGGGGTTTAGGTGCTTTTCAAAAAGCAGAATTAGTTTTCCAAGAAACATTAAACACACCTTTATTAAGACTGTCCCACAAAGAAAGAATACAAATAGCTTTATCTTGCTATTGGAGGTATTGCAGTATTAAATATAATCCTAAAATTGAATATTTAAGTTTTTTAAATAACAACGAAATCTTCTCAAGTAAACAGGTAGGTTCTGCATTAAGATTTGCCCATTCTTTAACTTCTATCTCTACAATATTCCTTGAAGAATTTAAACTATACCGAAGAGGAAATTCTGTTTTTTTAAAAATTCCATCCCAACATCAAGAAATTATCTCCAAGCAAGTTACTAAAAAATTCAAGGCACTAGCGAGAGAATTATTTTTAGAGCCTCGAGTTATTTATTCAAATTAATTTAATATTTATTTAATTTAGATTTAATATTTTCATTACTAAAAGACAATATTTAGCTATTAATTTAATTTATAGTTTTTTATTTCTCTCTTTTTGAGGTGCTTACTTTGTAGGCACCTCAATAACTTTTAAAAATGATGCGATATGAGATGCATTACAAAACTTTTTTTGAAAAATTAATTTATTTATTTTGTCTTTAGAAACTAAATAAGTCTTTATGCCTTTCTCTGATTTTTTTAATTTAGTTATTTTTTTTGTATAATAGCAGTGAATTTTGGTTGTTAATCTTCCTGGTTCGCAGTTTATAGTGAATATTTTTCTTGGTTTATCTAATATTTTGTAACCAGTTTCTTCATAAAATTCTCGGCATGCAGCATCGATAGATTTTTCACTTTTATCAATTATACCAGATGGAAATTCATATGTAATTTTTTTTACTGGAATTCTTTTTTGACTAACTACAATAAAAACGTTCTTCTTAATTTCCGCAACCATCAAAGATAAATCAGATGTTTTTAAGAAATGATAATACTCTTTTTTTTTGAAGGGCTTATTAATTAAAGTTATATTATTTGTAAGCTTAATATTTTTTAAAAAATTCATAGCTTATTATATTTTAATAATATTAAAGATATTTTACAGATAAAATTATTATATTGTTTTTTCTTTAATTAATTTAGAAACTTTGTTTATTTGATATATTGTGTCAGTATTCATTGGGTTTATATATGAAGATTCTAAATAACTATTATAGGCTTTTTCGTACTCTTTCATTTCCATGTATACTTGTCCTTTTCCAATTAGAGCTCCAAAATGTCTGCTTTCAAGTTTTAAGACCATATCAATATCGTTAAGTGAATTTTTATACTTACCCATAAAATATAAAGATGTTGCACGTCTATTCCAAGCTTCAGCCCAATTAGGATCTTTTTCTATAATTTTACTAAAAATCCCATATGCTTTTATATAATTTCCATTTTGAACCAGTCTTGTGCCTTCTTTTAAATCAATAGTTAATTGAAAATTAGATGGATGTGTTTCCCACAAATTCCATATGCTTTTTTCTAAAATTTTTGCTTCACTTTGTGAATTACAATCTTTTAACTTACTTAAAAGTTTGTTTAAGTTTAACTCATCTGTTTTTGCCGCTGAACTCAAACATACTGTTGCAATTATCAATAAGAAATTAAGTATTTTTTTCATCTGTAATAAATTTGTAATATTTTTGTAACATTAATAAAAAAAGTTAAAATCTAAAAAAATTGCAATAAAATCAGTGTTTTTACTCAATTAAAGTTATAATTAAGTTTAATTATTAAATTCAAATCAAAGATTCGAAAAAACATATGAAAAATTCCAAAGTAGAGGCAATAATATTTGATTTAGCAGGTACATTAATAGATTTTGGAAGCCTTGCACCATCTCAAGTTCTTATTGAAATATTTAACAGGTTTGGAATTAAAATTTCTCGAAAACAAGCCATAGGACCAATGGGTATCGAAAAACGAGCTCATATAAAAGCATTACTAACAACAAGAATAATTAATTTACAGTGGAAAAAAAAATTTAAATCAAAACCAACAGATAAAGATATTGATAAATTGTTTAAACTTTTTAATCCAGAATTAAAAAAAATAATTAAGAAACATTCAAAATTTATATCAGGAAGTAAAAATACTATAGATTTTATAAAAAAAAAAAAAATAAAAATAGGAGTCAATACTGGATATTCAGAAGAAATTCTAAAAGTTATATTGCCGGAATTAAAAAAACAAAGATTTATACCTGATGTATCATATAGTTCTTCTTACACCAAAATTGGAAGACCTTCTGCAGAAATAATTTATAGGATTTTTTCTGATTTAAATATAACCAAGGGATCAAATTGTATTAAAGTAGATGATACTATTCCTGGTTTACAAGAAGGATTAAATGCTGGAATGTGGGTAATAGGAGTAATATTTTCTGGAAATGAATTTGGCAAAAATGAATATGAATTTAATAAATTAACCGACAAAGAAAAATTAAAAATTAGAAAAAAAATCTCTCATAAGTTTAAGAAAATAGGCGCACATTACGTAATTGATACAATTAAGGATTTACCGAAAATAATTGAAAAGATTGAAAATAAAATTATTTCGTAAAAAGCATTTTTTTTATTACAAATATTGCTAGCAGTGCTCCTAATAGCTCTGCAATTATAAAGAAAGGTGTATTTAAATAATTTATTCCGGTGAATGTATCTGTAAAAGTTCTAGCTATTGCAACAGCAGGATTTGCAAATGAAGTTGATGAAGTGAACCAATATCCAGCTGTAATGTAAAAACCGACACATGCAGCGGTTACAACTTTTCCACTTTTCATTGATCCAAATATAATTAAAATTAATCCAAAAGTTGCTACTACTTCAGCAACAAATATATAAACTCCATCTCTTGTTTTAGATGATAACTCATAAATAGGTAATTCAAAAAAAAAATTTGCTAAACCTACACCTGCTAGGCAACCTAATATTTGTGAAAAGATATAAATATGAATTAATTTTGATTTTAATCTTCCTGTAAAAAACATACTTAATGTTACAAATGGATTAAAATGTGCTCCTGATATATCTGAAAATACAGTTATCAGAACAAATAAACCAGCTCCTGTTGCAATTGTATTTGCTAATAACATAACAGCAGTATCGTTGGTAAGATTTTGAGCCATGATACCTGAACCAACAACTATCATTACTAAGAAGCAACTTCCTATGAATTCACTATAAATTATTTTTTTTTTACTATTTTTCATAGTTTTTAATCCAATCATTTATTCTGGTTTCTAAATTGGAATAAGTTTTATGTATTTCTGTTGAAATCAATTCCTCTTTATTTGGTTTATCACTATTTTCTAACTCATTAATGATATGAACAGGATCTTCAATATCCCAATGTACTATCTTTTCAGGCGATGGCCAGACTGGACAAACTTCATTGCTAGCATTGTTACATACAGTAAACACCTGATCAAATGATGTTTTCTCATTCAAGAATTTGTTAAAGTTTTTTGATGACAGATTTTTTGTATCAAAATTATTTTCATTTAGATACTTAATGACATATTTATTAATTATACCTGATGGTTTGCTTCCTGCACTATAACCAATAAATCTATCCTTGTGATATTTGTTAACCACACTTTCAGCTAATATACTTCTATGAGAATTTCCAGTACAAACAAATAAAAGTTTTTTCATTATTAACTTTTATTATTATAAATCATTTTTGCTAGACTTAATGAACACTAAATCTAAATTGTAACAAAACTGAAACATTTGTAATTTAAAAGAATAAAATGGATATTAAGTCAAATATTATCAATTTATTTAAAATTATAGAAGATATTGGGTCGGACAAACAATATGGAAATGAAAAAGTTTCACAATTCGAACACGCAATTCAATGTGCTTTATTGGCAAAAAAAAATAATGAGAACCATTTTTTCATCACCGCAGCTCTATTCCATGATATTGGTCACTTAATTAATAATGATAAAGAAGCCATCAAAAAAGGAGTAGATAAAAAGCATGAGAATTTAGGATCCCTTTTTCTTTCTAAATTTTTTCCAGAGGATGTCACAAGACTAATTAAAGGGCATGTACCGGCTAAAAGATATTTAGTTTATTATGAGAAAGGATATTATGAGACTTTATCTATTGCTTCAAAACGAAGTTTGGATGTTCAAGGTGGTAGTTTTTCTGAAGAAGAGGCAAACGAATTTATTAAACAACCTTTTATGCAAGATGCAGTTAGACTAAGGAAATATGATGATCTAGCTAAAGTTAAAAATTTAGAAATTCCAAATATAAATTTTTTTTATAAACATGTAGAAAGCAGTTTTAAATAAATTTTTTTTTGTTTAGAAAAATTGCAGTTACGTTTCCAAATATTGCCAATATAAAAAATATAAATATTAACAAGTCATATCCCCCTACATTCCATATCAAGGAACCTATCCATGGCCCCAAAATACTCCCTATCATGTATAGCAAGGCTAAAATACCATGAACATTACCAAAGTTTTTTTGACCAAAAGCATCATTTTGAACTAAAGGTTTTAAAATAGCCATACTTCCATATGCTGCACTATTAAACAAAACAAATAAAAATGCTAAATAATGATTAAAATTTATGAAATACAAAAAAATTGTTCCAAGTATGAGGGAGTAAAAACAAATTACAAATAATTTTATATTTGCTTTATTTCCCCCAAATATCATAACTAAAATTCTTCCCAAAACCTGTCCAGGTCCAAACATCGAAGCTGTCAGCACAGCTAGTGCTAGACTCAATCCTTTATCCTGTAGCATTGGAATTATATGGGTTGTAATAGCACCTGCATTAAATCCAACAACAAATAATGAAAAACTAAATAACCAAAATCTATTGTCTTTAAGTATTATTAGAAGTCTGGAATTTTTATAAGTTTGTTTTTTAATTATTTTAAACTCTTTTTTAATTATATTTTTGAAACCAAAATAATTGGCTGGTGAACTAATCAATATGTTTAATAATCCAAAAATCAATACAGTAAACCTCCAATCATATTGTTCTGTTAAATAGGTTGCGGTAGGAAATGTATATGTGCTTGCAAATCCAGCAAACAAAGTAATTATTGCAATAGATGTTTTGGCCTTTGACTTTAAATTAATAGTAATAAAACTAAATAGCATTGTATAAAGACATCCACCGGAGGTTCCGCTTACAAGCAACCAAGCAACTAAAAATTCAGTATATGTGTTAGCTAATGATAGATAAATTACACTTAATCCTAACAATATAGGACTTGCCCACATCATTTGAAAGCCAAGGTTTTTATCAACAAACTTACCAAGAATGGGTAACAACAAGCTATGTAAAACAAGGCCAAGAGAGTAAATAAAAGTTAAATTGTTTCTTGAAATACCAAGTTCATTTTCCCAAGTTAATAACAGTGCTGAAAATAAGTACATACAGCTGCTGTAACAAAAGGTAACAGAAATACCTATTAAAAATGCTGGATAATATTTCATAAAAATTATTATTTCTTTAACATTTATTTAACAAACCTAAGTTAAAAAAATATTATGAACAAAATTTTATTTTCTTTTATATTTACTTTATCCACAATCACGTTTGCTCAAGCTGACAATCACGTAAAAATAACAGAACAACAAGCTGGGAGTAGTTACTCGCAAAATACTGAGGATACATTTAAAAATGAGATAGGTAATTGTGAAGACCCTGGTGTACTTATGTTAAGAGCGACTGTTAAAAATGATATATCAAGATCAAGTCCTGAAAATGCATTAGAAGCCGAAACATTAATGAAAGAGGGCATGAAGTTGTGTAATGAAAATAGAGTTTTTGAAGCAAAACTAAAATTAGAAGACGCTAAAACAACCGCTAGAGCAGGATTAGTAGATGGAGAGGATCCATCTGTAGCTAAAGTTATTGTTGACAATGATGAGACACCAAAAGAAGAAAAACCTTGGTGGAAATTCTGGTAAAATAGATTTGTATCTTTTTAGATTCTTAAATTAAAATTTTATTAAAATATTTGATAAAATTATTTGAAATTTTTTTACCTTACAATTAATTGATCAGATCCAATCAATATTCTTCTAAGCCAAGCAGATAATCTGTCCATAAATATTACAACAGCTAAAACTAAAATTGCCATGTAGGCTACATTTTCAAAATCATTTCCAGTAGCTAGCGCACCTAAAAATTGTAACCCAATTCCTCCTGCACCCATTGCACCTATAATTACAGCACCTCTAGTATTTGACTCTAAATAGTACAAGGATTGAGATACAAAAATTGGAAGTATTTGAGGAATTATACCAAATCTATGTTGTAGAAACTTATTAGCTCCCGTAGATACAACTCCTTCTTGTTGTTTCTTCTCAGTATTCTCAATTGCTTCAGAATACAATTTACCTAAAGTACCCGTATCGGTAAAACCAATTGCAAAAATTCCAGTGAAGGGTCCTGGACCAAAAGCTCTTAAAAATATTAAACTCCAAATTAAAAAATCTATTCCTCTTAAAGTATCAAATAATCTTCTCAACATAAATCTCAGAGTTTTAATTGGGGTAACGTTGTATGCCGCAAGAAAAGATAAGGGAAGAGCCATAACTGTAGCAAACATTGTCCCTAATACAGCCATAACAATTGTTTCAAGCATAGCCCACCAAACTCTACCGTGCATAAATGCGTCATTGTCTTTAATTTCTGTAAAGAAAAGTTTTAAATTAGACATTTCAGGAACAACTCTCTCATTAGAAAAAGTCAAACCTAGTGCTTCGAAAAAGGTATATGGTTCTAACGGACTTGAGAAATCAAACCAAAAATATTTCCATCCGATACTGTAACGATGAATTTCAACTTTTTTTGGATATACTTGAATTCTCTCATACAAAGTTGGTCTAAATTCAACTCTATTTTCTGTGATTCTAAAACCTTTTAAATCTTCTATGACCAAATCCTCTGAACCTACAAGGTAAGGTTTACCATTAGAATTTAATTTTATGGTAAAATCTCTCTCATATTTTGGAAAATTTACAATCTCGACTTTATCTTTGTATAATATTGCCTTACCTTTATTATTAAACTCAACTACATTGCCAACATTATCAGAATTTTTGTAAAACCAATCTGGAATTGATTTATCAAGATTATCTCTTCCATAAACACTTCTATAATTTCCTTCAAAAGCTATTTTAATATCCTCATGATTTTCCCATTTCATTGTTACATGATCTTTGTGTGCATATGTGTCTAAGACAAACATAGCAGCATTTTGTGGTTTCCATTTTTTTGGGATATCAACAACATCTAAAGTAAAAAAACCTACTATTAAATATACTAAGACGAGAAAAAAAATTATTTGGCCTCTTAATCTACTCTTTCTGGCTTGTTTAAATGTGTCAGGAAATAATTTACGAATATTTTCTCTTTGAATAGCTAAACTAGAACTCATTGATTTGCTCCAATTAATTTATGTCTCCAATATGCAGACAAATAATCTAATGCAATTATCGTACCAACCAGTAAGAACATACACGCTAAAACATCAGCTCCATAATTCCACTGAATTAGAGCCGCTAACATTTCTCCAATTCCACCTGCACCAACAAAACCTAATATTGTAGATTCTCTAACATTAATTTCTAACCTCAATATTCCATAACTTAAAAACAAAGGTAGTACCTGGGGAAGAACTGAAAATCTTATCTTCTGTGTCCAAGTTGCACCAACAGAACTTAAACCTTCAATAGGTTTTCCATCACAATTTTCTATAGCCTCTGTAAATAATTTACCAAGTGCTCCAGCAGTATGTATTGTTATAGCAATTACAGCTGGTAAAGATGATTTACCCATTAGATATAAAAACACCATTGCTATTATTAATGTTGGAAATGATCTTGTCACATCCATTAAAAATTTTGTAAATTGAATAACTCTTTTGTTTCTAATTAGGTTCCTACTTGAAAAAATTGCAAATATAATTGCTAAAATAAAACCTATAGAAGTTGAAAATAAAGCAATATTTAAAGTAATAATTAATTCAGGAATATACTTAATAACTCTTGGCCAATATTTCCATCCCATCTCAAAAGTGTCTACAAATAAATCTCTAGGGTAGTTAAAAAAATTAGCTATACCTCTTCCAAAAGACCCTGCATTTGCTTCTAACGATACCAAGGTACCACCAAAAAAAATTAATATTAGAATTGCAATTCCAAGTAGCGAGGACCTAGTTCTCTGGTTTGTTAATTTTTTTAAATTAACTTCAATTTGTTCTAGGTTGGCAGGTAAGGCTTTTGTCATAATTTTTAAAAATAAATCAGAGGCAAAGATTTACAGTCTTTGCCTCTAATTATAGGGGGTTTAATTAATTATTTTTTTGCGCTTCAATTTTAGCTTTTCTTGCAGCTACAACTGACTCGTAAAAAGAATGATCCACCGGAACCCATTTTTTTACAATCCCGTTTGCAACGTTTTCGCTACATTTTGGATCGTTCTCGTGTATCCATTGCTTTAAACCAATCATTACTTGGTGTGCTCTAACAGGTAAAAAAGTAGGCATTACAATTGGTCCATTTGGAATTAATTTAGAAGACCAAATTTGAACAATATCGTCCATATTTAATATCCCTTTATCAACCATTTTTCTTAAATTTCCTGATGAGTAACCTTCTTCCCAGCTACCAACACCTGATACCCATGTTACACCAGCATCAATATCACCATTCATTACTGCTAATACGTTGTTTTCATGTCCTCCAGAAAACTGTGTTTTTGAGAAATATGTATCTGGATCCATACCCATAGCTTTTAGTTCAATTGATGGAATTAAAAAACCTGATGTAGAGTTAGGGTCAGCCCAACCAAATGATTTGCCTTTAAGATCTGCCATTGATTTAATACCAGATGATTTAGTTGCTACTGCAACAGAGTAGTAACCCATATCACCAGTTGGCTGCATTCTTGTTAGTACTGGTACCACAGCAGTTGGGTCTTTAAGATATATACCTGCATATCCAGATGAACCAAACCATGTATAATCTAGATTACCACCTAGCATTGACTCCATAGTTCCAGCATAGTCTTTAAATGTAAAGAATTTAGCTGGCACACCATAAGCTGCTTCAATATATGGAATGAAACATTCATTTCTAGCGATAATATCTTGAGCTGCTTCGTCACCTAAAAAACCAACTCTAAATTCTGGTTGGTATTTACTTAAGTCCATTTTTGGACCTGTGTAAGTTACTGCATTAGCCTGAGTTGCAAACATTATCATAGCCAAAAGTGCAATAACTCTTGTTAGTTTATTAAACATAATTATCTCCTTTTTATAATTTTAGTCTAACGACTTATTTGTAACGATGAGTTATTGACCTCATGCAGTTGCAAATTCTTTTTCAACATCACCATTTAATTTATTTTTTGTTCTAATCTCAGTTGATGTTACTTGTGGCTCAAAAGCTTCATCTGCTTCTGCTCCATAAATTTCTCTTGCAAGTTTATCTGACAATTTTTCTGGTAAATCATCAAAGACAATTGCACCATCTTTCATACCAATAATTCTGTCACAGTAAGTTTTTGCTGTATCTAAAGTATGAAGATTTGAAATGACGGTTAAATTTTTTTCATCATGAATTTTTCTTAGTGACTCCATAACCATTCTAGCATTCATTGGGTCTAAAGATGCTATAGGTTCATCTGCCAAAATCATTTTAGGATTTTGCATTAATGCTCTACATATAGCTACACGTTGCTGTTGACCTCCAGATAACGTTTCAGCTCTTTGAAGGGCAGTGTTAGCCATACCTAAGTTATTGAGTAAAATCAGAGCATCAGCTCTTTCATCTCGAGAAAACATTTTTAAAGATGCTCTAAATGAGCCCTGATAATTTAATCTGCCTAATATTACATTTGTTAGAACATCTAATCGTGGGACTAAATTAAATTGTTGAAAAATCATTGCACAGTTTCTTTGCCATGATCTCTTTTCCTTACTTTTTAAATCTAGAATATTTTGACCTTCAATTTCAATCGACCCATCTGTTGCGTCAGTGAGTCGATTTATAATTCTTAGTAATGTTGATTTACCAGCCCCAGATCTACCTATGATTCCTATCATTTGAGGTTTGTTAACCTCAAAAGAAACGTTTTTAACGGCATGATTATCACCGAAAAATTTGTTAACTTTTTTAATAATCATTTGAGGAATTTATTAACCCTCTAATCTTTAATAAATGTTAAAATATTATTAATGAATCTTTTAAATTTTGTTTAAGTTATATGAAATTTAAACCTAAGGTAGAAAATCTAATTTTTTATTAAAAATTGAATTTTAGATCCAATAAAATAACTTTCACTTAACTCTATAGGATTGTTTTTAAAATCGACATTAACAGATGTAGTTTTTAATAGTGCTTCTCCCTCATTTATATTTAATAAATTTGATTTTATTTTGTCTGCAATTTCAGCATTGATTAGAGTTTTTGATCTTTTAATTAGTTTGATATTCAATAAATTAAAAGCTTTGGTTACTGATTGTTTTTTAACAAAATAATTAATAAATTTTGGAAATTTTTTATAAGGAATCGATCTGAAAGTTATTACAGAAGGTGACTTGTTAACAAAGCCTATGCTATTTATGCGTGTAACTTTGTCATTTTTTTTTAAGTTGAGTTCTTTTTTTTCAAAAGGATTGCATTCAGCAATATCAAAACTTTTTATTTCAATTCTTACTGATTGGTTTTCTTGAAGTATATTCTCAGTAAATCTTACGTTTTTACTAATTGAGTAATTAATTTTTGATGATTTAACAAATACTCCAAGACCTCTTTTTGAATATATTAAATTATCATCTTTAAGTTCTTTAAAAGCTCTTCTTATAGTGTGTCTATTGACATTGAATTGTTTTGCATAGTCATTCTCAGAATCTAACTTTTTATTAATTTTGTACTTATTTAAAACTATTTCTCTTTTGATTGAATTGTATATTTCCTTCCAAAGCAAATCTTTTGTTGTCATAAAATTTTAATAAATAATATATTGAAATTATTTTTAATTTTAGTACTTGTCTAGTTGTATAGTATTATGAAAAATGAATCAAGAAATCAATGGTTAAGTTATTTAGCAACAGCAGATGAAAATTATCTCATTTCGCTTTGGGACAATTTAAATATGAAAATAGAATATAATTGGTTAAGAGAACCTGAGATTGGCAGTGTTATGGTTCAAGGAAAAGCAGGCGTCACAGGTGATAATTTTAATGTTGGAGAAGTAACTATAACGAGATGTTCATTAAGTTTAGATAAAAAAATTCAAGGACATGGTTATGTTCAAGGTAGAAATAAATATAAATCCAAAATTGCAGCTTTGTGTGATGCATTGATGCAAACTGAAAAAAAAGAAATAATTAAAAGAAATATAATTGATAAATTAATTAAATATAAAAATAACAAAAGAAATGAAATATTATCTAAAACAGAAGCTACTAAAGTTGATTTTTTTACTTTGGTAAGAGGTGAGGATAAATAATCTATGGAAGTTGTTTCTAAAAAAAATAATTCTCAAAAAAGTGCTGATTATTTTAGAAGTATTTTATTTGCAACTTCATATCCTGGTTCGATCGAAATATTAGATAATATAAATTCGCCTTCAAACCTGTTTTCAGCCAGTTGCTCTATTATAAAAACTTTTTGCGACAGTTATTCGAATATTTTTTTAGGTCGTGATATTAACAATTCAGAAACTATTGATTGGATTAAATTTAATACAGGTGCAAACATTACAGATAAAAAAAATGCAAATTTTGCAATTGGTACTTGGGATGATCTTTTACCATTAGATGAATTTAAAAAGGGGGACGAGCAAAATCCTGATCAATCGTGTACAATTATTTGCCAGTCCCAATTTGAAAAACCAAATGCCATAATTTCTGGTCCTGGTATTAAAAGTTCTAAAAGTATATTTTTACCTGATAGAGAGGTTATAAAAAAAAATAACCAGCAATTTCCATTAGGACTTGATTTTTATTTTGTTGATAATGATAAATTTTATTCAATACCAAGATCATTGAAAATAGGAGAGCTATAAAATGTATGTATCAGTAAAAGGTGGGGAAAAGGCAATAAATAACGCACATTCCTGGTTATCCGAAATAAGAAGAGGGGATGTAAATATAGCAGAACTAAATATTAAACAAATTAGTGAACAACTAACTTTAAGTGTTGATAGAGTTATGTCAGAAGGATCTTTATATGACAAAGATTTGTCTGCTCTTGCAATCAAACAGTCTAGAGGTGACTTGATTGAAGCAATTTTTCTAATGAGAGCCTATAGAACTACTTTACCTAGAATTGGTTCAAGCAAACCTATCGAAACTGGCAAAATGTTATGTCTAAGAAGAATATCTGCAACATTTAAAGATATCCCAGGTAAACAAAAGTTAGGCCCAACATTTGACTACACACACCGTTTACTTGATTTCAAGCTTCTTGCTGATGGAGAGTATGAAAAAGCTAAGATTGAAAAATATGATGATAAAGAAATCCCACATGTTTTAAGCTTTTTAAATAAAGAAGGATTAATTCAGAAAGAAATACCTAGTGATAAATCATCTAAAGATATTACAAGAAACCCAATTAATTTTCCTTTAACAAGATCTGAACGATTGCAATCTCTTTCAAGAGGAGATGAAGGTTTTCTTCTTGGTTTAGCTTATTCAACACAGAGAGGGTATGCTAGAAACCATGCATTTGTTGGTGAATTAAGAACTGGTTACGTTGAGGTTCAATTTGAAATTCCAGAATTAGGAATAGAAATAAATATTGCTGATGTCATGTTTACTGAGTGTGAGTCAGTAAACCAATTTAAAGGTAGTAAAAAAATACCTGCTCAATTTACCCGTGGATATGGTTTAGTTTTTGGTCAATTAGAGAGAAAAGCTATTTCTATGGCTTTAGTTGATAGATCAATGAGATGGAGGGAATTTGGTGAAGAGTATTTGGGTGTTGCTGCTCAAGATGAAGAATTTGTTATATCTCATTGTGATAATATTCAAGCCACAGGTTTTTTAGAACATATCAAATTACCTCATTATGTAGATTTTCAAGCGGAATTGGATTTAGTAAGAAAAATTAGAGAAGAGTATAAAAAAAATGAACAACGTACTTAAATTTAAAAATAAAAAAACTGATGTTGCAGCTCAAGATGAAATATATAATTTTGCTTATTTAGACGAAAATACAAAAAGAATGATAAGAAGAGCTTTGATCAAAGCTCTTTGCATACCAGGTTATCAAGTTCCATTTTCATCTAGAGAAATGCCTATGCCATATGGATGGGGAACAGGAGGCGTTCAAGTAACATCGTCATGTTTAACAACTGACGATGTGATAAAAGTTATTGACCAAGGAGCAGATGATACTACAAACGCAGTTTCAATTAGAAATTTCTTTAAAAAAACTGCTAATATTGAGACCACAGAAAAAACAAGCCAAGCTTCGATAATTCAGACAAGACACAGAATTCCAGAAGAAAAGTTAAAAGAAAAACAAATACTTGTTTATCAGGTTCCAATACCAGAACCTCTTGCGTTTTTAGAACCAAGATATCAAGAAACTAAAAAAATGCATGCACTATCAGAATATGGAATTATGCATGTAAAGTTATATGAAGATATTACCAAAAATGGTCATATAGAAACAGCATATGCTTATCCGGTAAAGACAAATGATAGATATATAATGGACCCATCACCTATTCCAAAATTTGATAACCCAAAAATGAACAATAACCCTGCTATTCAATTATTTGGAGCAGGAAGAGAGCAAAGAATTTATGCAATACCACCATATACTGAAGTAACGAGTCTTGATTTTGAGGATTATCCATTTGATCCCTCAAAGGCACCTCATAAATGTTCTATTTGTGGATCAAATGAGAGTTTTTTAGATGAAATAATTACTGATGATGACGGTAATAGATCATTTATATGTTCAGATACAAATTATTGTAATCAAAGAATGGAAAATAATTAAATGCAACCAATTTTGTCAGTTCATAATCTAAACAAATATTACGGTAATCAAGTGGGATGCAAAAATATGAATTTGACATTATATCCTGGGGAAGTCGTTGGTGTAGTAGGAGAATCTGGCTCAGGAAAAACAACTTTTATAAATTCCATATCAGGCAATCTTATTCCTGATAGTGGAAAAATCTTAATTGAAACAGGTAATGAAACGATTGATTTTCTAGAAATATCCGAGTCATTGAAAAGGTTATTGATAAGAACTGAATTAGCTTTTGTTCACCAAAATCCTAGAGATGGTTTAAGATTGGATGTAAGTGCTGGTGGAAATATTAGTGAAAGATTAATGTCCATTGGACAAAGAAATTACGGAAATATTAGGCAAACTATTTTTAAATGGTTAGATAAAGTGGAAATCGATAAAAGTAGAGTAGATGATTTTCCAAGAACATTTTCTGGTGGAATGTTGCAAAGATTACAAATAGCAAAAAATTTGGTTACGAGTCCTAAAATAATTTTCATGGATGAACCAACAGGAGGTCTTGATGTATCTGTTCAAGCAAAAATTTTAGATTTGTTAAGAAAATTAGTTAGAGAATTAAATTTATCAGTTGTAATCGTTTCTCACGATTTAGCAGTGATTAGATTGTTAGCTGATAAAATTATTGTTATGAAAAATGGAGAGGCTGTTGAATCTGGACTTTGTGATCAGGTATTAGATGATCCGCAACATTCTTATACTCAGTTATTAGTTAGTTCAGTATTACAGGTTTAAAAATGATTGAACTAAATAAAATTACAAAAAAATTTACACTTCATAATCAGGGCAAAACAAACATATTAGTTTTTAATAATTTGAATTTGAAAATTAACCCTGGAGAAATTGTAGCTTTAACAGGACCATCAGGTGTCGGAAAGTCTAGTATTTTAAAAATGATTTATGGAAACTATGTTTTTCAATCAGGACAAATTAAAATTAATAATCACAACATAGATCATAAATATCCGAGAAATATTATTGAACTTAGAAAAAATATAATAGGATATGTTAGTCAATTTCTTAGAGTGATACCTCGTGTTCCTACAATTGAAATTGTTATGGAACCCTTATTAGAAATAAATTCGGATCAAAATGAAGTTCGTGAAAAAGCTGAAAAAATTTTACTAAAACTTAATATTCATAAAAACTTATGGAATTTATCGCCACTAACTTTTTCAGGTGGAGAACAACAAAGAGTTAATGTTGCTAGGGGACTGATTAGAAATTATCCATGTTTATTGTTAGATGAACCAACTGCTAGTTTAGATAGTGTTAACAAAGATATTGTCTTGAATTTGATTAATGAAAAAAAAGATAAAGGGTCTTCAATAATTGGCATTTTTCATGATGAATATTCACGTAAATATTTAAAAGCTAGGGAAATAGATATTACAAAAATATCAGATGCAAAATAACGGTCAGCTTATCGTAGTCGTTGGACCATCAGGATCAGGAAAAGATACATTATTAAAAAAAGTAATTAAAAAAATTCCTAATTCCATTTTGGTAAAAAGGTACATTACTAGGAAAAAAGATATTAAAAATGAAGATCATTACAGCATATCAATTAAAAATTTTGAAGATAAGATTTCAAAAAAACATTTCTTTGTTTACTGGACAGCTCATGGTTTTTCATACGGTATTCCATTTAAGGAAATAAAAAAAATAGAGGAAGGTAAAACAGTAATTTTTAATGGATCAAGAAAAGTACTTTTTAAAATAAAAAAAAAAGTTAATAACGTTAAAATAATTAATATTACTGCCCCATCAACAACTATTAAAAAAAGACTTGTAAATCGAGCTAGAGAAGACAAAAAATCAATTAATAAAAGAATAAAAAGAAAAATTAATTTACTTCCTAAAAATACAATTACTATAAATAATAATAAATCGATATCTATAGGTGCAAATAAATTAAAAAAAATAATTTTAGCTAAGTGAAAAATTCTCTAAATTCTCAAACATTCCTTTTTGGTTTTCACCAAATATATATATTTTATCAAAATTATTTATTTCATTTAAAATGATTTCTTTGTTTTTTTCAATTTTTTTTAACTCAAAGTACAATTTATTGCCTGTGACCTCTGATGCAAGGGTCATATGGAAATTAAATTCTGACATTAAATAGGGGTATCCCCATTTATATAAAATATTTAATTGTAATTTACTTAGTTTAGAGGGATTTCTTCTATCAATTTCTTTTTTTGTAAGAGGTGACCTAAATTTAAATAATTCTCTAACTAGTCTATTGGATAACTTATTAATGTTATTATTTTTTTTATTTTGAACAAAAGCATAAAAATTATTTATTTTTTTTAATTTAAATTTATAAAATTTAAATTTTTTGAATTTTTTTGCTATGTCCTCAGTTTTTTTAAATAATAAATTAGTACTATAATTTTTGTTTAGTTTAAAAGGAGGGATAAGCGTACCGTGAAACCCATATTTTTTTGCAATTAAAACATTTTTATCTATGTTTTTTAAGTTTTTAATTCCAAATCCGTTTAGATAATTAATTCTTTGTTTGTTATTTATTAACTTTGCATTAAGTGGATCCCAACCGAACCAATATCTACCAAATTCTTCTAGATTACTTTCTTTTGGAGGTGCATAGTAAATAGCATATCTGGAATATTTTTTCATAATTCAACCTTTAATACTTATATAAATTTTTTTCTCAAATTTAAAATATTTGTAACAATTCATGTGTATTAAAAAGTAATGCATGAGTATATTTTAAATAACGCCATGATAATTAAAAAGGATGAGATTATTCATGGCCATATAAGAATTAAAAATAATAAGATCGTCGATATCAGTAGTGGATTAAGTAATAACAAAAATTCAATAGACTGTGAAAAAGATTACATCTCTCCAGGATTAGTTGAACTACATACCGACAATCTTGAAAGACACATGACACCAAGACCTAAAGTTTCATTTCCAGTAGAAAATGCAATTTTATCTCATGATAGAGAACTAGCATCTGTTGGAATAACAACAGTTTTTGATGCATTGAGAGTTGGTTCCATCGAAAAAACAGGAAAATACAAAAAATATGCAAAAAACTGTTCAGATATAATTTCAAATTTTAAGAAAGATAATATTCTCAAGATTGATCACAAAATACATTTAAGAGCCGAAACTTGTTCGGAGAATTTGATTGATGAATTAGACGAATACAATGAAACTCACGATGTAAAACTGATTAGTATAATGGATCATACACCTGGTCAGAGACAATTTAGAGTTATAGATAAGTACAAAGAATATCTTTCAATCAAACATGGTATGACAGAAAATGAAATGGAAATTCATTTTGAACACTTAAAAAATCTTCAAAAAAAAAACAGCAAGAAACACATAGATAAAATTCTAGAATTTAAATCCTCATATGATTGTATTTTGGCTAGTCATGACGATACCACTGAAAATGATGTTCATAATTCAAATAAATATGGAGTAAAATTGGCTGAATTTCCAACAACATTAGAAGCAGCCAAAACTTCTAAAGATTACAATATTAAAGTCATGATGGGATCTCCTAATTTACTTAGGGGAGGTTCACACTCTGGAAATATATCTGCAAAAGAACTCTTAGAAAATGATTGTCTAGATATCTTAAGCTCAGATTATATTCCATCCTCATTAATTATATCTGTTGTCAAATGGGGTTTAGAAATTGATAATCTTCCAAAAGCATTTGCAGCAGCTAGTCATGCTCCATCCATAGCCACAAATTTAAATGATAGGGGTTTAATTGACAACAATAAAAGAGCAGATTTAGTAAGGTTTAAAATTTATCAAAATTTACCTGTTGTGAAAAACGTTTGGTCAAACGGAAACCAAGTAAGCTAAAATATTCCTGTTGTATAAGAGTATTTAATTATACCTGCAATCATTATCGGTATTTGTAATGAAAAATTTGTTAATAAAGGTTTATCCTTTGTAATAGTACCAACAATAGTCCAACCGATTATACCTAAACTGTGAGGTATCATGCTATAAGGATAGTAATCTAAATAAAAAGTTAATATTCCTAAAAGTGTTAACACTGTGCTTGTCCATTTTAATATTCTGATATTTGTGGTCATTTTTTCTCCTTATTTTTTAAATCTATTATCATTTTAAATTACGATATTATTATATTAAAGATTTGTTAAAACTAATTTCTATTAATGCTTAATTTTTTTGAAGTTCGTAGATAGAAACATAATGTTTTTTTTTAGGTAGTGGGATTATTGTTGGAACTTTAGTTAATCTTGGTTTTATTGATTTATTTCCTACAATAATATTTTTATCATAATTTTCTAAATTAACCTCAGGATGAGGGTTTCCATCATTGATTAATGGCCAAGCATCACAAGCTCTATAACCAAATAAAATTAAGGGTCTTGAGTTATTCATAAGATTATGTCCAGACCCATGAACTGATCTACAATGAAAAAAAACAACTGTTCCAGCAGTTCCTGTTATAGAAACACTATCTTTAGTTCCTATTTTATTTTTCTTAGTATCTATTTTTCCAACAAAATAATTTTCTTTACTGTGGTGGCTGTATAATTTCTTTTTGTGTGAATTTTTTATTATTTTAAGAGGCCCATTTTTCTCATAGCAATCATCTAAATATATACCAACTGTGATTAAATCATCATTTGTATGTGGGTAAAAAGCCCAATCCTGATGCCATCCAATTTCACTTCCTTTTTTCTTATTTGGAAGCTTAAAATTTAATTTACCAAGATGAAATCTAACTGTTCCACCTAATAATTTTTTTGCTATGGATATAATCTTTTTATCTCTAGATAATTCATAGAAAACTTTATGCCTGTTCTGAGGATTATTTAGTCTTAAAATTTCTTTATTTTTTGAAGAACTTGAATTGTAAACAAAATGGTAATTATTATAGGATTGAGTTCCATTTACACCATTACGATATTTTTTCTTTTTCTCTTTTGAAATTACTTCATTAACAACTTTATTTATTTTATTTATCTTTGTTTGAGAAATTAAATTTTTTTTAACAAGAAAGCCATTTTTTTTAAATAAATTTAAATCATTCATCATATCTTATTATATGAAACAAGAAAAAATTCTCTACAATAATTAACAATTTTTATTCTAAATCATTAATGTCATTTTCACTTATTTCATCTATAGGTTTATGAATTTTCCAGTTTTTAGTAGATCCATCTATTGATCTAGCAGTTATTACTGTCTCGGTTGGGGGACAATCAGGTTCATGACAATTTAATTCTGCAATGCTTAAAATTGTACTTTCTGGTATTTCATATTTTTTTATAAAATAATTTTTTAAATTCTGAATTGTTTTTAAATTTGGTTTTTTTTTATTAAACATTTTTTATTGATCCCAAATTGAAGTCCATAAAGTATTTCCACTTATGTCACCAATAAATATACTTGATTTATCATCAGTCATTGCGATTGCACTAACTTCAGAACCTGTGAAACTTCTAATTATTATGGTGTTATTCTCATTTTCAATTTGAGATAAAAAAACAGAACCATCACTTAAACCAGCAAAAATTGCTTTTTCATTAGGGAATGGTTCTATAAATGTAACTTGTTTATTTCCTATATAAGGAAGACAAATAGGTTTACGACCCATTGGTCCTTCACCATCAAAAGGCCAACATATTGCATCTATTGCTCCTGATGTTGCCAAGTAACTTGTGTCGTCAATAAATGCAAAACTTTTGACTTTTGAGCCATATCCTGACATAGCAAAATCAAGTTTATCTTTTAAACGCCAGCAACGAAGTACATTTTCTTGCATGGACGTTACCAAGTATTTACCATCTGGGCTAAAACTCACTTTATTGTGAGAACCTTTCCAATCTAATTTTGTTGATTTCCACTTATTGCTGTAATCTTTTTTCCAAACTGTAACACCTCCGTATCTAGATACAGCCAACCGTCTTCCTTTAGCATCAAATGCTAAACCTCCAATTGTACTATCATGATTTAAAGATTTTGGTTCTTTTTTATTTTTATCCCAATAATAAACTACCTTACCCGAAGAACAAACTAGGTTTCCATTATGTGCTGCAACATGATCTACCCATCGTGAACCAAAGTTTGTAACTTCATTTATTTCTCCGTTAAGTGAAATTTTTAAAAAATAACCATCATCACCACCAGTTAAAATATTGTCACCATCCTTTGCCATACAAAGAATCACACCTTTATGAGCCTTTAAAGTTTTGTGTTTTTCTCCAGAACTGAAAATTCTTATAGTACCATCGCCAAAACCAGCAGCTATATAATTACCAATTGAAACTGCGCAGGTTACTGGAACTCCAATTTCTAACTGAATTCCTCTTTGCTCAAATTTAGTTTTATCTAACTGTGGAAATTGATTTAAATCAGTTGTCATTCTGATTTACAGGCTTCAAATCCTTCTTTTAAATTCATGGTTTCTAGGTTACGTCCAATAAACACTAGTCTAGAGCTACGTTCTTTATCGTCTGGCCATTTTCCCATTGGAGAAGCGTCCATCAACATATGAACACCTTGAAATACATATCGATCATTTTCACCTTTGAAATCAAGTATTCCTTTAGTTCTCATAATATCTTGACCTTTTGTCTGCAAAAGTTTTCCAAACCAGTTTTGAAATTTTTCCATGTCTAGAGGTTTGTCAGACACGAATGATAAACTTGTAACATCATCATCATGCTCATGATCATGATCTGACTCAAGAAAATCTGGTTCTACCTCTAAAATACGTTTTAAACTAAAAGCATCAAGATTAAGAATTTCCTTTAGTGGTGCTCCACATTTTGTTGTTTTAATAATTTTAGCAAAAGGATTAATTTTACGAATTCTCTTTGTTACTAAGTCTATATTCTCATCTTTCACAAGATCTATTTTGTTTAGTAATATTACATCACCAAAAGCAATTTGTTCCTCAGCTTCGTGATGATCTTCAATTTGTGAGCTTAGATGAACTGCATCAGCAACTGTAACAATTGCATCTAGCTTTGTTTTATTTGCCACATCTTGATCTACAAAGAAGGTTTGAGCTACAGGAGCTGGATCTGCTAAACCTGTTGTTTCAACTATAATTGCATCAAGTTTATCAGCTCGCTTCATTAACCCACTAAGTATTCTAATTAGATCACCTCTGACTGTGCAGCATATACAGCCATTGTTCATTTCAAAAACTTCCTCGTCAGCATCCACCACAAGGTCATTATCAATACCTTGTTCACCAAATTCATTTACAATAACGGCGTACTTTTGGCCGTGCTGTTCTGTTAGAATTCTATTAAGAAGTGTTGTTTTTCCAGCACCAAGAAAACCTGTTAAAACAGTAACAGGTACTTGGTGCTTGTTTTCCATTAATAGCGATTAGCAACCTTTAAAGGATGCAGACATGTTTCTTATTAAATCAAAGTATAATGATTTTCCTGGATTTAAAGTAGCTCCCAAAGGATCCACTACTCCAGTTTTAATATTCATATCTTTTGCAACAGCTTTAATAATATCAGGGTTAAATTGAGGCTCTGAAAATACACATGCAACTTTATCATGCTCAATTACTTCTCTAATTTCTTTTAATTGTTCTGCACCTGGCATTACATCAGTGTTTACTGTGAAAGCACCCAAAATATTTACGTTAAATCTTTCTTCAAAATATTGATATGCATCATGAAACACAATTGAAGCAACACTCTTATTTAACTCAGCCTTAACATCTGCAGTAAGCTTATCGATATCATTAAGAGCTTTTTTCAAGTTACTTTTATAAGTAGCCTCATTTTTTGAATCATTTTCAATTAAGTGTTCAGCCATTTCCTTTAATATAACTTTGGCATTTACAGGATCTAACCAAATGTGTGGATCAAATTCACCGTGGTGGTGTCCTTCATGTCCATCATGGTCGTCATGATCATCGTGACCATCTTTTTTACCGTGATCGTCATGTCCATGGTCGTCGTGATCATCTTCCTTTTTACCATGGTCGTCATGTCCATGGTCGTCGTGATCATCTTCTTTTTTACCATGGTCATCATGATCGTCATGTCCGTGATCATCATGATCATCAAAAATATTTCTTTCTCTAAATTTTAATACTTGCAATCCTTTAATTTCCATTAATTCGATTTTTTCAGCTTTTTTAGCTATAGAGCTTAGAGGTTTTTCTAAAAAACTTTCTAAATCTTCACCAACCCAAAATATTAAGTCAGCATTTTGTAACATTTTTGCGTGCGATGGCTTCATTGCAAATCCATGTGGAGATGCGTATCCATCAACTATTAAATCAGGTTTAGCAACACCATCCATAAGGTAGCTTGCAAGAGAATGTATAGGCTTAATAGATGCAACTACTTTAATATCAGCGTTAGTTGGTGTAAAGAATGTCAATAAAGACAATATTGAAAGGATAAAAGGTATTTTTTTTAGATTTTTCATAAGTAAAATATTTTATTGGTTGTTATAATATAACGCTATGTAATAATATAACATTTATAAGTCAAGCAGTATATGAGCAGAGAAAACAACACATTAGTTAAATTAAATAACGCAGGTTTTAAGCAAAACGGTAAATGGCTTGTAGAAGGAGTAACACTTGCAGTTGAAAAAGGAAAAATTGTTACTCTAATAGGCCCTAATGGTTCAGGGAAAAGTACAACTGCTAAAATTGCTTTAGGCATTTATAAAAATATAGAAGGTAGTGTTGAAAAATATACTAATAAAGTTGGCTATGTACCTCAGAAAATTTCAATAGATTGGACTTTGCCTATCAGGGTTCGAGACTTTATGTTGCTTACAGAAAATTTTAAAGAAGAAAAAATAGACGAAGCTTTATCACTAACTGGAGTTATTCATTTAAAAAATAAAAGTTTAGGAAATTTGTCAGGTGGTGAATTTCAAAGAGTCTTAATTGCAAGAGCGATATGTAAAAAACCAGAACTGTTAGTCCTTGATGAACCAGTTCAAGGAGTAGATTATACAGGTGAGATAGCTTTATATGAATTAATAAAAAAAATTTCAGACAGTTTACACTGTGGTATTTTATTAATTTCACATGATTTGCATACAGTAATGACAGCAACAGATCATGTCGTTTGTTTAAATGGTCATGTATGTTGCTCTGGTTCACCAATGGATGTTGCAAGAAACAATGAATATAAAACTTTGTTTGGTGAACAAGCTTCTCAAATCCTTTCTGTTTATGAGCATAAACATGATCATGTGCATTCAGATGAAGGTGAAATAAAGAAAAATTAAATGTTTGATGATTTTTTTATAAGAGCTTTAGTTGCAGGTTTGGGTATTGCTTTAGTTACAGGACCTCTTGGTTGTTTTGTTGTTTGGAGAAGGTTGTCATATTTTGGTGATACTCTTGCTCATTCAGCTTTGCTGGGTGTTACAATGGCTTATACACTTGAACTAAATATTGCTTTATCTGTATTTATTATTTCTTCACTAATAGCTCTAATTTTGATTCAACTTCAAAAAAAAACAAACCTACCTGGTGATGCATTGCTTGGTCTTTTAGCCCATTCCTCACTAGCAGTTGGATTAGTTGTAATTGGTTTCTTAACGTTTATTCGTTTTGATATTATGGGTCTACTGTTTGGTGATATATTAGCTGTAACAACAGATGATTTGTTAATCATCTGGACTGGTGGCGCTGTAATTTTACTAGTTCTAAAAATAATTTGGAAACCATTATTTGCATCTACAGTTAATTACGAATTAGCTGAAGCAGAAGGATTAAATCCCGATAGGGCAAAAGCAATATTTACAATTCTAATGGCTGCTGTAATAGCAATATCAATTAAAATGGTTGGTCTATTATTAATAACAGGAATGTTGATTATTCCAGCTGCTATGGCTAGAAATATTTCAGATAGTCCAATTAAAATGGTAATTTACTCAATCATAGGTGG
>CACLZL010000007.1 GCA_902611405.1 uncultured Pelagibacteraceae bacterium
TTCTTTGATATTTGGAATAGTAGAATTTCTACGAGGATCAATACTAACCGGTTTTCCTTGGAATTTAATCGCTTATAGTTTCTCTAATCAAATCGAAATTTTAAATATTACTTCAATCATAGGTACCTACAGCTTTAATCTTTTTTGTATTTCATTATTTACAAGTCCATCAATATTTATTTTAAGAGAAAATAAAAAAGATATTAGCGTTTGTGTTGCGTTTCTTATTACAACAATGTCATTTTATATTCTTGGTTCACAAAATTTAGAAAAATTTAACAATCAAGATGTAAAAAATCTTGACTATAAAATAAGAATTTTGAGTTCAAATATAAGTATAGATAGATTTTATAACAATATTGATCCTATAACCGCAATAGAAGAACTAATTGAAATTAGCTCACCTAGAAAAAGTGAAAAAATAATTTTTATTTGGCCAGAAGGTATTATTCCAGGTATTTCACAAGACCAACTAAAAGAATACAAATGGTTATTTGAAAATAAATTCAACGAAAATCATTTATTAGCAATTGGAATTAATAGCAAAGAAGATAAAAACAAGACTGTAAAATATTTTAATTCATTATCTATTTTTGAACATGACCTCAATGTAATAAATTCATATAAAAAAATTAATCTTGTACCTTTTGGAGAATTTTTACCTTTTGAAAAATTATTAAAAAGTATTGGCTTAAAAACAATTACTAATGACTACCAATCATATTCAAAGGGTGAAGAAAGAAACATAATTGATCTCACATATAATAATTTATCGGTGAAAATATTGCCCCTTATTTGTTACGAGATAATTTATTCAGGTAAAATTTTCACTAACAGTAACTTTGACTATATTGTAAATATTTCTGAAGATGGTTGGTTTGGTAAATCAATTGGTCCAGAGCAACATTTTACTCATAGTATTTTTAGAGCTATAGAGAGTGGAAAATATGTTTTAAGGTCTGCAAATAATGGGACAACAGCAATTATTAACCCAATGGGAGTTATTGAGCAAAAAGTTGATATTAACAATTCTGGTTATATAGATTTAATTGAGTCAAGAAAAATAGAGATGACACTATTTGCAAAATTTGGAAATAAAATTTTTGCATTAATAATTTTATTGTATATTTTTTTAATATTTTCATTTAAGAAACTTAAAAATGAGTAATTTAAAAAATTATCTTTTCACTAGTGAGTCCGTTTCAGAAGGCCATCCAGATAAAGTGTCTGATAGGATTTCAGATATGGTTGTTGATAGTTTTATTTCTGGAGATCCATATTCTAGAGTTGCCTGCGAAACACTAACTACGACAAATAAAGTAGTTTTAGCTGGAGAAGTAAGAGGACCAGAAATTAAAAAATATGAATTAATTGAAAAAGTAAGAAATTGTATAAAAGATATTGGTTATGACCAAGAAGGATTTACCTGGAAAGAAGCTACAAAAATTGAAAGCCATTTACATTCCCAATCAGCTGATATTGCTATGGGTGTAGATTCCTCTGGTAACAAAGATGAAGGAGCTGGAGATCAAGGTATTATGTTCGGATATGCATGTAATGAAACTGATGTTTTAATGCCGGCACCTATACATTATTCTCATAAAATTTTAAGATTAATAGCTGAAGATAGAAAATCTGGAAAATTAAAAAATATTGAACCAGATTCAAAAAGCCAGGTAACATTCGAGTATGTTGATGGAAAACCATCTAAAGTAAAATCTGTAGTTATCTCTTCACAGCACTCTCCAGATGTTAATCAGTCACAAGTCAGAGATTTACTCAGACCTTATATGTTAAAGTCTATTCCTGAAAATTTTCTTGATGGTTTTAACGAGGATGAGTTTTATGTAAATCCTACAGGAAATTTTGTAATTGGTGGTCCAGATGGAGATTGTGGTTTGACAGGTAGAAAAATTATTGTTGATACTTATGGTGGAGCCGCACCTCATGGTGGTGGCGCTTTTTCAGGAAAAGATCCAACAAAAGTTGACAGATCAGCAGCTTACGCAGCAAGATACATTGCAAAGAATATTGTTGGTTCAAAAATTGCAGAAAAATGTTTAATTCAATTAGCTTATGCGATAGGAGTTTCAAAACCTTTATCAATATATGTAAATTTATATGATGATGATTTAGACAAAAATAAATTTGTAGTCGAAAAAATTAAAGAAAATTTTGATTTAAGTCCTAGAGGTATTCGGGAAATGTTAAATTTAAATAAACCTATATATGAAAAAACAGCTGCTTACGGCCATTTTGGTAGAATGCCAGAGAAAAATGGTTCATTTTCATGGGAAAAAACTGACAAAATTAACGTATTTTTGAAATAGTTTCAGTTGAATTAAAAGAAAACTTTACTATATTGCCCTTACATTATTGATCTTTACAAAATGGGCTTTAGCCCATTTTTTTTTGGAGATAACAAAATTATGTTAAATAAAAGAGCGGATAAACTTGAATTGTTAAGAATTGCTGAGGCTGTCGCGTTAGAAAAATCTATTGATAAAGAACTTATTATAAGTTCAATGGAGACTGGTATTGCAAAGGCTGCAAAATCAAAATTTGGTCAGGAAAATGAGATTAAAGTTTCGATTAATAGAGATAATGGTGATATTGAGCTTTTCAGGAAATTGGTGATTGCTGAAAATCCTGAAAACTCTAATACAGAAATTAAATTAGAAGACGCTATAAATTTAAATGAAACAAACAAAGGTAAGTCAATTGGTGATGAGGTATTACAACCACTTCCCTCATTTGACTTTGGACGAATAGCTGCTCAAACCGCAAAACAAGTAATTAGTTTTAATGTTAGAGAGGCTGAAAGGGAAAGACAATTTAATGATTTTATTGATAAAAAAGACTCTATTTTAAGTGGGATTGTAAAAAGATTAGAATTTGGAAATGTGATTGTTGATCTAGGAAGAACTGAAGCTATAATCCAAAAAAATGAGCTAATTCCTCGTGAAAATATTAAAGCAGGTGATCGAATAAAAGCTTACTGTTACGATGTAAGGAGAGAGCCAAGAGGACAACAAATATTTTTATCTAGAGCACACCCTAAATTTATGGAAAAGCTTTTTGTTCAAGAGGTCCCAGAAATCTATGATGGATTAATAGAAATTAAATCTTCCTCAAGAGATCCAGGAAGTAGAGCAAAAATATGTGTAAAAGCAGTTGATACATCTTTAGATCCAGTTGGTGCTTGTGTAGGAATGAGAGGTTCAAGAGTTCAAGCTGTTGTGAATGAACTTCAAGGTGAGAAGATTGATATTGTTAACTGGTCTGAGGATCCTGCAATTTTGGTTTCAAATGCGTTATCACCAGCAGAAGTTCAAAGAGTAAATGTTGATTTAGAAAGAAAAAAACTTGATGTAATATTAACTGAAGAAAATTTAAGCAAAGCAATTGGAAGAAGAGGTCAAAACGTTAGACTTGCAACAAAACTTTTAAATTATGAAATTAACATAATGACTGATGCTGAAGACTCAGAAAGAAGACAGTTAGAATTTAAGGAAAAAACTGAAAACTTTGTAAAAAATTTAGAGTTAGACGAAACATTAGGCCAGTTACTTGTTGCGGAAGGTTTTTCAACTATTGATGATATTAAGGATAGTTCCACTGAAAATTTGATAAAGATTGAAGGTATAGAGGAAGATACCGCTGAAGCATTGATAGAAAGAGCTAAAGAATTTTATGAAAAAGACCAAGAAGATATTTCTCAGAGAATAAAAGAATTGGGTCTTGAAGATACTTTGATAAATTTAAATGGATTAACACCAGGTATGTTGGTTACGTTAGGAGAGCAAAAAATTCTTACATTAGAAGATTTTGCAGATTTGGCATCTGATGAATTAACAGGTGGTTATGACGTGATTAAAGGTGAGAAAGTCAAAATCCAAGGGTATCTTGAAGATTTTGCTTTATCTAAAGAAGAGGCAGATGAATTAATTATGTCTGCTCGAAATATTGTTTATAAAGATTGAGTGATGAGGTATGGAGAAAAAAACAAAATTAACTATTTCAGGTCCAGCCAAAAAATCGATAAAGAATATTGAGATTGCTAAAACTCAAAGAAAAAACTCTGTAGTAATTGAAAAACAAACTGGAAAGTTTTCAAGTAGAGGTGGATCGTTTAGATCTACAATTAAAACAAAGCCACCTTCATCTTTTAACAGAGGCACTTCTTTAAAACCATCTTTTGGTTCTAAATCACCGCCAGTAACAAATGACTTTGAAAAAAGAAAATTAGCTGAACAGAGAGCTACCAAAAGACTTAAAGGAGATAGTGAGGCTAAAGACCGAAAAACTTTAAAAGTAGGAACAAAAAAAAGAGAGTTAAAATTAACTGTATCGAGAGCTTTAAGCGATGAGATTGATGCGAAACAGAGAAGTTTAGCATCAGTAAAGAGAGCAAGACAAAAAGAGATTAAAAATGCAACAAAAAATGACACACAAGAAAATTTAAAACCTATAAAAAGAGATGTAAATATTCCAGAGGCAATTACTGTAAGAGAACTTGCAAATAGAATGGCAGAACAATCAAGTAATGTAATTAAATATTTATTTGGTATGGGAGTCACAGTAACAATCAATCAAACATTAGCCGCAGATACTGCAGAATATTTGGTAAAAGAATTTGGACACAATCCAATAAGGGAAGAAAAAGCAGAAGAGATTATAAAAAAAATAAAAGCTTCAAGAACTGAAAATTTAAAAAATAGACCTCCAATTGTTACTGTTATGGGACACGTAGATCATGGTAAAACGTCAGTATTAGATGTATTAAGAAGTGCTAATGTGGTTTCAGGAGAGTTTGGAGGAATTACTCAACATATTGGCGCTTATCAAATTGAAAGTCAAAATAATAAATTAACTTTTATTGATACCCCAGGCCATGCTGCTTTTACTGAGATGAGAGCAAGAGGATCAAAATTAACAGATGTAGTTGTTTTGGTAGTCGCTGCTGACGATGGAGTAAAACCTCAAACAGTTGAATCTATTAAACACGCTAAAGCTGCAAATGTTCCAATTGTTGTGGCTATAAATAAGTGCGATCTACCCGAAGCGGATCCACAGAAAATAAAAAACCAATTATTAGAACATGAATTGATTGCCGAAGATTTATCTGGTGATACTTTAATGGTTGAAATATCAACTAAAACAAAAAAAAATTTAGATAAATTAGTCGAGTCTATAATTCTTCAGGCAGAGATTTTAGATCTTAAAACTGACTATGAATCTAAAGCAACAGGTATAGTACTAGAATCAAAAATTGATGTTGGTAGAGGTCCAGTAGCAAATATAATTGTTACTACTGGAACTCTCAATAGAGGCGATTTTTTTGTTAGTGGTTTAAAATGGGGAAAAGTTAGAGCAATAATTAATGATAAAGGTCAAAATATTAATGAGGCCATGCCTTCAACTCCTGTTGAGATTTTAGGAATAAATGGTGCAGCAAAAGCTGGAGATGATTTTATTGTACTTGATACAGAAAAAGAAGCTAAGATATTAAGTGAAAATAGAGCTCAAGAAAGTAAGGATGGAAAAAATCCTCTTACATTTGCAACTCAAGATTCTGCTTTCTCAGATAAATCTACAGAAGAATTAAATTTAATTATTAAATCTGATGTACATGGATCGTCAGAAGCAATTAAAAATGCAATTAGTCAAATTAAACATGATGAAGTTAAACCTAAAATAATTTTAGCAGACATAGGAATGGTAACAGAGACAGACGTCACATTAGCGAAGGCATCTAATGCAGTATTAATAGCTTTCAATGTTAAGCCAAGTAAAGAGGCAAAAAAACTTGCTGAAAATGAAAAGATAAAAATATCTTCATACAATATTATTTATGAAGTTTTGGATTATATTAAACATAGAATGTCAGGATTATTAGCACCCGATGTCCAAGAAAAAATCACTGGTACAGCACAAATTTTAGAAATATTTAAAGTTTCAGGTGCTGGAAAAGTTGCTGGCTCAAAAGTAACTGAGGGAGAAATTAATAGTACTTCAGATGTTAGAATTATCAGGGATGGTACAATTATTTATACTGGAAAAGTTTCAACAATATTTAGAGAAAAAAACCAAGTAAAACAAGTAAGTGGTGGACAAGAATGCGGGATTACAGTCAAAGATTATATGGATTTCCAAAAAAATGACACAATAGAGGCTTTTAGTGTTACATCTACAGAGAGGTCAATTTAATGGCAGACAGAATAGGAAAACCTGTATCTCAAAGACAGCTTAGAGTAGGAGAGATGATTAAGCAGTCTTTAAGCATGATTTTTATAAGAAATGAGGCTAAGTTGCCGAATTTAGAAACAAACACTATTACAGTTACAGAAGTTAGAATGAGTCCAGATCTGAAAATTGCTAAAGCATATGTTCTTCCATTAGGAGGAAAGGATGCGGAAGAAACAATTTATGTTTTAAAAGAATACTCATTTTTAATCAGAAAAATTTTATCACAAAAAGTGGTTATGAAATTTTTACCAAAATTACTTTTTAGAAAAGACGAATCTTTTGAGTATGCGGAAAAAATAGAAAACTTAATAAAACAAACAAATAAATAGGAAGATAGAGGCATGAACAAAAAGGCACAAGAGTTAGCAATGCATGATAAAGATACTGGATCTTCAGAGATACAGATAGCTTTGCTAACAGAGAAAATTGAAACTCTCTCTAAGCACATAAAGCAATTCAAGAAGGATAAACATTCATCTGTAGGATTGTTGAGAGCGGTAAATAGAAGAAAGAAATTGTTAGAATACTTAAAGAAAAATAAAATGGATTCTTACAAAAATGTACTGTCGAAATTGAATTTAAGAAAATAAAAGTCAAGATAGATAGAACGGAATGGAATGAAACGAACGAACGAAATGGAAAAGAAATGTTTAAAGTATACAAGAAGGAAATCGAAGTAGCAGGAAAGAAAGTAAGTTTAGAAACTGGTAAAGTAGCAAGACAGGCAGACGGTGCAATAATCGCAACATGTGGAGAGACAGTCGTACTAGCAACAGTAGTGGGGGCAAAAAAAGTAAATCCTGACATGGATTACTTTCCATTATCTGTAAATTACCAAGAGAAATATTATGCAGCTGGAAAAATTCCAGGTGGATATTTTAAAAGAGAAGCAAGACCAACTGAGAGCGAAACATTAATCTCTAGATTAATCGATAGACCAATCAGACCTTTGTTTCCTGACGAATTTAAAAATGAAGTACAGTTATTACCAACTGTAATTTCATATGACAAAGAAAACGAACCAGATATTTTATCAATCACTGCTTCATCAGCAGCATTAGCCATATCAGGAATGCCATTTATGGGTCCTGTAGGAGCTTCAAGGGTTGGATTTATTGATGGAAAATATGTTTTAAACCCATCTAAAGCAGAGTTAGAAAAATCGAAATTAGATTTAGTTGTAGCAGGTACAAAAGATGCTGTGCTTATGGTTGAATCAGAAGCAAGGGGTTTAACAGAGGAAGAAATGTTAAACGCAGTTAAATTTGGACATGAAGGATTTGTTCCAGTAATCGAGATGATCGAGGAACTTGCAAAAGAATGTAGAAAACCCGAGTGGATTGTTGAAAAGAAAGATCTATCAGAAGTTAAGAAAAAATTAGAAGAAACTTTTACAGAGGATCTTAAAAAAGCTTTTGCAACAAGAGACAAACAAGATAGATCAAATCAAATTTCAGAGATCACTGATAAAGCTAAAAAACTTTATGAGGAAGATGAAAATTATACTGATCTAGATGTTAACAGTCAGTTAAAAAATCTTGAAAAATCAATTGTTAGAACAGACATTCTAAAAAATAAAAATAGAATTGATGGAAGAGGTTTGTCTGATGTAAGACCTATTGAATGTGAAGTGGGTGTTCTTCCAAGAGCACATGGTTCTGCATTGTTTACTAGAGGAGAAACACAAGCAATTGTTGTTGCAACTTTAGGAACATCTGATGATGAACAAAGAATTGAAAGTTTAGATGGATTACAAAGAGAGAGATTTATGCTTCACTATAACTTTCCTCCTTTTTCAGTTGGAGAAACTGGTAGAATTGGAACTGGTAGAAGAGAAATCGGGCATGGTAAACTAGCATGGAGAGCAATTAATTCTTCATTACCAACCAAAGAGGCATTTCCATACACGTTTAGAGTAGTTTCAGAGATTACAGAGTCAAATGGATCTTCTTCAATGGCTACAGTTTGTGGAACATCATTAGCATTAATGGATGCCGGAGTACCAATTAAAGAGCCAGTTGCTGGTATTGCAATGGGATTAATTAAAGAAGGTGATGATTTCAGCGTGCTTTCAGACATCCTAGGTGACGAAGATCATCTTGGTGACATGGACTTTAAAGTTGCTGGAACTAAAGATGGAATTACTTCTCTACAAATGGATATCAAAATAACAGGTATTACATTTGAAATCATGGAGCAGGCATTGAGCCAAGCCAAAGATGGAAGAGTTCATATCTTAGGAGAAATGAATAAAGCATTGTCAGCTTCAAGATCTGATGTTGGAAAACACACTCCAAAAATGGAACAAGTTAATGTAGATAAAAAAGACATTGCTGCTGTGATTGGAAAAGGTGGTGCAACGATCAGAGAGATTGTTGAAAAATCAGGTGCGAAAGTAGATGTAAACGACGAAGGCGTGGTGACAGTTGCTGCTCCCGATGAAGAATCTAGAAACATAGCAATGCAAATGATTAAAGACATCACTGCAAAAGCTGAATTGAATAAAATTTATTCAGGAAAAGTAATGAAGATCATGGAGTTTGGTGCATTTGTTAATTTCTTAGGAAAACAAGATGGACTGGTTCATATCTCAGAACTTGCAGATAAGAGAGTTGCTAAAGTAACTGACGTTGTCAATGAAGGCGACGAAGTAAAAGTCAAAGTAATTGGTTTCGATAGAGGTAAAGTTAAACTTTCTATGAAACAAGCTGCTGAGTAATATAGCTCAATTTAAAATTATAAACCCCTCGAATGAGAATTCTGGGGGTTTTTTTTAATTAAATTTAACTATATTTAGGTAATATTTTTAGGATCAGGCATTCCAACCTTGTTATATCCGGCATCTACATAGTGAATTTCACCAGTAACACCATTTGCAAGGTCACTTAATAGATATAACGCTGAATTTCCAACATCATGGATATCTACATTTCTCTTAAGGAATGAATGGTCTTCATTCCATTTATATAAGAATTTTGCGTCTCCAATTGCAGAGGCAGCCAATGTTTTGATAGGTCCAGCACTTATAGCATTTACTCTTATACCTTTGGCTCCTAAGTCTCTTGCTAAATACTTAACACTTGCCTCAAGAGCTGATTTACAAACACCCATTACGTTATAATTTGGAATTGCTTTAGTAGACTCGTAAGTTAAAGTTAACAAACTTCCACCTTGTTTCATTACATTTGAAGCTTCTTTAGCTACTTCAGTAAATGAAAAGCATGAGATTAAAATACTTCTTAAAAAGTTTTCTCTAGTCGTATTTAAATATTCACCTGATAACTCTGATTTATCAGAGAAAGCAACTGCATGAACTACAAAATCAATTTCGCCCCATTTAGATTTTATATCTTTAAATAATTTTACAACTTCTTCTTTTTTTTCAACATCACAACTAAATGTAACGTTTGAATTTAATTTTTCTGCTAAAGGAACTACTCTTTTTTTTAAAGCGCCACCCAAATAAGTAAATGCTAGTTCAGCTCCTGCTTCAGCAAGTTTTTGAGATATACCCCAGGCAATAGATCTTTCATTAGCGACACCCATGATTAATCCTTTTTTACCTTTCATTAAACTCATAAATTAAACCTTTTCAAAAATTAAAGCTGCATTAGTTCCACCAAAACCAAAGCTATTTGACATTACTGTATTTAAAGTTGCTCCCGTTTCAGTTTTTGAGACTATAGGAAATTTTTTAGCATCATCATCCATATCAGTAATATTTGCGGAACCTGTAATGAAATTATTCTTCATCATTATTAAACAATAAATTGCCTCATGCACTGAAGCTGCTCCTAAAGGATGACCTGATAAAGATTTTGTTGAACTTATTTTTGGAATGTCTTCTCCAAATGTTTCTTTTATAGCATTAAGTTCAGTTATATCTCCGACAGGAGTGGATGTTCCGTGAGTATTAATGTAATCAATTTTATTTTTAGCAGTTGCCATTGCCATTTTCATACATCTAACAGCACCTTCACCTGATGGCGCTACCATATCGTATCCATCTGAGGTTGCTCCATAACCAGTTAATTCTGCGTATATTTTAGCCCCTCTTGCTTTAGCATGTTCGTATTCCTCAAGTACTAATACGCCTGCACCACCTGCAATTACAAACCCATCTCTAGTTTTATCATAAGCTCTAGAGGCAGATTGTGGAGTGTCATTATATTTTGATGATAAAGCTGTCATAGCATCAAACATTGCTGTCATTGCCCAATGAATTTCTTCACTACCACCTGCAAAAACAACATCCTGTTTACCCATTTGAATTAATTCCATAGAATTTCCTATGCAATGTCCACTAGTTGCACATGCAGAACTCATTGTGTAGTTAGTTCCTTTAATTTTAAATGGTACGGCAAGTGTTGCAGAAGCAGTACTGGCCATTGTTCTTGGAACAATAAAAGGTCCCATTAATTTTGGTGTCTTCGCTCTAGTTTTATCTGCAGCTAAAATTACATTTTCTATAGAAGGTCCCCCTGATCCCATCACAATTCCAGTTTTAAAATTACTTACTTCACTTTCTTCTAATCCAGAGTCTTCAATAGCTTCTTTCATTGCAATATAATTATAAGCTGACCCTGATCCCATAAATCTAATTGTTTTTCTATCTATATGATCCTCAAGTTTAATATTTGGTTTACCATGAACATGGCTTTTCAGATTATGCTCTTTATAATCTTCAGCATAAGAAATTCCTGATTTTGAATTTAATAAAGATTGATGAACTTCTTCTTGATTATTTCCTAGACAAGAAACAACTCCTAAACCTGTAATAACTACTCTTCTCATTACTTAAACAACCCTACTTTTAAACTTTCTGCTGAATATATTTTTTTATTATCTGCAAGAACAATTCCATTTGCAAGCCCAACAGTTGTTCCTGCAGGAGACATAATTTTTTTCATATCTATTTCATATCTTACATTTTTTACACTCTGTAATACTTCGCCTGTAAATTTCACAGTACCCACTCCTAGAGCTCTTCCTTTTCCAGGATACCCTAGCCAACCTAGAAAAAAGCCTACCAGTTGCCACATAGCATCTAAACCTAAGCACCCTGGCATAACTGGATCTTTTTTAAAATGACAATCAAAAAACCATAGATCATCTTTAATATCTAATTCAGCTTTTAAAGAGCCTTTATTAAACGCTCCACTATTTTCATTGATTTCCGTTATTCTGTCAAACATAAGCATTGGTGGGAGTGGTAATTTTGCATTACCAGGACCAAAAAGATCACCTTTCCCACAAGTTATTAGATCATCATAGGAGTATGAGTTTTTTTTCATATTCGAGCACCCTTAATACTTGATTTAATCCTAATATAATATAATAAAACAGTATATTTTTATTCATACTTTAGAATAATTATAAAAAAGAATGCCAAAAAACTGCAATTTTATTGAAAAATTAAGAGAAGTTGGTCTTAGACCGACCAAGCAAAGAATAAAAATGTGTGAAGTTTTGTATAATAGAGAAAAAACTTTCCATTTCACAATTAACGATCTTGTTAAAATGATATCTGAAAAAATGAATGAAAAGATATCTCTAGCCACAGTTTATAACACAGTTCATGCATTTGAAAAAAAAGGATATTTAAAAGAAATTTCAATCGATAGTCACAAAAGTTATTTTGATACAAACACATCAGCACATCATCATTTTTTTGATGAAGACACGCATGAGCTAATTGATTGTGATGAGAGCGATATAGACAAAATAAATATTAAAAAAAATATTACAGGAAAAAAAATAAATTCCGTTGAGGTGTTGGTTAGAGTTGCGAGTGATAATCAAACTCAAAAATAATTTAATTAAATCATACACTTAAATTCTACATTATAATAATTCTAAACTATTGACATACCGTCAATATTCATTATATGGTTTATTAATCATTAAAAAGGAGAAAAAATGTCTTTAAAAGGAAGTAAAACAGAAGAAAATTTAAAAGAAGCGTTTGCTGGTGAAAGTCAAGCAAACAGAAGATATCTTTATTTCGCACAAAAAGCTGACATAGAAGGTTACAATGATGTAGCTGCAGTTTTTAGATCAACAGCCGAAGGTGAAACTGGTCACGCACATGGTCATTTGGAGTATCTAGAAGAAGTTGGTGATCCAGGAACTGGTATGCCAATTGGTGAAACAAAAGCAAATCTAGCTTCGGCAGTACAAGGTGAAACTCATGAGTATACTGATATGTACCCTGGTATGGCTAAAACAGCTAGAGAAGAAGGCTTTGAAGAAATTGCTGACTGGTTTGAAACTTTAGCTAAAGCTGAAAAATCACACGCTGGTAAATTTCAAAAAACTTTAGAGTCTATTAGCTAATCAAATTTTTTAGTGGGCGACTAATGCCCACTACAAACAATTCGAATTTCAAAAAACTTAATTGTATGAGCAAAGAAGGAAGTTTAGGTGCACCTATAAGACATCCTATAGATTTTGAGCATCCCAATTTTTTAAATCCTGAAAAATTAGATGCTGAAATGAGAAGAGTGTTTGATATTTGTCATGGATGTAGAAGATGTTTTAATCTTTGCGATTCATTTCCAAAGCTATTTGATATGATAGATGAGTCTAAAAATGAGGATGTTGAAAGCTTATCTAGCGATCAATTTGCCCCGGTTGTTGATGCATGCACTTTGTGTGATATGTGTTTTATGACTAAATGCCCATATGTTCCACCTCATGATTTTGATTTAGATTTTCCACATTTAATGTTGCGATATAGAACAGCTCAGAAAAAATTAGGTAAATTACCAAGCGTACCAACACAATTAGCCCAAATAGATCGAAACGCCAAAATTGGTGTAATTTTCTCAAAAATAATTAACTGGGCATCAAATATTAAAAATAAACTAATTAGAAAAATCTTGGAACTTATTGCAGGAATAGATAAAAGAGTTCAGTTACCAAAATATAACTCAGAAACTTTTTCAAATTTTTTTAAAAAAAATAAAGATAAGATAAATTATCTAACACCTTCTAAAGATAGAAAAGTAGTTATTTATTCAACTTGTTTTGTAAATTTTAATAAAAAAAATACGGGTGTTGCTGCTTTAAAAGTTTTGAAAAAAAATGGTGTAGAGGTTCAGGAAGCTTATCCTGGTTGTTGTGGTATGCCCTTTTTAGAGCAAGCCGATCTTCCAAAAGTTGTTGAACAAGCGAAAAAAGTTTCTAAGGATTTAATCGAATGGATTGATAAAGGATATAAAGTAGTAACATTAACGGCTAGTTGTGGATTGATGTTAAAATTCGAATGGCCCTTGCTATTACCAAACGATGAAAAAATAAAAAAATTATCTGCAAATGTTATGGATATTGATGAGTATGTTGTGGATATTGCAAACAATGAGGGATTAGCAGAAGGATTAAATGAGATTGATGGAGGAGTAACCGTGCATCATGCTTGTCATGCTAGAGCGCAGAATATGGGTATCAAAGCAAGAGATATGTTAAAATTGATACCAAACGTTAAAATTGATGTTGTTGAAAGATGTGCAGGTCATGGAGGAACTTTTGGAGTAATGAAAGAAACTCATGATTTAGCAAATAAAGTTGGAAGACCTACAGCTAGACAAATAAAAACTAAAAATAATAAGTATATGGCTTCTGATTGTCCTTTAGCTGGTAAACATTTAAAACAGTTAGAAGTTGATACAAATATATATAATGATGAGGCACTACACCCTATCGAATTGATGGCAAAAAGTTATAACTTATGATCATGCCTAGAGAAAAAAAAGAAATTCAAAAAGAAGACATCATGCCTTTAGATGTTTATATAGAAAAGAGACGTGAATTAAGAAAAAGTATTGTTGATTATAAAAAAAATAGAAGAGTTGCTTTAGGGCCTTATGCTACTTTCTATTTCGAAAGTTATGAAACAATGTTAGCTCAAGTACAAGAAATGCTATACATTGAAAAAGGTGGTGATGAGCAACTTCAGGATGAGTTATCTGCCTACAATCCTTTAATACCTAACGGCAAAGAACTAACAGCGACTTTAATGTTTGAAATAGATAATCCTATCTCAAGGGCTGCGTTTCTTGGAAAAGTTGGTGGAATAGAAGAAACAGTATTTATGAAAATAAATGGTGAGAAAATTAAAGCAGTTCCCGAAGAAGATGTTGATAGAACTTCATCTGAAGGAAAAGCTTCATCAGTACAGTTTATTCATTTTAATTTTACTTATGATCAAATAGAAAAATTTCAATCTAATAGCTCAGAAATTGAGCTTGGAATTGATCATAAAGAGTATTCTCATAGCACAAAATTATCTAAAGAAAATATAGCCTCTTTATCTACTGATTTTAGTTAATTTAGTCCCCAAATATTATCTGTTTTAATCCAACCTTCAAATTTTTCCGATGTAATTTTACACCAATTTTGTTCACATTTTTCTACAATTAATAATCTTCCCTTTTTTATTTGAGCAATCGGTTTAGCAAAAGATGTAGGTTTTTTAAATAAAACTTTATCTTTCGTAGCTATTACAGAATTACTTTTTTTTAATTGAGAGATATGAATCCACCCACTGTTATTTTTTAAATCTATAATTCGCCTGAAATTCTCTTTTTTATCAATTTGTTTTAATGGAAGATTTATTTTTTTATAAACGTATTTAATATCAGATTCAAAACTTGGTCCGTAACGAACATTTACTTTATTTTTTTTAAGAGAAACAAATATTTCTCCTGCATTACTTGAGGTAACAAAGGATATTAAAAGGAAGGATATAAAAATATTATGAATTAAATTTTTTATATTCACTATTTTTTTGTTTTATTTAATTTAACTTTTCTAAAGCTCAAATTTAATAAATCTATAATAAGAATAAATCCATTAAGATTTTGACCAACTTTTAATATTTTTTTCAAAACTTCATTAGCTAGCATTGTACCAATTGTTCCTGCTACTGGTCCTAATATTCCTTCATATTCACAGTTTAATATTTCATCAGTAATAACTTCCTCTTGATAGAAGTCTCGTAATGAAGGAGTATTTTTATTTACAAAATCAAAAGTAAAAATATGACCATCAAATTTACTAATTGCTCCAGTCACAAGATATTTTTTATATTTTAAACTTAAATCATTTATTAAAAATTTACTTTCAAAATTGTCAGTACCATCAATAATGAAGTCATAATTTGTTATTATTTTCTCAAATTTTGCTTTATCCATTTTAAAGTTATAAAGATTTATTTTTGTTTTTGGGTTTATTCTATTTAGTTTTTTTTTAGCAATTATAACTTTTGAGTGATTTAAATCTTTTTCATCATATAAATTTTGTCTATGAATATTCGATAGGCTAACGATGTCATGATCAACAATTCCTAGTTTTCCAATACCAGATCTAGTTAAAAAATCAGCTGCTGGACAACCCAGACCACCCATTCCAATTATTAAAACTTTTGAGTCTAGAATTTTTTTTTGTCCTACTGGACCTATGTTTTTTAAAATTATTTGCCTCGAAAATTTATCTATTTCTTTTTTGCTTAAATTTTTGCTCATTTTCCAGTCGAGCCAAAACCACCCTCTCCTCTAATTGTTTCTGGTAGATCATTAGTTTCCTCAAGATCCATTTTAATTACAGGAGTTAAAATCATCTGTGCTATTCTATCTTTATTATTTATTAAAAAATCACTTTTTCCGTGATTAAAAAGGATTACTTTTATTTCTCCCCTGTAATCACTATCAATAGTTCCAGGTGCATTTAAAACACTAATGCTATTTTTTGCAGCTAAACCAGATCTTGGTCTTATTTGGATTTCGAAATCACTAGAAAATGCTACTGCAAGACCTGTTGGAACTAAACACGAAGAGTTTGGTTTAAGATTTATAGGCTCTTTTACTAATGCCATTAAATCCATGCCTGATGCACCTTCTGTTTTGTAAGCAGGTAATGCAACCGCAGGGTCTAACTTTTTGATAAGAACTTTTGCCATTAATTTAATTGATCAATTATTCTATCAACTATTTCATCAGAAATTCCAGACTTTTTTTTGTAAGAAAGTTTTTCTTTTTTAGCATCTTTGTTTTTGTAATGAATTGTAACCTCATTATAATCAGAATTAAATCCTATATTTTTATTTGATACATCATTGGAAATTATCCAGTCACAATTCTTTTTGTTCAATTTTTCTTCTGCATTTTTATCGATCTCATTAGTTTCTGCTGCAAATCCAATAACAAGTCTAGGTCTCATGGAGTTATGGTTTGACACATAATTAAGTATATCTATATTCATTTCTAAATTTAAGTTTAGGTTCTCTTGTTTTTTAATTTTATTTTCATACTTTTTATTAATTTTAAAATCAGCTACCGCAGCAGAAAAAATTGCTACATCAACAGGTAAATTTTCTTGAGTGGCAACCAACATTTCATCTGCTGTTTCAACTTTTACAAGATTAATATCTTTTGTTATTTCAAGATTAGTTGGACCAGATATTAATGTTGTATCAAAACCTTTTTTGGATAAAGATTTTGCTAATTCATATCCTTGTTTGCCACTTGATTTATTTGTTATAAAACGAACTGGATCTATATACTCATTAGTTGGTCCTGCTGTAACTAATGCTTTAAATTTTTTGTTATTTTTTTGAGTTAAGAAATATTTATCAATTTCTTCAGCAATTACTAATGGGTCTGACATTTTGCCCTCTCCGTATTCACCACATGCCATATCACCAACCTCTGGACCAATTAGTTTATATCCAAACTCCTTTAATTTTTTTAAATTCATTTTAGTAGTTGGATGTTCCCACATTCTTACATTCATTGCTGGGGCTAAAATAATATCTTTATCTGAAGCTAAAACCACAGTAGACGCTAAATCATCAGTTGTTCCTTGAGCTAATTTTGAAATTGTATTTGCTGTCGCTGGTGCAATTATAATTAAATCTGCCCATCTTGAAAGTGAAATATGATCCAGTTCAGACTCATTTTCTACACTGAATAAATCGCTATATACTTTACCTTGAGAAAGCGATGTTACTGAAAGTGGAGTTACAAATTCTTTTGCACTTTTAGTAAGTATTGTCTTTATTTCTGCTCCATTCTTTTTAAAAAGCCTAATTGTTTCTAGACTTTTGTAGGCAGATATCCCCCCACAGATAATGAATAGTATTTTTTTATTTAACAAATTTTTCATTAGCGGAATTAAAATACTATAAGGCCAAAAATTACAAGAAGTAATAAACCAATAATAGATTGATTTCTAAATGCTATCATTTCTGATTTTTTATCATTTAAAGCAGTATATGAATTTGAATTTTGTGGAATTTGACCGCTAGCTAAAAACGTTAATGCTTGATTTGCTTTATCCATAATCTCAGGAAATTCTGGTAAACGTTTAATAACTTCAGAGGTATTTTTTAAAGTTTCATTTAAATTATTAATTGGATCTTTTGTTTCTTTAAGCCAATTTTCTAGTACAGGCTTTGAAGTTGTCCAAATATTTGTGTTTGGATTTAATTTTCTTGCTACACCTTCAACAACAACCATAGTTTTTTGCAACATTAATAATTGAGGTTGAGTTTGCATATTAAATTTTTCTGTTACATCAAACAATTGTTTGAGTAATTTACCTCCTGAAATGTCTTTTACTTCTTGACCAAATATTGGCTCACCAATTGATCTCAAAGCTTGAGCCAGATCATCAATTGGTACTTCTTTAGGAACTAATCCAGCCACTAAGTGAACTTCAGCTACTTTACGATAATCTCTTTGAATAAATCCAAATAAAATTTCTGCTAAAAACCTTTTACTAAGTTTATCTAATCTACCCATAATCCCAAAATCTATAGGTACAATCTGGCCACTATTATCAACAAAAATATTTCCTTGATGCATATCTGCATGAAAAAAACCATCTCTTACAGCATGTCTCAAAAAATGCTGGATAATATCTTCTGCTATTTTATTAGTATCTAAATTTCTTTTTTTTAACTCCTCAGCTTCTCTAATTGAAATTCCATCTATCCAATCTAAAGTCATTACATTTTCACTAGTAAAATTCCAATAAATCTCGGGAACTTTAAACCCGGCATCATTTTTAGTATTTTCTGCATATTCATTTGCTGCAGCAGCTTCGAATCTTAAATCCATTTCAAGATTAGTTATTTCTTTGAGTAAAAAAACAACTTCAACAAGTTTTAATCTTTTAGTTTTTTTTACAAATGATTCAATAATAAATGCAAATAACATCATCGCATCTATTTCTTCATTGAATATTCTTTTTATGTTTGGTCTTAAAATTTTAATAGCCACATCTTTGATTGTTCCATTGTCATTTATTTTTGCTTTATGAACTTGTGCAATAGATGCAGCAGCAACTGGCTCACTCAAATCTATTATTGAATTAAATGCATCAATTCCAAGATCTTCTTTAATAATTTCTTTTGCTTCATGAATTGAAAAAGGCGGTAATCGATCTTGAAGTTTTTCTAGCTTTAAAGATAATTCTTCTCCAATTATATCAGGTCTAGTAGCAAGAAACTGCCCAAGTTTAATAAAAGTTGTACCCATAGACTCTAATGATCTAGATAGTCTTTCACCATCATCTTTAATTAAATTAATTTGTTCCTTTTTTTTAAATGAAATAGATAAAATTTGGAATAATACTGTTACAGCTAAAGGAGGTTTTTTAAATTTTGATGCAATTTTTAAAATATCAGATTTTGCAATTTTTCTTCCTAATTTAAATAAAGTAATAAGTTTTTTAATCATTAAATTTTCCAACCACTATGAATTGAAACAATACCGCCAGAAAGATTTCTATAAGAACATTTTTGAAAATTATTTTTCTCCATCAACTCTATTAATTCATCTTGATTAATAAATTGTGCAATACTTTTAATTAAATATTCGTAAGGTTCTTTTTCTCCAACAACAAATTGACCTATTATAGGAATAAGTTTTGAGTAATTTTTATATATAAAATCAAGATTTGAATTTTGAATCTTAGAAAATTCCAGACATAGATAACGTCCACCAGGTTTTAAAACTCTATAGGCTTCTGAAAGTGCTTTATTTAAATTTTTTGTATTTCTTAGCCCAAAACTAATAGTGTAATAATCAAATGAGTTGTCCGCTATAGGTAATTTTTCTGCTGGCGAAATAACCCATTTTATATTTTTATAATTAGATAATTTTTGTTTTCCCTGACCAATCATCCCTTTATTGGGATCTATACAAGTAATTTCAGCCTCTTTATTTGTGCTGTCTAAAAATAACTTTCCAACATCTCCCGTGCCACACGCAACATCAATTAGTTTCCTCTTATCTCTTGGATTCATCATGTTAATTAAACTTTTTTTCCAATATCTATGAACACCCATAGACATAAAATCATTCATCAAGTCATATTTATTGAAGACTTGATTAAATACATTTTCTACAAGACCCTTTTTATTTTGAAGATTTTGTTGCATAAAAAAATATATATTGAATATAGTATCAAATGCCAGAATTACCAGAAGTAGAAATTGTTAGACAATCCCTTAATAAAAAGATCAAAAAAAAAAGCATAAAAAAAGTAATAATTAGAAACAGGAATTTAAGGTTTAAAATACCAGGTGATTTCGAAAGTTTTCTAAAAGATAAAAAAATAATTAAAGTTAGTAGATTTTCTAAATATTTAATCATTCATTTTCAAAATGAGAACTATTGTTTAATTCATTTAGGAATGTCAGGAACAATCCATATTCTTGATAAGAAAAAGCCTCTAAAATTTACAAACACTAGTTTTTATCATTCACCTTTTTTACCTGAAAAACACAATCATGCAGAGTTCGTATTTGATAACTTGAAAGTAATTTATAATGATCCAAGACGCTTTGGATTTTTCGAAATAATCAAAAATTATCAAGATTTAGAGAAAAGATTTAAATTTATGGGACCTGAGCCCTTTAGTGATAAATTTAACTTAAATTATGTAGTTAATTATTTTAAGAATAAAAATAAGGATATAAAAAGTTTTTTACTTGACCAGAGATTTGTTTCTGGAATAGGTAATATTTATGCAAGTGAAATTCTTTTTGCTAGTAAAATAAATCCATTTAAAAAGGCAAAAAGACTTAATAAAAATGAATGTTTGAAAGTTATTTTAAATTCCAAGAAAATACTTCAACAAGCAATTAACAAGGGTGGTTCAAGTATTAGAGATTTTAAAGATATCTTAGGTAATAAAGGTAGCTTTCAAAAGGAGTTTAAAGTTTATCAGCAAGACAGCACTGATTGTAAGCGTGCGCAGTGTAAGGGTATTATAAAAAAAAAAATAACATCAAATAGATCAACTTTTTTTTGTATTTCTTGTCAAAATTAGTTAAATATTTAGTTGACCACTATAAATTCTCAAGTTATACCCCTGCGCAGATGGCAAACACAAAATCAGCAATTAAGAGAATTAGAAGAATTTCAAAACAAACAGCGGTAAATAAAGCTAGAAAGAGCAGGTTTAGAAACGCTCTTAAGAAAATGAACCTTCTGATTGATGGTAAAAAGAAAGATGAGGCTATTAAATTTTTACCAAAGTTAAACTCTGAGTTGATGAAAATTGCAAAAACAGGAATAATAAAAAAACAAAATGCTTCTAGAAATGTTTCTAGAATAACAAAAAAAATTGCTGCAATCTAAACGTTAGTTTACATTTTTAAACAACTCCTGATATCCACATTATATATTTAAGTTCTGTATTAAGTTACTATATTTAGATTTAGTAAATATTTGGATTACAGCCATTCAATCTGTATTTGATTTAATTTTAATTTAATCAATTTATAGATTCAATTTATATTTGATTCAATTTATAATTTTAAATTTTAGTTTAATTTAAAATTATTTTTTTAAAATATAAATCACAATCATAGATTTAATTTTTTTTTAAGTTTCTTTATTAACTTGTTGCAAATTTTTTTAAATAGTTCTAACTGATATTTCCCCTTAAGTTATGAATAAATTAACAAATACAAAAAATATTAACAATTTTTCTTCTGAAGGCTTTCAATGGAAGCAAGTGCAGAATGAAATGAAAAATAAACTAGGCCTAGAAGTTTATGAGAGCTGGTTAAAAAAGATTTCTTTTGTAGAGGAATTCAATAATTACTTATTATTATCAGTTCCAACTAGATTTATTAGAGATTGGATTACATCAAGATATTTAGACCAAATATTACAAATAATTAAAGTATATAAAAAAGACATTATTAGAATTGAGTTCAAAATAGTTGAAAAAGTTCAAGATATCACTTTAAAAAAAAATAATATTAAAGAGAATAATACTAATGAAAATGTTTCATTTATAAAAGACTCTTACCTTCAATATAATAGAATTGATCCAAATAAAAGATTTGATAATTTCATAACAGGTTCAAGTAATAAATTAGCTTATGAAGCTTCTTTAAAAGTTTCAGAAAATATATCTCATTATAATCCACTTTATATTTATGGTGGAGTTGGAATGGGAAAAACTCATTTATTAAATTCAATAGGTTTAGAGGTTAAAAAAAATAATAAAGTAATGTTTATTTCTGCAGAACGTTTTATGTATCAGTTTGTAAAATCAATTAAATCAAACGATATGGTAAAGTTTAAAGAATATTTTAGAAATACAGATATTTTATTAATCGATGATATTCAGTTTATAAGTGGAAAAGAAGCTATGCAGGAAGAATTTTTTCATACTTTTAATGCATTGCTTGATAAAGGATCTCAAATAATTGTATCAGCTGATCGAGCACCAAATAAATTGTCTAGAATTCAAGAAAGAATTAAATCAAGATTTTCTGGTGGGTTAGTTGTTGATATTCAAAAGCCTGATTTTGAGTTAAGAAAAAAAATAGTTGAAAAAAAAACAGAGGAATTAAATGCTTTGTATTCAGAACAATTACAAGTTTCCACAGAAATTCAGGATTTTATAAGTAAAGAAATAAACGGAAGTGTAAGGGAGCTAGTTGGTGCAATAAACAGAGTTGTTTCATTTTCAAGAATTTATAACAAAGTTCCAAATCTTGCTGAAACAAAAGTAGTTTTAAAGGATTTATTAAATTTAGCAGAAAATAAGGTTACAATAGATTTAATTCAGACAATTGTCTGTAAGTTTTTTAAAATCAGCAAAAATGAAATGTTATCATCTAGAAGATCAAGATACTTAGTGAGACCAAGACAAACAGCAATTTATTTAACTAAAATTTTGACTTCAAAATCATTACCTGAAATTGGAAGGGAATTTTCTAATAGAGATCATACGACGATAATTCATTCAGTAAAAACTATTGAAAAGATTAAAGAAAAAGATCCAGAAATGGTTGAAAATATAAATAAATTAAAAAACCAGATTTTATATAATAATAAAGAAAATGAAATTTAACATTAATCAACAAGACCTTCAGCAAGCATTAAATTATTGTCAAGGAGTTATTGAGAAAAGAAGTACACTACCAATACTTTCTAACATTTTGTTAGATGCAAGTAATTCAAAACTTACTATCACTGCCACCGATTTGGATTTAATATTTATACATCAATTGAATAATGTAGAAATTTTAGAGGAGGGCAAAACAACTACAACTTCTTCAATTATGTATGATATCATAAGGAAGTTTAACTCAGGAAAAAAAATTAATATATCATTAACCGATATTAGCAAATTACAACTAGAGTCTGAAAAGTCTATTTTTAATTTAAATTGTATAAGTGCTACAGAGTTCCCATTAACAGATGAAAATTTTAATCAAAATGAATTTATAATTAAATCAAAACAACTTCTGAAATTATTAAATAAGTGTAAATTTTCAGTTTCTAACGATGAAACAAGGCATTATCTAAGTGGTATTTATTTTCATCAAACAGAAGTAGAGGATAAAAATTATTTAACAGCTGTTGCAACCGACAGTCATAGAATGTCTATTTCAAAAATTAGATTAGAAGAAAAAATTGATTTTGATCCAATAATTTTGCCTAAAAAAACAATTTTTCAACTTTGTTCTTTATTAGACAGTTATGATGGAGATGTAAAAGTTTCAAATGTGAAATCAAAAATTAAATTTGAATTAAATAATAGTATTTTAATTTCAAAACTTATTGATGGAAAATTTCCTAATTACATTCAAGTTATCCCTAAAAATAATCAAAAAAAATTAGAAATAGATTTAAAATTATTTTTAAATTCTGTTGATAGAGTAGCCTCAGTTTCATTAGATAAAAAGGATGGTGTGAAATTCAATTTATATAAAGACACCCTAGATCTGTCGGTAAATAATACCAATAGTGGCGATGGCAAAGAAACTTTAAATGTTAAGTTTGATCATGAGTTAGAGATAAGTTTTAATTCTAGATATTTGATAGATGTTGCTTCACAATTAGACGGAGATAGAGTTGAAATTTTCTTTAATGATACTGGTTCACCTGCATTAATAAAAGATCCAGGTGATTTTGATAGTATTTTTGTTGTAATGCCTATGAAGGGCTAATTTATTGAGTCTAACTCTGAATAAATATTTTTTTCAAGAATTTTAATAAAATTTTCTTTTGGTAAACCAGAAGGAATTGGTTTTAGTATAGAGATTGTTATCGTTTTATTAGTTTTCTTTTCACCTTTTTTAGGCCACACATATCCAGAGTTGATTGCAACTGGTTGACAAGAAACATTTAGCTCCTCATAAATTCTTGAAGCACCTTTCTTAAAAGGTGGTCTTTCATCTGGAAGAACTCTAGTTCCTTGAGGAAAAATAATCAAAGGTCTATTAGAAGTAGCCATCATTTTTGAAATATCATCAAAAAAACCCAAGTTATCTTTTGTAACTTTATTTCTTTTTATTGAAATTGATCCTATTTTTTTTAAGTACCAACCAAATATTGGAATTAATAATAATTCTTTTTTTAAAATAAATACAGGTGAGTTAAAGATTGTTTGTAAATAAAAAGTTTCAAACATCGATTGATGAGATGCTGCTATAAAAAATTTTTCATCATTAATAATATTTTCCTTTCCTTTGACAGAAATTTTTATAGAAAGAACAATTCTTAAACAAAAACTAGCCCAATGACCCATTAATTTTCCTCCAACCAAAACAACTTGTTTAGGTAAAAAAAATGATGGTAAAAAAATTATCGAAATAAAAATAATTCCTGTGAAAAATAATATTGAAAATAAAAAGTTTCTTATCATTTTTATCAAAAGCTAGATTATATCTTTATGCTTTTGTCTTTTTCTTATTACTTTAATTTTTGATCCTTTTATTAATAATTCAACTGGCTTTGGTCTTAAATTATAATTTGAGCTAAGCGACATTCCGTAAGCTCCTACATCACATATTGCTACTAAATCTCTTTCATTTAATTCTTGAAATTTTTTTAATGTAATAAATTTATCTGTACTTTCACAGATAGGACCTACAAATTCATATGTTTTTTTTGATGTTTTATTAGATTTTGTAACAGGCAAAGTTTTATGTTCCGCACCATACAAAGCAGGCCTCATTAAATCATTCATTGCTGCATCTAAAATGATAAATTTTTTACTTCCACTATCTTTTATATAAATTATTTTTGATACTAATGTACCAGTATCACCAATTATTGATCTACCTGGTTCAAATATAATTTTAACTTTATGTCTTCTTAAAAATTTAAGTATTGCTGTATTATATTTTTTATAATTAAGTTTTTTATTTTTATTTGTGTAAGAAATGCCCATTCCTCCACCTAAATCTATAAACTCAAATTTGTGATTTGATTTATTAAGAATTTGACTGATCGCTTTAAGCATTTTTTCATAAGGTCTATGGTCTAAAATTTGACTGCCTATATGAACGCTTAGACACTTTAAATCAATATTTTTTGAATTTTTGCAATAATTTATAATTTCATAGAATGTATTTTTATTTACACCAAATTTATTTTCTTTTTTCCCAGTGGATATTTGACTTAATGTTTTTGCATCTGTGTTGGGGTTTAGTCTTACACCAATTTTTATTCTTTTATTTTTTGATTTTGCTATTCGATTTATTTCTTTTATTTCACTTAAAGATTCAGCGTTAATAAGTAAAATATTTTTACTAATAGCAAAGCTTATTTCACTTGTTGTTTTACCAACACCAGAAAATACTATTTTGCTTGGATTAATTCCTGCTTTTAGTGCCATCATCAGTTCTCCTACGGAAACAACATCAGCGCCTAATCCAAATTTTTTAATTTCTCTAATTATATTAACATTTGTGTTGGATTTAACTGCAAAGCAAATAAGTGGTGAAAAAGATCTGAAGTTTTTTTTAAAATTATTAATATTTTCTTTTAGTTTAGAATAGGAGTAAGAATAAAATGGAGTTCCAAATCTATTTGCAGTTTTTTGGAGATTAATTTTTTCTATTGTTAATGTTTTATTTATATATTTCATTAAGCTAAGTTAACTGAAACTTTTTTTATTTCTGCTTTTTTATTTGGATCTACGTATTTAGGATCACCTTTTTTTCCACAAGAAATAACGGTAAAAAATAACAATATAATTATGGTAAATTTTTTAATCATTTTTCTCTTTTATATTTCATTATCATTTTTTTAATATTATCAAAAGAAGTTCCACCATAAGATTTTTTCGAATTAATTGAATTTTTTAAATTAAATACTTTTAATACATCATCTTTAAGTTTAGGTTCGATTTTTCTTAATTCTTCTAAAGTCAGCTCATTTAATTTCTTTTTTCTTTTTTCAGCCAAATTAACTACAGCAGCAGTTTTTTGGTATGCTTTTCTAAAAGACATTGAGTGATTTTTCACAAGATAGTCAGCTAAATCAGTCGCTGTAATATATCCAGAATTAGCAAGTTCTAACATTTTACTTTTATTTGGATTACAATTTTTTAGTATTTCATCGAAAATTTTTAAACAATTATTTAGATTGTCGTTAGATTTGAAAACAATCTCCTTATCGTCTTGCAGATCTTTAAAATAAGAAAGTGGTAAGCCTTTTAAAATTGTAAGCATCGAAAATAAATTTCCATAAGCACTTCCCGATTTTCCACGCAAGTATTCTAAAAGATCAGGATTCTTTTTTTGTGGCATTATAGAAGATCCGGTAACAACTTTATCAGATAAATTGATCAAGTTAAAAGCATCCGAATTCCAAATAATCAACTCTTCAGCAATTCTAGAAATATGCATAGCACATACAGATGAAGCGTATAAAAAATCTAAAACAAAATCTCTATCTGAAACTGTATCAATAGAATTATTTGTAGGTATTTTAAAACCAAGTTTTTTTGTTGTATAATTTCTATCTATATTAAATGATGTTCCTGCTAAAGCCGCAACACCTAAAGGATTTTCATTTAAACTGTCTAAATTATTAGAAAATCTCTTTTTGTCTCTATTAAACATTTCTACATAAGACATTAAATAATGTGCAAAAGATACAGCTTGAGCATTTTTAAGATGTGTAAATCCAGGCATAATGGTCTCAACATTTTTTTCAGCTAACTTAATTGTACTCTTAATAACTTTATTAATGTTATTATTTATTTCGTTGGTAGAATTTTTCATCCAAATTTTAAAATCAGTAATTACTTGATCATTTCTTGATCTTGCAGTGTGAACATAGCCAGCTTCTTCACCTATAACTTGAAAAAGTCTCTTCTCGACATTCATATGAATATCTTCATATTTTTTATTAAACTCAAATTTATTGTTTGTGATTTCCTTATCAATTTTTGTTAGTCCATAAATAATTTTATTTTTTATTTTGAATGAAATTATTTTTTGCTTAAAAAGCATCTCAACATGAGCAATTGATCCTTGAATATCTTCTTTATAAAGTCTTTTATCAATATCTATTGAATTACCGACTTTTTGAAACAAACTTGATGCATGTTTTTTTATCCGTGTGTTCCAGATTGCTTGGTTGTTTTTATTTTTTGCCATGATATTTAATTATACCTATTTAACATGAGATTTTTAATAATATTTATTTTTTTGATAACAAATGTCGTAGCTGAAGAACTACCCAGTATTAAAAATATTGTAATCCATAAAATACCAAAAACACATGATAATGTTATTTTTTTAGACAAAAATGATCAAAAAATTAATATCAATGAATATACTGGGAACTTATTGATATTAAATTTTTGGGCGACTTGGTGTGAACCTTGTAAAGAAGAAATGCCATCTTTAGATAAACTCCAAGCCAACCCAGAATTGGATAAAATAAAAATTTTCGCAATTAATATTGGTAAAGAAACTTTAAACAAAGTTAATAAATTTTTTATAGATCTTAACATTAAAAATTTTGAACCTTATTTTGATCCACCTACTACATTAGCAAAAATGTTTTCTTTAAGGGGTGTCCCTACAACAATTCTAATTAATAAAGAGGGCCAAGAATTTGCTAGAGTAATAGGTTCAATTAATTTTGAAGATAAAAATTTTATTAAATGGATAAAAAAATATAACTAATTTTTAAAAAAATAAGCAAAGCCAACTAAAGCAATAATAGCAATAAACTGTAAAATAACTCTTAATTGCATCAATTTATTTGAATATTTTTTACTTGTCTCTCCTCCCTTAAAAAGAGTCCCTATACCTAAAATTAAAACTATTCCCACAGCAATCAAAAGGGCTATTGATAAAACTTTTACTAATATTCCTGAAATCATTTTTTTATTTTAGATTGTTTTTTGACATAAAAAACATAATTTATCTACTATGACATTTTGCCTAGATTCCATAATTATTAAACCAGAAAATGGTGTTGAAATTAAAAATGCAATTATTTTGCTTCATGGTTATGGAGGTGATGGAAAGGATATTGGCATGTTATCTTTAAACTGGAAGAGACATATGCCTAATACTGTCTTTATTTGTCCAAATGGTCACGAGCCATGTGCTATAAATCCCTCCGGTTATCAATGGTTTGATTTAACAAAAGAAGATTCTGATTACATATTAGAGCAATCAATTAAAGCTGAAGAAGTCTTAAAAAAATTTATTAATGAAATAAAAAAAGAGTTCAAGTTATCAAATAATCAGATATGTTTATCAGGTTTCAGCCAAGGATGCATGATGTCTATAAATGTTGGTCTTACATTTGAAGAAAATTTTTTATGTATAGTTGGTTTTTCTGGAAAGATAATAAATCAGAATAATTTAAAAAATAGAATTAAAAATAAAACTGAAACATTACTTATACATGGTGAAGCTGATCAAATTGTCCCATCTACCCATTTACTGGAAGCAAAAGATTTTTTAATAAGAAATAATGTTAAAGTTGATACACTATTAATAAAAAATTGTGATCATCATATTCCTATTGAGGCATCAAGTACAGCATTAAATTTTATCTTAAAAAAAATTTAACATCTCTTATTATTGATAAAATTGTTCAACTAAGTTAAAATTAAATTAATGAATAATTTTATTGAACAAAATGTTTCATTAGAAAAGTGCCCTGCATTAGTCCTCAATGCAGATTATAGACCTCTGAGTTACTACCCTTTATCTTTGTGGTCATGGCAGGATACAGTGAAATCTGTTTTTCTGGATCGAGTTATTATTGTTAGTAATTATGATAGAACTATAAGAAGTCCATCATTTAATATGAAATTACCAAGTGTTATCGCATTAAAGGATTATATTGTTCCTCAAAGCAAACCAAGTTTTACTAGATTTAATGTGTTTTTAAGAGATAAATTTTCCTGTCAATACTGTGGAAGCAATGAAGAATTAACTTTTGATCATTTACTACCTAGATCAAAAGGGGGTGAAACTAATTGGGATAATGTTGTAACAGCTTGCTCTGCATGTAATGTGAAAAAGGGCGGAAAACTATTAAAACATTCAGGCATGAAGTTACATCAGCATCCTTATCGACCATCAACAGAAGATCTACACAAAAATGGTAAAAATTTTCCACCGAATTTTTTACATAAAAGCTGGATGGATTACTTATATTGGGATGTAGAACTAGAGTCTTAAATTTTCTCAGAAATATTTATTGCAATTTTTGATCCAGTTTTAATAATTTTATCCAATATAGAATACGGACCTTTTTTTGTAGCACCCTTTTCATAAGCAATATCTTTATGATTTAATTCGTCTTCTCTAAATTTAATTATTTTTTTTTTAAGTTTTGGCTCACTATTATCAAGTTGTTTTATTTGGTTTAAATAATGCTCATCTATTACCTCTTCAACGGAAGCAGTACAAAGCATAGCTGCTTTCTTTCCAAGCAAAGTTGAACCAAAACCTAATCCTACACCTAATAAATCCCATAAGGGTAAAAATTTTGTCGGTTTTATATTTCTTTTTTTAATTTCTTTTTCAAAATAATCAGAATGTTCTTTTTCATGAACTTTCATTTCTTCAATTGTTTTTTTTAAAGCTTCATCTTTAACTAATGTGTTTAGAGCTAGCAACTGCCCTTCATAAATTTTAACAGCACCACGTTCTCCAGCATGATCAACTCTAATGAATTCTTCTATTTTCTTTTTATTTATTATTGTCATAACTTAAATAAACTTTTGTTGTAAAATAAACAATTAATATTGATATTATAATATTGTAGCTTGTAAGTGATAATCCTAAAATTTTAAATGTAACATCTTTGCAACTTACCTTTTTTTCTTGTAATTGTCTTAATATGTCTTCTTTTGATAGTAAATTGGAGCCATTTTTTAAATCACAAATCAATGATTCTTCAATAAAACCTTGCTCAATACCAAAATGATACAAAGATAAAATAGTAGCACTTAAAAAAATTAAAATAAGAAAAAGAATGAAATATTTTTCAAGATGAATAAATTTATAATTTAATACAATAATTATTAATGCTAATAAGTATGGAATTCTTTCCAGTATACACAAGTTACAAGCTTGATGTCCTAAAACATATTCAATGAAAAATGCTGAAGATAAAGCGACAATACTAATTAAAAAAATTAATTTTAATGTAATAGTTTTGTTAATCTCAACCATTAAATTTAAAAAATAAATAAATAATAATAAATATTATAACTATAATAATTCCAATTAAAGTGAACCATTTTGATCCATGTTTTTCCATATATCCTGTAAACAATTCTCCAAATTTATAAGATAAATAAGCAACTATAAAAAATCTCAGGCTTCTTGAAATTAAGCTAACAATTATAAAAACAGGAAGATTAAAAGCAATTAAACCACTTGAAATCGTAAAGGCTTTATAGGGTAAGGGTGTAAAGCCTGCTAAAAAAAGAATACTCAACCATGCAAGGAAACCACTACCTTCAGACATGCTTAATTTTAAATATTCAACTTTATCTTGATAACCATAAAATTCTATTACATAAATTGCCAAATCAAAAAATAAATAACCTATTAAATATCCAAAGATTCCTCCAAGAACTGAAAATGTTGATGCTATTAAGAATATTTTTAAATATTCCTTTTTTTTAGCAATAACCATCGGGATTATCATTGTATCTGGAGGTATAGGAAAAAAAGAACTTTCTATAAAAGATACAAGCCCCAAATAAAAATTCGAACTTTTATGTGCAGCTAATTCTAAACATTTTTTGTAAAGTCTTTGAAACATTTTTTGGTTTTAATATAAATTTAGTTCTTATACTATTAAATATAATGTAATTGAATACAAAGGGCGAATGGCGGAACTGGTAGACGCGCACGACTCAAAATCGTGTTTCGTAAGAAGTGAGAGTTCGATTCTCTCTTCGCCCACCATGTAATTATGAATATAGATAATTTAAATAATTTGATCGAATTGTTTGTTGATCAAGCAAATAAACAAAATAAAAAAGATATTTTTATAGAATGGCTAAATCCAAGTAATAAAAAATCATATACATGGGAACAAACTGAGAGGAATATTTTAAAATTATCAAAAGTTATTAAAGAAAATATAAATGAAGGCGATAGATGTCTTTTAGTTTCAGAGAATAGACCTGAGTGGTTTGTTTCTGATTTAGCTATCATGGTTGCTGGTGGAATTACAGTTCCAGCATATACAACTTATATGGAAGATGATTATAAGTTCTTGATAGAAGATTGTGAGCCTAGCTTAGTTGTTGTTTCAAATAACGAAATGTTAAAAAAATTAAATAATTCAATTAATGATAAAGATTTCATCAAAAAAGTTATTACATTGGATGAAATAGCCAAGGTAACAAATAATTTAAATTTAATTAACAAAGAAAAATATTTAGATTTTAATTCTATTATAAATAATAATTTATTAGCAGAAGATAAAATTGAAAATAATAAATTAAAAAGAAATTCTCCCGCATGTATTATTTACACTTCAGGAACTGGTGGGAATCCTAAGGGAGTGATTTTGAGTCATGGTGGGATTTTGAATAATGTTGAGGGATCGTGTGAAATAATAAAACCATTATTTAACTCAAGACCAGTATTTTTAACTTGGCTCCCCCTTTCTCACTCTTATGAACACTGTGTTCAATTTGTTCAGATAGCAGTTGGAGCGAAAGTATTTTATGCTGAAAAAATTGAAAAACTTCTAGAAAATATTTCTGAAGCAAAACCTACACTTATGACTGCTGTTCCTAGGTTCTATCAAAATCTTTACAATAAAATAAATATGAATTTAAAAAAACAGACAGGTTTTAAAGCAAAATTAATTGAAATAACTATTCGTTTGGGAAGAAAAAAACTATTAAATCAGAAAATGACTTTTTCTGAAAAATTACTGAATTTTATTGTTGATATATTAGTTAGAAAAAAAATAAAAAAACAATTTGGTGGAAATTTAAAAGCTTTTGTTTCAGGTGGTGGTGCTCTAGATAAAGAAATAGGTGAATTTTTAAATGCTATAGGATTACCAACTCTCCAGGGTTATGGTTTAACAGAAACATCACCAGTAGTAAGTTGCAATCCAATACATAAAATTAAAGTGGAAACTGTAGGCCCTCCATTCAAAGGGAATGAAGTTAAAATTGCTGAAGATGGAGAAATTTTGGTTAAAGGCGAAAATGTAATGCTTGGATATTGGAATAAAAAAGAAGAAACTGAAAAAGTAATTATAAATGGATGGCTACATACAGGTGATATTGGAGAGATAGATCCAAATGATGGCTATTTGAAAATAACTGATAGAAAAAAAGATATTATAGTAAGTGCTGGAGGAGATAATATTTCACCCGCTAAAATTGAAAATATGATTACAAATGAGCCAGAGATAGATCAATGCATGGTTTATGGTGATAAAAAGAATTACTTAGTTGCTTTAATTGTTCCTAATAAAGATTTTTTAAATGAAAAAGAAAAAATAAATAAAGTAATTGAAAAAATAAATACAAAGTTAACTTTATTGGAAAAAATAAAAAAAATTCAATTAATAGATGAAAATTTTTCTATTGAAAATGGTTTAATGACACCAACAATGAAAGTAAAAAGAAAAAAAGTAACAGAAAAATATAAAAATCAGTTAGAAAATCTTTATTAAGTAACATAAATTAAATTGTTTATAAACCGCATAAACATTAACTAAATTAATAAAAAAAAACTTTTATTAAAATATAATATTAAAAATTATTTTTTCAAAATTAACTTTTAATTAATGATTTGACATAACTTATAGAAAAAAATAAAAATATGTTAATAGCGAATCAACTTGATTCGTTTAACTAAAAAAGGGAGCTAAAGATGCCTAAGAAAAGAAAAAAAGCGGCAAAGAAAACTAAGAAAAAAGCTAAGAAAAAAGCTAAGAAAGCAAAAAAAAGAAGAAGAAGAAAATAGTAACTTAGTATTCTTTACAAAAAACGCTTCTCATTACAGTTTGTGTGAGAGGCGTTTTTTTTTATTCATCAATCGATTCTTCATTATCTGAAATCGGCTCATCTACAGGTAGCTCGCTAGTAGGAGCTTTTGCAACAACTGTCGGCTGGGGTTGTCCACCTAAATTTCTTTTAAGTGCTTTATCTAATTTTTTTTGAGTATCTTCTAAAGATGAATTTAGAACAATCTGAAATTCAGACAAAATTCTTTCATAAGCCTTTTCAAATAATTGTCTTTCACTATAAGATTGATCAACCATAAGATCATCTCCTTTATTCAAATCTCTAACAACTTCAGCTAATTCATATATTTTTCCAGACGAAATTTTAGCTTCATATTCCTGTGCTCTTCTGCTCCACATTGATCTTTTAACTTTTGGCTTACTCTTCAATATTGAAATACATTTATTTACTTGGTTAATAGTTGCTAAGGGTCTTAAGTGAGACTGTTTGTTCACAGGCACCATTCCATTAGCTTTATCTTTTTCAAATTTAATTACGTATGTTTCAACATCAATGCCACCAATATTGATTTTTTTAAACTCAGTAATTTGGCCTACTCCATGTTTTGGATAAACAACATGATCTTTTATTTTGTATTCTCTTTTTTCAGTTTCTTGTTTTCTGACTTTTTTAATTTCTGGCTTAACTTCATTTGTCTTTGAAATTCTTAAGCTTTCTGTTTTTGGTTCAACTGATGTTTCTGTTGATTTAGATGTTTTTTTAATTTTTGTTTTTTTTGGTAAAGTTTTTTTTGTTTTTTTTAAAATTATTTTTTTTGCTTTTTTTGCTTTTTTTGCTTTTACTATTTTTTTTACCTTTACCACTTTTTTTTTAGCTACTTTTTTTTTCACTTTATTATTAGTTTTACCTTTAAAGATTTTCTTTAAAATATTTTTCGTACTTATTTTGCTCATTCTTAAATTTTTCATGATCCGTAGGAGGATCTTTTTTTTCACTTATGTTTGGCCAGATTTCAGAGTATTTTTTATTGATCTCTAACCATTTTTCACTTCCAGGTTCAGTGTCTGCTTTTATGGCATCGACAGGACATTCTGGCTCGCAAACGCCACAATCTATACACTCATCAGGTTTAATTACAAGCATATTTTTACCTTCGTAAAAGCAATCAACAGGGCATACATCAACACAGTCTGTTAATTTACACTTAATACAATTATCATTAACTATATAAGTCATTTTGAATTTTGTTTAATTTTTTCTTTAATATCGCCCATAGTTTTGTTGTCAATATAAAGCAACCCCGCAAGACGTCTCATTAAATTAGTTTCATAAATATCTGCATCATTATTTGAATAAATAATTGACCATAAAGACTCAATAATTTTTATTTTATCTTGATTAGGTAAATTTTTTACCTCTTTAGTAAAATCTAAAATTTGATTTGAATTTTCTTCAATAATTTTTGCTTCTTCAATTGTTTTAGTAATATTATCTTTCTCTAAACCAAGTTCACTAAGTGTTTCTTTTATAATATTTTCCTCTTTTTCTGTATATTTTTCATCTATTTTAGCAGCATGAATTAACAAAGCGCAAATTTTTGTTTGATAATTATTATTTTTTACTTTTTCTTTTTTAAAAAACATTTTTAATTTAAATTCAAATTTTTTAATATTTTAAATGGATTTTCATTTGAGATTTTTTTTTGAGCTATTTTTTTAAATTTTTTATTAGGATTATATTTAAAAAATGTTTCGTCATCTTTTTCAAATATTTTATAACTCATCTTTTTAAGTAGTTTTTTAAAGTTATCTTTGCTACATCCTAAAAGATTTAACATTTCTGGAACTATTTTAATTTCAGCATTTTCTTTTGAACTCGAATTAATGATTAAAACAAATAATCTCTCTAAAATATCAATTCTTACAAAAAAATTATCAAACTTTTCAAATCCACATAAAAGCATAAAGTTTTGATTTTTTGCTTCCTTACCATCTAAAAAATTTAAACCAAATGTAGGTGGTTTTAAATTATGAAATTTTTGATGAAAATTTTTCCACAATAATGTTCTTAAAGATACCGCTTCGGGCTTAATTAATTGGTAAAGAAAAACATGGTATCTTCCAAATTTTACACCTAAATCTCTAAGAATCTTTCTCTCATTTTGATCAAGATTTTTTAAATATTCAACTACCTGGTCTCTTTTTAATACACCATTATTTTCATAAAGTTGGTAAGCTAATGCTTTGATTGAGGAATTATTTTCTTTTATATTTTTTAAATCAACTAAGCTCTTAAGAACATTATTTATTTTTGCATGTATCCATTTATTAATATATTCATTAAATTTTTGTTTAGTGCTTTGATCAATAATATCATCTATGATTAAATCGAAATTAGGATTTAAATAGTCATTACCTGTTGTTAATCTAGCAATCGGAAAATTATTCCAATAAATTTTAAAATCTTCATTTAATTCAATTAACCCCGTATCAATAATTGATTGAATACGTTTTTCTAATTCAGGACCTATAGTTTGCCTGGCAGCTTTTTTTAAAGATTTAATATCAGTCTCTAAAGCACCTTTCTTTAGATCTAATTCTAATTTTAATCCTTTTATTTTACCAATAAATTGATTATCAATTTTAACATCGTTATTTAGTAAAATTTCAGTCTTGAATTCCATATCTTGTTTTAAACCTCTTGCAAGCACACTTGCCCTTTTATCAATAAAAGTTTTTGTAAGTTCTTCATGCAATCTGTCTGAAAGTCTATCTTCTAAATGTTTTGTTTTTTCTATCCAATAATTTTGATTTTCTACCCAATTATTTTTATTCGAAACATATGACCAAGTTCTGACATTTGCAATTCTATTTGATAAAGAATCTACATTTCCTTCTAATTTATCAAGTTTCATGAGCTGTAATCTCATATAATCTTCAGAAATTAGTCCTTTATTGCTAGTTAAAAATTTAAATACATTTCTAATTACCTCGAAATGATTTCCATAAGTTTTTTTTACAAAATCGGGTATTTGACAACATTCCCATAAAATCTTTAAATTTTTCCTATCAAATTCTACATTTAAAATTCTTCGATCTTTAAGAAAATATTTTAGTGCCTTTTCATCTTCACATTCATGAATTTTTCTTAGCCATTCTACCTGAGGTCTTTCTTCTAAACTTTTGATTAAACCAATTGGGTTATTAAAATTAAGATTTGAATTCCTCCAAAATAAAGTTCTAATTTCTTCAAACTTATGTTTTTCTAATAATTCTACTTCTTCAGGTGATATTTCCTTACAATCACCAGTAATGCCAAAACTTCCATCATTTAGATATCTACCAGCTCTTCCTGCTATTTGTCCTAATTCAGAAAGATTTAATCTTCTTAATTTTTTTCCATCAAATTTTTTAATATTTGAAAAATAAATAAAATCTAAATCCATGTTTATTCCCATTCCGATTGCATCTGTTGCAACTAAAAAATCGACATCTCCAGATTGATATAATTCAACCTGAGCATTTCTTGTTTTTGGACTAAGTGATCCCATTACAATAGCAGCACCTCCCTTTTGTCTTCTTATTAACTCAGCAATGGCATAAACTTCTTCTGAAGAAAATGCAATTATGGCTGTCTTCCTATCTATTCTAGATATTTTTTTATGACCTGTGTAAGTAAGTTTGGATAATCTTTCTCTATTAATAAATTCAATATCTTCATCTAATTTTGAAATTATATTTTTAATGGTACTTGATCCCATTAGCATTGTAAGCTTTTCTCCCCTCATGTTTAAAAGTCTATCTGTAAAAATATGACCTCTTTCGTGATCTGAGCACATTTGAATCTCATCTACACCAACAAATTCTAGATGTTTATCAATAGGCATTGACTCAACTGTACATAAAAAATACTTAGCATTGGTTGGGATAATTTTTTCTTCACCAGTTATTAACGCAACTTTATCTGAACTTATTTTTGTAATTACTTTATCGTAGACCTCTCTAGCAAGTAATCGAAGCGGAAATCCTATCATTCCACTTTCAAAAGCAAGCATAGTTTCAATAGCTAGATGGGTTTTGCCAGTATTAGTTGGACCTAAAACAGCTGTAATTTTATTTTTAGTCATTTCTATCTTTAGTATTTATTTTTTTTTACCTACCAGATATTGTTACTGCTAAAGAACAAAAATAGACTAAAACATGACCGAATCGGAGAGTAAAAAGTTCTCATTTTCTTTTAAATGTTAGTGAGATTATCATAAATAAGATTAATTCTATAACAGTAATTTGATAAAATAAAATGAGTAAAAAACTTTGGCAACCTTCCTTAATTGAAAAAAGAAATTCAAATCTTTTTGTTTTTGAAAATTATATTTCAGAAAAATTGAATAAGAAATTTAATAGAAATTATAAAAAGTTATTAAATTGGAGTATTAAAAATTCACCTGAATTTTGGGCTAGATTTTGGGATTTTAGTGAAATTAAAGGTACTAAAAGTAAAAAGAAATTTAAACGATCTAAAACTTTTTATAAAAATTTATTTTTACCAGGTAGCAAGTTAAATTTTGGAGAAAATTTATTATCAAAAAATAATCAAGAAAAGGCTATTACTTTTATAAGTGAAAATGGATTTAGAGAGGAAAGATCGTGGAGACAATTAAATTTAAATACAAGTAAAATTTTAAAATTTTTTAAAAAAATAAATATTAAAAAAGGAGATAGAGTTGCAGCATATATGCCAAATACAATTCAAACAGTTGAAGCATTTATTGCCACAACTTCTTTAGGTTGTATTTGGTCTTCATGTGGTCCTGATTTTGGATCTAAAGGTGTTATTGAAAGATTCTCTCAAATTAATCCTAAAGTTTTATTTATTACCGATCAGTATTTTTATAATGGAAAGCAAATAGATGTTTTAAAAAGACTTCCAGAGATTTTAAAATCAATTCCATCAATTAAAAATGTAGTAATTAGCAATTATCCAGGGAAAAAATTTATTAAAAACAGAGATAAATTAAAGAAAATTAATTTATTTAAATGGAATTCATTAATGCAAATTAACTCAAAAAAAATTAATTTTGAAAAATTTGATTTTGAAACTGAGTTAGCAATATTATATTCAAGTGGGACCACTGGAAAACCTAAATGTATTTGTCATAGGTCTGGTGGCGTTTTAATACAACATAAGAAAGAACATCAATTACATTGTAATATTAAAGAAAATGACAATGTTTTTTATTTTACTACATGTGGTTGGATGATGTGGAATTGGTTAGTTAGTTCATTAGCTTCTAAAGCATCTATTGTTCTGTTTGATGGATCTCCTATGTTTAAATCTTCTGATTTACTTTTGAAAATAGCACAAAGAGAAAAAATAACTCTATTTGGTATAAGTGCTAAGTATTTAGATGCTTTAAGAAAGTTCAAACCAAAATTAAAATATAAATATAAATTAAATAAATTGAGAACAATTTGTTCAACTGGTTCACCATTATCAGAGGAAAGTTTTAGATATGTTTATAAGCACATTAAAAAAAATGTACATTTATCATCTATTTCTGGTGGGACAGACATTGTTTCATGTTTTGTGTTGGGAAACTCTTATCAAGCAGTAAACATAGGTGAAATACAAAATAAAGGGTTAGCTTTAGATGTAGATGTTTTTAGTGATGCAGGTAAGTCTTTAAAAAACATTAAAGGAGAACTTGTTTGTAAAAATCCTTTTCCATCAATGCCTTTAAAGTTTTGGAATGATAAAAATGATATTAAATTTAAAAAAGCTTACTTCAATAGGTTTAAAAATATTTGGCATCATGGAGACTATGCAGAGATAAAAAAAAATGGTGGATTTATTATTCACGGAAGATCAGATACGACTTTAAACCCGGGAGGCGTTCGGCTTGGAACAGCAGAGATTTATTCAGAAGTTGAAAAGTTTAAAGAAATAAATGAGTCTATAGTTGTGGGACAATCTTGGGATAACGATGTTAGAATAGTTTTATTCGTAGTAATGAGTAAAAATTTTTCTTTATCAACAGAATTGCTTAATAAAATAAAATTACAAATAAAAAAAAATGCATCCCCTAGACACGTTCCAAGTAAAATTATTGTTGTGAAGGACATCCCTAGAACAAAAAGTGGTAAAATAGTTGAATTGGCGGTTAAAAGTAAGATAGAAGGAAGTCAAATTAAAAACATTGAAGCTTTAGCAAATCCTGAAGCTCTTGAACAGTTTAGTAATTTAAAAGAATTGAGTAGTTGAATGTTAAAAAATCTTGTCAAAGACCTGAAGCCGTCATCTACTCTTGCTATTAACGAAAATTCAAAACAACTAGAACAAGAAGGAAAAAAAATCTTTAAATTTGGTTTTGGACAATCACCATTTAAAGTACCTGAAGATATTGTTTCAGAATTAAAAAATAATGCCTATCAAAACAAATATTTGCCGATGCAGGGTCTTGAGGAATTAAGGGAAGCTGTAGCGCAATACTCATCTAAAAAGAAAAATTTCAACTATAAAGCCAAAAACGTAATAATTGGACCAGGATCTAAAGAATTAATGTTCTTATTACATGTAATATTTGATGGTGAAATTATATTGCCAGCACCTAGTTGGGTTTCATATGCACCTCAAGCTATTTTAGGGAGAAATAAAATTCAAATTCTTCAAACAGAAAGAGACAATAACTGGTTTCCTTCTGGAGAACAAATTGAGAAAGTCATTTCAAAAAATAAAGAAAAAAATTATTTATTATTTTTAAATTCACCAAATAATCCCTCTGGGCAGGTTTGTGATAAACTAGAAGAAATTTCAGAAATTGCCAAAAAGTATAATCTTATAATTTTATCAGATGAAATATATTCAGAATTAACATTTTCAAAAAATTTTAAATCTATTTCAAGCTATTGTCCTGAAAAAACTATTATTAGCACGGGACTTAGTAAATGGTGTGGTGCTGGGGGATGGAGACTTGGTTATTTTATAATTCCAGATGAATTGAATGAAATAAAAGATATGATTAATGTATTAGCAAGCGAAACTTTTTCTGCTGTGAGTGCGCCTATCCAGTATGCAGCTATTAAAGCTTACAAAAATGATCATTCAAATTATGTTACAAAATCAATAAATATTTTAAGTGCAGTTGGTAAATATGTTTTTTCAAACTTAAAATCAAACAAGGTATTGATTAATGAACCTCATGGAGGATTTTATTTAATGCCGGAATTTTTAAATAACAAATTTAAAACTTCATCAGACATGTGTAAGGATATATTAAATAATACTGGAGTTGCTTTATTACCAGGTTCTGATTTTGGATTTAATCCAGACAAAATGATAGTAAGGTTAAGCTTTACAGATTTTGATGGACAAGAATTTATGAATAATATCGATGAAACCAAAAAAATTGATGAAAATCTAATTAACAAGTTTGCACCAAAAGTAGTTGAAGGTGTTAATAAATTAAAAAATTGGTCAGAAACCTTATAAAATCACTCTATACACCTGTGATTATTTTTTGTTAGAATAAACTTATAAAAATAACGACATATAAAAATAGAGGAGTAAATAATGAAAAAAATAATCACATCTCTATCAAGTGCTTTACTGATTTTATTTGCGTCGTTGTCTATGACAACAGTTGCTAAATCAGCTGAGTTCTTTACGATAGGAACAGGCGGACCTACAGGAGTATATTTCCAAACAGGAAACGCTATATGTAAAATGCTTCACAAGTCAGCAATCAGTGCTGAACACGGTAGAAAAAAAGGTACAGCCAAAGCTTATAGATGTACAGCTCCATCAACTGGCGGATCTAACTACAATATTGGTCAGATAGCAGCTGGAGAATTCCAATTTGGAGTAGCACAATCAGACTGGCAGTATCATGCTGTTAATGGATCTAGTAAATGGGAAGGAAAACAATTTAGCAATTTAAGAGCAGTGTTTTCAGTTCACAATGAGCCTTTTCAAATTTGGGCTAGAAAAAAAGCAAAAATTAAAGATTTTGCTGGATTAAAAGGAAAAGTAGTAAATATTGGTAATCCTGGTTCAGGTCAACGAGGAACTATGGAAGAACTGATGAAAGCAATGGGTGTTGATAATAGTTTCTTTAAATCAACAACTGAACTTACTTCTTCTGAACAAGTTAAAGCGCTATGTGACGGAAAGATAGATGCATTTGGTTATTCTGTTGGATTTCCAAATGGTGCTATGGAACAGGCAGCAACTTGTGCAGCTAAAGCATCTCCGATTAATTTAACAGGTTCTGAAGTTCAAGGTCTAATTGATGGTGCTGACTATTATGCTCAGGCAATAATACCTAAAGGAACTTACACAGGTCAGAAAAAAGATGCCACAACTTTTGGTGTAAAAGCTACTGTTGTTACTTCTGCTGATGTTTCCGAAGAGCTTGTTTATTTAGTTACAAAAGCTGTAATGGAAAATTTTGATGATTTCAAAAAACAACATCCAGCATTTGGTTTCTTGGAAAAGAAAAACATGATTAAAGATGGTTTATCTGCTCCATTACATCCAGGAGCAATAAAATATTATAAAGAAGCTGGGTTAATGTAATCCAATTTTTATTAATTAAAAAGGCCTGGTAATTTTTACCGGGCCTTTTTTTTATGGTATGAATAATTTTAATGAGCGACTCAATCAGCAATAAAATTAAAAACAAAATAAGCGAAGACTTATCTCCAACTAGAAATATTACTGGTTTTCATCTGAAAATTGTTTCAGCAATAGCAATTATTTGGTCATTATTTCAACTTTGGTACGCTTCACCATTTCCATTTATGTTAAATATTGGAATGTTCAAGGGGTTGCCGGCAAGAGCAATTCATTTAGGTTTTGCTTTAACTTTAGCTTTTTTAATTTATCCAATTTCTAAAGGTAAGAAAATTTCATTTTTTGATGTTTTGATCAGCTTTATAGGGGCAATATCTTGCCTCTATATTTATTTTTTTTATGATCAGTTGGTTGAAAGAGGAGGTGTACTTTTAAATCTTAGAATAACAGAAACATTTATTTTTCCATTAGAGTTGATTTTAGGAGGATGCGGAATTTTGATACTTTTAGAAGCCACTAGAAGAGCAATTGGCTTACCTTTGGTAATTATTGCTAGTTGTTTTTTATTGTTTTCATATTTTGGAAGATATGCACCAGAAATAATTTCACATGGTGGTTTATCTTTAAATAGACTTGTAGGTTTTCAGTGGCTGGATCAAGAAGCAATTTTTGGAATTCCGATTGGGGTATCAGTAGATTTTATTTTCTTATTTGTTTTATTTGGCGCTTTGCTTGAAACAGCTGGTGGTGGAAAATATTTTTTAGATCTTGCTTTTGCAATGGTTGGAAAAATGCGTGGAGGACCGGCAAAGGCAGCAATATTAGGTTCAGGTATGACTGGATTAATTTCAGGATCTTCAATTGCAAACACAGTTACTACTGGAACATTTACAATTCCGATTATGAAAAAAACTGGTTTTTCAAAAGAAAAAGCTGGCGCTATTGAGGTGTCCTCCTCTGTAAACGGTCAGATTATGCCACCTGTTATGGGAGCTGCAGCATTTGTGATGGCAAGTTTTATTGGTGTTACTTACTTTGAGATAGTTAAACATGCTTTTTTGCCAGCAATTATTTCTTATATAGCATTATTTTATATTTCACATTTAGAAGCTTTAAAATTGAACCTTAAGGGAATGGATGATGCAGATGTACCCCATTTAAAAAAAACTTTTTTATCTGGGATACATTTTTTAATACCAATTTTTGTTTTAATTTATACTTTGGTTTACTTGAGATTTACAGCTTCATACTCAATTTTTTACGCAACAATTACTTTGGTTTTAGTAAATCTAATTAATTTGTTAGTTAAAAATGATATTAAAAAGGATGCTCTTAAAGAATGGTTTAATAAAACAATAGTTGGTTTTGAAAAAGGTGCTCTAAATATGGTTGCTGTTGGAATAGCAATCGCAACTGCTGGAATTATTGTGGGTGCAGTTGGATCTACTGGTTTAAGTACTAATTTAATAATAGTTATAGAATCTATAGCTAAAGACAACGTTACTATTTTATTGTTTTTAACAATCATTCTATGTTTACTTTTAGGAATGGGTTTACCAACAACTGCAAATTATGTTGTGGTTGCATCTTTAATGGCAACTGTTCTAGTAGATGTTGGAAATGCCTCAGGTTTTATTTTTCCTTTGATTGCAGTTCATCTATTCGTCTTTTATTTTGGTTTAATGGCTGATGTAACGCCACCTGTCGGACTTGCATCTTATGCTGCTGCAGGAATATCAGGTGGAGATCCTTTAAGAACAGGAGTGCAAGCTTTTTGGTATAGTTTAAGAACAGGAATTTTGCCGATTGTATTTCTATTTAACCATGAACTTTTACTCATTGGTATTGAAAATATTTGGCATGGATTGATTGTAATTGTTACTTCTTTAATTGGGATTTTAGTTTTTACTTCAGCCACTCAAGGGTGGTTTGTAAATAGACTTAAATGGTATGAAATAATTATTTTTTTAGTTATTTCTATTTCTTTGTTGTCACCTGATTTTGTTTTAAATAAATTTTATCCAAAATATAATTATGAAGATATTACTAAAATTAATTCAATAAAGTTAGACTCAACAAAAGAAATTCAAATTAAAATAACAAGGCCTAGTTTATATGGAGAAAGATATAAGTTATTTGTGATATCAAAAAATACTTTTGAGGATAAATTTACTTTAGAGAACTTTGGAATTACATTAATGAAACAAGATGATAAAATTGTTGTTGATAATTTGAAATGGAATGGAGAAGCAAAAAAAAGCGGTTTTGAAATGGGAGACTATATAAGTGAATTTAAAATTGAAAATTCAGATAGACCATCAAAAAATATTGTTTATCCTATAGCAATATTATTGTTAGTAGTATTTGGTTACTTTAATTTAAAAAGAAAAGAGTAAAATTATCCACCTGGTCCTAAATTAGAAGGCTTTATTTTAATAATTTTCCATACTCCAGATGCAGAGGTAATTATTTTATCATTACACTTTAGCTCGCAAAATAAGAAGACAAGAGTATTTGTTTTTTTTAAAATTTTTGTATGTCCAACAATCTCATCCCCAACTTTTGAAGCGCCTATAAATTTTATATCTAAAGAGATAGTTACACATGGAGCATTTCCTGCAGCTCTATGTGCGGCTGTTCCTGCTCCTGCATCTATTAATGCAGATAAATAGCCTCCGTGAGTTATTCCTGCAGAATTTAAATGATTTTCACTAATCATAGATTTAAATTCGTATTCAGTTTCTGAAATAGACCTAAAAAAAACACCCCCATTGTGTTTCATAAATCCAGGTTTAATACTTATTTGCTCAAATTCTTTGTTCATAATTTTTTATAATATAAAAGTTAAAATTAATAAAATAATAAAAATAATTATAAAAAAATATATTACTGATTTTTGTAAAGATGCTTTTAAAAGCCAATTAAACATTTCTAATTTCTTTTTGGTGGACCGCCCAGAACTCGAATCTGGAATCTCCCGGTTCGTAGCCGAGCGCCTTATCCAATTTGGCCAGCGGTCCATTTAAATAATATATTCCATATATCAAAGTTTTTGATGTAATTTAACTTATAAAATATTATGTTAATTACTTTATGAACAAAAACTCCACCGATGTTGTAATTACTTCAGCATTAAGAACCCCAATTGGAGGATACAAAGGCTCGTTAAAAAATCTTAGTGCATCAAAATTAGGTTCAATAGTAATTAAAGAAGTAATTTATAAATCAAAATTAAATATACAGGAGATCGATGAAGTGATTATGGGGCACGTTTTGACTTCTGGACTTGGTCAAAACCCTGCTCGACAAGCTTCAATTGGTGCCGGAGTACCGGTTTCAAAACCTGCTTACATTGTTAATCAAGTCTGTGGATCTGGATTAAGATCTGTTGTTTCAGGATATCAATCAATTAGTTTAGGAGAAAATAAAATTGTCATTGCAGGTGGTCAAGAAAATATGTCTAGAGCAAATCATGCAATTTTTTATAGAGAAGATAAAAAATTTTCTGAAAAAAAATTGGTTGATACAATGATAAATGATGGTCTTTTAGACTCATTTAATGATTATCACATGGGTGTTACTGCTGAGAATGTTGCAGAGAAGTATAAAATTTCAAGAGAAGAACAAGATAATTTTTCTCTAAATTCTCAAAAAAAAACAGAAAAAGCTTACAGTAAAAATAAATTTAAAGATGAGTTGATTAAATTACAAATTGAAGATGGTGATAAAAATTTATCTTTGAAAAAGATGAACACCCTAGAAATAATTTAAGTATTGATGATTTAAAAAAATTAAAAACAGTTTTTAAAGAAAATGGAACTGTAACACCTGGTAATTCTTCAGGAATAAATGATGGTGCAGCTGCTTTAGTGTTAATGTCTAGAGAGCAAGCAGAAAAAAAATCGTTAGAATCATTAGTTAAAATTGTATCGTGGGCTACTTGCGGGGTTGATCCTTCATTAATGGGACTTGGACCAATACCTTCAATTCAAAAGGCTTTATCTAAAGCGAATTGGAAAATGGATGAAGTAGACTTATTTGAAATTAATGAAGCCTTCGCAGCACAAAGTATTGCAGTAATTAAAGAATTAAAAATACCCGAGCAAAAAGTTAACGTTAATGGAGGTGCAATTGCTTTAGGTCATCCGATTGGTGCTTCTGGATCGAGAATTTTGGTTACCCTTATTCATGAAATGATTAAGCAAGATAAAAGAAAAGGTTGTGCGGCACTCTGCATAGGTGGTGGCATGGGAATAGCTATGTGTATTGAGAGAAGCTAAAAAGCTTAAATTTCATTTATTTTTTTATTTTTTGTACAATAAAAATAAAAGATTAACGAAAAAAACCTTATTAATGTGATAAAATAAAATTCAATAATGTTTTTTTGGGTATATAAAACGTGTTAAATAATGAGCGAAAAATTACTTGTTCCTGACATTGGTGACTTTGAAAATGTTGAGGTTATAGAAATACTTGTAAAACCTGGTGATCAAATTAAAGAAAATGATCCAATAGTTACAATTGAAAGTGATAAATCAAGTGTTGAAATTCCCTCTACTGTTTCTGGAAAAGTAGATAATCTAGCAGTTAAAGTTGGTGATAAAGTTTCTAAGGGAGATTTATTGCTCAATCTTACATCATCATCAAAAACATCATCAGAAAGCACACTTCCAAAAGATACAGAAAATATAATTAAACAAGCTGAAGAAGCAATGGCTGAAAAAAAAGAGGAAAAAAAAATTATTAGAGAACCAGTAGTAGAAAAAAAACAATCTTCAATTCAAGTTGTTAATGGTTCTGATATCGATCCACTTGAAACTCAAGATTGGTTGGAATCTTTATCTGCGGTAATTTCCAAAGATGGAAATCACAGAGCTCATTTTTTAATAAAAGAATTAATTAATAAAGCCTATCGTGAAGGGGCAAATATTCCCTATACTCAAAATACACCATACATTAATACAATACCTCCTGAGGCTGAAGTAAAGTCTAGTGGTGATCAAAATATTGAAAGAAGAATTAGATCGTTAATTAGATGGAATGCAGCCGCGATGGTGGTACGTGCAAATAAAAAATATCCTGAGCTTGGTGGACACATTGGTACATTCGCTTCTGCTGCAACATTATATGATGTTGGGATGAATCATTTTTGGAGAGCGAAAAATAACAAATTTGGTGGAGATTTAATTTATTTTCAAGGACATAGTGCTCCAGGAATGTATGCAAGGGCATTCTTAGAAGGCAGATTAAATGAAAAACAACTAGATAGTTTTAGACAAGAGGTAAAGCCTGGAGGTCTATCTTCATATCCACACCCTTGGTTAATGCCAAAATTTTGGCAGTTCCCCACAGTATCTATGGGGTTAGGTCCTATGCTTGCTATATATCAAGCTAGGTACATGAAATATTTAATCAACAGAGGTTTGATTAAAGATGAAGGAAGAAAAGTGTGGGCTTTTTTAGGTGATGGAGAAATGGATGAGCCAGAGTCAATGGGAGCAATTGGATTAGCTGCAAGAGAAAATTTAGATAATTTAATATTTGTAATAAACTGTAATCTTCAAAGATTAGATGGTCCAGTAAGGGGTAATGGAAAAATTATTCAAGAGCTTGAGGGAAGTTTCAGAGGATCGGGATGGAATGTAATCAAAGTTATTTGGGGATCATATTGGGATTCATTAATTGCAAATGATAAATCTGGTCATTTAATTAAAGCTATGAATGAGACAGTCGATGGTGAATATCAGGCAATGAAAGCTAGAAATGGTGCATACGTGAGGGAAAAATTTTTTGGAAAATACCCTGAAACGCTAGAATTGGTATCAAGCATGTCAGATACAGATATTTGGAGACTTAATAGAGGTGGTCACGATCCTCACAAAGTTTTTGCTGCATATGATAAAGCGACCAAACATAAGGGAAGCCCAACAGTGATAATTGCAAAAACTATTAAAGGTTATGGAATGGGAAAATCAGGAGAAAGTGTAAATACTACTCATCAAACTAAAAAATTAGGTGTTGATGACTTGATGTACTATAGAGATCGATTTGATGTTCCCTTAACAGATGAACAGGTGAGAAATATTGAATATTTTAGGCCTGACGAAAAATCTCCAGAAATAAAATACTTAAAAGAAAAAAGAATTAAATTAGGTGGATATTTACCTGAACGTTCGACTTTCGCTAAACCAATCAAAGCACCTTCAAAAGATATTTTTGATTTTATGAAAGTATCAACAGGTGAAAAAGAAATGTCTACTACTATGGCACTTGTGAGAATGTTAACAAATTTATTAAGGGATAAAAATATATCTCCTAGACTGGTTCCTATTATTCCTGACGAAGCAAGAACGTTTGGCATGGAAGGATTTTTTCAAAAAATAGGGATTTATGCGCATGAAGGACAAAAATATGAACCTGAGGATGCAGCTCAATTAAGTTCTTATAGAGAAGATAAAAGTGGTCAAGTTTTAGAGGAAGGTATCAATGAAGCAGGTGCTATGTCTTCATGGATTGCAGCTGCCACTGCATATACTAATCATGATATTGAAATGATCCCAATTTATATTTTTTATTCAATGTTTGGTTTCCAAAGGGTAGGAGATCTAGCTTGGGCAGCCGGTGATAGTCAAGCTAGAGGATTTTTAGTGGGTGCAACAGCTGGAAGAACAACATTAGCTGGAGAAGGTTTACAACACCAGGATGGGCACAGTCATTTAATTGCATCAACTATTCCAAATTGTGTAACTTATGATCCTACATTTCATTATGAATTAGCAGTTATTTTTCGAGAAGGTCTTAGAAGAATGCATGAGAAAAATGAGAATGTTTTTTATTACATTACAACAATGAATGAAAACTATTCACATCCAGAAATGCCAAAAGATAAAAATTGTGAGGAAGGCATTTTAAAGGGCATGTATAAAATAAAAGAATTTAACAAATACAAAAAAACTAAAATCCAACTTTTAGGATCAGGAACAATCTTAAGGGAAATGATGTCTGCTGCAGAGATTTTACAAAATGATTATCAAATTGATAGTGAGATATGGAGTGTAACAAGTTTTAATGAATTAAGAAAAGATGGAATGGAGATAGAAAGATATAACCTTTTGAACCCAGAAAAAGAACCTAAAAAATCTTATGTTGAACAATGCTTAGGTAAAACTGAGGGCCCAATAATGGCTGCATCTGATTATATGAGAATGAATTCAGATCAAATCAGACCTTATACTAATAAAAGCTTTTATTCATTAGGAGCAGATGGTTTTGGAAGAAGTGATACAAGAAAAAATTTAAGAAAATTTTTTGAGGTAGATAAAGAACATTTGGTTGCTTACGGTTTAAGTATTTTAGCAAAAGAACAGCTAATTACTTCCAAACATGCAAAAGATGCAATGAAGAAGTACAATATTGATACTAACAAACCAATGCCAACAAAATTATAATGACAGAAACTGAAATTAAAGTACCTAATATTGGAGATTTTAAAGATGTTGAGGTTATTGAGGTATTAGTTGCTGAAGGTCAATCAATTAAAAAAAATGATGCCCTAATAACAATTGAAAGTGATAAATCTAGTGTAGAAATACCATCAAATTTAGAGGGTAAAATTAAAAATTTAAAAATAAAGGTAGGAGACAAAGTTTCTGAGGGCGACTTAATTTTAACTATAGAAAGTACTTCAGAAGTTAAAAAGGAAGACGTTAAAGAAAAATTAGAAGGTGAAAAAGAGTTTAAAAAAGTTGAAGTAACAAAACCTGAAATCCAACAAAAAACTTATTATAAAAATAATATTTCAGATATTGCATCTGCAAGTCCAAAAGCCAGAAAATTTGCTAGAGAACTTGGCGTAAATATAAATCAAGTAGCTGGAAGTCAGAGAGATGGCAGAGTTGTTGAAGATGATATTAAAAAATTTGTCTCCATTAATTCAAAAAACGATTTTGTAGCAAAAGATAGTAAACCAGATAAAATTAAAAATGAATTTGAACATTCTGATTTTGGTGAAATAGAAATTAAAGATATACCGAGAGTTAAAAAATTATCATCAAAATATCTTACAAATTCATGGACAACAATCCCTCATGTTACAAATCATGATGAAGCTGATATTACAGAGATGGAAAGTTTTAGAAGTTCTTTAACAGATATATATACTGGAGAAAAAATTAAAATTACACCTCTAGCATTTATAATTAAAGCTTTAGTTGCATCTCTAAAGAAATTTCCTAGTTTTAATTCCTCTATTGACGAAATTGAGACTGGAAAAATGACTATAAAAAAATATTACCATATTGGGATAGCGGTTGATACACCAAATGGATTAATGGTTCCAAAAATAAGGGATGCAAATAACAAAAAAATTTCTCTAATAAGCAAAGAATTAAAAGAAGTAAGTGAACTTTGTAGAAATTTAAAAATTGATAAAAAAGAACTATTCGGTGGCTCAATGACGATTACGAGTTTAGGTGGTATAGGAGGTTCATTTTTTACTCCTATAATTAATTATCCTGAAGTGGCTATATTAGGAGTAGGTAGATCTGAAAAAAAACAAATTTTTATTAACGGGAAGTTTCAAACTAGAACTATGCTACCAATTTCCTTATCTTATGATCATAGAATTATTGATGGAGCTGAAGCGGCTAGGTTTAACAATGATTTAAAAGAAAATTTAGGCAAAAATTTTGCTTATAAACTGGCTGTTTAAATTAAAATGTCTAAATCTATCTCTTTATTTAGTGCTTTATTGTGTACTTTTATTTGGGGGACAACTTTTATCGCTCAAGATACGGGCATGGACAATATTGGTCCTTTCACATTCAATGCTGTGAGGTTTTTTGTTGGTTTTTTAGCCATAACTCCACTTATGATTTTATTTGAATTAAAAAATTTTAAATCAGAATTTAAATTAGATAAAAATACTTTCATAATTTATTCATTATTAATAGGAGTTTCTTTATTTTTAGGTTCTGCGCTTCAACAAGTCTCTTTGCTTTATACAGATGTTGCAAATGCTGCTTTTTTTACAATTTTTTATGTGCCCATGGTACCGATTATCATTTTTTTATTTGGTAAAAAATCAATTCATTGGAGTGTATGGCCCTCTGTAGTTCTATGTTTAATTGGAGGATATTTATTAACAAATTTTCATGATGCGACAATAAGATTAGGAGATACTTTAGTAGTTCTTGGAGCTTTATTTTGGAGTACTCATATAATTTTTACCGGAAAAATTATAACTAAATACAATCTTCCGCTTACTTTAGGAGCGGTGCAGACTTTAATTGTAGCTATTTTATCGTTTATAATTGGAATTATTTATGAAGAATTTATTTTAATTAATATTTTAAAGGAAATTTATTCAATTTTATACGCTGGGATATTATCTGGTGGATTTGCATTTGTTCTACAAATTTATGCACAGAGAAATATTACACCCGCACCAGCAGCTATTATATTTTCACTTGAAGGAGTATTTGCTACGATAGCTGCTTGGTTTATTTTAAATCAAATTCTAGATATTAATAATCTGCTTGGATGTTTATTTATTCTATGTGGAGTTCTTTTATCTCAATTGCTACCTTTATTAAAAAAAAAATATATTTAGTAAATTAAATTTAATAAAATTAAGGCAATTACAATTCTATAAATTACAAAAGCGTTCATTGAAAATTTATTAATATAAATTAAAAAGAATTTTACTGTTAAGAAAGAAAAAATAAAAGAAGATATAATTGCAATAGCTATTAAGTAGTTAAATTCAATTGATTTTTCGAAAACATCTTTTAAGCTTAAGATACTAGCTCCAGCCAATGCTGGGATCGAAAGTAAAAAAGATATCTTACTTGAATCTACTCTATTAAATTTTAAAATTCTTGCAGCTGTTATAGTAATTCCGGCCCTACTCACTCCGGGTATAAGAGACAAAATTTGGAAAATACCTATAAACATTATTGACTGGAAATTTAAATTTGAAGAAATTTTTTTATCAAATTGATTTTTGTCTGAAATGTATAAAATAATTGCAAATATTAATGTAGTCCATGCTATAATTTCTATGTTTCTTAACTTATAAATTAAACCTGTATTATAAAGTATATAGCCAACAATTATTAAAGGAATAGATCCGAGTATAATTAAACTTAAAAGTCTTTTATTTTTTCTAGCATCAAATAGTTCATCTCTAAAAAAAAAAATTATTGCCATAAGAGATCCTAAATGAAGGCTTATATCAATTAAAAGAGAACTGGACTTAAATTCATATAATGTGGAAACCAAAATTAAATGGGCAGAAGAGCTTATAGGCAAAAATTCAGATATTCCTTGAATCGCAGAGAGAATTAAAACTTCTATAATATTTTGAAACATTATTTCTTCGTAACTTATAAAGTATTTATTTAAAACAATTCGATTTAAGCATAATAGCTATGCAATTATTAAAAACTTGTTAATTGGCGGTAATAATTTAAAATTTAAGGTCAATATATATGACCTATTTTATACTTTATATACATAAATCAAGGTATATTTTGCCAAAAATTAAATAATATTATGTCAGATAAAATGCTAAAATTTGTTAAAATAGGTCAACAAACTCCACCTAAAAGGGAAGTTGATACGAGAAAGAAAGATTTTAACGAAATTTATGACGAGTATATCAATGAAAAAGCCAAAGAACAGTCAAGTAGGTGTTCGCAATGTGGAGTACCTTTTTGCCAAGTTCATTGTCCTTTAAGTAACAACATTCCAGATTGGCTTAAACTGACAGCTGAGGGAAGATTAAAAGAGGCATATGAATTATCCCAAAGTACAAACAATATGCCTGAAGTATGTGGCCGAATTTGCCCCCAAGATAGATTATGCGAGGGAAATTGTGTAATTGAACAGTCTGGTCATGGAACAGTAACTATTGGATCAGTAGAAAAATATATTACAGATAATGCTTGGGCTCAGGGTTGGGTAAAACCAATTAAGGTAACGAATGAAAAAAATCAAAGCATAGGAATTATTGGAGCAGGTCCTGCTGGATTAGCTGCTGCAGAACAATTAAGAAAAAATGGGTATAAAATTACTGTCTACGATAGATATGATAGAGCAGGCGGATTATTAATTTATGGAATTCCAAATTTTAAATTAGAAAAAGAAGTTGTAGAGCGAAGAACAAAACTCTTAAAGGATGGAGGAATTGAATTTGTTCAAAATTTTGAAGTTGGTAAGGATGCAAGCCTAGACCAATTAAGAAAAAAACACGATGCAATTTTAATTGCAACAGGAGTTTATAAAGCAAGAGAAGTAAACTTACCTGGAAATGATCTTAATAATATTTTTCCTGCAATGGATTTTTTAACAGCATCTAATAAAAAAGGTCTAGGAGATGATGTTGAGTTATTTGATAAGGGAATTTTAAATGCAGAAGGTAAAGATATTGTTGTAATCGGTGGGGGTGACACAGCAATGGATTGTGTAAGAACTTCTATAAGACAGAAGGCAAAATCTGTTAAATGTTTGTATAGAAGAGATAAAGAAAATATGCCAGGATCTGCTAGAGAAGTTGCAAATGCAGAAGAAGAAGGTGTTGAGTTTGTTTGGTTATCAAGTCCTAAAGAATTTAAAGGTACAAATAAAGTAGAAAAAATAATTGTAGATCAAATTAAATTAGGTGATCCAGACGAGACAGGAAGAAGAAAGCCACAAGTACAAGAAGGCTCAAGTTACGAAACAAAAGCAGATATGGTTATCAAAGCACTAGGCTTTGATCCTGAGGATTTACCAAATTTATTTGATAGTAGTGAATTACAAGTAACAAAGTGGGGAACTATTAAAACAGATTTTGATACTATGGAAACAAATATAAAAGGGGTGTTTGCTGCTGGTGATATAGTTAGAGGAGCTTCATTAGTTGTTTGGGCGATAAAAGATGGAAGAGATGCAGCAGCTTCGATTAAAACTTATCTAGAGAGTAAATCTAAAGTGGAAAAAAGAGTGGCTTAATGGAAAATTATAAAAAGAACCTTGACCTTTTAAAAAAAAATAATGTTTATTCAAAAGACATGGAGCATGATGCTTGTGGCGTTGGTATAATTGCATCAACTGAGGGTAAAAAATCTCGTAAAGTTGTGGAGTATGGTATAGAAGCGTTAAAAGCTGTTTGGCATAGAGGCGCTGTAGATGCCGATGGGAAAACTGGTGATGGAGCTGGAATTCATGTTGAAATACCAAAAGATTTCTTCATTGAAAAGATAGAAGTGACAGGACACACACATGACAATTCTGAAATATGTGTGGGCATGATATTTCTGCCTCGGAATGATTACGCAGCACAAGAAAGTTGCAAAACTATTGTTGAAAGTGAATTAACAAAAAATCATTTTAGTATTTATGGTTGGAGACAAGTTCCAGTTAATCCAAAAGTATTAGGAGAAAAGGCATTCCAAACAATGCCTGAAATTATTCAAGTATTGTTTAAACCTTATAATTTAGAATTAACAAATAAAGATTTAGAAAGAAAAATTTATGAAACTAGAAGAAAGATAGAAAATGAAGCTTTTAAAAAATCTTTAAACAATTTTTATATTTGTTCATTGAGTTCTAAGTCTATAATTTACAAGGGAATGTTTTTAGCTGAAGCTATCTCAGATTTCTACCTTGATCTAAAAGATGAGAGATTTGTTTCAAGGTTTGCTATTTTTCATCAAAGATTTTCAACAAACACAGCACCTAGCTGGAATTTAGCTCAACCCTTTAGAGCTATAGCGCATAATGGAGAAATTAATACTTATAGAGGAAATAAAAATTGGATGAAAGTTCATGAACAAGAGATGAACAGTTCCTTATTTGATGATGTTGAAAACTTAAAACCTGTTATACAACAGGGAGCATCAGACTCTGCTGCATTAGACAATGTTTTTGAATTATTAAATATATCTGGTCAGCCTGCTCCTTTGGCGAAGCTTATGTTAGTTCCAGATGCATGGTCTAAAAAAAATAAAACTCTACCAAAAGATCACCAACAATTATTTAATTTTTTAAACAGCACTATGGAGCCATGGGATGGACCGGCAGCTATTGCTGGAACTGATAATGAGTGGGTTATAGCTGCTAATGATAGAAATGGATTAAGACCTTTAAGATACGCAATTACAAAAGATAAATTATTATTTGCAGGATCTGAAACAGGAATGATTGAATTAAATGAAAAAAGAATTTTGTCAAAGGGCAGATTGGGTCCTGGAGAAATAATTGGAGTTAGAATAGAAAAAGGAAAAGTATTTACCAACAAGCAAATAAAAGATTATTTAGCTAAAGAGTACAAGCACTTTAATTCACAAATTATCGACTTAGATGATAAGTTAACTATTTCAGATGAAAAAAATTCTTTTTCCGGAGATGATTTAAGAAGAAGGCAATATACTTTTGGAATAAGTTTAGAAGATCTTGAGCTCATACTGCATCCTATGGCAGAAGATGCTAAAGAAGCAACAGGATCTATGGGGGACGATACACCATTGGCTGTTTTGTCAGATAGGTATAGACCGTTATATCATTTTTTTAGACAGAATTTTAGCCAAGTCACAAACCCACCAATAGACTCTTTAAGAGAAAACAAGGTTATGAGTTTAAAAACAAGATTTGGAAATCTTGGAAATATTTTAAATTTTGATAATTTAACAAAGCAAAATATTTATGTTTTAAATAGTCCAATATTATCAAATTCTCAGTTTGAAAAATTTATAAATTTTTTTGGTAATAATTCATCTATAATTGATTGTACTTTTTCTGAGAAAGAAACTTTATTTGGTTCAATTAAAAAAATTCAAAAAGAAGCTGAAGTTGCAGTAAGACAGGGAGTTACTCAATTGATTTTAAGTGACAAAGAGCTTTCTAACTCAAAACTTCCAATACCAATGCTTTTAGCAGTTGGATCAATTAACTCATTTCTTATTGAAAAAAAACTAAGAGGATATGTATCAATCAATGTTCAATCTGGAGAGGCTTTAGATACACATTCTTTTGCAACTTTAATAGGAGTTGGAGCAACTACTGTAAATCCATATTTAGCGTTTGATAGTTTATTTCAGCGACATGAAAAGAAATTATTTGGTCAATTTAACTTTGATGAATGTGTGGAGAGATACATAAAATCAGTAAATGCAGGTCTATTAAAAATTATGTCTAAGATGGGTATTTCTGTTTTAAGTTCTTATAGAGGAGGATGTAACTTTGAAACTGTAGGTTTAAGTAGAACAATTGTTGCAGATTATTTTCCAGGAGTTGTCTCTAAAATTTCTGGTATTGGTCTTACGGGTATAGAAAAAAAAATTAAAGAAATTCATAAAGAGGCTTTTGAAAGTTCAGAAACTATTTTGCCGATTGGTGGTATATATAGATATCGTAAAAATGGTGAAACACATCAATATCAGGGCAAATTAATTCATTTACTTCAAAGCGCTGTTGGATCTAATTCTTATGATGCTTATAAAAGATATGCAGATGGTATATATAGTTTACCACCAATAAATCTTAGAGATTTAATTGATTTTAGAGAAAAAAAATTAAGTGGACCAATAGATATTTCTGAGGTTGAACCAATAGAAAATATTTTAAAAAGATTTGGAAGTGGGAGTATGTCTCATGGGGCTTTATCAAAAGAGGCTCATGAAACTTTGGCTACTGGAATGAATAGGATTAAGGGCGCGTCATGTAGTGGAGAAGGTGGTGAAGATGCAAGTAGATTTAAAGTTTTAGATAATGGTGATAGCGCGAACTCAAGAGTTAAACAAATAGCTTCAGCAAGATTTGGGGTTACAATTAATTATCTTAATAATTGTAATGAGATAGAAATTAAAATTGCACAGGGTGCTAAGCCAGGTGAAGGTGGTCAGTTACCAGGATTTAAAGTTACAGAAGAGATTGCTAAACTTAGACATTCAACTCCTGGAGTAACTTTAATATCACCACCACCACATCATGATATTTATTCGATAGAGGATCTTGCACAACTAATTTATGATTTGAAACAGATAAATCCTAAAGCAAGAATTGGAGTTAAGCTTGTTGCTTCTTCAGGTGTAGGAACCATTGCTGCTGGTGTAGCTAAAGCTAAAGCAGATATAATATTAATTTCTGGACATAATGGTGGAACAGGAGCAACACCCCAAACTAGTGTTAAGTATGTAGGAATACCATGGGAAATGGGTTTAACGGAAGCAAACCAAGTATTAACTCTAAATAATCTTAGACATAAGGTTACACTAAGAACAGATGGAGGAATTAAAACTGGACGAGATGTGGTGATAGCAGCAATGATGGGCGCTGAAGAATATGGTGTTGCTACTACAGCATTAGTTGCAATGGGATGTATAATGGTAAGACAGTGTCATTCTAATACTTGCCCTGTAGGTGTATGCACACAAGATGAAAAGCTCAGAGAAAAATTTACCGGAACTCCAGAAAAAGTAGTTAATCTTTTCAAATTTATAGCTACTGAAGTAAGAGAAATATTAGCAAATTTAGGTTTTAAATCATTGAATGAAGTGATTGGTAGGACAGATTTGCTAAAACAAATTAGTAAGGGCTCTCCAAATTTAGATGATCTAGATTTAAATCCTTTATTTGTTCAAGCTGATACTGGAAGTAATCCAAGGTATTGTGAGGAACAAGAAATAAATAGCGTTCCAGATACTCTTGACCAAGAAATCTGGCCAGAAATTGAAAAAGCTTTAGATAATTCTGAAAAAATTGTTAAAGAATATCAAATAAAAAATACCCACAGGGCAGTAGGCACAAGAATTTCTCATCATTTATATAAAAAATATGGTTATGAAAAACTTGATGAAAACTTTTTAGTATTAAATTTCAAAGGATCAGCGGGTCAATCATTTGGTGCGTTCTCCTCAAAAGGTTTAAAGCTTGTATTAAAGGGAGATGCTAATGATTATGTTGGTAAAGGTTTGTCAGGAGCCACAATTTCAATAAAATTACCTGAAGAGAGTAATTTGGTTTCAAATGAGAATACAATTTTAGGAAATACTGTTCTTTACGGAGCTACTTCAGGAAAACTTTTTGCTGCTGGCCAAGCTGGCGAAAGATTTTCTGTTAGAAATTCTGGTGCAATTACTGTAATTGAAGGATGCGATTCTAATGGATGTGAATATATGACTGGTGGAACTGTAGTAATTTTAGGAGATGTTGGTGATAATTTTGCAGCTGGCATGACAGGTGGAATGTCATTTATATATGACAAATCTCAACAATTCGAAAAGAAAGTAAATCCAGAATCAGTAGTTTGGCAAAATGTAGAGACAGATTATTGGAAAGAATATTTAAAAAATTTAGTCATTGAGCATTTTAAAGAAACCGAGTCTCAATTATCGAATAAAATAATTGAAAACTTTGATGATGAAGTAAATAATTTTGTTCAGGTGTGTCCTAAAGAAATGTTGGATAAATTAAAAAATCCAATTACTTTAAAAAAAGATATAAAAAAAGTTAGCTAAATTAATAATTTAAGCTCTTTTAAAATTATATTTAGCCATTTTTTATTTGATAAACTGTGATCACCTTTTTTTATAATATTTAATTTTTTCTTAGCTTTTGGAAATAATTGTAAAATTTTTCTTGAATATGTGACAGGAACTGCCTCATCTTTTTCACCATGGACCATTGTTACTTTAATATTTGAATTAATTTTCTTGTTTAAGACTTTATTTTTTCTTCCATCTTTTATTAGTTGGAGAGTAATTGGATATTCATAATTTCCATGTTTTAATTGATAAATACCCTTAAGTATTGTTTCCTCTTTCATTTTTTTTGTAAATTTTTTCCACATTAAATTTTCTAAAAATTCAGGAGCAGCTCCAATTCCTAAAAATCCTTTAATCTGTTTTTTAAAAATTTTGAATTGATTTAGTGAAATCCATGCGCCCATACTTGAGCCAATTAGTACAAATTCTTTTTTTTTAATGTATTTTTTTATTAAGATTGACGTCTCTTTACTCCATTTTGAAATGTTTCCATTTATAAATTTCCCTGAAGATCTTCCATGACCAGAGTATTCTAGTGCCAAAAAACTTATTTTATTTTTTTTCGCAAATTTTAAAAATGCATTTGGTTTTTTACCTTCAAGGTCTGACATGAAACCATGTAAAAAAACTATAAATTGACTATCTCTATTAACTTTTAGAATATATCTAATTTTCTTTGAATTTGATATCTTGTAGTATTTGAATTTTGTCATAATTATTTATTAGTTTTAACTATTAATATATAATCATATCAAATGACATCTGATTTAAAAGTTTTACAGGTAATTCCAAAATTAGGATATGGGGGTGCTGAAACAGGCTGTTACGATATCGCACACTATTTGCCAGAAAATAATTGTAAATCATTTATTGTGACAAGTGGGGGGGAATTATTTAAATTTGTAGATAAAAAAAAAGTAAAAGTATTTAGATTACCGGTACAAAGCAAAAATCCATTATTAATTTTGATAAACGCTTTAATTTTAATTGGTATAATTTTAATAAATAATATCTCGATAGTTCACGCAAGAAGTAGAGCTCCAGCTTGGTCATGTTTATTTGCAACGAAATTGACTGGTAGAAAATTTGTTACAACATTTCATGGTACATATAATTTCAAAAATAATTTAAAAAAATTTTATAATTCAATTATGATAAGGTCTGACCTTATCATTGCAGGATCAAATTTTATATTCTCACATATCAAGGAAAATTATTCAAAATATCTAAATGATAAAAAAAAATTAATGGTTATTTTCAGAGGAATTAATGTTGATTATTTTGATCCCACTTCAAAATTTGATTCTGATGAAAATAAATTATTAATAAAATGGAATATTGAAAAAGATAAAAAAATTATCCTTTTACCTGGTAGATTAACACCTTGGAAAGGACAGGAAGTTTTTATTGAAGCAATTAATTTAGTAAATATAGAACTGGGTTATGAAGCGTTTTATGCTGTTATTCTCGGCAGTGATCAAGGTAGAGATTTATATAAAAAAAAATTAATAAGACTTTCAGAACAATACAGGTTAGGGAACCAAATAAGATTCATAGATCACTGCAAGGATATGGCTTTAGCATATAAAGTGTCAGATATTGTAGTCTCTGCATCAACCGAGCCAGAAGCTTTTGGAAGAGTTGCTGTTGAAGCACAATCAATGCAGAAACCCATTATTGCGAGTAATATTGGGGGCTCTAATGAAACAATTATTGATGAAAAGACAGGTTTTTTGTTTGACTCAGGAAATGCTAAATCCTTAAGCCAAAAAATTTTAAAAATTCTTTATTTAGATGAAATACTATTAAAATCAATTGGTACTGAGGGAAGAAAGAATATAGTTAAAAAATTTAATGTTGAAAAAATGTGTTTTTCTACTTATTCAGAGTATAAGAGATTATTAAACTAAATGCCGATAATAACATTACCTGATGGAAAAAACATTGATTTCCCTAACAAAGTTACTGGAACGGAAATCGCTGAAAAAATTAGTAAGTCATTAGCTAAACAAGCCATGGTTATGAGTGTTAATGGTGAACTTAAAGACCTTAATCATTTAATTGACAAAGATTGTTATGTAAAAATTTTTACTTCAAAAAATCTAGAAGGATTGGAAACTATAAGACACGATACAGCTCATATTTTAGCTATGGCTGTTCAAGAATTATTTCCTGGCACACAAGTTACAATCGGACCAGTGATTGAAAATGGATTTTATTACGACTTTGCTAGAAAAGAACCATTTACAGAGGAGGATCTGGTTAAAATTGAAAATAAAATGAAAGATATTGTTGATAGAAATGAAACAACAAAAAGAGAAGTTTGGGAAAGAAATAAAGCAATTAGCCATTTTAAAAAAAAAGGAGAAATTTATAAAGCTGAGCTGATCGAAGCGATACCTGAAAACGAAGATGTATCAATTTACTTTCATGGAGAATGGCATGATTTATGTAGGGGTCCGCATCTCTCCTCGACAGGTAAAATCGGAAAATATTTTAAACTTACAAAAGTATCAGGAGCATATTGGAGAGGAGACTCTAATAATGAAATGTTGCAAAGAATATATGGAACGAGCTGGGCAACTCAAAAAGATTTAGATGAATATTTAAAAAGAATCGAAGAAGCTGAAAAAAGAGATCATAGAAAACTTGGTAAAGAAATGGACCTATTTCATTTTAGAGAAGAAAGTCCTGGATCAGTATTTTGGCACGAGAAGGGATGGGCTCTATTCCAGAAATTAATTAACTATATGAGAAGTAGACAAGATGCTGCTGGTTATAAAGAGGTAAACACACCAGAAATATTAGATAGACAACTATGGGAAAAATCTGGGCATTGGGAAAAATATGGAGAAAATATGTATACTTCAGAAACTCCTGATGAAAAAGTATTTGCAATTAAACCAATGAATTGTCCTGGGCATATTCAGGTATTTAATCAAGGTTTAAAAAGTTATAGAGATCTTCCTTTACGTATTGCAGAATTTGGAAAAGTACATCGGTATGAACCATCAGGTGCTTTACATGGATTATTAAGGGTAAGGGCATTCACTCAAGATGATGCCCATATATTTTGTACTGAAGATCAAATTACCAGTGAATGTTTAGAGGTAACTAATTTAATTTTAGATATTTATAAAGATTTAGGTTTTGAAAATGTAATTCTTAAATATGCAGATAGACCAAAAGTAAGAGTTGGAGATGATAAAATTTGGGATAAAGCAGAGGCTTCTTTGCTTGAAGCTGTTAAAGCTTCTAAACTAGAATATACTATTAACAAAGGTGAGGGAGCATTTTATGGTCCAAAAATTGAATTTGTTTTAAGAGACGCAATAGGTAGAGATTGGCAATGTGGTACTTTACAAGTTGATTTAAACTTACCTGGAAGATTAGATGCATCATATGTTGATAAAGACGGAACTAAAAAAGTCCCCGTGATGTTACATAGAGCTTTATTTGGTTCTTTAGAAAGATTTGTTGGAATTCTAATAGAAAACTATGCAGGCAAGTTTCCTTTCTGGATATCGCCTTTGCAGACAATGGTAATACCTATCTCTGAGGAATTTAATGATTACGCGGTAGAAGTATTTAAAAAAATTAAAGATGCAGGTATTAGTTCTGCAGTGGACTTAAAAAATAATAATTTAAATTATAAAATAAGAGATCATTCTTTAGAAAAAATACCGCTTTTGCTAATTTGTGGTAAAAAAGAAGTTGACTCCAATTCAGTAACGATTAGAAGATTAGACTCTAATAAACAAGAAAATATGGGTATAGATAAATTCTTAAAAACATTCTCTGCTTTAAATAAAACATCATCAAATTAAGTGGCAGATTTCAAACAAAATTATTTTCAAAGAAGAACCAAAGACAGAGGTCCTAGATCCAATAATAGAATTTCCTCTCCAGATGTCCAGGTAATAGCAAGTGATGGAGAAAATCTTGGAGTGATAAATACTAATGAAGCAATCTCCATGGCAAAAAATCAAGGTTTAGATTTAATTGAAATATCACCTAATGCAAACCCGCCAGTATGTAAAATAATGGATATGGGTAAATATAAGTATGATGCTCAAAAAAAAGCAAATCTTGCAAAAAAAAAACAAAAAATTGTTTCCTTAAAAGAAATTAAAATGAGACCTGTTACTGAAACTCATGATTATGAATTTAAAGTTAAAAATGCTAAAAAATTTATAGCCAAAGGAGATAAAGTTAAATTTACTATAAGATTTAAAGGTAGAGAGCTTCAGCATTCGCATCTAGGAAATGAACTTATGGGTAAAATCAAAGAAGACATGAAGGAAATTGGTAAGGTAGAGTTGCATCCAAAGTTTGATGGGAAGCAAATGATCATGGTAATTCAGCCTTTATAAGCCTTAATAGAGGTTGTAAAATTATATCTTTCTTTGTATAAGTCCGCAGAATTATGCCAAAACTAAAAACAAAAAGCTCAGCAAAAAAAAGATTTAAAATATCTGCTAAGGGTAAAGTTATTTCTGCTCAAGCAGGTAAAAGACATGGCATGATTAAAAGAACGAATTCACAAATAAGAAAACTAAGAGGCACCACAACATTGTCTAAACAAGATGGAAAAATTGTTAAGTCATACATGCCTTACAGTTTAAGAGGTTAATAATGGCAAGAGTTAAAAGAGGTGTTACTAGCAAAGCTAAACATAAAAAAGTTTTAAAAGCTGTAAAGGGTCAATGGGGTAGAAGAAAAAATACTATTAGAGTTGCTAGGCAAGCAATGGAAAAATCCATGCAATATGCTTACAGAGACAGAAGAAATAAAAAAAGAGATTTCAAATCATTATGGATACAGAGAATCAATGCTGGAGTTAGAGCCGAAGGCTTAACTTATTCAAAATTTATTAATGGATTAAGTAAATGTGGGATTGCAATAGATAGAAAAATTCTTGCAGAAATTGCTTACGATAGCCCAGAAGCATTCAAAACAATTGTACAAAAAGCTCAATCCGCTTTAAATTAATCTTCGCTATTGTTTTTATTTCTTAAGGAAATAATCTACTAATATGTCAGAGATAAAAAATATTAGAGATCAGTTTATATCAAAGCTTGAAAATGATTTGAGCATTGATCAAATAAATGAAATCAAAACCCAACTCTTTGGTAAAAATGGTTTAATTTCATCAAAATTTAAAACAATAGGATCTATTCCAGAGACTGATAGAAAAAAATTTGCATCAGATTTAAATCAAACTAAAGACGAACTTCAGAATTTGATAAGTTCTAAAATTAGTGAAATAGAAGAAAAAAAGATAAACGAAAAATTAGTAAAGGAAAAAGTTGATATAACTTTACCTGAAAGACCATTTGTTAGAGGAAAAATTCATCCAGTATCACAAACTATTGATGAAATTTCATCTATTTTCTCTGAAATAGGATTTAGTGTTGAGGAAGGCCCTGATGTTGAAAATGAATATAACAACTTTACTGCTTTAAACACACCTGACAATCATCCAGCAAGAGATATGCATGATACATTTTACTTAGATGAAAATAAGAAGGTTTTGTTACGAACCCATACTTCACCAGTTCAAATCAGAACTATGCTAAAAGACAAGCCTCCATTTAAGATTATTGCTCCTGGGAGAACATATAGATCTGATAGTGATCAAACACATGCACCAATGTTTCATCAAGTAGAAGGTTTGCATATTGACAAAAATATTAATATGGGACATTTGAAAGGATGCTTGAATTATTTCATTAAAGAATTTTTTGAAGTTGAAAAAATTAAAATGAGATTTCGACCAAGTCATTTTCCATTCACAGAACCATCTGCTGAAGTAGATATTGGTTATGAAATAAAAGATGGCAAAATAATTATCGGAGAAGGAGATAAGTGGCTTGAAATTTTAGGCTGTGGAATGGTGCATCCTAATGTTTTAAAAAAATGTAAAAGTAGATCCTTCTAAATATCAAGGATATGCCTTTGGCATAGGTATAGATCGATTAGCAATGCTTAAATACGGCATTAATGATTTAAGAGCGTTTTTTGATTGCGACTATAGATGGCTAAATCATTTTGGTTTTGATCCGCTTGATGTTCCTTCTAATTACAGAGGTTTAAGCAGATGAAGATTACATATGATTGGTTAAAAGATCATTTAAAAACTAGTTCCAAAGAAGATAAACTTCTCGAGAAACTAACAGACATAGGTCTTGAGGTTGAGAGTATAGAAAACTTATCTGAGGGATTAGATTTATTTAAGGTAGCAAAAATTGTAAAAACAGAAAAACATCCTAATGCAGATAGACTTAAAGTTTGTGATGTTGATGTTGGTAATAAAGAAATCAAAAAAGTTGTTTGTGGGGCTGCAAATGCAAGAGAAGGCCTTCTTACTGTGTATGCACCACCAGGCGCAATAATACCAAAAAATAAAACTAAACTTGTTGTTGCTAAAATAAGAGATGTTACGTCTTATGGAATGCTTTGTTCCGAATCTGAATTGAATTTATCAGATGAAAGTGATGGTATTACTGAGCTATCGTCATCCAAATATGCAAAAAATATTGGAAAAAGTTATTTTTCTAAACCAAGTTCTAATTTAATCGATTTATCAATTACACCAAATAGACCAGACTGTCTTGGTGTTAGGGGGATAGCAAGAGATTTATCAGCCGCAGGTTTTGGAAACTTAAAACGAGAAAAAGATAAAAAAATTAAATCTAATAAAAAACAGACCTTAAAAGTAAAGATAACAAAAGAAAAAAATCAAGGCTGTTTATCTTTTGGTAGCTGCTTGATAAATAACGTCAAAAATACAGAAAGTCCTCAATGGTTGAAAGATAAATTAGTTTCTATAGGCCAAAAACCAATATCTGCAATTGTAGATATTACAAATTATGTCATGATTGATATTAATCGTCCTTTGCACGCATATGATGTTGACAAAATTGATAAAGGAATAATTGTTAGAAATTCAAAATTAGGAGAAGAATTTACTGCGCTAGATAATAAAAATTATAAACTAGATGATGGGATGTGTGTAATAAGTGATAACAAAGGTGTCTTAGGCCTAGGAGGAATTATTGGAGGAACAAGATCTGGTACAGAGCTAGATACGAAAAATGTTTTATTAGAGTCGGCTTATTTTGATCCAAGATCAATTAGAAAAACTGCTAAAAAATTGAATATCGATACAGATGCTAAATTTAGATTTGAAAGAGGTATTGATCAGTTATCTATTGAAGATGGATTAAATAAAGCAGCTTTTTTAATTAAGGAAATTTGTGGTGGTGAAATTAGTAAAATAGATATTCAAAAAATTGAGAATTATAAAAACAAAATAATAAAATTTGAACCAAAAACATTTGAAAAAATTACTGGTTTTAAAATTTCAAACAATGAAATGATAAACATTTTAGAAAAACTTGGTTTTAAATTAAAAAAAGAAAAAAAATTCTTTAAATTATCAGTTCCATCTTGGAGACCAGATATTCTTCAAGAAATTGATATAGTTGAGGAACTTGTAAGAATTAGTGGCTATGAAAAAATAAAAATAGAAAATCCTATTAAAGAAAGATCAAAAAACACTTTAAATCCAACTCAAAAGTTATTTCATTTTCTTCAAAGGGCAGTAGCATCCAAAGGGTATTTGGAAGCAATTACTTGGTCTTTTACAGACTCTAAATATAACGATCACTTTAAAGAAGCCATTAAAGAAATAAAAATTGTAAATCCAATTAGCTCTGAATTGGGAGTATTAAGAAATTCTATTTTTTCAAATTTGGTAATGTATATGAGAAAAAACTTAGATAGAGGAATTAAAGATTTATCAATATTTGAAATAGGACCAATATTTTATGGTTCAAAACCTGGAGAACAGAATACTGTTATTTGTGGTTTGTCAGCTGGAAAAAAATCTAGACTTTCATGGATTGAAAAAGAGAGAAATATAGATGTTTTTGATATTAAAAGAGATGTTATACAAACTTTAGTAGAAGCTGGTTATGATTCAGAAAAATTTTATATCGATGATGAAAGCCCCAATTATTATCATCCAGGAAAATCAGGTAGAGTATTTTTAAATAAGGGGAAAGATAAGGTCGCTGCTTATTTTGGTGAAATTCATCCAAACATTATTAAAATTCTAGATGTTAAAACAGAGTCTTTAGTGGGTTTTGAAATATTTTTAGATAATTTAAAATTACCTAAAAAACCTCTTAAAGATCAAAAAACAAAATATTTAGTGTCCGACTTTCAAAAATCTGAAAGAGATTTTGCATTTATTGTTGATAGAAAAGTAAACGTGCAAGATTTAGTAAGTGTAATATCAAGTATTGATAAAAATTTAATTTCAAACATTAAGGTATTTGATATTTATGAGGGAGATAATATTCCTGAAAATCAAAAATCAATCGCAATAAGCGTTACAATTCAATCATCAGAAAAAACTTTAACAGATAATGATTTAGAAAAAATTAATAATTTGATAATAGAAACAGTTGAAAATAAAACTGGCGCTAAAATCCGTTCCTAAAATAAATTAATGAGTTCAATTGATAATATAAGAAATTTTGCAATTATAGCACATATTGATCATGGAAAATCTACTATTGCTGATCGGATTATTCATAGTTGTGGTGGATTAACAGAACGAGAGATGAAAGCTCAAGTTTTAGATTCTATGGATATTGAGCGTGAAAGAGGAATCACAATTAAAGCTCAAACTGTAAAATTAAATTATAAAGCCAAAAGTGGAAAAAATTATATTTTAAATATTATTGATACCCCAGGCCATGTAGATTTTAGCTACGAAGTAAGTAGATCTTTATATGCATGTGAAGGTTCAATTTTAATCGTAGATAGTACACAGGGAGTAGAAGCTCAAACTTTAGCAAATGTTTACCAAGCTTTAGATACTAACCATGAGATAGTACCTGTTTTAAATAAGGTTGATTTACCTGCATCAGATTTAGATAGAACAAAAAAACAAATTGAGGAAGTTATAGGGATTGATACTGAAAATGCAATTCCATGTTCAGGCAAAACTGGAGAAGGAATAGGAGATATTTTAGAGCAAATTATTACAACATTACCAGCTCCAAAAGGCGAAAGTTATGCAGATCTAAAATGTTTATTAGTTGATAGTTGGTATGATACATATCTAGGTGTAGTAATTTTAGTGAGAGTGATAGATGGCAAAATTTCAAAACACATGAAAATAAAAATGATGTCAACTAATCAAGAGTACGTTGTTGAAAAAGTTGGAGTTTTTACCCCAAAACCAGTGGATATAAGTGAATTAAAAACAGGTGAAATTGGGTTTATTACAACAGGAATTAAAGTTTTGTCTGAAACAAAAGTCGGAGATACGATTTGTGATGCTTCAAAACCTTTAAAAGATGCTTTGCCAGGATTTAAACCAAGTAAGCCGGTAGTGTTCTGTGGGTTATTTCCAGTAGATAGTTCTGAGTTTCAAAAACTTAAAGATGGTCTGGCTAAATTGCAATTGAATGATGCAAGTTTTTCATTTGAACCAGAGTCGTCATCTGCTTTAGGTTTGGGGTTTAGATGTGGATTTTTAGGATTACTTCATTTGGAAATAGTGACAGAAAGATTAGAAAGAGAATTTGATGTTAATTTATTAACAACTACACCTGGTGTTGTTTATAAAGTTTATCTTAATAATGAAAAAATAATTGATCTTCAAAATCCATCAAGTTTACCTGATCCAACTTTAATAAAATATATCGAAGAGCCATGGATAAAAGCAACAATAATTACTCCTGACCAATATTTAGGCTCAATTATAAAAATGTGTCAGGATAAAAGAGGAATTCAGACTAATTTAAGTTATTCAGGTAATAGAGCTGTAGTGAATTATGAGTTACCATTGAATGAAGTTGTTTTTGATTTTAATGATAGACTAAAATCTATGAGTAGTGGCTATGCTAGTTTTGATTATGAGATCATTGAGCATAGAGAGGGAGACTTGGTAAAACTTGGCATTCTAGTAAATGGAGAACCAGTTGATGCTTTAGCGATGATGATACATAAAGACTTTGCACAAAAAACTGGGAGAGAGGTTTGTGAAAAATTAAAAGATTTAATACCTCGACATAACTTTATGATTCCAGTTCAAGCTGCAATAGGAGGTAAAATTATTGCTAGAGAAACTATTAAGGGATTCAAGAAAGATGTTTTAACCAAAATTCACGGTGGTGGAGCAACTGATAGAAAAAGAAAACTTTTAGAAAAACAGAAAAAAGGAAAAGCTAGATCTAAACAATTTGGAAGAGTTGAAATTCCACAAGAGGCATTTATTGGTGTACTTAAGATTTCAAAAGAAAAATAGTTGGAGAGGTGGCCGAGTGGTTGAAGGCGCACGCTTGGAAAGCGTGTAAAGGAGCAATCCTTTCATGGGTTCGAATCCCATTCTCTCCGCCATAAATTTATTAATAATTTAAATTACTTAATATTTTTTTGATGATGTGTTTAGAACTTAATTTGTAAGTATTATAATATATATTTTTTTTACTTATAATTTTACTTTCAGGTAAAGTGTGCAGTGGAGTGTATATAGCATGTACTTTTTTTTTCAATGCAGAACCCAAGCAAATTGGACCAGTTTCGTTTCCTATAATTACGTCACATGAGTATATGATTTTAATAATTTCAGAAATTTTCTTTTTGTAAGTAAATTCAATATTTTTTGAGTCTCTAATTTCGTTCGAAAAATAATTTAAAAAGTATTTTTTGTTAGGAGAAAAATTTATATATAATTTATTT
>CACLZL010000008.1 GCA_902611405.1 uncultured Pelagibacteraceae bacterium
TTGCAAAATCAGAAAAGAAGAGCTGCAGTTTGAAAATCAGTTAGCTTACTCATCCATAGATAGCTATCCAGTTTCAGAATTTCATAGTCTTATCGTTCCTAAAAGACATGTTGAGACATACTTTGAGCTTACTAAAGAGGAAATTCAGGCATGTAACGAGTTAATTTTAAAAACTAAAGAAAAAATTTTAAAACAAGATTCTAGTATTAAAGGTTTTAATATAGGCACAAATGCAGGAAAATCTGCAGGCCAATCAATAATGCATTGCCACATTCATCTAATTCCAAGAAGAGAAGGGGATGTCGAGAATCCTCAGGGCGGTGTTAGGTCAGTGATTCCCAACAAACAACACTACAAACGTAAACTCTGAGTTGTTATTAAAGACAAATTGACCAATACTTTTGGTTGAACTATATAAATTTCTAGAATAGAAAACCTTAAATTAATTCAATTTTATTTTACTAGGGTATTAAAAATGTTTGCGACAAATCCTTTTTCAATTCTAGCCGAAACAGTTCCATCTATAGTAATGCAAGGTTTTGTGGTGTTAATGGTTTTATTAATTGTTGGAGGTACTCTTTTAGACATAATTCATAAAAAGAATGTGAAATATTTTTTTGAAAACGCCAAAAAAGCAAAAAAAAATGCAACTAAAGAATTATCAACTGGCGAAAGAATAGCAGTTGTTTCGAAAACAATTGCATACGACATAGGGACTACATCAGAACTAGGGTCGGGTAAAAGAAGAGTAGCACACGTTCTTGGTATGTATGGAACTATATTGTTTTGGGTTGGCTCTGTTGTGATGATATTTTGTTATTCATCAGCAAATGCAGAAACCCCTGCTATTTGGCCAATGATCTGGCATATTGGCGCTTTGATGACGATCTTGGGAGGATCATGGTTTTGGTTCTTCTTAAGAGTTGATGTTTATTCTGAAGCGCAACCTTGGTACAGAATTATTAAAGCAGATTTATTTGTATTGGCACTAATTGCAACTTCCTTAACTGGATTTATTTGGTCATATCTCCAAGGTTTAAGTTTAGAAGGAAGATGGGATGCAAATTTATTTTTAATATTATTTGTAGTTTCAAACTTAATTTTGTTTGGAGGAGTTTATTGGTCTAAATTTGCACATATGTTTTATAAACCTGGAGCGGCAATACAAAAGAATTTAGCTGAAGCAGATGGATCTAGAGATAATTTACCACCACCTGCAGACGCACCTGAACAATTTGGTTTGGGTATTAAAAGAGAACAACCTAAACATTATTAATTATGACAAAATTTAAAAAGGAGAGAGAATAATATGTCAACATTTGTATATATGACAAGATGTGATGGCTGTGGTCATTGCGTAGATATTTGCCCATCAGATATAATGCATATCGATGAAAACATTAGACGTGCAAAAAATATTGAACCTAACTTTTGTTGGGAATGTTATTCTTGTGTCAAAGCTTGTCCTAACCACGCTATTGATGTTAGAGGGTATGCAGATTTTGCCCCAATGGGACATAGCGTTAGAGTAAGGAGGGAAGAAGAAAAAGGAACAATCTCTTGGAAAATTAAATTCAGAAATGGAACTGAAAAAAATTTCGTATCTCCGATTACAACTAAGCCTTGGGGGAAATTTATCCCTAAATTAGCTGATGGGGACAAACCTAATCAAGGTGAGATAAATTCACAAAGATTATACACCGAACCTGAAGGGTTAAATATAGATGGAGAGCTTCCAACAGTACCCAAAGAGTCGTTCAAAAAAGGAGTTTACTATTAATGGCTAGTCATAAAACACATTACGAAGATTGCGATATATTAGTTGTTGGCGGAGGTATGGCTGGTACAGGTGCTACCTTTGAAGCAAGACACTGGGGTAGAGACATGAAAATTGTATGTGTTGAAAAAGCTAACATTGATAGAAGTGGAGCTGTTGCTCAAGGACTTTATGCAATTAACTGCTACATGGGAATGCAGTGGGGTGAAAACCAACCAGAAGATCACGTTAGATATGCAAGAAATGATTTGATGGGAATGGTAAGAGAGGATTTAGGTTATGACATGGCTCGTCACGTAGACTCTACAGTTCATATGTTTGATGAATGGGGTCTGCCAATGATGAAGAATGAAGAAACTGGAAGATACCTAAGAGAAGGTAAATGGCAGATTATGATCCATGGCGAAAGTTATAAACCGATTGTTGCTGAAGCAGCAAAAAAATCTGCAGATAAAATTTATAACAGAATAATGATCACTCATCTTTTAATGGACGAGTCTCAAGAAAATAGAATTGGTGGAGCAGTTGGATTTAATATGAGAACGGGTGATTTTCATGTATTTAGAGCAAAAGCGGTGATTGTAGCTGCTGGTGGAGCTTCACATATCTTTAAACCAAGAGCAGTTGGAGAAGGAATGGGTAGAACTTGGTACGCCCCATGGAGTAATGGATCTGCATACGCATTACCTATTGCTGCAGGTGCTAAGATGACTCAAATGGAAAACAGAATTGTATTATGTAGATTTAAAGACGGTTATGGTCCAGTTGGAGCGTATTTTCTTCATTTAAAAACATATACACAAAATGCTAACGGCGAAAACTATGAGAAAAAATGGTATGATCAAACCAAAGAGTTAGTTGGAGAGTACATCGATCATCATCCAACACCAACTTGTTTGAGAAATCATGCATTTATTCAAGAAGTAGCTGCAGGCGGTGGACCAATCCACATGGTAACTACTGAGGCTTTCCAAGATCCACATTTAGAAACAGTTGGTTGGGAAAATTTCTTAGGAATGACCGTTGGTCAAGCTGTTGTTTGGGCATCTCAAAACATTGATCCAAAATATACCAACCCTGAGTTAACTACATCTGAACCCTATGTAATGGGTTCACATGCTACTTGTTCTGGGGCATGGGTTAGCGGCCCAGAAGATTTATCACCACCAGAATATTTCTGGGGTTATAACAGAATGCTAACTATTGATGGTTTATTTGGTGCGGGAGACACAGTAGGTGGAAGTGCCCATAAGTTTTCATCTGGATCTTTTACAGAAGGTAGATTAGCTGCAAAAGCAGCAGTTAAATACATAGAAGATAAAAAGGCAGAAGGAATTAAGGTTTCAGATAAACAGTGTGAAGATTTCAAGACAGCGGTTTATAAACCACTAGAAAACTATACAGTTGCTAGAAATGAAATTACTGGTGGAACAGTTTCTCCTAGTTACATATCTCCAATTCAAGGTCTTCAAAGATTACAGAAAATTATGGATGAATATGTTGGAGGAATTACCTCAAATTATATGACTAATGGCAATATGCTTAAAAGAGGACTTGAGTTGTTAGATTGGCTACAAGAGGATTTAGAGCATGTTGGAGCTGAGGATTATCACCAGCTTATGAGAGCTTGGGAATTAAAACATAGAGCTTTGACTTCTCAGTGTGTAACTGAACATACATTATTTAGAGAAGAGACTAGATGGCCAGGATATTATTACAGAGGAGATCATATGAAACTGGATGATGAAAATTGGCATTGCCTAACAATTTCTAGAAGAGATCCTAAGACTGGTAAGTTTAGTATGGAGAAAGTTCCTGTCTACCATATAGTGGATGAGAATGAGAAGAAAAAAGCATCTTAGAAGATAATTTAATTATATCACATGAATATTTTATCTAAAACAGATGATGAAATATATGAATTAGCTAAACCTATTTGGGATAATTTGGTTAAATCATCTAATCTTAAAGATTATGGTGGGTTTACTAGAGATTTTTCCACTCAAATGCTTTTTGGTGCTAACGAAGTAGAACTTGGTAAACAGTGGGCTAATAACAAGCTAATTACTAATCTTAAGGAGACTTTCGAACCTTTTGGATGCCTTAGAAGAGGAGATCATATAACTATTCTGATCAAGCAGACAAATAAAGAGATCCCAGGAGAGTTCCTTGGAAGATTGGTCTTGGGGGTCGAGGACGATACAATTAAAGTTTTTGGGGCCACAATCTATTAAGAAAAAAAATTACCTTATTATAAATAATTGTTTGACAAATTTTGTTGTGGGTGTAATGACGGATTTAATGTTACTTTCTAACGTAAAAATTATTAACAAACTCTCAAATTTTAAAAATACATTTATTAAAGCAGGAATTATAGCAAGCCTAACAGCTTATTGGGGAGTGATTTTGGTTGGAACGTTTATTACTTTTAATTAAGTTGTTTTTTAACAACTATAATATTTTATGGAAGTTTTTTTACCCATAGCTCAGGTTTTTGTTAACCCTATCGAAATACTTTTGTTGAGTGCAATAGTAGGAGTTCTTTCAGGTTTATTTGGTGTTGGTGGTGGGTTTTTAATGACACCTTTTCTAATTTTTTTAGGAATACCTCCTGCATACGCAGTTGCTAATGAAGCAAATAATATTTTAGCTACCTCAGTTTCTGGATCTACCACGCATTATTTAAAAAATACTTTAGATTATAAAATGGGTTCAATGATTGTGATTGGAGGTGTAATTGGAACTTCTCTAGGAATTTACACTTTTACATATTTTAAAGGTATTGGAAAAATTGATACAGTAATCTCTCTAGCTTATATGTATATATTAGCAATAATCGGAACTTTAATGTTGGTTGAGAGTTTGGGTGAAATAGATAAAGCAAAAAGAAACGTTGTAGTTAAAAAAAAATTACATGTTCATTATTGGATACATGGTCTTCCATTAAGAATGAGATTTCCAAAGTCTAAATTATATGAGAGTATTTTTACACCAATTATAATTGGTCTATTAGTTGGATTTATTGCAGCTATTATGGGAATTGGAGGTGCTTTTATTTTAGTTCCTGCAATGATTTATATAATTAAAATGCCCACTAAATTAGTTCCTGGTACATCTTTATTTGTAACAATTTTTGTAAGTGTGGTTGTTACTTTTCTTCATTCATTTAATTATGGATCTATAGATTTATTTCTAGTTCTTATGCTGGTTGTAGGATCTATAATAGGAGTTCAAGTTGGGCAAAAATTAGGAGAAAGAATCGATAGTTCTGGTTTAAGAGCCTTATTAGCAATTTTATTACTGATAGTAGGTATAGCGATAGCATACGATACGTTTTTTGCAGAAAAAATTATAAATGGAACTGCTAAAGCAACTAGTTCAGATTTAAACTTCTTTTCTGAATTTATAATTGATTTTTCTAAAGAGATGCCTTTCTTTTATGGACTCTTTACAATTATGTTTGCAATTATTTTAGGTGTTGGAGCTGCTTTTATAAGACGATTTATTTCAAATTTTAGAAAAAAATTATTAGTTAAATCTTAATTAAAATAATTTAGATATAATTCAATAGTTGTAATACAAACTAAGCCAACAGTTGCCATACTTATAAAACCAACAACAAATGGTTTATAACCCATATTTTTAATTTCTTTTAAGTTAGTGGAAAGACCTATTGCTGCCATCGCCATTGTTAAAAATATTTTTGAGGACAATTGAATACCCTCAATTGTAACCAACCATTTGTAATTATTTGAGTACATTAGATCACCTAAATTTCTAATTATTATCATGGCTACAAAACCTAATACAAAGTAAGGAAAAATATCTATTATTGAGTATTTCTTTTCTGTAGTTTTTCCTCGATTATAAAGAAATGCAAATAAAGGGATCATGATAATCAAAAAGGTATTCCTTATTAATTTTGTTACTGTTGCGATATTTAAAGTTTCAGGACTATTAAACTGCTGGTCATAAATTAATCCTGCAGCAGCAACTTGAGAGGTTTCATGGATAGATGTTCCGAGAAATAATCCTATTAATAATGGCTCACTTTCGAAATAAAAGTTAGCAAAATAAGGATAAATAAGCATCGAAAGTATTCCAAACAATGTAATATTAGCAATTGCATACGACACCTCATTTTTTTTTGCACCAATAACAGGAGCTGTAGCCATAATTGCTGTAGTGCCACAAACAGTACTGCCTATTGATATTAAGTAAGCCATTCTTGTCGGTATTTTTAATTTTTTAACAAGAAGTTTAATTACTATTAACACACTAATTATACAGATTATAATTAATGGAATTGCTATTGTTCCGAATTCTAAAAATTCAAACGGCTTCAATTGAATACCTAAACAAATAATACCTAGTTTTAGAATATATTTTTGTGTAAAATCCAGTCCTCTTAAAAAACTTTCTCTTATTTGAAAAACATTTCCGAAAAACATCCCTAATAAAATAGCAATCATTGCAGTAGATATTGGGCTTTTTTCATAGCCTAAAAGCTCAATACCAAGAATATTATTGAAACCTTGAGATAAAGTGTAAAGAACAAATGCCAATATAATACCTGGTAATACAACCAAGTATTTTTTAAATTTCATGAAAGATTAAAGTTAATTAAGCACTTCTGTAGAGTTTGGTCATAACAAATTCTCTATGACCTAATGCTTCAGCGCAGGTTAATCTTCCGTTAGCAGCTCTAATAGTTGCTTTAATTAATTCATCTCCTGCTTGATCTAAATTCATTTCTCTTGAAAGAATTTTCGAAACATCGCAATCAATATGTTCACTCATTTTAACTGCTGTTAATGGATTAGCAGTTAATTTTAGTACAGGTTCAATTGGATTTCCGATGATATTTCCTTGTCCAGTTGGAAATAAATGAATATTAAATCCACCAGCAGCTTGTAAAGTCACACATTCAGCAGCAGCAGAAGATGTATCCATGAAATATAAACCTGGACCTTTTTGTGGCTCTTCAGCAGGTGTCAAAACATCTACAAATTGTCTTGATCCAATTTTTTGAAAATTGCCAAAAGCCTTTTCTTCAATAGTAGTTAAACCACCTGCAATATTACCAGCAGTTGGTTGGCTTTCAGATAAATCATCTGTAGCTTCCTTTAGAATAAAGTCGTTATATTCATTCCAAGTTTTTTTAAATTTTTCTTGAGCTTCTGGAGTTTTACCTCTTTTTTCACAAACAGTTTCAGCACCAGTTAACTCAGAAGTTTCTCCGAAACACAAATGAACACCTAATGGTTCAAGTTTATCCATCAAATTTCCAACAGTAGGATTAGATGCAAGCCCGGATGTAGTATCAGATTCTCCACATTTTACTGAAATCCATAAATCACTAATTGGGCATTCCACTCTTTGTTTTTCTGATGCCCACATTGAAAATTCTTGAGCTTTTTTTGAAGCTTTCATAATAGTTTCAATATCACCAGCTCCTTCAATGCTAAATCCCTCAACTGGTTTACCTGTTTTAGCTACTTCATCTACAATTCTTTTTGTCCATTTCGGTTCTATTCCAATAATGATTGCAGCTGCAACATTAGGATTTTTTGCAGTTCCGATCATAGTTCTGAAATGTAATTCTAAATCTGCTCCAAATTGCAGTCTTCCGTATGAATGAGGAAGAGCAATTGTTCCCTTAATATTATTAGCAACTGCTTCAGCGCATGCATTTGATATGTCATCTACTGGAAGAATGATTACATGATTTCTTGTTCCAGCTCTGCCGTTTTCTCTTTTATAACCTAAAAAGCTCTTTGGGATTTCCATAGTATTACCATTTCTTTGTTTTCACATTATGAACATGTACATGCTCACCTCTTTTAATTGATTTAACTACTTTTCCAATATCGTGACCATACTTAATTATTGTGTCACCTTCATTAAGATCAGTCATAGCTATTTTGTGACCTAAAGTAATTTCATCTGCTGATTGAATGCTTACAGTTTTGTCGTTTTCCATTACCCAGCAAGAGCAATCTTGTTTTGGAGTTATTTTCTCAATTACAACTACTCCAACGTTATCTTTTTCATCGTGAATTATAATATCTGTTGCCATATCGTGTCGATTTGTTTGTTTGAATTTCGTAAAATCTTATATATTAATCGCAAAAATTAACAAACGAATTTTATAAATACTTAAAATTGCACTTTAGAGAGGTTCTAGTTTTATGACAAAAATGACAACAGAAGAAGCTTTTGTAAAAGTTTTACAAATGCATGGTATTGAACATGCTTTCGGAATTATCGGTTCAGCCTTTATGCCAATTTCAGATATTTTTCCAGATGCAGGTATTACTTTTTGGGATGTTGCTCATGAAACAAACGGTGGTTTAATTGCTGATGGTTACACAAGAGCTACTGGTAAAATGTCAATGGTTATTGCTCAGAACGGACCTGGAATAACCGGATTAGTTACACCAATTAAAACAGCTTATTGGAATCATACTCCTCTTTTATTAGTTACACCTCAAGCAGCGAACAAAACAATGGGGCAAGGTGGATTTCAAGAAGTAGAGCAAATGAATTTATTCAAAGACATGGTTTGTTATCAAGAAGAAGTAAGAGATCCATCAAGGATGGCTGAAGTACTAAATAGAGTTATAGAAAAAGCTATAAGAGGATCAGCACCAGCACAAATTAATGTCCCAAGAGATTATTGGTGCCAAGTAATTGATATTGATATTCCTCCGATTGTAAGACTCGAAAGACAAGGTGGAGGAAATGATGCAGTAGCTAAAGCAGCTGAGTTATTATCTAAAGCAAAGTTTCCAGTGATTTTATCCGGAGCAGGAGTTGTTATTGGAGGAGCTATTGAAGCTACAAAAAAACTTGCAGAAAAATTGGATTCACCTGTTTGTTCAGGTTACCAACATAATGACAGTTTCCCAGGAAGCCATCCTTTAGCTGTTGGTCCTCTAGGATACAATGGATCAAAAGCTGCAATGGAATTAATTTCAAAAGCTGACGTAGTATTAGCTTTAGGAACAAGATTAAATCCTTTTTCTACTTTACCTGGTTATGGAATTGATTATTGGCCAAAGAATGCAAACATTATTCAAGTTGATATTAACCCTGACAGAATAGGTTTGACTAAAAAAGTTACCGTAGGAATAAGTGGTGATGCAAAATTAGTTGCAGAACAAATTTTTGAAAAATTATCTTCAAATGCTGGTGATACTGATAGACAAGCTAGAAAAGATTTAATTCATCAAACTAAATCGGCTTGGTTACAAAAACTTTCAAGTTTAGATCATGAAGATGATGATGAAGGAACAGTTTGGAACAAAGAAGCTAGAGAAAGAGATGCGGATAGAATGTCACCAAGACAAGCTTGGAGGGCAATCCAAGCAGGTATGCCTGATGATGTTATTATATCAAGTGATATTGGCAATAATTGTGCTATTGGCAATGCATACCCAACATTCGAAAAGCCAAGAAAATATTTAGCACCAGGTTTATTTGGTCCTTGTGGTTATGGTTTTCCATCAATATTGGGAGCAAAAATTGGTTGTCCTAATACTCCTGTTATTGGATTTGCGGGTGATGGTGCTTTTGGGATAAGTATGAATGAAATGAGCTCATGTGCAAGAGAAGAGTGGCCCGCAATAACAATGGTTATTTTCAGAAATTATCAATGGGGTGCGGAAAAAAGAAATACCACATTATGGTTTGATAATAACTTTGTTGGTACTGAGTTAGATCCAGAGTTAAGTTACGCTAAAGTTGCTGATGCTTGTGGTTTAAAAGGTGTAACTGTTAGAACAATGGAAGAAACCACAAATGCAATCAAACAATCTTGTGAGGATCAAAAGAAAGGAATTACAACATTTATTGAGGTAATTCTAAATCAAGAGCTTGGGGAACCTTTTAGAAGAGATGCTATGAAAAAACCAGTAAGAGTAGCTGGTATTAAAAAAGAGGATATGAAGAAGCAGCCTTCTTTAAATTCTTAAAATCTTTTAAATAGCAACCATTTATCGTAATCTTCTTTCATGGAAGTTATAAACGATAATAGCTGCAGTTGGGTTAATGATCTAAGTCTAAGAAATAACATTGTAAAACTTTCATCTGATTTAGATTGTGAATGGTTAATTGTAGGAGCGGGTTACACAGGATTATCTGCAGCAAGAAAATTAGGTCAACTTTATCCTGGTCATAAAATATTATTAGTTGATGCTCAGCTAGCAGGTGAGGGTGCGAGCTCAAGAAATTCTGGTTACTTAGTCGATACAACGTTGAATGATGGTTTCACCTCTAATAAAGAATTAGATAATTATAAAAAAAAGGCAGACATATATAAATTAGGAATAGAGAGTGTCAAAAGATTTATTAAAGAATATCAAGTAGATTGTGATTGGAATGAATGTGGAAAATATTTTGCATCGTCAAAAAAAGAAGATAGAAAAATATTAGAAAATTTTTCTAATACCCTATCTAAATTAGGTTTTGAACATAATTTGCTATCAAAAAAAGAACTTAAAAAAAGATTGGGGACTAATTTTTACAATATTGCTCTAAATACAAAGGGAGGGGTTTTATTGCATCCAGGTAAATTGGTTAGAGCTATGATTGATACTTTACCAGAAAACGTAAATCTTTATGAAAATTCTTCATTATTAGACTGGAAAAAGAAAAATGATGCAGTCATTTGTAAATTTAAAAATGGTTCAATTAAAACTAGAAAGATTATATTTGCTACAAACGGATTTCTGAAGTCTTTAGGTATAAAGTCTAATTATAATTTTCCTATTACTTTGACAGCTAGTATGACAAGATCTTTATCAGATGATGAGTTTATATCTCTTGGTGAGCCTAAAGAGTGGGGAGTTTTACCTGTAAGACCTATGGGGGCTACTATAAGAATGACTAAAGATAGAAGAATTTTAATTAGAAATACTGCAGAAGTTTATAATCCTTTTCAAATGTCTAAGTCTGAATTAACCAAAAGATCATTAAAACAAATGATTGGAATTAAAAAAAGATTTCCTGAATTACCCGATGATATTATTCAATCTTCCTGGTCAGGCATTGTTTCAAGAACAAGAAATAGTTCTCAAATTTTTGAAAAAATGGATGACAATATATTTGTTGCAGGTTGTTATAATGGCTCAGGTATTGGAGTTGGTACTTTATTTGGAGAACAAATAGCAATCAAAGCAAGCAATGAAAATACAAAAGAGATAGAAACTATTGAAGCAAGAAATAAACCTACTTGGCTTCCTCCTGATCCAATTTTAAGTTTAGGAGTTAGAGCTAGGTTGATTTATGAACGTTTCAGAGCAAAATCTGAGATTTAGTTTAAGACAGACATGGGATCAAGTCGTGTTTGAAACCAATTCACTCTAAAATCTAAATGTGGTCCTGTTGATCTTCCTGTTGATCCTACAGTTCCTATTATATCGCCTTGATTAATTTGATCACCAACTGAGACCAAAACATTTTCTAAATGAGAATATATTGTGGATATCCCATGCCCATGATCCATTATAACTGTTCCACCTGTATAATATAAATCATCTTCTGCCATAGTAACTTCACCTGAACCAGAAGATTTAATCATCGTTCCTTGTTTAGCTGCAATATCTATTCCGTAGTGAGGCCAACGTGGTTTACCATTTAAAATTCTTTGACTACCATAAACACCACTAATTATACCTTCGACTGGCATAATAAATTTTTCCTTAAAAAATTGCAGATCAGAATTTATTGCTCTTGCTTCTCCAATTGCATTGTTTTCTTTTTTAATTCTTTTATAAACAGACTCAGGTGGGGTGACTTTACTTTCTTCCAAACCATCTATTCTTTGTATATTATATTTCCTCTTTAAAACTTTTTTTGTAATTATTGATTTTTTTCCATTAATAATTTTTGTAAATGTTAGGTCATATTTTTGATCTCGATCTATACCAAAAACAAAAAAACCATCTTTAGATACTTTAACCTCTTTTTTTCCAACCAAAATTTTAGCTTTAGGGTCAGTTTTGCCTAATATAAAATGACCTTGTAGAAATTTACCTTGGAACTCAATAGCTTTAACTGGTGATGTAAAAATTAAAAAAACAAAAAAAAATCTATAAATTATTGAGCTGTCCATCCACCATCTATAATTATTGATGTTCCAGTTATCATTGAGGAAGCTGATGATGCCAAAAAGCATACTGTTGTCGCAACATCACTTTCAGTAGCCGCTTTTCCCATAGGAATATTTCCAAGGGCTAACTTTTTAAATTTTTTATTTTTAAAAAAATTTTTAACCATTGGTGTTTCAACAAAAGTAGGTGCTACAGTGTTAACTCTTATATTTTTTTTGGCCAATTCGACACCCATCCCTTTAGTTAACCCCTCAATACCAAATTTAGTCATATTATATACATTTCTTCCACCCATACCTACGTGACCTAGTTGAGAAGACATATTTATAATTGATCCAGGTCTTTTTTTATTTTTAAGCATTTTTTTTACAACAAGTTGCGCTACGTTAAATGCTGCCTTTAGATTTAAATCTACTAGATAATTCATGCTTTTTTGTTTAATTTTTTCAAAGGGTTCAGGAATGTTAGTTCCAGCATTATTTATTAATACATCAATAATTTTAATTTTATCTAATTTTTGTTTTAAATCTTCATAGTTCATTACATCGCATGAAACCTTAATAATTTTACCTTCTACTTTTTTGATATCCTTTTCTAATTTATTAAGATCTGAAGATGTTCTGCTTAAAGCTATAACCGTTGCACCTGCCTCAGCTAATGCAATTGAACATGCTCTTCCTAGTCCTTTACCTGCACCTGTAACTAAAGCATATTTGTTTTTAAGACTTATTTTTTGAAGATACATTAAAAGAATAATATTTTAATATCTGTGTAAATCAACTCAACAGCTACAATTAAAATGGCTAATAATCCAAGCCAAGCTATCCATCTATATTTTTTAATCCATCCAGAAATTAAAGTTGCTGCAGTTGCCATTAAAATAATTGATAAAACTAAACCAAAAACAAGAAGTCCATAGTGATCACCAGCTGCACCGGCAACACCCAAAACATTATCTAAACTCATTGTAAAATCTGCTAGTAAAACAGTCCAAATTGCTTTAAGAAAACTTGAATTATCTACTTTTACATCCTCTTCTGTTTCTGAACCTTTAATTACGTCTATATAAAGTTTGTAAACAATATAAAGTAACAACAATCCACCAATTAATCTTAAACCGGTGATTTGTAGAAGATAAGCTGTAAGCAATGTTAAAATAATTCTTAAAATTACAGCACCACCTATTCCCCAAAAAATTACTTTTTTTCTTTGTTCGACTGGAAATTTAGATGCAACCATTCCAATTATTATTGCGTTGTCACCCGCTAAAACTAAATCAATAAGAATTATTTGAGTTACTATTGCTATTTGTTCAGGTGTGAAAAATTCTGCAAACATTACTGCTGTAGTATCATGTCTGCACCTTTTTCTGCAATCATTATTGTTGGAGCATTAGTATTTCCTGAGGTGATATAAGGCATTACTGATGCATCAACCACTCTTAAGTTTTTTACTCCATGAACCTTTAACTGATCAGACACTACTGCATTTTCATCATTGCCCATTCTACACGTACTGACAGGATGGAAAATTGTATTAGCATATTTTCCCGCTTCAACAGCTAGCTGCTCATTATCAGTAATATTTATACCTGGTCTTAATTCTTCTGGTCCATAATCTTTATAGGCTTTTGACTCCATAACTATTTTTCTTACTATTTTAAGAGACTTGCCTGCTATTTCTCTATCTTCATCTGTAGATAGATAATTCATTTTAATTTTTGGAGGAATTCTTGTATCGGAAGATTTAAGTTCAATAGATCCTCTGCTAGTAGGTCTTACATTGGTAATGGTTGGTGTAAAAGCAGGAAATTTGTGTAAAGATGATTTTCCTAAAAGATCTGTGCTAGCAGGAGAAACATGAAATTGTAAATTAGGAGTTTCTAAATGTGGATCACTTTTTACAAAACCACATAAATAACTAGCACCAACTGTAAGTGGTCCAGTTCGTGTTAAGAAAAATTTTAATCCAGTAAATATTTTCTTTGCAAAACTATAATAAATATCATTTAAAGTTTCTAAATTTTTTATCTTATATACGGGTCTTAACATTAGATGATCTGTTAAGTTTTGGCCTATGCTTTTATGATCCATTATAACTTCAATGCCGTTATCTTTTAATAATTTAGCAGGACCCAAACCTGAAGCTTGAAGTATATGTGGAGATCCAATAGTACCAGCGCTTAAAATGATTTCGTTATTTGCTTCAACAGTATTTAACTTATCGCCAGTCCAAAAATTAACTTTTTTGGCAATTTTATTTTCAAATTCAATATTTTTGATATGAGCTTTAGTTATAATTTTTAAATTACTTCTATTTTTTACTGGATTTAAATACCCAACTGCTGTGCTACATCTAAAACCATTTTTAACGGTTAAAGGAAAATATCCCATTCCCTCATTATTACCACTATTAAAATCATCAGTTTTTTTATATCCAAATTCTTCTGCTGCTTCTAAAAATAAATCTAAAACTTTAAAAGTAGATCTAATTTTTTCAACTTTTAAAGGGCCACCAGAACCATGAAATTCATTTTCTCCAAATTGGAAATCTTCAGATTTTTTAAAATAAGGTAGCACATCATCCCATGACCAGCCTACATTACCTAATTGTCTCCAATAATTATAATCATTTGATTGCCCTCGAATATAAAGCATTCCATTAATAGAAGAACTTCCTCCAAGTGTTTTTCCTCTTGGGTAAGTCATCTTTCTATTATCACAGAAAGGTTCTTCCTCCGTGTTAAAACACCAATCAGTCTCAGGATTATGCATTGTTTTGAAATACCCTCCAGGAATATGTATCCATGGATTAGTATCTTTACCGCCTGCTTCTAAAAGTAAGACTTTATTTTTAGGATTAGACGAAATTCTGTTAGCAAGAACACATCCTGCTGATCCAGCACCAATAATAATATAATCAAAATTATCCATTAATTAGAACTCTTATAAATTAAAATTTTTTTATTTGTAACATTTCTGTACACAAAAAAATTGAAATAATCCAATATTAACACTTGTTTTAGAATTCATTCTTTGACAAGCTTTCGTTTTTAAAAATAAAGAGAGGGAAAAAACGATATGAGAAAAATCATTTCAATGTTATTTGCAGTTGCTATGGTATTTGGATTTATTTCAAACGCTAATGCTGCAAAAACACTAAAATGTCAGACAGTTCTTAACACTAAGGCTGATGAAGTTAAAATGTTAAAAGACTTTACTGACACTGTTACAACTTTGACAGGTGGATCTCTTAAGTTTGAAATTATGCCTGCAGGAGCAGTTGTTGGTGTAAAAGAAACTTTAGATGCTGTTGATAAAGGACTTATCGACTGTGGATTTGCTTGGACACACTATTGGTCAGGTGATCACCCTGCCGCTATGTTATTTGGTTCGCCAGTAGCAGGTGGTGGCGTTGGTATTGACAACATCGCATTCTTATCATGGTTTCAGTATGGTGGAGGAAAAGAGCTATACGACAGACTATGGAAAGAAATGGGAAGAGATATTAAAGGATTTATGATTCAACCAGTTGGTCCTGAAGCTTTAGGTTGGTTTCCAAAACCAATTAAAGATATGGCTGATTTTAGAAAATATAAATTCAGAACTCCTCCAGGAATTCCAGGACAAACTTATAAAGACATCGGTATAGCATCTGTTGCTATGGGTGGTGGAGATATTCTACCAGCTTTAGAAGCAGGAACTATTGATGCTGCTGAATGGTGTTGTCCAAAACCAGACTTAACGTTTGGTTTCCAAAAAGTATTAAAGCACTACTACCTACAAGGTTTACACCAAGTAGTCGTAAATGCTGACTTTTATATTACTGGAAAAACATATGAAGCTATGAGTGCTCATGAGAAGAAGTCTCTAGAAGTTGCAGCAAATGCATCTCTAGCGAAATCTCTAAGTTACAGAATCTATGAAAACGGAAAAGCTTTAAAAGAGCTTACAGAAGTTCATGGTGTAAAATTAGAAGATACTCCTTCTGATTACTTCACAGAATACATGGCAGCTGCTAAGAAAAGTTTGGAAACAAACGCAGCTAAAAATGCATTCTTTGCTGAAGTTTGGGACTCTATGAAAGAATTTGCTGATATCGCAGTTCCTTTCTGGAGTGGTGCTCAAATGTCTAATGCGAAGCTAGGAATGGCTCACGCAGCAACATTAAAGTAATCATTAAATAATCTTTACGTTAGAGCGGACTATTAAGTCCGCTCTAATTTTTTATATAAAATTTTATGGCAGACGAACCAGGTAAATTAGATATATCAGATGAAATGATTGCCGAAAGGCGAGGTGGTTCAGGAAAAATGCCAAGTGATATGCCACCATGGATGGCAAGTTCAATTGTAAATATTGATAAATTTAGCAAATGGGTTGGTAACGTTGTTTGTTGGATATTGATGCCGTTAATTCTCGCAATGACTTACGAAGTTCTTGCTAGAAAATTATTTCACGCCCCAACAATTTGGGCCTATGATATCAGTCGATTTTTATATGGTGCACTTTTTATGTTGGGTGCTGGTTATGCACTTTCTAAAGGTGTTCATATAAGAGCTGATTTTTTATACAGAAATTTTAAAACCAAGAATCAAGGCACAATTGATTTTTGGTTATATATTTTATTTTATTTTCCAGGCTTACTTGTGTTCCTTTATATGACTATTGGATATGTGGGAGAGTCTATCCAAAGAGGTGAGAGAGGAATGGATACTACTTGGATGCCATATATGTGGCCAATAAAAACTTGCCTGCTAATTGGTATAATATTTTTACTAATCCAAGGTATTTCAGAATTATTAAAAAGTTATTGGGCTGCTACAAAAGGGAAGTGGCCAGGAGAAGATAAATGATAGCTGAATTTATAGACCCAGCATACTTAGGTTTTATTTTAGTTGGAGTAATGTTGTTTGCTATCTTTGTTGGATTTCCTATTTCATTCACATTAATTTTCTTAGGTTTTGTATTTGGTTATCTTGGTTTTGGAAAATTAGTCTTTTATTTAATGACCCTCCAGTTCTCGATGGTCATGACCGAACAAACACTCGCCGCCGTCCCGCTCTTTGTCTTTATGGGTATTATGATGGAGCAGGCAGGACTGATGGAAAGATTATTTTCTTCATTTCAAATGATGTTGGCTAGAGTAAGAGGTGCATTGTATTATGCTGTTTTGTTTGTTTCAGTTATCTTCGCTGCTGCAACAGGAATAGTTGGAGCTTCTGTGACTATTCTTGGAATAATGGCTGCAAAATCAATGAACAGATCTGGATACGACGTTAGACTCGCAGCTGGTACAATTACTGCCGGTGGAACTTTAGGAATTTTAATTCCACCAAGTATTATGCTTGTTGTAATGGGTCCAATTATGGAAATTCCTGTAATTGATCTATTTGCTGCAGCTATAATTCCTGGAATTCTTCTTGCAAGTTTATATGCAGGTTACACAACAATAAGATGCATGTTAAACCCTAAACTAGGACCTGTAATTCCAGAAGAAATGAGAGCAGCAAGCATGAAAGAAGTTTGGATTGAATTCTTCTTAGGTTTAGTTCCTCCTGCAGCACTCGTCTTTGCGGCATTAGGGAGTATATTATTTGGTTTTGCAACACCAACAGAAGCAGCTGGATGTGGTGCTATGGGAGCTTTATTACTTTCATTAGCTTATAAAAAATTAACTTTATCTAAACTTCAAGAAGCACTCGTTAAAACTTTAGAGATTACTGCTTTAATAATGGTTTTAGTTGCTGCATCAAACTTTTTTGGCGCTGTATTTGCAAGACTTGGTACTCCAACATTGTTAACTGAATTTTTGTTAGGTTTAGAGATGAACAAATATTTTATTTTAGCAATTGTAATGGTTGCTATATTTTTATTAGGTTGGCCATTGGAATGGGTTCCAATTGTGATGATTATTGTGCCAATTCTTTTACCATTAATTGAAGCTTTGGGCTTTAATTTAACTTGGTTTGCAATATTGGTTGCTGTCAATCTCCAGACCGCCTGGCTGTCTCCACCTGTAGCTTTGTCTGCTTATTTCTTAAAAGGCGTAGTTCCTGAATGGGATTTAAAAGATATTTATTATGGAATGATGCAATTTATGGTTCTACAAATTATAGGCTTAGTTTTAATTATCATATTTCCTAAGATTGCCTTATGGTTACCAACTCTCTTATATGGACAGTAGAATTTATTAGTTTAAAATAAATTAAGTGAATCAGCCAAAAGTAAAATACTCTCTCTCTAATTGGGACTTAGTCACAGTTAATCCAAATTATAAAACTTGGAATTGGAAAGATCTATTTTGTTTTTGGGGAGCTAATGTACAAAGTGTAATTGGTTTTTCTTTAATATCCTCTTTATACTTAATGTATAGTTTAAATATTTTTGTAGTTTTTTTTGGAATCATATTAGGATCTTTTTTTGTTTATTTATTTTCAAACATTATCGGAAAACCTTCCCAAAAATTTGGTTTACCATTTGCAGTATTATTAAGATCTTCATTAGGGTTTAATGGTGCTAAATTTTTTGGATTAATCAGAAGTTTAGTTGGGATTTTTTTATTTGGAATTCAAACTTATTTTTTATCTAAAATATTAGTTTATTTAATTAGAATAATAATTTTTTCTATAGATAATTCTTTATTACAGCAGGAAATATTTATTTTTTATTATTTTGGTATGAACATTATTGATTGGTCTGCAATAATAATTACAATTATTTTACAGAGCGTATTATTTACTGTTGGGATGCAGTACAATAAGAAAATAATTAATTTTTCAGCAATGACAGTCTATGGTGGTTTGTTGATTTTTTTCTTTGTTGTTTTGTTAAGTGATGTAAAAATAACTACCGAAGCCTTTTCAAGTATTTTTAATTTAAATAATTTTTTAGAAGTTAATAATTTAGCACCTTTATTAACAGTTGCCGGAACGATATTTGCCTATTTTTCAATTTTAATAATTAGTTTTGGTGATTTTTCTAGATATGTAAAAAATGAGCAAGAATTAAAAAAAGGAAACTTAAGTTTAATTTTGAATTTAATTATTTTTTCTTTTTTATCTGTTTTCATTGTTATAGGTTCTGATGTTTTTCTTAATCAAAAATTTTCAGATATAGACAGAATTTTTACTAATCCAACAGATATAGTGGGAAAATTTGATAATATACAAATAACAATAGTTGTTCTATTTTTTATTATAATTGCTTCAGCTTCTACAAATTTAGTTGCTAATTTCATCCCATCTCAATACTCTCTAATAAATTTTGCACCTTCAATATTAAGTTTAAAAAGTGCAAGTTATTTAATTGCTTTTTTTGGTTTGTTGATTGCAATATTCTGGCTAACTATATTGAGCCAAATAGGAATTTTATCTTTTGTTGATACTTTTGGTGCTTTTTTTGGTCCTTTATTTGGAGTGATGGTAGCTGACTATTATTTAATTAAAAATCAAGAATTAAGTAATAAAGACTTATATTTCATAGATAAAGAGAGCGCTTATTATTATTCAGGTGGTTGGCATATAAAAGGTGTTTATTCTTTAATATTAGGATTTATTTTTTCAGCGTCAACAATTTGGAATACTAATTTAATGTTTTTACAATCTTATGCTTGGATAATAGGTGCATTTGTTGCCTGGATAACATACTACTTGTTAGCAAAAAAATAATTTTTAATGCACACATTTGATTTTAAAAATAGAACAGCTGTAGTTACTGGTGGAGCTCAAGGGTTTGGTTTGGATGTTGCAAAAAGATTTTTAGATTCTGGTGCTAAAGTGTTTATATGGGATATCGATGAAAAGCTTCTTAAATCAGCATTTGATGAAGTAAAAAACCCTAACTTATTTTACAATGTAGTTGATATATCAAATTATCAAGATGTAGAGAAAAACGTTGCAGACATAACCTCAAAAACAAATATTGATATTTTAATCAATAATGCTGGGATTACAGGTCCTACAGGTCCTCTGTGGGAGTATGATGTCAATATGTGGAACAAAATAGTTCAGATAAATTTAATAGGTACTTTTAACTGCTGTAGAGCGATTGTGCCAAATATGATTAAAAATAATTATGGAAGAATAGTTAATGTAGCTTCCGTTGCAGGCAAAGATGGTAATGCAAATGCAAGCGCTTATAGCTCAGGAAAAGCTGGCGCAATTGGGTTGACAAAAGCTTTGGGTAAAGAATTAGCTGACAAAGATATAGCTGTGAACGCTGTTACTCCAGCAGGTGCTAAAACTAGAATTTTAGATCAAATGAGTAAAGAGCACGTGCAAAGAATGCTATCTAAGGTCCCAAGAGGAAGATTTCTTGAAATACATGAGTTTACCTCATTAGTTTGTTGGCTCTCTTCACAAGAAAATACTTTTTCTACAGCTGCAGTATTCGATATAAGTGGTGGAAGATCTACATATTAGTCTCAAAAACTTGAAACTATTTTAAGATCTTTATCTTGATTTTTAAAAGAATTTTTACCCATAACTGGTGCTGTGATCATTATTGACCAATAGATAAGAAGTATAAATACAGAAATTATTTTCATAGTATTCATTTAGCAATCAATATTGAATTAAGAATGTTTAAATTGTGACTGAATATTGAATTTATAAATAATTTATCTATAAGAAGATCATGTTTAAGTTTTTTTATATTTTTATTACATCATTAATTTTTCTTAACTCTGCCCTGGCTGAAAATATGAATATTTTTAAATTTACAGAGCAAGAGCTTTCAGAACTCAATGTTCGTAAGGTGAGAGGAGCAGATAACAAAACAGTATATACTGTTGGATCAAATGAGAATGGTAATTTTTTAAAAGCAGTAGCTGATAACGCTGCTTCTGGCCTTGGAAAAGAGGTTAAAATCGATTTAAATAAAACACCTTTTATTAATATTACCTGGAAAATCGAGAAAGATTTGCAAGGCATTAATGAGAATTCAAAAAAAGGTCATGATTTTGCAGCTAGAGTTTTTGCTGTGAAAAAAACAGGAGCAACACCACTTTCAAATAGAGCAATTAATTACGTTTTTTCAAGCAATAGCGCTGTTGGCCAGAGTTGGCCAAGTCCTTATACAAAAAAATCAATAGACAATGTATTAGCAACTACTAAAGATAATCTGAATGTTTGGGTAACAGTAAAAGCCAATGTTAAGGAAGATTTTAAAAAATTTCATGATCTAGATGTGAATGAACTAGATGGCCTAGCTATAATGGCTGATACTGATAATTCTAAAATGAAATCAATTTCTTATTTTCAGAATATTTATTTTTCAGCAGATTAATTAATATTTTAGATACTTTTTTAATCCAATACTTAAAAATGATAATAAAATAGCTGCGATAACATCAGCGATTGGAATTGCACTTGGAAATCCAAAGTTCCATAAAATTACTCCGATTAACCAAATTATATAAATTTTCATCTAAGATATTATATCTTAGTTTCTATTAAATTTTTATTTATTTGATATTATTAATTTATGCATAAAAACTTTACTCATAATGTTAAAGTATATTATGAAGATACAGACGCTGGTGGAGTCGTCTACTATGCTAACTATTTAAAATATTTAGAAAGAGCTAGAACTGAAGCGTTATCAACTATTGGATTAAGTAATACAAAAATAAAAAATGATTTTGGTGCTCTTATAATTGTTAAATCGTGTAATATTGAATATAAAAAATCTGCATATTTAGAAGATGATTTACAAATCAAATCTTTTGTAGACTCTACTTCAAAAACTTCTTTTTTAATGAATCAATCAATATTTAAAGATGAGGAATTGATCGTAGAAGCTAAAATTCATCTAGTATTTATTAATGAAAAAATTAAGCCAGTTAAAATTCCAGAACAAATCTTATCAGACTTTAAACCTTATACTTCTAGTTCATAGATATTTTTCTAGCTTTTTTAAATAAATCTACAATCATTCTTTCAGATATAAGTTTAGTATTTACATTTCTGGGGCTAGGGTGATAACAGGCAATTAGTTTAATATTTCCTGGTAGTAAATAGGATTTTCCGTGAATAAATTTTATCTTCTCATTAAAATAATATTTTTTTTTATAAAATTTAACACAATTATCAAATGCCACTTTTCCTAATGCAATAATAGTGTTTAATTTTTTTAAATTGTAAATCTCACTATCAAAGTATTTTGAACAATTATTAAGTTCTTCTATTTTAGGTTTGTCTCCTGGAGGAACACATTTTAAAATGTTAGTTATATATGTTGATTTTAATTTAAGACCATCATTTAGATTTTCTGAATTTGGTTGGTTTGATATTTTAGCTTCAAATAAGCATTTAAATAAAAAATCACCAGATTTATCGCCTGTGAATGCTCTTCCTGTTCGTGTACCACCATGGGCTGCTGGGGCCAATCCAATTATTAAAATTTTTGCATCAATTTCGCCAAAACCTGTAACTGGTTTTCCCCAATAGGTTTCATTTATATTTTGTTTTCTTTTTTCTTTTGAAATTTTTTTTACAAAATTAACAAGCCTTGGACATTTTTTACATTTAAGAATTGTTTTATTTAAACTATCTATTTTAATATTCATAAATGAAAATTTTAAATTATTTAGTCATAATATTTATATGCATTAATCCGTCAGTTAAAGCAGATTCAAAAAAAACTTTAATAGATGAATTGCAAAAGGGTGGAAAATTAATTTTTATAAGACATGCTTATGCCCCTGGTGGCGGCGATCCAGATAATTTCGATATTAACGATTGTATAACTCAAAGAAATTTAAGTGATATTGGTAGAGTTCAATCACAAAAAATTGGTAATTTTTTTAAGAAAAATAAAATTTTAATTGGAAAAGTTTATTCTAGTGAATGGTGTCGATGTAAAGAAACAGCATCTATTGCCTTTAAAGAATATGAAACTAAAAATTTTCTAAACTCATTTTTTAGTGCGAAATTTGCCAATAATAGAAAAAAGCAAATTATTGATTTTGATAAATTTATTAGTACTTGGGATAAAGATCAAAATTTAGTTTTTGTTACACATTATGTAGTGATTTCTGAAATTTTAAATTACGCACCATCATCCGGAGAGATTGTTGTATCGGATAAAAGTTTAAAAGTTATTGATACTTTAGAAATTGAATATTAAACTAAATTATCATGTCATCTAAAAGAGCAATGAGACAAGCGCAAAAACAAGCATACGCAAAGCATCGCTCAAATATTACAAATAGTAGATTTGAAATTAAGAAAAAATTTATTACTAAAAAAAAAGAAGAAAAAAAAAATAAAAATTAACTTTCTTGATCAAATTTCTCTATTTTTTTACAAGTAGAGATTTTAGATAAACTTTCTACATCATTCAAAACAGCCTTAACAAATATTTCTGGTTTATCTTTTTCAAATAAAATTTGAGTATAAAACTGAGGATACCCATGTTTTAATGTAAGTATTTTTCCATCTTCTTCATAAATATTTCTCACATAGGAGTTTTTCTTTTTAACGCTTAAATCAGTGATTTTATATTTTTGATAAGTTTTTTCATTATAAACGTAATTACGTGTCATAATTAGTTCATTAAGATTTAAAATATATTCATTTTTTAAAAAACCGTCCTCTTTATGATCACATTTGCTCAATACAATTATTTCTGAGTGAGAATTAAAGGATATAAAAAAAAATGATAAAAAAAATATTAAAAACTTATTTTCTCTCATTTTTATCTACAAAAAATAAAGCTATAATAAATATTACAGTCCACGCAAATATAGACAATGTTTTTAAAGGAGTGGTATCTGCCCCCCAAACATCAAAGAATAAAGCACCAATAATTATACCTATAGCATAGATAATACTTACAATTTTAACTTTACTCATATTATATATTATTCTTTGATTAAATTTTTCTTGAAAAGAGACATACCATTCTTGATTTTATAAGAATAAGATTCCTTAAAGCTCTCAAGCTGCCAACCAGTAAGCCTTTTTTCAATTTGAATTATATTTTCTTTTTTCCAATCATCAGTTGTTTCTTCTAGTTTCCAAAGTCTTTTTTCCTCATTACTTCTTCCACAACCATAACAATAGCCTGTTGATGGATCAGTTTTACAAATGCTTATGCAAGGTGAAATAATCATTTTTTATAAATTAGTATAAATTTTATTAGATAAATAGATAATTTTTTAACAATTGTCATTGGACAAATAGTTTCAATAATATATAAAACCTCGTAATTTGTGGGGCGATGGCGGAATTGGTAGACGCGTTGGTCTTAGGAACCAATATGGCAACATGTGAAGGTTCGAGTCCTTTTCGCCCTACCATTAAAATATTATGAAAGTTACAGTAGAAAATAAAAAGGGTTTAAATAAAGATCTTAAAATTTTTATCGATAAAGAGACAATGAACTCTTATATGGATGAAAAATATGAAGAGATCAAAGGTAGTGTAAATCTTAAAGGATTTAGACCTGGTAAAGTTCCAAAAGAAATTTTAAAAAGACAATTTGGTAAAGCTGTTTTTGGAGAAGTTTTAGATAAAGTTTTAAAAGAAACATCAACTAAAGCACTAGAAGAAAAAAAGATTAAACCAGCCGGTCAACCAAAACTTGACCTAAAGACTTATGGTGAAGATAAAGATCTTGAGTATGTTTTATCAGTTACAGAGCTACCAAAAGTAGAAATTAAATCTTTAGAAAATATTAAATTTGACGAATACACTGTTAAAATTGACGAGAGTGAGACTGATAAAAGAATAGAAGAAATAGCAAAAAACCAACCAAATTTTAAGGAAGTAAGCCCTGATACAAAAGCTAAAAAAGGTGATTTAGTCTCTTTAGACTATAAAGCTACAGTTGATGGTAAGGACTTTAAAGGAAGCGAAGGAAAGAACACTCAGCTAACTTTAGGTAAAGATTTATTCCTAAAAGGATTTGATGAACAATTGATCGGAGTAAAGAAAGACGATGAAAAAATTGTAGAGGCAACCTTGCCAGAAAATTTCCCTGAAAAAGAATTAATAAATAAAAAGGCTAAATTCAATTGCAAGATTTTAAGTGTTAAGCAATCAGAAGAAGTAAAAATTGATGATGATTTTGCAAAAAATTTAGGAGCAAAAGATTTAAAAGATTTAAAAACCCTAATTTCAAAACAAATTAACGATGAGTATAAAAATTCCTTAGATCAATTATCTAAAAAACAAATTTTAAAAGAAATAGAAAAAATTAAGGTAGACGAAGTTCCAGAAAATTTAGTTGAAGAAGAAGTAAAAATTCTTTCTCAAGGCATGCAAGAAGAAGAAGCTAAGAAAAATAAAAAAAATTTTGAAGAAAAAGCAAAAACAAGAATTAAAACTGGATTAATTTTAAATGAGTTTGGTGAAAAAAATCAAATAAAAGTTACAGAACAAGAAGTTCAAGCTGAAGTACAAAAACAACTAAGAATGATGCCTGGACAAGAAAAAATGGTTTTGGATTTTTATCAAAAAAATCCTTCTGCATTAGCAAGCCTCAGGGGAACAGTATATGAGGAAAAAATTCTAAATTCGATAAAAGAAAAAGGTAAAGCTAATAAAAAAGAAATCTCAAAAGAAGAAGCGGAAAAGATTTTAAAAGATACTCATAAACATGACCATAGCCATGTTGAAGAAAAAAAGGAAATCAAGAAAAAATCATCCACAACATCCTCTAAAGAAAAAAAAACAGTAACTAAAAAGGCAAAATCAAAGTCAGCGGCCAAAAAGACAAAAAAAGTTAGCAAAAAGTAATCTCAAGTTGTATAAGTAGTACGAATCAACTTATGACAACAAAATTATCAGATTATATGAGCAATCTTGTACCAATGGTTGTTGAACAATCAAGCAAAGGGGAAAGAGCTTATGATATTTACTCAAGACTCTTAAAAGAAAGGATTATTTTTTTAACTGGTCAAATCAATGACAATGTTGCTTCTTTAGTTACTGCACAATTATTATTTTTAGAAGCTGAAGATCCAAAAAAAGAAATTTATTTATATATAAATAGCCCAGGAGGCTTAGTTACTGCTGGTTTAGGAATCTATGATACAATGCAATATATTAAACCTGATATTTCTACTTTATGTATTGGTCAAGCCGCATCAATGGGTTCTTTTTTGCTTTCAGCAGGAACCAAAGGAAAAAGATTTTCATTACCAAATTCAAGAATAATGGTTCACCAACCATCCGCAGGCTTTCAAGGTCAAGCAACCGATATTGAAATTCATGCAAACGAGGTTTTATCTTTAAAAAAAAGATTAAATGAAATTTATTCAAAACATACCGGTAAAAGTGTTGATGAAATTAAATCTGCTCTTGAAAGAGATAATTTTATGACAGCAGATGTCGCACAATCTTTTGGTCTTATTGATGAAGTAGTAGAAAAAAGATCTTAATATACAATATATAGAGTCAATATTAATAGAAACTTGATTAGTATGAGTCTTCTATAATAAAGTAATTAAACTGATTCGTTAAAAAAATTAAAATGACTACAAACAATAAAAATATCCTTTACTGTTCTTTTTGTGGCAAAAGTCAACATGAGGTAAGAAAGTTAATTGCTGGTCCAACCGTGTTTATTTGTGATGAATGCGTTGAACTATGTATGGATATTATCAAAGAGGAAAGCAAAGATACCTTTGTAAAACATCAAGACGGACTTCCTTCTCCTAAAGAAATTTGTACAGTTTTAGATGATTATGTTATTGGTCAAACACATGCGAAAAAAGTTTTATCAGTTGCTGTGCACAATCATTATAAAAGATTAAATTACGAAACTAAAACAAGTAAAAATGTAGAATTATCAAAATCTAATATACTTCTAGTAGGTCCTACAGGTTGTGGTAAAACACTACTTGCACAAACACTTGCTAGAATTTTAGATGTTCCATTTACAATGGCAGACGCAACAACTTTAACAGAGGCAGGTTATGTTGGTGAAGACGTTGAAAATATTATTTTAAAATTATTACAAGCTTCAGATTACAATGTCGAAAAAGCTCAAAGAGGAATAGTTTATATCGATGAGGTTGATAAAATAAGTAGAAAGTCTGAAAATCCATCAATAACTAGAGATGTTTCTGGAGAAGGCGTTCAGCAAGCACTTCTTAAAATAATGGAGGGAACTGTTGCTAGCGTACCACCACAAGGAGGAAGAAAACATCCTCAACAAGAATTTTTACAAGTAGATACTACAAACATATTATTTATTTGTGGAGGAGCTTTTGCTGGACTTGATAAAATAATTTCTCAACGAGACAAAGGTACTTCTATTGGTTTTGGTGCAGATGTTAAAAATACACAAGATAAGAAAACTGGTGAATGGATGAAAGGTCTAGAGCCAGAAGATTTGTTGAAATTCGGATTAATACCAGAATTTATAGGAAGACTTCCGATGATTGCAACACTTGAAGATCTAGATGAAAAATCTTTAATTAAAATATTGCAAGAACCAAAAAATTCCTTAACAAAACAATATCAAGAGCTGTTTAAATTGGATGGAGCTAAACTTATATTTAAAGAAAATGCCTTGAAAGAAATTGCGCAAAAAGCGATTAGTAAAAAAACTGGAGCAAGGGGTTTAAGATCTATATTAGAGAATATTCTGTTAAAGACTATGTATGATTTACCTAGTCAAGAAAATATTGAAGAGGTTATAATTGATGCTAGTGCAGCAAAAGGGCAATCTCAACCAATTTTAGTTCACACTAAGACTGATAACAAATCTAAGACAAATAAGACAACAGCGGCTTAATATCCTTAATAAGGAATAAAAACCTATTGCATTATAAAATATAATATCCATATTATGATTATGGATATCAAAATAACATTACCTTTATTACCTCTTAGAGACATAGTGGTCTTTCCGAGTATGGTAATACCATTATTTGTTGGAAGAGATAAATCAATCTCAGCATTAAATGAAGTAATGAAAAAAGATAAAAAAATCATTTTAGTAACTCAGAAAAATTCTGAAATTGATGACCCAAAAAAAACAGATATTTTTATGTATGGTTGTGAGGGCAACATTTTGCAATTATTAAAATTACCCGATGGCACAGTTAAAGTTTTAGTTGAGGGAATTAAGAGAATCAAAATTTTAGATTTCAAAGATAACGAAAAATTTATTAATTGTGATTACACATATTATAATGATCTTTTGTCAAAAGATGAAGATCTATCCCCTCTAGCTGCTACAGCTTTAAGACGTTTAGAAAAATTAACCTCAATAAATAAAAAAATATCTAGCGAAATCATAAATAATATTAAGCAATTAAAAGATCCTTCTCAAATTGCAGATAATATAGCATCTCATATAACTGCAACTATTTCAGAAAAACAGCAAATCTTTGAAACAGTAGATGTAAAAAAAAGACTAAATGCAATTATTAAGATTATGGAGAATGAGACAAGTATTATTGGTGTAGAAAAAAGAATTAGAGGAAGGGTTAAAACCCAAATGGAGAAAACTCAAAGAGAATATTATTTAAACGAACAATTAAAAGCAATTCAAAAAGAATTGGGTGAAATTGAAGATGGAAAAGATGAGACAACCAGTCTAAACAAGGCAATAATTAAAGCAAAGATGCCTAAAGAGGTAGAAAAAAAATGCTTGCAAGAATTAAAGAAATTAAAAAATATGAGTCCAATGTCAGCTGAAGCTACTGTTGTAAGAAATTACCTAGATTGGATGACAGACTTACCTTGGCATAAAAAAAGTGAAGTCGATATAAATTTAACAAAAGCTTTAAATATCTTAGACAAAGATCATTTTGGATTGGAAAAAGTAAAAGAGAGAATTATCGAATTTTTAGCTGTTCAAAAAAGAATGGAAAAAATTAAAGGTCCAATTTTATGCTTAGTAGGACCACCAGGCGTAGGAAAAACTTCTTTAGGTAAATCAATAGCTAAAGCTACTAATAGAGAATTTGTTAGAATGTCCGTCGGTGGTATGAGAGATGAAGCGGAAATAAGGGGCCATAGAAGAACCTATATCGGATCACTTCCTGGAAAAATTATTCAAATGATGAAAAAAGCGGGTACAAAAAACCCTTTAATTTTGTTAGATGAAATTGATAAAATTGGAAATGATTATAGAGGAGATCCCTCGTCAGCTTTATTGGAAGCTTTAGATCCAGAGCAAAATACAACATTTAACGATCACTATTTGGAAGTTGATTATGATTTGTCTGATGTAATGTTTGTTACAACTGCTAATACTTTAAATATTTTGCCTCCTTTATTGGATAGAATGGAAGTAATTAGGTTAGCTGGGTATACAGAGGACGAAAAAATAAGCATTGCTAACAAATTTTTGTTACCGAAACAAATTAAAGATAACGGTGTAAAAGAAAAAGAAATGAAGATGGATGAAGATTTAATTAAAGAAGTGATTAGAGGATATACAAAAGAGTCAGGAGTGAGAAATCTTGAGAGAGAAATTTCTAAACTTGCTAGAAAAGTTGTAAAAAAAATAGTTTCTGGAGAAGAAAAAGAAGTTGAAATAAATAATAGAAATTTATCAGAATTTTTAGGCGTACCCAAATTTAAGTTTGGAGAACTAGAAACTGAGAACAGAGTTGGAATTGTTACTGGTCTTGCATGGACAGAGTACGGTGGAGAAATATTAAAGATAGAAACAGTAACAATGCCAGGCAAAGGAAGAATGCAAATTACAGGTAAGTTAGGAGATGTTATGCAAGAATCAGTTAAGGCTGCTAAATCTTTTGTAAGATCAAAATGCCTTGAGTATGGTATTATTCCACCTATATTTGAAAAGAAAGATTTCCATATTCATGTTCCTGAGGGCGCAACACCAAAAGATGGTCCATCAGCTGGTATTGGAATGGTTACATCTATTGTTTCCTCTATCACTAACATTTCTGTGAGAAGAGATGTAGCTATGACTGGTGAAGTAACTTTAACTGGACAAGTACTACCTATTGGAGGATTAAAAGAAAAATTATTAGCAGCACATAGAGCAGGAATTAAAGAAGTTTTAATTCCTAAAGAAAATGAAAAAGATCTAGTTGATATGCCCAAAAAAATAATTGATGATATCAAAATCACACCAGTAGAATATGCTGATCAAGTTATTAAAATTGCATTGACAAAGGAACTTAAACCAACAGAGTGGGTTGAGGTGGATATATCAAAAAAAGACGATAAATCTCAAGCTAGTATTCAATAATAATTAATTTACATTATTTAAGTGTTGATGTAATAAGTAGCCTTGTTTTGGGCGGTTAGCTCAGTTGGTAGAGCATCTCGTTTACACCGAGGGGGTCAAAGGTTCGAGTCCTTTACTGCCCACCAAAACTTTAAAGTGGGGGTGTAGCTCAGTTGGTTAGAGCGATCGCCTGTCACGCGATAGGTCGAGGGTTCGAGTCCCTTCACTCCCGCCACTTTTCACTAATTTTGCATGTTTATATCAATTAAAATGTGACTTATCTTCCCTTCAACATCAGTTAAAAACTGATATATAGATTTCCATGTTATCTGATTTTTTAAAAGATTACTTACCGATAATCATATTTTTAGTCTTAGCTCTAGGGTTAAGTTGTGCTTTTGTAGTAGTAAACTTTATTTTATCACCAAAAAGACCTGATCCTGAAAAACTTTCAGCTTATGAATGTGGTTTTGAACCATTTCAAGATTCAAGAATGGAATTTGATGTTAGGTTTTATTTAGTTGCAATTCTATTTATTATTTTTGATTTAGAGATAGCATTTTTATTTCCATGGGCAATATCTCTAGGAAATATTGGATTATTAGGTTTTTCATCAATGATGATTTTTCTATTCATACTTACAATAGGTTTTATTTATGAATGGAAAAAAGGTGCTTTAGACTGGGAATAAATTATAAATCATAATGAACAATAAAATAGAAAAAGTTCCTGAGGAATTTAAACAACTTGCAGAAGATTTTAGTAAGAATGGTTTTATAACTACTTCTTTAGATAATTTAATTAATTGGTCAAGATCAGGATCACTTCACTGGATGACTTTTGGTTTAGCATGTTGTGCAGTTGAAATGATGCAAACAGCAATGCCAAGATATGATTTAGAGAGATTTGGTGCTGCACCAAGAGGATCACCTAGACAATCAGACGTTATGATAGTTGCAGGAACATTAACCAATAAAATGGCTCCAGCTTTAAGAAAAGTTTATGACCAGATGCCTGAACCAAGGTATGTAATTTCAATGGGTAGTTGTGCAAATGGAGGTGGTTATTATCATTATTCTTATTCAGTTGTTAGAGGTTGTGATCGTATTGTTCCAGTGGATGTTTACGTTCCAGGATGTCCACCATCAGCAGAGGCATTATTATATGGAATACTTCAATTACAGAAAAAAATTAGAAAAAAAGGATCTTTTATTAGATAGTTATGAAAAGTTTAGAAGATCTAGAAAAAAAAATTAATTCTGAGTTAACGACAAAAATTAACAATACAGAAATAAAACATAATCAAATTTACATTGAAATAGATAAAGATGATATAATTGATGTAGCAATATTTTTAAAAACAAATCAGAATACAAAATTCAGGCAACTAATAGATATTACTGTAGTAGATTATCCTGAGAACAATCAAAGATTTGAAGTAGTATACTTATTTCTAAGTCATGAATTTAATCAAAGATTGATTGTAAAATACCTTATTGCAGAAAATGAAGTTATTCCATCTTTAACTAGTATTTTTCCCTCAGCAAATTGGATGGAGAGAGAAGTTTTTGATATGTATGGTGTATCTTTTAAAAATCATCCAGATTTAAGAAGAATATTAACTGATTATGGGTTTGAAGGTCACCCATTAAGAAAAGATTTTCCATTAACTGGTCACTCAGAAGTCAGATATAGCGAAGATCAAAAAAAAGTAATTAGCGAACCAGTAAAGCTTGAGCAAAATTATAGAAATTTTGATTACGAAAGTCCTTGGGAAGGAACAAAATATATTAAGAGTGAAATTGAGAGTAATGACAAAAAAAATTAAAAATTTAAATCTAAATTTTGGCCCTCAGCATCCCGCAGCTCATGGTGTTCTCAGATTAATCTTAGAGTTAGATGGTGAAGTAGTTGAAAAAGCAGATCCCCACATCGGTTTACTTCATAGAGGAACAGAAAAACTTATAGAAAATAAAACTTATATGCAGGCAGTTCCTTATTTTGATCGTTTAGATTATGTCGCTCCAATGAATCAGGAGCATGCTTTCGCACTAGCTGTAGAAAAAATACTTAAAATACATGTACCAATTAGAGCGCAATACATAAGAGTTATATTTTGTGAGATTGGGAGAATCTTAAGTCATATTTTAAACGTTACAACTCAAGCTCTTGATGTTGGTGCACTAACACCTTCTCTTTGGGGTTTTGAGGAAAGAGAAACTCTAATGACATTTTATGAGAGAGCCTCTGGATCAAGACTTCATGCAAATTATTTTAGAGCAGGAGGTGTTCATCAAGATCTGCCAAAAGGTTTAGAAGAAGATATCTCAAAATTTTGTGAAACGTTTCCAAAAATAATAAATGATTTAGAAAGCTTATTAACTGATAATAGAATCTTCAAACAAAGAAATGTTGATATTGGTGTAGTTACAAAAGAAGACGCCTTAGATTATTCTTTTTCAGGAGTTATGATTAGAGGATCTGGTGTTCCATGGGATTTAAGAAAATCCCAACCTTATGACTGCTATGAAAGTTTAGACTTTAAAATTCCAGTTGGAAAAAATGGGGATTGTTATGATAGATATTTATGCAGAATTGAAGAAATGAAAGAAAGTGTTTCAATCATCAAACAATGTCTTGCTAAAATGGAAAAGGGTCCAATTAAATCATTAGATGGAAAGATTAGCCCACCACCTAAGGCAGAAATCAAACAATCAATGGAAGCTTTAATACATCATTTTAAACTTTTCACAGAGGGATACAGAGTCCCAAAAGATGAAATTTATACAGCTGTTGAGGCACCAAAAGGAGAATTTGGTGTTTATTTAATATCTGATGGATCAAGTAAACCTTACAAATGTAAAATAAGAGCACCAGGATTTTCACATTTACAATCAATGGATTTTCTAATTAAAGGTCATATGTTAGCTGATGTTCCTGCAGTATTAGGTTCTTTAGATATTGTTTTTGGTGAGGTAGATAGATGAGTTTAAGAAGACCAGCAAAAGATCAGCCAGAAAGATTTGAATTTAATGCTTCATCATTAGAAGCTGCAAATGTTATTGTTTCAAAATATCCTGAAGGTAAACAGCAAAGTGCTGTAATGGCTTTACTTTATATTGCTCAAAAACAAAATGATAATTGGATACCATTAGCAGCAATGAAATACATCGCTAAGTTTTTAGATATGCCTTATATTAAAGTTTATGAGGTAGCTACTTTTTATACGATGTATAATTTATCTCCTGTAGGTAAATACTTTATTCAAGTATGTACAACAACACCCTGCATGATAAGAGGTGCAAATAAATTAGTTGAGGCTTGTAAGGAAAAAATTTCTGAAAGCGAATGTGAACTATCAAATGACAAAAGCTGTTCTTGGATGGAAGTTGAATGTTTGGGAGCTTGCGTTAATGCTCCAATGATGCAAATTAATGATGACTATTATGAAGATTTAGATAAACAAAAAACTTTAGATATTTTAGATAAAATTTTAAACGGAGAAACTCCAAAACCTGGTTCGTACAGAGGAAGGTTAAATAATGAACCAGAAAATAACAGAAAAACTTTAATGGATTTAAAAAATGCTTAAAGATCAAGATAGAATTTTTCAAAATTTATATAATGATAAAGGCTCAGATGTGTCTTCATCAAAAGAAAGAGGTGATTGGGTAAATACAAAAGAGATTACCGATAAAGGTAGAGACTGGATAATTAATGAAATTAAAGAATCTCAGTTAAGAGGTCGAGGTGGGGCAGGATTTCCTACAGGTTTAAAATGGTCATTTGCGCCAAAAGAAGTTGGATCTAGACCACATTACCTAGTTATTAATGGGGATGAGTCTGAGCCAGGAACTTGTAAAGATAGAGATATTTTAAGATTTGAGCCCCATAAGTTAATAGAAGGTTGTTTAATTGCATCTTATGCAGTGCAAGCACATGTTTGTTATATTTATATAAGAGGAGAATATTTTGTTGATGGTCAAAAACTTCAGGCTGCAATAGATGAAGCTTATGAGAAAAAACTCTTAGGTAAAAATGCAGCAGGTACTGGTTGGGATTTAGATATTTATATTCATTATGGTGCTGGTGCTTATATTTGTGGAGAGGAAACAGCTTTATTAGAAAGTATCGAAGGTAAAAAAGGACAACCAAGATTAAAACCACCATTCCCTGCTCTAATTGGTCTTTATGGATGTCCAACAATTATTAACAATGTAGAAACTATAGCCGTAGTCCCAACAATTCTTAGAAGAGGTGGAAAATGGTTTGCTTCTCTTGGAAGAGAAAAGAATACAGGGACAAAAATATTTTGTATATCTGGAAATGTAAATACTCCGTGCAATGTTGAGGAAGAAATGAATATTCCTCTAAAAGAATTAATCGAAGTTCATGCAGGTGGTGTTATTGGAGGTTGGGATAATCTTCAAGCAGTTATTCCTGGTGGTTCATCAATGCCACTAATTCCAAAAGAGAAATGTGAAACATTAACTATGGATTTTGACTCTCTTATGGCAGAGAAAAGTGGTTTAGGAACTGCAGGTATAGTGGTCATTAATAAAGATCAGGACATAATTAAATGCATGGCAAGAATAGCAAGATTTTATAAACATGAAAGTTGTGGACAATGCACACCATGTAGAGAGGGTTCTGGTTGGATGTGGAGAATGCTTGAGAGAATGGCAAAAGGAGATGCAACCAAGGATGAGGTGGACATGCTAGGAGATGTTACAAATCAAATAGCAGGACACACTATTTGCGCATTTGGGGAAGGTTCATCCTGGCCGGTTCAAGGATTACTTAGACATTTTAAAAAAGAAATTGAGAAAAGAAATAATTTGGATCCTATTGTTCAAAAGAAAAATAATATTCCATATTTAGTTGATCAACATTTACTAGATAAAAAAAATGCTTAAATTGAAAGTTAATGAAATCGAAGTTGAAGTTGAAGAAGGTTTAACTGTTCTTCAGGCTTGTGAAAAAGCTGGCGTTGAAATTCCAAGATTTTGTTATCATGAAAAATTATCGATAGCAGGTAATTGTAGAATGTGTTTAGTTGAAATGGAAAAATCTCCTAAACCAATTGCTTCATGTGCTATGCCTGCTGCCGAGGGTATGAATATCAAAACAAATACTGCTCTTGTTGAAAAAGCCCGTAAAGGAGTAATGGAATTTCTGTTGGCTAACCATCCTTTAGATTGTCCAGTTTGTGATCAAGGGGGTGAGTGTGATCTCCAAGATCAATCAATGTACTATGGAGTAGACAAATCAAGATTTAAAGAAAACAAAAGAGAAGTTTCTGAAAAAAATATGGGACCATTGATTAAAACTCAAATGACCAGATGTATTCATTGTACGAGATGTGTAAGATTTGCAACAGAAGTAGCAGGAGTTCCAGAACTAGGTGCTATAGGCAGAGGGGAAGATATGCAAATTACTACTTATTTAGAACAATCAATGCAATCTGAATTGTCTGCTAACGTTGTAGATTTATGTCCAGTAGGAGCCCTTACATCAAAACCTTACGTTTTTGAAGCTAGACCATGGGAACTAAAGAAAACAGAAACAATTGATGTAATGGACGCAATTGGATCAAATGTAAGAGTAGACACATACGATTGGGAAGTCAAAAGGGTACTTCCAATTATAAATGAAGATATTAATGAGGAGTGGATCTCTGACAAAACGAGATATGCATGTGATGGACTTCTGCATCAAAGATTAGACAACCCATTTATCAAATACAACGGTAAGTTTGAGAAAGCCTCATGGGATGAAGTGTACAAAATAATTAAATCTAAATTTGAAAACACATCAAAAGAAAAAATATGTGGTTTTGTTGGTGATTTAAGTAACATGGAGACTGGTTATATTTTTAAAGAATTTTTTGATCGAACAATTGATACTAAAAATTACGATTCAAGATCTGATAACAGATTTATAAATACTTCAAAAAGAGAAAATTATTTATTTAATTCTTCCATAAACGGAATTGAAGAAGCAGATTTAATTTTGTTAATAGGTACAAATCCAAGATACGAAGCAACTATTTTAAATGCCAGAATTAGAAAAGCTTATCTAAACAATAATACAAAAATAATTTCACTTAATGACGTTGGTGATTTAACTTATCCTTATCAAAGTTTAGATGGTCAAACTCAAACTTTAAATAATATTCTTGAAGGCAATCATGAAATTTCTCAAGAAATTATTAATTCAAAAAAACCAATAATTATTATTGGTGAGTCTCTACTTAGATTAAAGTCTTCAGAATTTTTATTTAATAAAACAAAAGAATTTTTATCAAAAAATAATAAAATTTCAGATGAATGGAACTCTTTAAACATATTATCAACTGATGCAGCAACAGTAGGAAGTATTGATCTTGGAATAATTAATAATGAAAATAATTTATTTAGCGACTTAAAAGAACATAAATTTGATATTATCTATCTTGTAGGTCAAGACAACTTAGAATTTGATAAAAAAGATGAATTCATAATTTATCAAGGTAGTCATGGTGACAAAGGTGCTGAATCTGCTGATATTATTTTACCTGGTGCTGCTTATACCGAACAAGATGGATACTTTACTAATCTAGAGGGTAAAATTCAAAAAGCCTATAAAGCATCATATCCACCGGGTGAGGCAAAAGAAGATTGGCAAATAATTAATGAGCTAGCTGAGTTTATGAACAACAGAAAATTATTTAATGACAAAGATGAATTAGATAGCAGCATGTTTAACTATTTAAATTTACAAAAAGAAAAACAAGTGAAAGACCAAAATAACTCTCTAAAAGAATTTCAAAATGAAAATTTAATAATTAAAGTAAAAGATTATTATTTTTCAAATGTCATTGCTAGATCATCAAAAACAATGATTGAATGTAATAATTCAAAATTAAATTTAAAATCTACAGGTACAGAAGGTTAATATGGAATACTTAAGTATAGTTTTTCAAGAAGCTTATAAAATTTTATTTTTACTAGTTCCTGTTCTTGTTTCAGTGGCAATGATAGTTTGGCTTGATAGAAGGGTTTGGGCTTTTGTTCAAAAAAGACAAGGACCTAACGTCGTTGGTCCGTTTGGCTTATTACAATCTTTAGCTGATGCTTTAAAATATATATTTAAAGAAATCATTATTCCATCTAGCTCAAACAAAGTAATTTTTATATTGGCTCCAATAGTAACGATGACTTTAGCTCTAATCGCTTGGGCTGTAATCCCTTTTAGTGCAACTCAGGTTTTGGCTGATATTAATGTTGGTATTCTTTATTTATTTGCTGTTTCTTCACTAGGAGTCTATGGAATAATCATGGGTGGGTGGGCATCAAACTCCAAATATCCTTTTCTTGGAGCAATTCGTTCTGCTGCTCAAATGGTATCTTATGAAGTTTCAATTGGTGTAATAATAATAAATGTTTTACTTTGTGTCGGTTCATTGAATTTAAACGACATTGTTATTGCTCAACAAAATATGTGGTTTGTAATTCCATTATTTCCAATGTTTGTAATCTTTTTTATTTCTGCTTTAGCTGAAACTAACAGACCACCTTTTGATTTACCCGAAGCAGAAGCAGAATTGGTGGCTGGATACCAAACAGAATATTCAGGAATGATGTATGCTATGTTTTGGTTGGGTGAGTATGCAAATATTTTATTAATGTGTGCAATGGGGGCAATATTATTTTTAGGCGGCTGGATGTCTCCAATTGATGTTTATCCGTTTACATTAGTACCAGGTGCGATATGGTTAATATTAAAAATTCTTCTTTTATTTATTCTTTTTGCTTTAGTTAAGGCGATAGTCCCTAGATACAGATATGATCAATTAATGAGACTTGGATGGAAAGTATTTCTTCCTCTATCTTTAATTTGGGTAGTATTAACAGCTAGTTATTTATTTTATTTTAATCTTTTACCAGTGAATCAATAATGAATATTACAAGATTTTTTAAAACAATATTTATGACTGACTTCATCGGTGGGTTATTTATTGCTATTAAAGAATTATTTAAATCAAAAAAAACAATTAATTACCCTTTTGAGAAGGGTAAAATAAGTCCTCGTTTTAGAGGTGAACACGCTTTACGAAGATACCCAAATGGAGAAGAGAGATGTATAGCTTGTAAATTATGTGAAGCTGTATGTCCCGCACAAGCAATAACAATAGAATCTGCTGAAAGAGAAGACGGAAGCAGAAAAACTACACGTTACGATATTGATATGATGAAGTGTATTTATTGTGGTTTGTGTGAAGAATCTTGTCCTGTAGATGCAATAGTACAAGGTCCGAATTTTGAATTTTCAACAGAAACAAGAGAAGAACTTTATTATACAAAAGAAAAATTATTAGATAATGGAGATAGATGGGAGAATGTTTTGGAGGCTAATATTAAAGCTGACAATATCCATAGATAAAAATGATTGCACACGCTATTTTCTTTTATACATTTTCTATAATTGCAGTTGTTTCAGCGATAATGGTTACCGCTTCGAAAAATACTGTTCACTCAGTATTTTTCTTAATACTTGATTTCATAAGTATATCTTGTCTTTTCATCATGATAGGTGCTGAATTTTTGGGAATGATAATGCTAATTGTTTATGTTGGAGCTGTAGCTGTTTTATTCTTATTTGTAGTTATGATGTTAAATGTAGCTCAACAAAAAAACCAATGGTTTGCAGGTCAACAAAGCTCCAGACATATTCCTGTAGGTTTAATTATCAGTACCCTTATATTTTTTGAAATAATAATTGTAATTGGAGGTTGGAAATATAAACCAGAAATCTTTGATATTAATAATTCACTTAGCCAAACAAGCATTAGCAACACTCATTCACTGGGACAGATTTTATATACTGATTATATTCATGTGTTTCAAATAAGTGGAATGATCTTATTAGTAGCTATGGTTGGTGCTATTGTATTAACATTTAGACAAAGATCAGGTCTTAAAAGACAAAGTTATATCAAGCAAATATCTAGAGAAAGAGCTGAAGGTGTTGAGGTGCTAGAAGTTCAGAGTAATAAAGGAGTTAAAATAGATGATTGATATAGGTTTGGGACATTATTTAACTTTAGGAGCAGTGATATTCTCAATTGGAGTAATTGGTATTTTTCTTAATAGAAAGAACATCATTGTCATATTAATGAGTATTGAACTGATATTACTTGCAGTTAACATCAATTTAGTTGCTTTTTCTATTTATTTAGGAGATTTGGCTGGACAAGTCTTTACTTTATTTATTCTGACAGTTGCGGCAGCAGAAGCAGCGATAGGATTGGCAATTATAGTCGTGTATTTTAGAAATTCTGGAACAATACGAGTTGAAGAAATTGATAAACTGAAAGGATAACCATGGAACTATCAATTATATTTCTTCCACTTATTGCATCAATTATTTCAGGTTTTTTTGGAAAATATATCGGTGATAGAAATTCTGAAATAGTAACTAGCATGCTTGTTTCAATCTCTGCTCTCTTATCAATTTTTGTTCTTTATCAAGTAATCGTAAATAAGTATGAAGAAAATATTGTTATAGCTACCTGGATAAGCTCTGGGTCACTTGATGTAAATTGGTCGATGTTAATTGATCCATTATCAGCTGTGATGCTAGTAGTTGTAACTTCTGTATCTGCTTTAGTACATATCTATTCAATTGGTTACATGTCTCATGACCCTCATAAACCAAGATTTATGGCTTATTTATCATTGTTCACATTTGCGATGTTGATGCTTGTGACTTCAGATAATTTCATACAATTATTTTTTGGTTGGGAAGGTGTTGGTTTATGTTCTTACTTCTTAATTGGTTTTTGGTTCAAAAAGGAAAGCGCAAATGCTGCAGCAATAAAAGCATTTGTTGTAAATAGAGTAGGTGATTTTGGTTTTGCTTTAGGAATTTTCTTAATATTTTATTTATTTGGAACTGTTAATTACTCAGAGGTTTTTCAACAAATTCCAACAGTTGTAGATAAAAATTTATTATTTTTAGGTTTTAAGGTTAAAGCGATAGATTTAATTTGTTTACTTTTATTTATTGGAGCAATGGGCAAATCTGCACAAATATTGCTACATACTTGGCTACCCGATGCGATGGAGGGTCCAACCCCAGTTTCTGCATTAATTCATGCAGCAACGATGGTAACAGCTGGTGTTTTCTTAGTGGTAAGGTGTTCCCCAATTTATGAATATTCACCGTTAATATTAAATTTTATAACTATTGTTGGAATGACTACTGCATTCTTTGCAGCAACTGTCGCTCTAGTTCAAACAGATATAAAAAAAATCATTGCTTATTCTACATGTAGTCAACTTGGTTATATGTTTTTTGCAGCTGGAGTAGGTGCATACAATGTTGCTATGTTTCACTTATTTACTCATGCATTTTTTAAAGCTTTATTATTTTTAGGATCTGGTTCAGTAATCCACGCATTTAATGATGAGCAAAATATAAATAATATGGGCGGTGTATGGAAAAAATTACCATACACCTATATTTTAATGATTATCGGAACACTTGCTTTAACAGGTTTTCCATTTTTATCAGGATTTTATTCTAAAGATGCAATTATAGAATTTGCATATTTAAAAGGAAATACTACTGGTTATTATGCAGCTGGGATTGGAATAATTACAGCATTTTTAACATCTATTTATTCATGGAGATTAATCTTTAAAACTTTCCATGGAGACTATAACAATAAAGTGATCAAGATAGAGGAAACACATGAGTCTCCATTAGTAATGCTTCTTCCTTTATTTGTTCTCTCAATAGGAGCAGTATTTGCTGGTTTTCTATTTAAAGAACTCTTTATTGGTTATGGAGATAATTTATTCTGGGCAGAGTCTATAAAGTTTTTAGAGCCTTTAAGTACTGAACATCCACCTTTATGGTTTTTGCTTTTAACACCTTGTTTGGTTTTATTGTCTATTCCAATTGCTTATTACTTATTTGTTAAAAACAAAGAGTTACCTAACTCAATAGTTTCTATGAATAAACCTTTGTATAACTTTTTATTGAACAAATGGTACTTTGATGAGTTGTACGATGTATTGTTTATTAAATCCTCAAAAAAATTAGGATTATTTTTATGGAAATTTTGTGATGGAACTATAATCGATGGTTTTGGTCCCGATGGGATTTCTTCATTTATAAAAAAATGTTCAATTAAAGCAACTAAATTTCAAAGTGGTTTTATTTATCAATATGCATTTGTAATGTTGTTAGGTTTCTCTGCTTTACTAACCTTTTTAATACTTAAATAATGAATTTTCCTATTCTTTCATCTCTAATATTATTGCCAACAATAGGAGCTTTATTTTTATTTTTTATAAGAGAAAAAGAAGGAAATAATACTACGATTAAATATGTAGCCTTATTCACTACAGTAGTAAATTTTTTAATTTCCATTTACTTATGGATTGCTTTTGATCAATCTACTTCTAGTTTTCAATTTATAGAAGATAGAACATGGATTAAAGGATTTATTAATTACAAAGTTGGCGTAGATGGTATTTCAATTTTGTTTATTATACTAACAACATTTATCACACCATTATGCATTATATCTGTAAACAACTCAGTTAAAAATAGATTAAGAGATTTTTTAATTGCAATACTAATCATGGAAAGTTTTATGATTGGTGTTTTCTCTGCGCTTGATTTGGTTGTATTTTATTTATTTTTTGAAGCTGGATTAATCCCAATGTTTTTAATTATTGGAATTTGGGGAGGTGAAAGAAGGGTTTATTCAGCATTCAAATTCTTTTTATATACATTGTTAGGTTCTGTTTTGATGTTAGTTGCAATAATTTCAATTTATTGGATTACAGGAACAACTGATGTGGTTCAACTATATGAAATTGGTATTGATGTTAAATATCAAAATTTATTGTGGTTAGCATTTTTTAGTTCATTTGCAGTTAAAACACCTATGTGGCCAGTTCATACATGGTTACCTGATGCACACGTTGAGGCTCCTACAGCAGGATCTGTATTACTAGCCGCAATTTTGTTAAAGATGGCTGGATATGGTTTTATAAGATTTTCTTTGGGTCTTTTCCCGTTTGCATCTGAGGTATTTACTCCATTAATATATACCTTAAGTGTTATAGCAATCATATTTACTTCACTGATAGCTTTAATGCAGGAAGATATGAAAAAGTTAATTGCTTATTCTTCAGTTGCTCATATGGGCTTTGTAACTTTGGGTATATTCACTTTGCAACAACAAGGCATTGAAGGAAGTATAATTCAAATGATAAGCCATGGCTTAGTTTCAGCAGCATTATTTTTAACTGTTGGCGTAGTTTATGACAGAATGCATTCTAGATTGATAAGTACATACGGTGGACTAGTTTCTGTAATACCAAAATATTCAATATTATTCATGTTATTTGCTTTAGCATCACTTGGTTTACCTGGAACTAGTGGTTTTATTGGTGAGTTTTTAATATTAATGGGAGCTTTCAAGGATAATTTTTTAGTAGCTGTTATAGCAAGTATTGGAGTAATTTTAGGAGCTGCATATATGTTGTGGCTCTATAAAAGAGTAGTATTTGGAAAATTACTTAATGAAGACCTTAAAAAAATTTTAGATTTAAATAGATCTGAATATTTTATTTTATCTTGTTTAGCTGTACCAATCTTATTTTTTGGTTTTTATCCTGATCCGTTAATCAACACTATTGAAGTTTCTGTTACTGATTTAATTAATACGCATAACACAAATATAGCTAGTAAATAAAATGGAAAATTTAAATTTAATATTACCTGAAATTTTTATTTCTCTATCAATTATGTTTCTACTTATTTTGGGTGTGTTTAAAAATGAAAGTTCTAAAATTATTTTTAATTTATCTTTGTTTGCAATTTTAATTACAACAATAATAACAATCAATGAAACCTTCTCTGTAACCAGAGAAACTTTGTTTAATGAAAGTGTTGTGATTGACAGTATGTCCTCGCTAATGAAAATTATAACTTTAATAGGCGGTTTTTTAGTTTTAGTTATTTCTTCAACTTATTTAAAAACATTTAAAATATATAATATAGAATACCCAGTTCTTATTTTGAGTTCAATTCTTGGAATGATGGTAATGATCAGCTCAAATGATTTAATTGTTTTTTATATGGGTTTAGAATTACAGTCATTAGCTCTTTATGTTTTAGCTACATATAACAGAGATCAATTAAAATCATCAGAAGCTGGTTTGAAATATTTTGTTTTAAGTGCATTATCATCAGGACTGTTATTATATGGATGTTCTTTAGTTTATGGTTTTTCAGGTTCTACCAATTTTGATATAATATCAAATCAACTAAATTCTGAGGAATATGTTTTAACTTTTGGGATTGTGTTCATATTAGTTGGTTTAGCATTCAAAATTTCTGCAGTTCCATTTCATATGTGGGCACCTGATGTTTACGAAGGGTCTCCAACAACTGTAACTTTGTTTTTTACAATAGTACCAAAGATAGCTGCTTTGAGTGTATTTATTAGATTTTTATATGTTCCTTTTTTAAATTTAATCGATCAATGGCAAATGATAATAGTTTTCTTATCTATAGCTTCTATGGTTTTTGGAGCAGTTGCTGCTATAGGGCAAACTAATATTAAAAGACTAATTGCTTACAGTTCTATAGGACACATTGGTTACACATTGGCTGGGTTAGCCACAGCATCAAACGAGGGAATTCAAAGTTCAATAATTTATATTTCTATTTATGTTGTTATGAATTTAGCTCTTTTTTCATGTTTATTAATGTTAAGAAGAAAAGATCAATATTTTGAAGATATTGATGATCTCTCAGGATTATCAAAAAATCATCCATTGTTGTCTTTATGTTTGTTGTTAATACTATTTTCTTTAGCAGGCATACCACCCCTAGCTGGTTTCTTCGCAAAATTTTATGTTTTTAAAGCAGTATTGGAACAATCAATGTATTTCTTAGCTATAGTAGGCTTATTATCAACTGTGGTTGCAGCTTTTTATTATCTAAGAATTATAAAAATTATGTATTTTGATAAGGAAAAAGATAAATTTGACTCAGATCATAGCTTATGGCTAAAATTTTCACTGACAGTTTCAACTATATTAATTCTTTTATACTTCATATTCCCAAGTCAGATAGTAGAAGTTGTTTCAAGAATTAATATTATTTAATGAAATTTAAAAAATTCAAATTTAAAATAGTTAAAAGCACAAACAATACTGCGATAAGAATTATTAAAGAAACTAAATACAACTTAGGTATGGTTGTTGCTGAAACACAAACAAATGGTAGGGGACAGTATGGAAGAAAATGGATATCATTAAAAGGAAATTTATTTATCACTTTTTTCAATGAACTAAATAAAACAAAATTATCTATTAACACTATAACAAAAATCAATTGTCTCTTAGTCAAAAAATTACTCTCGTCATTTACAAGTAAAAAAATTTTATTTAAAAAACCTAACGACTTACTAATTGATAAAAAAAAAATTAGTGGCATTTTACAGGAAGTCATATTTGTAAGAAATAAAAAATTTTTAATTACTGGTATAGGCATAAATATTAAAAAAAATCCAATTATAAGCAATTATCCTGCCACAAACTTGCAAGAGGTAGCTAAAAAAAGTATTAGTAAATTAATTGTAGAAAATAAACTAAAACAAATTTTTGAAAAAAATTTATCTAAATTGTATAAAATCAAATAATGTATATTCTAGGTGATATTGGTAATACAGAAACAAAATTATGTATCGTTTCTAAAAATAATAAAATTTTAAAAAAAATTACCTTTTTATCAAAATCTGTAAACAACAATCAGCTTAATATTTTGTTTAAAAAAAATAAAACTCAATTAAATAAAATTGAAAAAATATTATTTTGTAGTGTTGTTCCAAAAACATTTTCTATAATTAATAAATTTTTGTCGAAAAAATTTAAATTAAAATGCTATGAGGTTAAAAAATTAAACTTAAAATCACTTATAAAAATTAAAGTAGATTATAAACAGGTGGGCTCAGATAGAATTACTAATGCTATAAGTTTAATGAACAATAAAAATAATTTTATAATTTTAGATTTTGGTACAGCAACTACTTTCGATGTTCTAATTAAAAATACTTATTATGGAGGAATAATTGCCCCAGGTGTGAGATTGTCTCTTAATACCTTGTCTGACAAAGCAACTTTGATTCCAAAAATAGATTTAAAAAAGATTAATAAGGTAATTGGTAACAATACAATCTCAGCTGTTAGATCAGGCTTTTTTTGGGGTTATGCAGGTTTAATTGACAATATTATTAATTTAATTAAGAAAGAGACTGAAAAATCTTTTAAAGTAATTATTACTGGTGGATTTTCAAACTTATTTAAAAACTCAATAAAAACGAAAGCAAGTCAAAACCAAGATATTACAATTAAAGGCTTAATAAAGATTTCAAAATTAATTAAATAATATGAAAGATGAACTATTATTTTGTCCCTTAGGCGGATCAGGCGAAATAGGTATGAACATGAATTTGTTCGGCTATGGACAGCCTAGTGATCATAAATGGATTATGGTCGACATAGGGGTAACATTTGCAGATGATACTATTCCAGGTGTTGATTTAATTTATCCAGATCCTGGATTTATAGTCGAAAGAAAAGATAATTTATTAGGAATAGTTTTAACACATGCTCATGAGGATCACATAGGCGCTATTGCTCATTTATGGCCAAAATTACAATGTAAAATTTTTGCAACTCCTTTCACAGCTGTATTAATTCGAGAAAAGTTTAGAGAAAAACAAATTGATATAACTAATGATTTACAGATTGTTGAGTTAAATGGAAAGGTTTCTTTGGACCCATTTGAAATTGAATACATTACTTTAACTCATTCTATATTAGAACCAAACGGACTTAGGATAAAAACTCCTGCAGGAGTTATTTTGCATACTGGAGATTGGAAGGTAGATCCAAATCCTTTGATTGGAGACAATATAAACGAAAAAAGATTAAAGGAAATAGGTGAAGAAGGTGTGCTAGCAATGATTTGTGACTCAACAAATGTTTTTAGTGCTGGTAGGTCAGGTTCAGAATTAGATGTAAGAAAAAGTATGTTAAACGTTATGTCTCGATTAAAAAAAAGAATTATCATAACGTCTTTTGCTTCAAATGTAGCTAGAATGGAGACAGCTTTTTATTGTGCAGAACAAACAGGAAGACAAATCTCGTTAGTTGGGAGGTCAATGCATCGTATTTATAAAGCTGCACGTCAATGTGGATATTTAAAAAATACAATTGAACCAATTGATCCAAGAGAAGCTAAAAATTTCTCAAGAGAAAAAATTGTATATTTATGTACTGGAAGTCAAGGTGAACCAATGGGTGCAATGATGAGAATTTCTAGTTATGAACATCCAGATGTTTTTATTGAAAAAGGTGATGCTGTAATTTTTTCTTCGAAAATTATACCTGGTAATGAGAAAAAACTTTATAAACTTCACAATCAACTTGTTAAGGATGGTATAGAAGTAATATCTGAAGAAACTGAATTTGTTCATGTTTCTGGACATCCAAATAGAGAAGACCTTAAAGAAATGTATCAATGGGTAAAACCTAGATGTGTAATACCTGTACACGGTGAACATAGGCACATGATAGAACACATTAATTTTGCAAAAGAAATGCAAGTGCCTAATCCAGTTCAAGTAGAAAATGGTGATATCGTTAAGTTATATCCAGGTGAAAAACCTGAAGTATATGACAAGGCTCCAAGTGGCAGACTCTATTTAGATGGCAGTGTTAGTGTTGATCCAGATGCACAATCGATAAAAGATAGGAAAAATTTAAGTGCAAATGGATATCTCGAGGTTACAATTATGATTACACCTAAAGGTAATATACACAACAACCCTATTCTCTCATTTCGTGGTTTACCTGTAGATGATCGAGATGATTTTGTTTATGGATTAGAAGAGGAGATAGAGAAAACCTCTAGAACTTTTAAAATTGGAAGCAAACAACAAGAACACAATCTGATTGATGCATTAAAATTTGCCTGTAGAAAATTTTCTAAAGAGAGAACAGGGAAAAAACCTTTTACCAATATCAATTTAGTAAGAATTTAATGAGCGCAACAGGCTTAGCTATTATTTATATAATTATATGGTGGATAGTTTTTTTTGCTATTCTACCTATTGATGTGAATCGAGCAAAGACTGTAAAAATTGACGGCGAAGATCCTGGTTCACCTGAAAATCCAAAAATGCTGAAAAAATTCCTTTATTGCACTGGAATTACTACTGTCATTTTCATAATAATTTACTTATTAATTAAATTTGAATATTTAAATTTAAGAAATATGATTAATTAAGATGCTTTTATCAAATTCATTTATACCAATATTAAAAAATAATCCTTCAGAAGCAAAAATTAAATCTCATCAATTGATGTTAAGAGTAGGCATGATTAAGCAAGCCTCTGCAGGAATTTATTCATGGTTACCTTTAGGTTTTAAGGTAATGAAAAAAATAGAAGACATTGTCAGACAAGAACAAAACAAAATTGGAGCTCAAGAAATATTAATGCCAACAATTCAATCCAGCGAAATTTGGAAAGAAAGTGGTCGTTATGACGATTATGGTGAAGAGATGTTAAGAATAACTGACCGTCAAAATAGAGAAATGTTATATGGACCAACCAATGAAGAGCAAGTAACTGAAATTTTTAGATCTTCAATAAAATCTTATAAATCACTCCCACAACTTATGTATCATATTCAATGGAAGTTCAGAGATGAAATTAGACCTAGATTTGGAATTATGCGTGGTAGAGAGTTTTATATGAAAGATGCCTATTCATTTGATGTATCAGATGAAGAAGCTTTTTATTCTTATAATAAATTCTTTCTTTCTTATTTAAGAACATTTAAAAGATTATCTTTGACAGCAATACCAATGGCTGCTGATACAGGACCTATAGGTGGAAACTTATCTCATGAATTTATTATTCTTGCTGATACTGGAGAAAGTAAAATTTTCACAGATAAAAGAATATTCGATCTTGATAGTGATGATACTGAAATAGAAAAAGTATCATTAGAAAGTATGAGAAAAAAATATGAACAGTTTTATGCTGTAACTGATGAAAAGTTTAATAAAAACGAGTTTGAAAAAATTGTTTCTAAGGAAAATCAATTGATTACAAAAGGTATCGAAGTAGGTCATATATTTTATTTTGGAGACAAGTATTCAAAACCAATGGGAGCATCTGTTGATTTACCAGGAGGAAAAAAAGATTTTGTTAAAATGGGCTCTTATGGAATTGGTGTGTCAAGGTTAGTAGGGGCTATAATTGAGGCAAAATATAATGATAAAAATGAAATCATGAAATGGCCATTGTCTGTTGCTCCTTATGATATTGCTTTGATACCTATGATAAATAAAAACGACACCTCAGCTTTAGATAAAGCAAATAATATCAATATAGAATTAATCAAAAATAATATTGATGCAATCATTGATGACACAGATGAGAATTTCTCATCAAAAATTAAAAAAATGAATTTAATAGGTGCCCCATATCAAATTATTATTGGTAAGAAAAGTGAGGGTGATTTATTAGAGTTCAAGGAAACCGGTGGTGAAACTCAAAATTTACCATTAAGTAAAATTATAGAAATTATAACTAAACAAAAAAATTCAATTTGATTTCTACTTTAGAAAAAGAAATTAGTTTTAGATTTTTAAAAGCCAGAAAAAAAGATGGCTTTTTGAATGTTATATCTATTTTTTCTTTTATAGGAATAAGTCTTGGAGTTGCAGTTCTTATTATTGTGATGTCAGTTATGAACGGATTTAGGACTGAGCTGATTAATAAAATAGTAGGCTTTAACTCACACATAACTGTAAAAACTTATGGAAATCCAATTGATGAAAAAAAAATAAATAAAAAAAATTTAAAATTAATTTCAGAAAATATTATTTTAAGTAACTCTGGTGAAGCTATTATACTTAAAAACGATACATCAAAAGGTATAGTATTACGTGGTTATAAAAGAAATGACTTTCCAAGTTTAGAAATTGTCAAAAATGAAAAATTTAAAGGGAACAAAGGTCAATTAAATAAAAACTATATTTCTATAGGTAATGAATTAAGTTTTTCTTTAGATCTAAAAATAGGCGATGAATTAACTTTACTTTCACCATCAGGGGTAGAAACAATTATTGGTAGCATGCCAAAACAAAAAACTTTTTTGGTAGCATCAATTTACAATAGTGGTTTGGCTGAGTTTGATAATAATATCGCATTTATCAACTTAAGTACTCTTGAGGATTTTTTTGACTATAAGTCTGAGGATAGAAATTTAGAAATTTATTTAAAAAACCCAAATAAAATTGAGCAGCAAAAATTTATTGTACAAGAAATTTTTGATGAAGAATTTGTTTTTAGTTGGGCTGATATGAATAGTTCATTATTTTCTGCCTTAAAAGTAGAAAGAAATGTAATGTTTATTATCCTATCTTTAATAATTATTGTTGCAGCCTTTAATATAATTTCTGGTTTAACAATTTTAGTTAAAAACAAAACAAGAGATATCGCAATTTTAAAGTCAATTGGTGTATTAAATAAATCAATTGTAAAAATATTTTTTTTAATAGGTGTAATAATAGGAACATCTGCTACTATTTTTGGAATTTTTTTAGGTGTAACTTTTTCTCTTTACATAGAGCATTTTAGACAATTTCTTAGCTCAACATTTAATATAAGTTTATTTCCAGAAGAGATTTATTTTTTAAGCAAGATGCCTTCAGAAATAGATTTAAAATCAATTTTTTTAATATCAATTTGTTCGATAATTATAACAGTAATAGTTTCAATTTTTCCTGCCTTTAAAGCAGCCAAACTAGACCCAATTAGATCTTTAAAATATGAATAATTTTCTTGAATTAAAAAACATATTTAAAACTTTTAAAACTGAAAAAACAGTAAAAGTATTGAAAAATCTTTCTCAAAAATTTGATAAAGGTAAAAGCTATTCTATAATGGGACCCTCAGGGTCAGGTAAATCAACTCTATTAAACTTAATTTCGTTGATTGATAGACCAACATCTGGATCAATCAATTTTGATAAAATTCCAGTAAATTTTAATGAATCTGAAAAAAAAGACGTTTATAGATCCAAAAAAATAGGAATTGTTTATCAACAAAATAATCTTCTCCCAGATTTTACCGCTTTAGAAAATATATATTTGGCCTCACTTGCAATCAATGACAACAAAGAATTAGCAATATCTAATGCAGAAAAATTACTAAAAAAAATTGGTCTTACAAAGAGGGCAGACCACTTTCCATCACAACTATCAGGCGGTGAGGCTCAAAGAGTTGCTATAGCTAGAGCAATTGTAAATGATCCTGAAGTTATTTTAGCAGATGAGCCAACTGGAAGTTTGGATATGGAAACTGCAAAAGATGTTTTTGAACTTTTATATAAACAAAAAAGGTCGGATAGACTTATTATATTTGCAACTCATAATAGATTCTTTGCTAATAAAGCAGATTGCCTATTGGAGATGATAGATGGTAGTATAAAATCATCTAATGTCTGAGTCTCATTCTCAAAATTTCAATCATCTTAAAATTCATACTCAATATTCTATTTGCGAAGGAGCAGTTAGAATTGATGATTTACAAGAATATTCTAAGAAAAATAAAATAAAATCGCTTGGTTTGTGTGACACTTCAAATTTATGTGGAGCGCTTGAATTTGCTGAAAAGATCTCAAAGTCAGGAACTCAACCAATAATCGGAACTCAAATTAATTTTAAAATCGGTGAAACAATAGGTTTGCTACCTTTGTTTGCTCTAAATGAAGTTGGATATAAAAACATAATAGAACTTTCGTCTTTTTCGTATTTAAAAAACGATGAATTATCAGACCCTCATGTAGATTTTGAATTATTATTAAATAATTCAAAAGGTGTCGCTGTATTTTCAGGAACTGTTTTTGGTTTATTTGGTAAATTATTTGATAAAGGTAGGTTTACTGAGATTGATGATCTTTATAGTAAAATTAAAAATGTTTTTGGTGATAGATTTTATTTAGAAATTCAAAGACATAATGACCAAAATGAAATTGGATTTGAAAAATTTAATTTGAAAAAATCTTTTGATCTAGAAATACCTATTATTGCGACTAATGAAGTTTTTTATTTAGATAAAGAAATGCATGAAGCTCATGATGCTTTAATTTGTATTGGTAATAAGACGTATGTAAATGAAAAAAATAGATTAAGATTAACTAACCAACATTATTTAAAAACTAATTCAGAGATGTCAGAATTATTTGCCGACTTACCTGAGGCTTTAGAAAATAATTATAATTTTGCATTAAGATGTAGTTATAGACCATTATTTTCTAATCCAATATTACCAGATATTAGCACTGACAAAGATGGGAATGCAGATGAAATTTTAAAAAAAGATTCAATTGAAGGATTAAAAGTCAAATTCAATAGAATTTATAATTTAAGCGATGATGAAACAGAAAAAAATAATACTTATAAAGAATATAAAGAAAGACTTAAACATGAACTTTCTATTATTATAGAAATGAAATATTCGAGCTATTTTCTTATAGTTGCTGACTATATTAAATGGGCTAAAAACAATGATATTCCAGTTGGTCCTGGAAGAGGTTCAGGAGCTGGTTCTTTAGTAGCTTGGTGTTTATCAATTACTGATGTAGATCCAATAAAATTTAATCTTATTTTTGAAAGATTTTTAAATCCTGATAGAATTTCAATGCCTGATTTTGATATAGACTTTTGTGAGGATAAAAGAGATCAAGTTTTTGAGTATTTAACTTCAAAATACCAAGATAGTGTAGCTCATATTATAACATTTGGTAAACTAAAAGCTCGAATGGTAATTAGAGACGTTGGACGAGTTTTAGGATTAGCTTATGGATTTGTTGATAGTATATCAAAAATGATACCGTTCGATCCATCTAGACCACAAAATTTAACTCAGTGTATTGCTGGTGAGCCACGATTACAAAAACTTATAAATGATGATCCAAGGGTAAAAAAACTTACTGATCTTTCTTTAAAATTAGAAGGTCTCAACAGGAATGTAGCCACTCATGCTGCAGGAGTAGTAATTGCAGATAAAAAACTGACTGAAGTTGTTCCTTTGTATAAAGATGTTTCTGCAGATTTACTATTACCATCTACTCAATTTGACATGTACTCAGCAGAAAATGCTGGTTTAGTAAAATTTGATTTTTTAGGCTTAAAAACACTCACAGTAATTAATAATACTCAAAAACTTGTAAGAAAAAAAAACAAAGATTTCGATATAGAAAAAATTAGTTATGAAGATCAGAAAGTTTTTGATTTATTATCTTCAGGTAATACCGTTGGACTGTTCCAAATTGAAAGTTCTGGAATGCGAGAGGCTTTAATTCAAATGAAGCCTAATCACATAGAAGATATTATTGCACTAGTGGCTTTATATAGACCAGGACCTATGAGCAATATTCCAACTTATAATGACTGCAAACATGGAAGGCAAAAACCAGATTATTTGCATCCACTTTTAGAAGATATTTTAAAGCCAACTTATGGAGTAATTATTTATCAAGAACAAGTAATGCAAATAGCACAAAAATTATCAGGATTTTCTGCAGGACAAGCGGATCTTTTAAGAAGGGCTATGGGTAAAAAGAAGCGAGCAGAACTAGAAAAACAAAAACAAGGCTTTATTGCAGGAGCTGTAGAAAATGGAATTCCAAAAGATGTCGCTGCTGGAATTTTCTTAAAGATTGAACCATTTGCAGAATATGGATTTAATAAAAGTCATGCAGCAGCATATGCAATTATTTCTTATCAGACAGCTTTTTTAAAAACATATTACCCAAAAGAATTTATTGCTGCATCAATGACAATGGATATTTCAAATCAGAATAAACTAAGTGAATTTTATGAGGAATTAAAAAGATTAAAAGTTGAAATTATTCGTCCAGACATAAATGAATGTTATGCTGATTTTAGAACAATTGATGATAAATTTTATTATGCTTTAGGCAGTATAAAAGCTGTTGGGTATGAGGCAATTTCAAATATAATTGAAGAAAGAATTGTTAATGGAAAATTTGAGTCAATTAATGATTTTATCAACAGAGTTAACCCAAAAGATATTAATAAACTTCAATTAGAAGGTTTAGTTAAAGCTGGTGCTTTTGATAATCTAAATTCAAACAGACAAACATTGTTTAATTCAATTACTGCTATTATTGCAAAAAATAAAAATATATTTGAAAATAAATCTGCTAATCAAATAGATCTATTTTCAGAGGAGGATATTGCTCAAGATGATGTGTTAAGCAAAATTGATGACTGGAGATTTGAGGAAAGATTGTCAAAAGAGTTTGAGTCAGTAGGTTTTTTTATTTCAAATCATCCTCTAAACCAATTTACTGAAATTTTTGATGATTATAAAATTAAGGATTATTCTACTTTTATTTCTAAAGAAGAATTAAAAGATTCCAATATTGCTGCAACCTTATTGAAGTTACAAGAAAGAAAAACTTCAAAAGGTAATTCTTACGCTGTTTTAAAATTAACTGACTTATCAAGTGTATTTGAGATTTTTATTTTCTCTGATGTATTGGAATTAAATAGAGAAATATTAAAAGAGGGTACTTCACTAATTTTGACATTATTTAAAAATATTTCGAATGATGAAAATAGACTAACTAGAATTAATGTTCAAAAAATAGCCTCACTTAAAGATCTTTTTAATAATCCTATAAATGAAGTTTCATTTAATGTTAAATCTGAGAAGCAAGTTGAAGAAATATCAAAAATTTTAAAGGATGAGGGTAAAACGGTTATAAATATAAACTTAATTAGTGAGGGTAATAATCTAATATTTAAACTTAAAAATACTCGTAAATTGGACAGAAAATCTCTAAATTTATTGAGAAATCAAGAAATTCAAGCAATAATCAGCTAAATAATTACTTGTTAATTTTAACAAATATTTGTAAATAATCCATAATTTAAATTAACACGCACACAGTTGTTGGTTTTATACCTCCGGTCCTTAATTGGAAATTACTGTGGTGGCTTAACCGGGAATAAATATGAAAATACCTATCGTTACAATTCAACAATTATTAGAAGCAGGAGTTCATCTTGGACACAAAACTTTAAGATGGAATCCAAAAATGAAAAAATATATTTTTGGAAAAAGAGACTCAATTCACATTATAGACTTAACCCAAACTTTAGAATTAACAAAAACAGCTTTAGCAAAAGTTTATGAAACAATAGCAAATAATGGAAAAATTTTATTTGTATCAACAAAAAAACAAGCATCAGAAGCAATAGCTGAAGTTGCGAAAGAAACAGATCAATATTTTGTAAATTATAGGTGGTTAGGTGGTATGCTAACTAACTGGGGTACAATTTCAAATTCAATCAAGAAATTAAAAAAGCTGGAAATTGATTTAGCAGCAGAAAATAGAGGTTTTACCAAAAAAGAACTTTTAAAAATGAGTGTTAAAAAAGATAAGCTTCAAAGATCTTTAGGGGGTATTGCTGAAATGAAAAAAATACCAGATTTAGTATTTGTTATAGATACAAATTATGAATCTCTGGCTATTGCTGAATCTTCTAAATTAGGAATACCAATTATTGCTATTTTGGATAGTAATTCTAATCCAGATAATATTGATTATCCAATTCCAGGGAATGATGATGCAAGAAGAGCTATTGATCTCTATTGTAATTTAATTAAAGAAACGATTAATAATGCTAAAAGTTCTGTACCCTTAGCTGAAATAAAAAAAGATAAAACTAAAGATGTTAAAGATAATGATAAAACAAAAACAATTCAGGAATTAGATAGAGACAAATTAGAGAAAAAATTTCCCAAAAAAGGCAAGGAGAAATTAAATTAATGAGTGATATAGAAAAAGTTAAAAAACTTAGAGAAGCAACCGGAGCTGGTTTTAAAGACTGCAATTTAGCAATCAAAGAGTCTAATGGAGATTTAGATAAAGCAATTGAAATTTTAAGAGTAAAGGGAATTTCAAAAGCTTCAAAAAAGATGTCTAGAGATGCTAAGGAGGGTGTTGTAGTAGTTAGTGGTGATGACTCAAAAACTTCAGTGATAGAAGTAAATTGTGAAACAGATTTCGTCGCTAAAAATGATGATTTTATTTCTTTTGTAAAAGAATTAAGTGAATTAAACAATGAATATAATTCAAATCTTGAAGAATTAAAAACAGCAAAAATGAACAATGGTCAAACAGTTGATGACAATTTAGTTGCTCTAATAGCAAAAATCGGTGAAAAAATTACAATTGGGAAAACTAAGACTATTCAAAATACTGATGGAATAAACAATCATTATCTTCATACAGTTGTGAAAGATAATGTAGCAAAATTAGCTGTTATGGTTTCATTACATACCAAAGACAATTCTGATATTGTTAAAACCTTTAGTAAACAACTGTCTATGCATATTGCAGCATCAAATCCATTAGCTTTAGAGTCAAGTTCAATTGATCAAGCAATAATAGATAAAGAACAAGAGTTAGTTGCTGAAGAGTTAAAGAATTCAGGAAAACCAGATGATATTGCAAAAAAAATTAGCTTAGGTAAAATGAGCAAATTTAAAGAAGAAAATTCTCTGTTAACACAAGCTTGGGTTATGGAACCTAAGAAAAAAGTTCAGGATGTGTTAAAAGAGCTTTCTATAGCTGATTTAAAAATAAAAGAGTTCTATAGAATTAAGATTGGAGAATAAATGTTTGATGAAAAATCATGCAGCCTTAAAATGGATAAGGCCATTGAGGTTTTTTCAAAAGAACTATCTTCATTGAGAACAGGTAGAGCAAACGCTTCAATGTTGGATCTGATTAAAGTTGATGTATATGGGCAACAAATGCCAATAAATCAAATAGGAAGTATTACAACGCCAGAACCTAGAATGATAAATATTCAGGTTTGGGATGCTAATAATGTTTCGTTAGTCGATGCAGCTATTCAAAAGTCTGATCTAGGCTTAAATCCTCAAATCGATGGTCAATTAATAAGATTGCCTGTTCCAGAATTAAATGAGGAAAGAAGAACAGAATTAAAAAAAATAATAAAATCTATTGGTGAAAAATGCAAAGTTTCAATTAGAAATATTAGAAGAGAAGCAAACGAAGAACTAAAGAAGTTATTAAAAGACAAGGATATTGGAGAGGACGATGAAAAGGTTTTTGAAAAAAAAGTTCAAAAAATAACAGACGATCATATCAAAGCAGTCGATGATAAAGTGACTTCAAAAGAAAAAGAAATAATGACAATATGAATCCTCTTAATCATGTAGCCATTATCATGGATGGTAATGGGAGATGGGGACTAAAATATAAAAATTCAAGAAACGCTGGTCATAAAGCAGGTTTAAAAACAGTAGAAGAAATAATAAAAGAAACAATAAAAAATAATATAAAATATTTAACATTATATGCGTTTTCAACTGAGAATTGGAAAAGACCAAAACAAGAGATTAAATTTTTATTTAATTTATTAGAAAATTTTTTAATTAATAAAATAGAAGATTTAAATAAACAAAATATAAAATTAAAAATAATAGGTGTAAAAAATTTTTCATCAAAACTTAATAAATTATTAAATCAATCAGAAATAAAAACTTCAAAAAATTCAAAATTACAAATAAATTTGGCATTAAATTACGGTTCAAAATTTGAATTAATTAATGCTTTTAACAAATTAAAAAAAAGTAAAAAAAAAATAAATGAAAAAAACTTTTTAAATTATTTACAAACAAAAGATATTCCTGATCCAGATATATTAATAAGAACTGGAAATACTAAAAGATTAAGTAATTTTTTGCTATGGCAATTAGCTTATTCAGAAATTTTTTTTGAAAAAAAACTTTGGCCAGCATTTAGCAAAAGTGATTTTAATAGAATAATTAAAGAATATAGAAAAATAAAACGAAATTTTGGAAATATTTAATGATGAATAGTTTATTAAAAAGAACGATTACTTCTTTATTTTTAATTTTAATTTTATGTTTTTGTCTTTTTTACAGTGATTTAAGTTGGAAAATTTTAGTTTCTATTTTTTCTGTAATATGTTTTTACGAATTTTGTTTGCTAATAAATAAAGTGTATATAAATAAAATTTTAAGCACAATCTTAATTTTTTTAATTGGTTTATATTTATATTTTTTTTATTTACTAATAATAAAAATAAATAGTGCTTATGGTAATGAAATTATTTTAATTTTGATTATCGCATGCGTATTTTCTGACATAGGAGGTTATATTGTAGGTAAATTGATTGGAGGGCCAAAATTATCTAAAATAAGTCCAAACAAAACAATATCTGGGTCAATTGGCTCAATTTTTTTTACAATCATTGGCACTTGTTTGTTTGTATTATTTTTAAACAAAATTGATAAAGATCCAATTTTATTTGAATTTTCAATTTTATTTTTAATTTGGTTAATAATGATGTCTGTCTTTTGTCAAATTGGAGATTTATTTATTTCTTATTTAAAGCGTAAAGCAAATGTTAAAGACACAGGAAAAATACTTCCAGGACATGGAGGAATTTTAGATCGAGTAGATGGAATGATTTTTGCAATTCCATTTGGAGTTTTGCTTTTTTTAACTTTAGGACTTGTCATATGAAAAAAAAAATAGCAATTTTAGGTTCTACAGGATCTATTGGCAAAACGTTATTAAAAATCATTAATAAAGATAGAAATAAGTTTCAAGTTTCTCTCCTTACAGCAAATAAAGATTATAGGACACTTTTAAAGCAATCAATTAAATTTAAAGTTAAAAATTTAATAGTTACAGATTTAAAAAGTTTTAAAATTCTGAAAAATATTACCAAAAAGTCTAATATAAATGTTTATAATAATTATGAATCTTTTAGTTTAATTTTTAAAAAAAAATTAGATTATGTTATGAGCTCTATAACAGGTATCGAAGGACTAGTTCCTACAATAAATATAATCAAATACACAAAAAAAATTGCGATTGCTAATAAAGAATCAATAATATGTGGCTGGAACCTAATAAATAAAGAATTAAAAAAAAATAAAACAAAATTTATACCAGTTGACTCAGAACATTTTTCTTTGTGGTTTGGAATAAACAATATCTTAACTAAAAAGGTTGAAAAAATTTATTTAACTGCCTCAGGCGGGCCATTTTATCGCTTACCAATAAATAAATTTAAAAATATATCTGTCGAACAAGCTTTAAAACATCCTAACTGGAAAATGGGAAAAAAAATTTCCGTTGATTCAGCTACAATGATAAATAAAATTTACGAAGTAATTGAAGCAAAAAATATTTTTAAAATACCATACAATAAAATTGAAATTTTATTACATCCAAAATCTTATGTTCACGCATTAATTAAATTTAATAATGGATTAACAAAAATAGTAGTACATGAAACTACAATGAAAGTACCAATTTTTAATACAATTTACTTAGACGAAGTTAATAAATTAAAGACAAAAAATTTAAATCTTGAAATTTTGAACAAATTAGATTTTCAAAAGATAAATGTAAAGAGGTATCCAATGGTGAAATTATTAGACTTATTACCTAATAAAAATTCATTATTTGAAACAGTAGTTGTATCAGCCAATGACTCTTTAGTGCAGCTTTTTTTAAACAAAAAAATTAAATTTACAAATATTCAAAAAAAACTTTTTTTTATTATTAAAAGTCAAGAATTTCAAAAATACAAAAATCTTTATCCAAGAAATACTCATGATATACTTAAATTAAACAATTATGTTCGTTTAAAAATATACAAAAACGTATATAAATCTGACAATGCTTAAAACATATTTTAAATACACCATATTAATATTTATAATTTCTATTTTATGTAAATCTTACGCTTTAAGTGCAAATGTGAAAGATATCAAAATTATTGGAAATGAAAGAATTCCAAATGAAACCATACTTATGTTTGCAGATATTAAAGAAAATGAACATATAAATAATGAAAAAGTAAATCAAATTTTAAAAAATTTATATGGATCTAACTTTTTTGATGAAGTCACAGTTAATTTTAATGAAAATACTTTAATAATAATAGTCACTGAGTTACCAATTATTGATAAGATTACTTACAATGGTATAAAAGCAAAAAAAGTTAAAGAAGCGATTACAAAAGATTTAAAATTAAAATCTAGATCATCCTATAATACTTTAATTTTATCTGAAGATAACAAAAAAATTTTAAATACTCTTAGAGACTTAGGATATTTTTTTTCAACAATAGAAACTTTTGCTGAA
>CACLZL010000009.1 GCA_902611405.1 uncultured Pelagibacteraceae bacterium
AATACAGATTTTAATTAGTTAAAAATTTTTTCATAAATAGACCTAACTTTTTTTTGGAGTATTGTTTGTTAAAAATTGGCTTACCAATTTTTTTTAACAAAACTAAATTAATTTTTTCAGAATTATTTTTTTTATCTTTGGTCATAAAAGATAAAATCTTATTTAAATCTTTCAAAGAAAAATATTTTTTTATAGAAGAAGGTAAACCCGAATTATCGATATGATTTAAAATTAAATTATATTCACTTTTACTGAGCATATTTTCCTTTAAACTAAAATTAAGTGCTGTCTTCATTCCAAGTATTACAGCCTCACCATGATTTAGTTTGTTACTGTAACCTAAGCTTGCCTCATAAGCATGAGCAAATGTATGACCAAAATTTAATACTTTTCTTAATGCTGTTTCTTTTTCATCTTTTTCGACTACTTTTTTTTTAATTTTACAACTTTCATAGATGGCTTTTTCAATAAATGGAGATGAAAGAGTTAAAATTTTTTCTAGATTTTTATTCAAGAAATTAAATAATTTTTTATTATGAATTAATGAATGCTTTAATATTTCTCCATATCCACAAATTATATCTCTCTTAGATAAAGAATTAAGAAATTGAATATCTGATAGAACTAATGATGGTTGATAAAAACTTCCTATGAGGTTTTTACCATACTTAGAATTAACTCCAGTTTTACCGCCTATAGATGAGTCAACTTGCGCTAAAAGAGTTGTTGGAATATTTATAAACTTTAGACCTCTTTTCAGGAGACTTGCTGCAAAACCACTTACATCGCCTGTAATTCCACCTCCTAAAGAAATTAAAACATCATTTCTTGAGAAGTTTTTATTCAATAAAATTTCTAAAATTTTATTAACGTTATTAATGTTTTTATTTTTTTCACTAGCATTAAAAAATAACACATAAATTTTTTTATTTTTTAAAGATCTTTTAATATTTGAGACAAATTTTTTTGGGACACTTCTATCAACAACAATTAAACATTTTTTAAAATCAATTGAATTTAATTTAAAAATTTTTGATATACTCGAGGTTAAATTCGATCCAATAATTATTGGATATTTTTCGGTTTTAGTTACTATGTTTAATCTAGTTTGTTTCATAAATTTCTACAATTTTATTTACTATTTCACTTTTAGTAAGATTATCACACTTTATCTCATATAATGCTTTAGAATAAATGTAGGACCGTTTCTTAATTAAATCAATTAACTCAGTATCTGTTGCATTGATAGCTAATGGTCTTTTTCCACTATTTTTAATTCTATTTAACAAGGTTTTATCATCCCAATTTAGCCAAAAAGATAAATGATTTTTTAAAATTACTTTCCTAATATTATTATTTGTAAAAGCTCCTCCACCAAGTGAAATCACAGTAGAGTTTAATTTAAGTTTTTTTAAAGTAGTTTGTTCCTCAATTTTTCTAAAATAATCCTCACCTTTTACTTCAAAGATTTTTTTTATTGTAATGTTTAAATTTTTTTCAATTTCTTCATCTATATCTACAAAATTTAATTTTAATTTATTAGCTACTAAGGCCCCAATAGAACTCTTACCCGAACCCATCATCCCCAAAAAAACTAGATTTTCTTTTGATTTCATAAGTTTCTTTATTGAAAAAACATAAATATGTCTTAATTTGAAATTATCTAAAAGTATATGCAATTCATTAAAAACACAAGTTCAGGCAAAGCAAGTATCATAGGGCTTGTGATTAAATCTATAATCGGATTAGGGGTTATTTTAGGTATTATTTTTTTTCTAAGTACAATTGACTTTCCTGCACCTAAAAAAGAAATTGAAAAAATTATTCCAAATGAAAATTTTAAAATCGTTAAATAAGAAAATTCTTTCAATTAAATTAGTTTCTCTTATTTTTTTTACACCTATAATTGCTGAAGAAAAACCAATTGATATTTGGAATATAGAAAAAAAAGATAATCAAGTTATATCAGAAACAAATATTTCAACTGAAAATAATGTAGGTAATACCCAGAATAGTGTCTACAAATTACAAACAAATAAACAAACGGACACAGTTAAATTAGATAAAGAATTTTCATCAAAAGAAATTAAAATTGTTGGGTTATACGATCCAAGTGAATACGGCTTAAGTATGGATATGTGGTCAAACTCGGACGGAAATAAATTAAAAAATTTATTTCAGAATATTAATAAGTTTAATCTTTCAGAAGATGCATCTGACATAATGCACATTTCTTTATTAACCAATGCTTATTCCCCAACTCAAAATATTACTCAGCAAGAATTTATGAGCTTTAAATCTGATTGGTTAATAAAAGATTCAAACTTAGAATTAATAGAGGAATATTTAATTAAAAATCAAATAATAAATTTACATCCAAAATTAGCTAGATATTTAGTAGATAGTTATTTATCAGAGTCAAACGTTAAAAAATCATGTGAGATTTTTTCTAAAAATTCTGAACCCATTCAAGATGAATATCTATCTAAATTTAATTTATATTGTCTAATTAATTATGGAAAAAATGAAGAGGCGCAACTAATCTTAGATTTAAAAAAAGAATTAGGTTTCGAAGATAATTATTACGAAAACAAAATAAATTATTTATTTGGATATTTAGATGAAGCAGATAAAGAAATATCAATAAATTCAATTTTAGATTTTCATTTAGCACATAGAACTATCCCTGAGTTTTCTTATGAACCAAGTCAAGATACACCTAAAATAATTTGGAAATATCTTTCAGCTGCTAATTTACTCTACAAAATTCAAGATGTAGAAATTACCGATGTAGAAAAAATTTCTACAATAGAAAAAGCTGTGAATGATAAGAATTATTCCGAGGAGGAGTTGTTCGAATTTTATAAAAAATTTCAATTTAATATAAACCAACTTTTAAACGCAAAAGAAACATATAAATCTCTATCTTCAATCGAGGGAAGAGCTCTTTTGTACCAACGTACTCTTTTAACAGAAGATCCAAGACTTAAACTAGAATTTATTAAGCTATTAAAGGATCTATTTATATCTGATGATATTAGAGATGCCTTTGATTTAGAATTAAAAAAATTTTTAACTGAAATTAATATTGAGGATGTGCCCTCAAACTTTACAACATTTTATAATAGCAATTTAAGCAAGAAAGAGACAGCTGATAAAAGGATTAAATATAATAGTAAAATTTTACATCAATCAAAACTTGTAAATTATTTTAATGGAGATTATGCAAAATCTAAAATTGAAGAAGATTTAGAGAAATTTTTAAAGAAAATTAAAAAAGATAAAAAATATTTCTTATCAAAAAAAGATATAATTTTTTTAGAGGCTCTTAAATCCGATGGAGTTAAAATTTCCAAAAAATATGATGGCCTTTATGAGATAAAGCAAACAGAAATGCCTGCTGATATTCAAACAATGATAGATAATAATGAGATTGGTGCTGCATTACTGAGAATAATTGAGGTAATTGGACCTGACAAAATTGAAAATATTGATGAAGATACAGTTTATTTTATTATCAATACTTTAAATCAATTAAATGTTGATTTAATTAGAAATAAACTCTTGCTAAAAGTTCTTCCTTTAAAAGTATAAAAATTATAATAAAATAAAAACAAGTTATGGCTATCAGAACTATAATAACAGAACCTAATAAATTACTTAGGCAGATTTCTAAACCAATAAATAGTGTTGGTAAAGAAGAACAAAAATTGATGGATGATATGCTTGAGACAATGTATGACGCTAAAGGAATTGGTCTTGCGGCCATCCAAGTAGGTGTACCAAAGAGAATTATTGTAATGGATATAAGTAAAGACGAGAATAAAAAAGAGCCAAGATATTTCGTAAATCCAATTATTAAAAATAAAGATCTAGAAAAAGCAACTTATGAAGAAGGATGTCTTTCTGTTCCAAATCAGTTTGCAGAAATTGATAGACCTAGTAAGTGTGAAGTAGAATATCTTGATTATTATGGAGAAAAGAAATTGTTAAAGGCAGATGGTCTTCTCGCAACATGCATTCAGCATGAAATGGATCATTTAGAGGGGATACTATTTATTGATTATCTTTCTAAATTAAAAAGATCAATGATAATTAAAAAATTATCAAAATTAAAATCTACTTCCGCTGAAGCTTAATCAATGCTAAAAAAAATAGTTTTTATGGGTACACCCATGTTTGCTGTTCCAATTTTAAAATCACTTTATCAAAATGGATATCCTATTTCTTGTGTTTATACCCAACCACCTCAAAAATCTAAAAGAGGTCAAAAAATTAATAAATCACCTATTCAATTAATTTCAGAAACTTTAAATATAGAATTTAGAACACCAAATTCATTAAAAGAAAATTTAGAGGAATTAGAATATTTTAAATCATTAGAGGCAGATTTAGCAATAGTTGTTGCTTATGGTCAAATTATACCAAGGTCATATTTAAATTTAACTAAAAAAGGATTTATAAATATACATGCATCTATTCTTCCAAAATGGAGAGGTGCTGCTCCGATTCAAAGATCAATTATGAATTTAGATAAAGAGACAGGAATAAGTATTATGAAAATAGGAGAGGAACTAGATACTGGACCAGTATGTAATATTTATAAAATTAATATAGAAAATAATTTAAATGCTGAAGATATTAATGAAAAGCTATCAAGTTTGGCTGCAGAGAAAATTTTAGATAATATAGATGATATATATGAGGATAAAGCAAACTTTGTAGAACAAGATCACTCATCAGCCACATACGCATCAAAAATTCAAAAATTAGAGGGGCAGATTAATTGGAAAGAGGATGCTAAAACTATAATTGGTAAAATAAATGGACTTTATCCGTTTCCAGGAGCTTATTTTATGTTTAACGGTGAGAGATATAAAATATTAAAAGCAGAAATTGGACAAACACAAGGAAAACCAAGTGAGGTTTTATCTGACCATTTAGAAATTTCGTGTGGAGATAAAAAATCAATAAAAATTAAAGAAATACAAAGACAAGGAAAAAAACCCCAAAGTATTGGAGAATTTGTCTTAGGGACACAAATTAAAAAAGGTTCATTTTTATAATGAATAGATATCAAATACTTATTGAGTATATAGGGATAAATTTTAGAGGATGGCAAATTCAAAAAAAAGGACCAACTATTCAAGGATTAATTCAAGAAAAATTATCAAAGTTATTAAAAGAAAAAATTGTTTTACATGGTCAAGGAAGAACGGATGCAGGGGTTCATGCATTTGAGCAATCTGCACATTTTGATTGCAGAAATAAAATAACCGACACAATTAAATTTTTAAAATCTATAAATCATTTTTTAAATATAAAAGATATTGCGATTAAAAATATTAAAAAAAGAAATAATAAATTTCATGCTAGATTTTCAGCAAAACAAAGAATTTATAAATACTTTATTTTTAATCAAATAAGCCAACCAATAATTGAAAAAAATAGAGCATGGCATGTTCGTAAGCCTTTAAATTTAGAATTAATGAAAAAGGGTGCAAACAAGTTATTAGGAACCCATGATTATTCAACTTTTAGATCTTCAAGTTGTAATGCAAAAAGTCCAATTAAAACTATAAAATCAATAAATATTAAATCATCAAAAAATAAAATTGAATTTAAATTTAGTTCTCAATCTTTTTTACAACACCAGGTTAGATCTATGGTTGGTTGTTTAAAATATTTGGGAGAAAAGAAATGGGATTTGAAAACTTTTGAAAAAAGATTTAAGTTAAAAAAAAGAAAACTGTGTGCTCCTCCAGCACCACCAGGTGGTTTATTTTTATTTAGAGTTCTTTATTAATTTATTTTTATTGCTCATAGCAAACTTTTTATTTATTCGCCATCTAGACTCAGCTCTTATAATATATCCACAACAGTTTTTTGATTTACATCTACAAGGAAACTGTTTGTAGTTTTCATCATAACCAAATCCATAATCACAGGTAAACTCCTCACCTTTTTTAATGTCCTTGATTGCTTTGACCCAAATTTTTAATCCTTTTCCATCGTAATCACAATTATTATCACAAGAATGGTTTATTAAGCCTGCAGTATTCCATGGAAAATCTCCATCTAAGTCATATCTGTTATTTATTGTAAATAAATATATTGGTTTACTATTATCGTACTTATCAGAGACTTGTGTTTGTTTTTTCGTTATAAGTTTTCCAACGTAGTCAATTATTTTGGTTCCCTCTTTAATGTCACGAGTTGCATAGAGCCCTCTACCCTTATTATCAATTCCAGATTTTTTTATTTTATATAATTTCATGAAGATTTTTTTATTTAGAGTTTTATTAGGAATTATCAATTAAATTCTAAAAGAGCATCAACATGTCTTTTAGTGCTGTCTCTAAGCGCATTTAGGTCATAACCGCCCTCTAAAATTGAAACAACTTTTCCATTACAAAATTTTTTAGAAGCCTCTAATATTCTTTTGGTAATAGTGAAATAATCCTCAGTTTTTAAATTAAATTGAGCAAGAGGGTCATCTTCATGGGCGTCAAAACCAGCGCTAATTAATATAAACTCTGGTTTAAACTCTTCTAATCTTTTTAATACTCGGTCAAATACATTTAAATATTCTTTTGAACTTATGCCAGCTGGCAAAGGTATATTAAAGATATTGTTAAATTTACCTCTTTCTTGTTCAGAACCAGTTCCTGGGTAGTAGGGATATTGGTGAGTTGATATAAAAAGAACATTTTCATTTTCATAAAAAATATCTTGTGTTCCATTACCATGATGAACATCAAAATCCACTATAGCGACTTTTTTATATTTGTATTTCTTTAATAAATAATTTGCACCAATACTTACTGAATTTAAAATACAAAAACCAGCTGCCTTATTTTGTGAGCTATGATGTCCAGGAGGTCGAACACCACAAAATGCATTTTTAAATTCTTTTTTTTCTACTCCGTCAATAGCAGCAATTATTGATCCCACTGCATCGAAGGTTGCATCTTTGCTTCCGGGTGAAATAATTGTATCTCCATCAAGTGAAGAAAAACCTTTTTTTGGAAAAGAACTTTTTACTAAATTTAAGTATTTCTTTTCATGTGTGGTTAATAGAACATCATCTGAAACTTTAGATGGTTTCTTCCATATAAGATTTTTATTATTAAGTTTTTTAAAATTTTCTACTATGACTGATACTCTTGCTATTTGTTCTGGATGCCCAAGACCTGTATCATGATTTTGAGATGTATCTGATGTAATTAAACCGGTTTTCACTTAAAGTAGTTATCTAAGATTTTAGTATAAATTAAAGTTAATCTTTTTAAATCAGATAAGGACACACATTCTCCGACCTTATGCATGGTTTTACCCACTAATCCAAATTCTAAACATGGAGCGATTTTTCTTATGAATCTAGCATCTGACGTGCCACCAGTTGTAGATAATTTGGGTTTAATTTTAGTAATCTTTTTAATTGTATTTTGTATCATGAATGTAGTTTTGTTAGGCTTAGTTAAAAAAGCCTCACCAGAAACAGTATATTCAATTTTATATTTTGATTTATTTTTATTACAAATTTGTTTTATTATTTTATTAATTTTGTTCTTTAATTTGTAAGATGTGTGTTTGTTATTAAATCTAATATTAAAGGATGCACTAGCTAATCCTGGAATTACATTATCAGCGGAATTGTCAATGTTAATCTTTGTTACTTCTAAATTTGTAGGTTGAAAATCTTTTGTTCCTTTATCAAATTTAATTTCTTTTAACTCTTTTAATATTTGGACTAAAGCTATTGATGGATTGTTAGCTCTATTTGGGTAAGCTACATGACCCTGAATACCAATGACAGACAATTTTCCAGTCATACTACCTCTACGACCAATTTTAATCATTTCTCCTAATTTATTTGGATTTGTAGGTTCTCCAACTAAGCAAAAATCTATTTTTTCTCTTCTTTTTCTCAAATACTCAACAACTTTTTTCGTACCATTAATTGCAATTCCTTCTTCGTCTCCAGTAATTAGAAGGCTGATAGAGCCATCAAATTGTTTATTTTCCTTAGAAAAATTACTTACCGCTGTAACAAATGCAGCTATTGACGATTTCATATCGTTCGAACCTCTGCCAATTAAGTATCCTTTTTTGACAGCAGGCTTAAATGGATTAACAGTCCAGTCATTTAAATTACCAGGTGGCACAACATCCAAATGACCTGCATAACAAAAATTTGGACTTGCGGTACCAAGTCTTGCATAAAGATTTTTTACAGGATAACTATTTTTATCTTTGAACTCGAGTATTTTAGTTTTAAAGCCGATTTTTTTTAATTTTTTTTCTAAAAATCTAACAACACCGGCATCAGTTTTTGTAACAGATGGAAACCTAATTAGCTCTTTAGCTAATTGAAGTTCATTAATTTTTTGCATTTTTACTCTCTTAAAAGATCGTTAACTGATGTTTTTGATCTTGTCTTTTCATCAACTTGTTTAATTATTACTGCACAATACAAAGATGGCGCTTGTGGATTATTTTTGTCTGGCAAGGATCCTGGAACTACCACTGAATAAGGAGGAATTTTTCCATAAGTTATTTCACCAGTTTTTCTATTAACAATTTTTGTTGATTGTCCAATATACATTCCCATACTCAGAACAGAGCCTTCTCCAACTATTACACCTTCTACTACTTCAGACATTGCGCCAACAAAAACATTATCTTCAATAATTGTTGGCAATGCTTGAGCAGGTTCCAAAACTCCACCAATTCCTGAGCCTGCAGAGATATGACAATTTTTTCCTATTTGAGAGCATGACCCAGCCCTTGAAAAAGTGTCTAACATAGTTCCTTCATCCACATATGCACCTATGTTTATATAACAAGGCATTAAAACAGCATTCTTTCCAATAAAAGACCCTGGACGAACGGGACTATTAGGTGTCATACGAAAACCAGCTGCTTCATGCTGTTCCTTTGTCCAGCCTGCGGTTTTTCCTTTTAATAAATGAGCTTTGTCATACCAACTACTGTATGGGCCGTTTAAATTTTCCATTGGATAAATTCTGAAACTTAACATGATAGCTTTTTTAAGATGTTGATGAGTAATCCATTCACCATTAATCTTTTCAGCAACCCTTGATTTTCCACTATCCAAATCACTGATTACTTGATTAATGGCGTCCTTTAATGACTGATCTGAATTTTGATTTACTTGGCCTTTATTTTCCCAAGCTTCATTTATAATTTTTTCAATACTCATAATTTTTATGAGTTTTTTAATAACCTTATTTCTTTTAAAAATAAAGAAAGATTTTCTATTTTGTAATCAATATATTCTTTATCAGACTCTTTTTTACCCCAGTATTCATCATTGATTAACCAAACTGTTTTTGCTCCTCTTTCTTTTCCAATTGATAAGTTTTTTGCAATATCTTCAATGTAAAGTGTCTCAGCTGGATCGATTTGAAATTTTTTGACCATAAGATCAAATGCTTTTGCCTCAGGTTTTGGGCTGTATTCAGCATCAACAATATCAAATACTCCATCAAATTGATCTTCAATTCCTAAGTGTGTAGTGATATTTTTAACATGTTCTTTGCTACCATTTGTGAATACAAATTTGTTTAGATTAATATTTTCTAGCTCATTCCTTAAAGCAGTATCTTTTTCTAAAAAATCTAAATTAATATCATGCACGTAGTCTAAAAATTCTCTTGGAGGTATACCGTGATGTATCATTAAACCATTAAGACTAGTGTTATATTTATGAAAATAATTTGTTTGTAATTCTTTTGCCTCTTTTAAATCTACATTTAATTTATTTGAAATATATTGAGTCATTTTTTTACTTACTTGACCAAATACTCCTTCAAGATCACTGTAGAGCACCCCATCACAATCAAATAATAAATTTTTTATATTCTTTAATTCTTTCATTGTCTTATTAGGGTACCTGAACCCTTGTCAGAGAATATTTCCCATAAACATGAATGTGGTTTTGTGCCATTGATTATACCAACTGCTGTTACACCATTATTTACTGCATCTAAGCACGCATTTATTTTAGGTATCATGCCCTCTGTAATAATTTTATCTTTAATCATTTTCATAATCTCAGATGAAGAAATTTCTTCTATTAATTTTTTATTTTTATCTAGAACACCATCCACATTCGTCATCAACAAAAGTCTTCTTGATTTTAAAGATTTTGCTATGGCCATTGCGGCAGTATCTCCATTAATATTATATGTTTGATTTTCTTTACCTAATCCTAATGGTGAAATTATAGGAATTTTATTTTGATTAATTATATTTAATATTAGTTCATTATTTATTTCATTTGGCATTCCTACAAATCCTAGCTCCTCTGTTTCTGGTATAATTTTTATAACATTATTTTTTTTTGTATGAACAGAGATTGCTTCTGTTCCTTTTTCTTTTAAGGAACTAACAATATCATCATTAAAATCAATTAAAACAGTTTCAACAATATTAATTATATTTTTATCAGTAACTCTTAGTCCTCTAATAAATTTTGATTGAATATTTGATTTATCTAGTTCTCTTTTAATTCTAGGTCCACCACCATGAATTACAACGGTTGCAAGGCCCAATTTATTTAAAACACTAAGATCAGTTATAAAGTTATTAAATACGTTCCTATCAATTAAAACGTTTCCACCATATTTAATTACTATTAAATCATTTTTGTATTTTTCAATATATTTAGTTACTTCATTAATTGGTGGCCCATCTTTAGGTAATATCTTTTCAAGGTCCATTTATTATTTTTTAATTAGGTTGCAGTTTTAACTGTTGTACGTTTCATTATCACAACCTGCTGAGCCATTGTTAAAATATTATTTACCGTCCAATAAATAACTAATCCACTTGGGAATGGTGCAAGTATTACTGTTAAAAATAGAGGAAAGAACTGAAAAATACGCTGCTGCATTTTATCAGTAGGTGCCGGATTTAACTTTTGTTGTAACCACATACTGACCCCCATAGCGACAGGCCACGCTCCTATCACAAGGAAACCTGGAACTTCAAAAGGTAGCAATCCAAATAAATTGAATATGGAAGTTGGATCCCTGGCGCTGAGGTCTTCAATCCAACCATAGAAAGGCATGTGACGCATTTCTATTGTTACAAATAATACCTTGTATAAAGCAAAGAATACAGGGATCTGGACGAGGATGGGCAAGCAACCACTCATAGGATTTACTTTTTCTTTTTTATAAAGAGCCATCATTGCTTGTTGCAATTTCATTTTATCATCCTTATGCACCTCTTTAAGTCTTACCATCTCAGGCTGTAATTGTTTCATCTTAGCCATACTTCTAAAAGAGAAATTAGCTAAAGGAAAAAATGCTACACGAATACAAACAGTAACTGCAATAATTGCTAATCCGTAATTACCAAATATTTTGAAGAAATACTCTAAAGCAGTGAACAAGGGACGAGTCAAAAAGTACAGAAAGCCCCAGTCAATTGTTAAATCAAATTTATCAATTTTTAAAGACTCTGCGTATCCATCAATCACATCAACTCGTTTTGCAGCTACAATTACTTGCAAGTTTTCCTCTATAGAGGAGTTACCAGTCAACTCTAATGGTTCTGTTGTAACAAAGTTTATTCTGTACTTGTTCTTATAATCCATTGTAGTTTTGAATTCTTTTTCTCTTGGCGGAATAAGTGTTGATATGTAATATTTATCTCCTATTCCCAACCATCCTTTTTGTGCAGTTCTAGAGAACTTTTTCTCTTCAATATCGTCGTAATCTTCCTCAATTAATTCTTCATCTAATGTAGCGATAGGGCCTTCATGAAGAATGTAAAAATCACTTAAACCTTCTGGGATTTGATTTCTTATAATTTGTCCATATGAATAGAAGTCATAGTTTTTATCTGTAGAATTTATAACTCTTTGTTTTATCGTAAATAAAAATTTATCGTCTAAAGCAATTTCTTTTTCAAAGGTGATCCCTTGATCATTTGTCCAACTAAGTTTTATAGGAGATTGATCAGTTAATTTATTATTTTCAGAAACTGACCAAATTGAATCTGCATTTGGAATATCAATATTTTTATCAGTAGTAATAAAACCACTTTCTATTACATATCCTTCTTTAGAACTTCGTGGTGCAAGAAATTTTACTTTTTCATCACTTTCTAAACTGACATTGTATTCTTTGAAGGTAAGATCATCAATTGCAGCTCCTTTTAAAGAAATAGATCCAACAATACTTTGGTTTTCAAATAAAACTCTATCACTTTCTCTCAAAGCATCTTCTCTTGAAATTTCAGCTAAATTTTCTTTTTGATCTAAACTAGGAGCATCTGAGTTTTGTTCAGTTTTATTTTGTTCAGCTAAATTTTCTTTCGTTACCGGTGGTGGTGCGAAGAAAAGTGAATATAATATGATCACTGCAGCTGATAAACTTATGGCTGCTATAATATTACGAGTTTCCAATTTTTTTCTCCTTTGCTTCTTTTTTAACTGGATCAAAACCACCACTTCCCCAAGGATGGCAAGATAAAATTCTTTTTATACTCATGTATAAGCCTTTAAAAAAACCGTATTCTTTTAAAGCATCAATACTGTATTCAGAACATGTTGGTAAGTATCTACAAGAATGACCTAATAATGGACTAATCAAAAACTTATAACCTTTGATTAGTTTAATTAAAATTAAAGTAAAAATATTCATTATCTTATTTTTTCAAAATCACGAAAAATAGTTTCTTTTATAATTTTGTATTCATTATTTAACATAGAAGACTTGGCGATAACAAGAAATGAATAGTTAAAGTTTATTGATATATTTTTAACAGCATCATTCATAATGTTCCTTAACCTTCTTTTTATTTTATTTCTTTTTACTGCATTACCAATTTTTTTTTTTGTTACAAAACTAATATTTAATCTTTTTTCATTCTTATTTATTAATTTACCAAAAAATATAGTGACATACTTATTAGTGATTTTCTTTTGTTTTAGTAAATTTTTAAATTCTTCGTTTTTTGAAAGAGCAAGTATTTTGCTTTTCATTAGCTTATACTGACACTGTAAGTGATTTTCTGCCTCTTGCTCTTCTTCTAGCCAAAAGTTTTTTACCACCTTTAGTTTTCATTTTTGATCGAAAACCGTGTTTACGAGCTCTTTTTTTGTTTGAGGGTTGATAAGTTCTTTTCATATTTAGATTTGATTAAGTTTTTTAATAATTTTTGCCTCTTTATATTAGTAATAATTAAAATAGCAAATAGAAGATTTAGCATTAAAATAACAAGAATCATGGAAAATACAAAAAAAATTAAATTATTTATTGGGTTATCTTATTTATTAATTCTTAGTTTGTTTTTGTATTTCTTTTTTTCAAAATTTAGCCTAGCGGAAATAACATCCTATGATTTTTTAAGAAACAATAGAACTTATTTTATGGAACTTAAAAATTCTAATATTTTTTTAGTATTAATCACATTCTTGGTATTAACTATATTATGGGTTTTCCCTTTTTTAGGATTTGGATCTCCAGTAGTTTTATTAGCAGGTTTTATTTTTGGGAAATGGATAGGAACTATCATTGCAGTTTTTGGTTTAACTATTGGTGCAACCTTTTTATATATTTTTGGAAATTTTTTTTTAAAAAATTTTATTAGAGAAAAATTCTTAAATAAATATAAAAATCTCGAATCTAAATTTAAAAAATCAGAATTTATTTTTTTGTTTATTTATCGTTTGGTTGGGGGAATTCCTTGGCAAATTCAATGTTTATTGCCAACTCTTTTTGATGTAAAACTAAGAAATTATTTCTTTTCAACACTTTTAGGAATTACCCCGGGTGTTTTCTTGATTTCATCCATAGGCAGTGGATTAGAAAAAATTGTCGATTTAAATACAAATGTTCCTAATATTGCAGATATAATTTTTTCAAAAGATATATATATCCCTGCGTTAGCTTTTTTTGGACTTGTTTGTTCAACAATTATTTTAAGAAAATTTTTTTTTAGAGACTAATGGTGCTCCCACCCTGTACTGACCAGGGAATTAGTCATTACCAATGACTTGTTATACCATTTAACTACAGGAGCTTAGAAACAATTTGTATTTTACTGATAATAAAGCATTTTTTTCAAATTATTGCCTTAATTTTTTTGTTATAATGATTTATATCTGTTTGAAGGAAATGTTATGGGAATTCATTACGACTATAAATCAACTAAAGGTAATAAGCTTATGGAAAAGCAAGCCAAAAGAGAGAAAAAGCTTGCAGAGAAAAAAGCTAAACGTTTAGCAAAAGAAGGCCAAAAAAAAGAAGAAAATAAAACACCCGTATTAGATCCAAATAAACCAATTTCCTTGGATTTTTTGACTAACCCAAATAAGGAATGAGTTCAAAAGATAAAAACGAGCGCTTAAGTTTAGCGTTAAAAAAAAATTTAAGAAAAAGAAAAGTTTTTCAAAAAAAAATAAAAAAAAAAAATGATACTAAACGATAAGCAAATAATAAAATTAGCTGAGGAGCAAGAAATGATTAGTCCTTTTGTCAATAAAAGTATAGCTAATGGTATCAGCCATGGAATCAACCCTTTTGGTTACGACCTTCGATGTGGTTCTGAATTTAAAATTTTTACTAATATTAAAGGAGCAACTGCTGACCCAAAAAATTTCAGTGAAGATAACTTTATTACTGTGAAAGATGAAGACTCAATTTTAATTCCACCAAACTCTTTTGCACTTGCCTCAAGTCTTGAATATTTTAAGATGCCAAGAAATGTTACTGGGCTAGTTACTGCAAAATCAACTTATGCAAGATGTGGTTTGGGCGTACCCCCAACTGTTCTTGAAGCAGGATGGTCTGGTGTACTGGTGCTCGAATTTTCGAACCATACAAGTAATTCCATAAGGTTATATGCCAATAGTGGAGCGGCCCAGATACTATTTTTTCAAGGTGAACAACCAGAAGTTTCTTATGCAGACAGAAACGGAAAATATAATTTTCAGACAGGAATCACTTTAGCAAAATCAAAATAGTTTATGGATAAATTTTTGATTAATGGTCCTTGCAAAATCAAGGGCAATGTTTCAATTTCAGGTTCTAAGAATGCATCACTGCCGATATTAGCAGCAACATTATTATTTGATCAGCCAGTAATTATTAAAAACTTACCAAGAGTAAGAGACATTAATACAATGCTGAATTTATTAAAATCTCTTGGTTCCAAAATAATTTTATCAAGAGATAAAAAAACAGCAAAAATTTTTAATAAAAAAAATATGAAAACTTTTGCTAGTTATTCTTTAGTAAAAACAATGAGAGGATCTATTTTAGTCTTGGGTCCATTAATTTCAAAATACCACAGATCAAAAATTTCTTTACCTGGTGGGTGTTTAATTGGTGCAAGGCCAATTAATTATCATTTAACAGCATTAAAAAAACTAGGTATGAAATATAAATTAAAAGATGGTTATATTTTGGCAACATCAAAAGGTAAGCTTAAAGGTACGATTATAAATTTTCCAAAGATAAGCGTAGGAGCAACAGAAAATTCTATAATTGCAGCATGTTTAGCAAAGGGCAAAACTATTTTAAAAAATTGTGCAATAGAACCTGAGATTAAAGATCTTACAAATTTTTTAAATAATGCAGGAGCAAAAATTAAATGGTCAGGAAGAACATGTAAAATTATAGGAGTTAATTTTTTAAATAAGACTGAGTATGCTGTAATGAGTGATAGAATAGAGGCAGGTACTTTTTGTGTAGCCGCTACACTTGCAAAAGGTAATTTAAAAATAAAAAATTTAAATCCTAAAGTTATTAGAACTGAAATAAATTTATTAAAAAAAGTTGGTGCTAAAATTAAAACTTGCCAAAATGAGATTTTAGTTAAGGGACCCGAAAAGATAAAATCAATAAAAAGTATTAAAACTAAAGAGTTTCCAGGTATTCCTACAGACCTTCAAGCACAATTAATGGTTCTAATGTGTAAAGCAACAGGAAAAAGTTCAATTACTGAAAGTATTTTTGAAAATAGATTTATGCATGTCGCGGAACTGCAAAGACTCGGGGCTAAAATAATTGTTAAGAACAACACTGCGATAATTGAGGGAAAAACTAAATTTGTTGGCGCAGAGTTGATGTCAAGCGATTTAAGAGCTTCAGTAGCACTAGTATTAGCAGCAATAGTTTCTAAAGGTAAATCATATATTAATAGAATTTATCATTTAGATAGAGGTTACGAAAAAATTGAAAATAAATTAAAAAAAATTGGTGTTAAAATTAAGAGATTAAAGTAGTGAAATATTTAGCAAAAATAATAGCAAGCGACCAAGAGGGATTGCAAATGATTTCAGCCTGCAGTTCTGGAGCCAAAGTTAAAGTTTCTGATATAAAATATCTCTCATCAAATAAGGTCTTTTTATTATCAATAGAAAGAACTAAAGTTGAAACCAATCAGAAAGATAAAAAAATTAAGAGTATTTGTAGGTTTGATTTTGTTGACAAAGTAAGATCAAAGAATATTGATCAATCAAATCATGAAATAGTATTAGAACTGATAACAATAGATTATTTGAAAAATAATGATGATTATGAAATAAATATTATATTTAATAATAATGCTCATATAGCTCTGACAACAGAAACCATTGAAGCAATACTAGAAGATCAAAGTGAAATAAAGTGATGATGAAAATATTAAGTAGTAATAATAAGAAATTCGACAAATCTTTATATAATTTACTTTTACAGAGAAAAAAAAAAATTCAGTCAGATTTTGTTTCTGTAACAAATATTATTAAAGATGTTAAAAAAAATGGAGACAGGGCATTATTAAAATATGAAAGAAAATTTAATCAAAACAACGTTATTATTCCAAGCACAAACCAAATAAATAAATCTATAAAATCTCTTGATAAAAAAGTAAAAAAAGCAATTGATATAGCATATAAAAGAATTTATAAATTTCACTCATTACAAAAATTTAAAAATATTTCTTATAAAGACAAATTACAAAATAAACTTGAATATAAATACTTACCAATAGAATCTGTAGCAATTTATGTTCCTGGTTCATCTGCCTCATACCCATCAAGCGTATTAATGAATGCTATTCCAGCACTTGTTGCAGGAGTGAAGAGAATAGTCATGATTAATCCAGGTTTTAAAGGAAAACAAAATCCAGCTGTATTGTACGCTGCAAAAAAATGTAAAATAAAAGAAATTTATTCAATTGGAGGCCCTTCCGCGATTGCAGCAGTTTCTTATGGAACTAAAAAAATTAAAAAGGTTGACAAAATAGTTGGTCCAGGAAATGCTTTTGTTGCTGCAGCAAAAAAAGAAGTTTTTGGTGATGTTGGAATAGAGGGTATGATTGCTGGACCTTCGGAAGTGACTATAGTTTGTGATAAATACTCAAATCCTGAGTGGGTTGCAAGTGATTTAATTGGACAAGCTGAGCATGATATTCTTGCACAATGTATTTTGATTTCAAAAGATAAAAACTTGTTACATAAAGTTAAGGTTGAGATATTTAAACAACTAAAAGAAATCCCGAGAGCTTCTGTTGCGAGAAAAAGTTTAATTAATAATGGAATTTTAATGCATATTTCTTCTGATACTAAAATAATTAGTGTTGTAAATAAAATTGCTCCAGAACATTTAGAGTTAAATATTAAAAATTATAAATCTTTAGTTCCAAAAATAAAAAACTCAGGTTCAATATGTCTTGGAAAATATGCAGTTATGGCTATGACTGATTATAATGTTGGATCAAACCATGTACTACCAACCAACGGCTCTGCAAAATATTCTAGTGGTATAAGTGTAAATGAATTTTATAAAAGAATTTCATACATAAACTTATCAAAAAAGGGTATTGAAAGTCTTGGACCATCAGTTATAACACTTGCAAATTATGAAGGGTTGGTCGGTCACGCTCAATCTGTAGTAAAACGAATAAGGAGAAAATAAATTTGTCAAAACAAGACTTACTGGAGTTTAAAGGTGTAGTGATTGACCTCCTCCCGAACGCTATGTTCAGAGTAAAGCTAGAAAATGGTCATACTGTTACGGCACATACTGCTGGTAAGTTGAGAAAAAATAGAATTAGAGTTCTTCAAGGTGACAATGTAACTGTTGAAATGACACCTTACGATCTTACTAAAGGAAGAATTATCTTTAGGGGATAAATAAGGCTGAGTAGCTCAGGAGTAGAGCAGAGCCCTGAAAAGGCTTGTGTCGGAGGTGCGAATCCTTCCTCAGCCACCACCATAAAGTTTCATCTTGAAATAATCTTAAAAGAAATTACCTTAAAGATATAATAAATAACAAAAGGAATAAAAAATAAGATGAGTACATTGAAAGGCACCGTTAAGTGGTTTAATGGGAAGAAGGGTTTTGGGTTTATAGAAAGAGAAGACAAAGAAAAGGATGCATTTGTACATGCTAGCGCTGTGAAGGCTGCAGGTATGAGATATCTTAATGAAGGGGACAAATTAGAATTTACATTAGAAGATGGCCCCAAGGGCCCATCGGCAGTTAATTTAAAAAAATTAGATTAATTCACAAATTGTTTTAAAGGGCGTTGTGTCTATAAAATAGACTAACGTCCTTTTTTATTTAGCTCTTGAATATTAATTTTTATTGTCTAAAAGAACGCTATGAATATAAATATTATATATAAAAAGACTTTTAGAAGTACTCATAGAAACTGTTTCCATAGCCAATAGGCTATTTATTTATATTATAATTTTAAATCCACATAAAATAAGATAAAAACAAAGAGGATAAGCCCGGGTGGTGTAATGGTTAGCACGGAAGTTTGTGGAACTTTAAGTTTGAGTTCGACTCTCAGCCCGGGTACCAAAAAATGAATAAAGAAAAAAAATTAATTCCTGGATTACCTTCAGGATTTGAAGATCGTTGGGATAAAAAACTTCTTCTCAAAAAAAAGCTTTTAAAAGCTATTGAGAATAATTTTATTAAATTTGGAGCAGAAGCTCTGGAAACCCCTTCGTTTGAAATAAGTGAAAATATAGGATCTTTTTTGGCAGAAGATGATGCTAATCCTATGTCTGATGTATTCTCATTTGAAGATGGAGAAAAAAGTATTACTCTTAGGTACGATTTATCGAGTCCACTAGCTAGATTTGTTGCACAAAATAATCAAGAGCTTCCATCAATCTTTAAAAGATATGCTATTCAAAATGTATTTAGGAACGAAAAGGCTGGTAACGGAAGATACAGAGAATTTATGCAAGCAGATTTTGATATCGTGGGAAATGTTAATCCTGCACAAGCGAATGCTGAGCTTTGCAATTTAGTATCAAGTACTTTGTTAGATTGTGGTCTAAAAAAAGATCAATTTACAATTAACATTAGTAACAGAAAAATAGTTCAAGGATTAATTGATGATTTAAAAATATCAGAAGAAAAGCAAGTAAAAGTAATTAGGGCAATTGATAAATTAGATAAACCAGGTTTTGGTTTAAAAGGTGTTGAAGATCTGCTTAAAAAAGAGAGAAAAGATATAAGTGGTGCAATCACTAAGGGTGCAGATTTAAACGATGAACAAGCGTCCGAAATAGTTAATTTTCTAAAAATTAAAGATTTAAAAGAGTTAAAAAAAACATTAAAAAATCCATTGTCTCAAGAAGGTATAAAGGAATTAGAACAAGTATTTGAAGTATTGAGTTACAGTTCAAATTTAAATCAGGTCAAAACAAATTTTACAATTGTTAGGGGATTGGCTTATTATTCAGATTTCATTGTTGAAACAAATCTAAATTTTAAAGTTACAAATAATAAAGGTAAAGAGGTCGATATAGGTAGTGTTTGTTCTGGTGGAGCCTATGCAAAATTAATTTCGAGATTTAAAGGTATGGATATTCCAGGCACTGGAATTAGTTTTGGAGTTGATCGATTGTTATTTGCTTTGATGCAATTAGATCAAATAAAAGTAGATAGTCAAAAACCAGTTTTAGTTTGTGTAATGGATGAAAAATATCTTAAAAAGTACTATGAAATTTTAGATTTATTAAGAAATAATAATATCAATGCTGAAATTTTTTTAGATACAAAGAAAAATTTAGGTAAGCAACTTACCTTAGCAAATAAACGTGAGTTAGATGTTGCAATTATATGTGGTGAAAATGAATTAAATGAAAATACAGTCACCATAAAAAGCCTTAAAGGTGTTAAGGGTGAAAATAATAAAACATTTCCAAAAGAAAATTTAATTGATGAAGTCAAAAAACTTATCTGAAAATATCCTTAGATCAGTAAAATCAAAGGGTTTTAAATACATTGATTTACCCTCAGTAATTGAGGCTAATCACATTGTTCAAAGATCTGGAGAAAATTTTAGAAAGTTTATCTTCTCTTTTACTGATCAGAATGGAAGTGAATTATGTTTAAGACCAGATTTGACAATCGCATCTTGTTTAAGATATTTGGAAAATAATATAAAGGGTAAGGAAAAAATTTTTTATAGTGGTCAAGCTTATCGAAAATCACAAAACAAAAAAGACTCAATCATTAGAAATCAAATAGGATTTGAAATTTTAGGATCTAAGAATGAGAAAAATGATGATAAAGAAATTATAAATACATCTCTTAAATCACTTCAAAATATCAAATATTCTTCAGGAACACTTACTATTGGAAATATTGAAATATTTAATTTGTTAATTTCAAAATTAGATATTCCAAAGAGATGGAAGCTAAGATTGTCTAGGCACTTCTGGAGAGAAGAATATTTTAATGATTTATTAAGAAGATTAGAAACTAATTCAGATGTTGATCCAACAATTGTAGAAATAGATAAAAAGCGTTACATGAAAATGCTTAAAGAAGATTTATCAAATATTGTAGCAGGAAGAACAATTAATGAAATATTAAAAAGATTTGATCAAAAAATAAAAGATCCTAGAAGAGCTAGTAAAGGAAAAAATGTTTCAAAAATAATAAAAGATTTCTTAAAAATAAAATGTCCAATAAATAAAGCAGCCATAGAGTTAAATAAATTTTTTAAAAAAAACAGAATAAATTTAGCTGTAGATCAAAAATATTTTCCAATCTCTAATAACAAGGTTTCAAAATTAAATGTAGTCTTTTCAGCATCTTTTGGAAGGCAATTAGAATATTACACCGGTATGGTTTTTAAAATTGATATTAAATTTAAAAACTCATTAAAAAATATTATTAATGGTGGTCGTTATGATGGTCTGATTTCAGATTTAGGATCAAAAAAACAAACCCCAGCAGTAGGTGCTGCTTTAAATTTATATTAGTAATGAAAAAAAATTTTTTAAATATTGGAATCCCAAGCAAAGGTAGACTTAGAAAAGATGTTTTAAATATTTTTAAAAAAAATAAATTAAATCTTATTTCTGAAAGAGGAGAGAGAGATCTATTAGGATCAATAAAACAATTTAAAAATATTAAGATTTTATATCTTCATGCAAGAGAGATTATCGAAAGACTTGGAGACGGATCTTTAGATATAGGTTTTTCTGGTTTTGATTTATTGAAAGAGAGTGAAATAAACACTCAAAAAAAAATTAATGTTTTAAAAAGATATAATTTTGGTAAGGCTACATTGGTGGTTGCAATTCCTGATCCATGGATAGATGTTCAAACAGTTGCAGATTTAGAGGAAATTGCATTTGAATTTAAAGATAAGAAAAAAAAAAGATTAAGAGTAGCAACAAAATATCCAAACCTAACAAGGGAATTTTTGTTTTCAAAGGGTGTTACTCAATTCAAATTAATTGATAGTTTGGGTGCAACTGAAGCTTATCCATTTACAGGTTCTGCGGAAATAATTACAGATATCTCTTCTACTGGAGAAACATTAAAAGCAAATAACCTACGTATTTTAAAGGATGGAGAAATACTTAGATCAGAGGCTTGTATGATGATTTCTAAGTCATCAAGTAATAAAATGGGCCTTCAAAAAATAGTAAAGTTACTTTCTAAAAATTAAGTCTTTCCAATAAATTAGTATAATTTTTATAATATTAAGGTTTCTACCTATTGCGTATAAAGTTACAATACCTACAATAACAAAGAATATTTTAATTATGAAAGATAATTCCATTTGATTAGTTTAACTTATCTTTGTCTTCCTCTGGATCTGTAACTTCAGTAATATTTGCTTGCTCAGGTGGTATTTCAGGAATTTGTTTTCCAGGTATTACGCCATGCTCATCTTCAAGTTTTTTTATTTGCTTCTCTAATCCTTGTGAACCCCAAGATTTTGTAACTAGGCTTTGTAGTTGATTTGCATGAGTTTTATATGATTGAAGTGCTCCTTTAATTGCAGTTTTAACATCTGAATATTTATCAAATATCTTACTAGCAGAGGTTATGATTTTACTTATATTTTCAATTTGCTTCTTTTCACTTTTGATTTGTTCAAAAACCTTAATCATATTTAACAGCTCAGTAGGGGACGATAAAATAAAGTTAGCTTTAAGAGCCTCTGTTTGAAGAGTTTTGTCTGCATCAAGTGTTACAGAATATAAGCTTGATGCTGGGAAAAAAACAATAACCGACTGTAAAGATTTTATTCCATATAGTTTGTTATAATTCTTCTTATTTAAACCTTTTGGTCCAAACAAGTGATTTCTAACTGATGCTATATGGTCTTTAAGATATTGTTTTTTTCGACTTTCATCTTTCTCATTAATATATTTTGTCCAATGAGTTAAAGACATTTTGGCATCAATGATATAATTTCTCTCTGGAAATTTTACAAGCATATCAGGAATTACATCTTTCTCTTCATTACCTTCAATGTCATAAGTTGTCTGTTTTTTTTGTGGAAAAAAATCTCTATCTTTTACAAGATTTGCACTTTCTAAAAGATTTTCTAAAATTTCTTGATTAAATTTTCCTTGATATGTGATGTTAGTTGTAAGTTTTTCCCACCAATTCGTGTGTCGTGCTATTGCTTCATCATGTTTATTAATTGCTTTTTCAGAAATTGACTTGTATTCACCTACTCCTTCAACGATACCGTCAACTTTCTTATAAAGATTTGAAACCTCTAATTTTTTATCGTCAAGTTGTTTTTTTAAGTCTTTTTTTGCATCTTCTGCAGCTTTTATCTCTGCCTCTTTTGTAGCTAAATCTATTTGAGATTTTTTTAATTCTTCTTCTTTTAATTTCATTTCATCAATAGATGCTTGATTGCTTTTTGGTTTAAGTAAAAAAAACCAAACAACACCAAATGCTACAAAACCTACTATTACTCCTAAAATTGCTTCCATAATTTAATTTAAACTATTATCATATCTAGTAGATAATTATTAAACTTAATAGTACAAGTTATCACCCGATTCATCATGAAATGGAATAAAAAATATGACTACCCTACATCCTCAAGAGCAACTGTGGATGGAATTAGAAGATATCTTTTAGGTGAGAAAAAACTACCAAGTGTTACCTCAATACTAGATGCAACAAAATCAGAGGAAGATAAGGCTGCTCTTGCTAATTGGCGTGAAAGAACAGGTCAAAAAGAAGCTGAAGCGATAACAAAAGCAGCAAGTAGTAGAGGGTCTCAAATGCACAATTATTTAGAGTCTTACCTTTTGGGAAGAGAGAATTTAAGTTTTTTTGAGGAAAATGAACAATACAAAAAAATGGCTAAAGAGATAATTGATAAAGGATTAACAAATAGATTAGAGGAAATATGGGGAACTGAATGTACTCTTTATTATCCTGAAAAATATGCTGGCACTGCAGATTGTGTAGGAGTTTATGAGGGAAAAGAGACAATAATTGATTTTAAACAAAGTAATAAACCAAAAAAAATTGAGTATATAGATACTTGGTTGTTACAGACTGCAGCATATTCTCTTGCTCATAATATTGTGTATAATTCACAAATCGTTTCTTGTGTAATTTTAGTTTGCACTGTAGATAATTTATTTCAAGAATTTAAAATTAAAGGCCCTGAATTAATAACCTATCAAAATTTATTTTTAGGAAGATTAAAAAAATTTCATGAGCTTTCAAATTTAAATCAAACACTTATATAGAAAATAATGGATAAAATAGTAATTTATGATTATGAAACAACAAATAGCACTAATTGGGGATCTATAATTGAAGTTGGGGCAGTTGTAGTTGATAAAAATCTAAAAGAAATTGGAAAATTGAATATCAGAGGCAGAATGCCAGAGGGAGAAGTCCCAAGTGCGAAAGCATTACTTGTTAACTCAACCAGCATTGATCTATTAACAAAAGGTAATTATTCTCATTATGATTTTTTAGGTGCTCTTGAAAACTTCTTTTTAAAAGCAGGACCTTGTATGTTTATAGGTTGGAACAATACAAACTTTGACAGATTTATGACTCAGCATAATTTTTTCAAAGGAAACCGCTATCCTTATATCACTCACTCTTCGCCCAATAGTGAACATGACGGTATACACATAGCAAGAGCTGCTCAACTTTTAAATCCTGAAACTTTAAAAACAGGATTAACAGAAAAGGGTAATCCTTCATTTGCTTTAGAGTCTCTTGCAACAGCTCAAGGATTTGACACCACAAAACAACATACAGGATTTCATGATGCTTATACAAGTTGTAAAATTCTTAGAATCGTAAAAAGTAAACATAAAAAAAATTGGGAAAAATTTTTAATAACTGCAACAAAAGCAGGATGTGAAACTCATTTGAAAAAAGAAGAAATATTCACAATAAATGAAATTATACAAGGAAAAGATTTTCCTTATCTTGTTAGCAATATGCATCCAAATCATAATTCTCACCTATTTCATAAAAAATCAAATGATAGATTTGTTTATGACTTAAGAAATGATCCAGAGCCTTTATTAAATTTGAATATTAATGAGTTAAGATCTGTTTTAAGCAAAACTTCTCCAAAAATAATTAGAGTTTTAAAAATTAATAAAGCCCCGGTATTTTTAGATAAACAATGTGCGTTGGAATATAAATATCCTAAGGGAAATCCTTACACTAAACTTGGGCTTGAAGTAATTCAAAAAAGAGCAAAAATTGTTAGAGAAAGTGAAAAGTTTTGTCAAAATATTCAGCTAATCTATAAAGAAATAGAAGAGGAGAAAGAACAAACCAAATCCCAAGAAGATTTATTACCTGAAGAAACTTTATATGAAAAATTTATTCCAAATAAAGATACAGCTTTGTTTAAAACTTGGCACAGTTCTTCTTGGGAAGATAAGTTAAGAATGTTGGATAAGTTTCAAGATAAAAGATGTAGTTGGTTTGGCCAAAAAATTATCTACCAGGAAGCACCACATATTTTGCCACCAGATTTATATAAGAATATTAAAAGTGAAATTGCTAGACGAATATTAAGCAAAAATAAAGAGAAATGGCAGACAATAGGCATGGCCTATAATGAAATTGATACTCTTAGAAATCAAGCAGACAATAGGGATGATGAAGAAGAACTAAAAAAATTAGATGAAATAAATGAATTTATTATGTCTATAGAAAAAAAATATGAAATTGCCTAGTTGACTTTAGAGCCGTAATTTATAGAAGAGTAACATGATTAATGAGTTTTTAGACGAGAATTTAGAAAAAATAAAAGAGGAACCCGTAACTGTAAATATTATGAGTGCCTCTTGGTGTGCGCCCTGCAAGAGTCTCAAAATTGTTATGGACAAACTTTCTGAGGAATACAAAGATAGAGCAACTTTCTACAGAGGTGATGTTGAAGAAGGCGCTATAAATTTTGCATCCAGTATTGGAGTCCGGGGAGTGCCAACCACTACGATTATGAAGAAGGGTGTAGAAATTGATAGAATGGTAGGTAATCCAGGGGAAGCGAAGGTTAAAGAATTTTTAGACAAAAACCTTTAATTTAAATTTAACACTTCAGCAGCTCCGTACAAAGACCCTGTTATAAGCAAAAGATCTCCTTCTTTTAAATCAATTGATTTAATTGCTTGCTTGATATCTGGTTGATATTTAACATTGGGTATACTCTTAAATTTCTCTTTCAAATCTTTTCCACTAATTGAATTTGGTTGAGTTTTTAAATCTATAGTAGTTATGGAAGAAATATCTTTGAAGTAACTTATATATTTTTCATGTTCCTTATTTGCCATCATTCCAATAATAATATGTTTGTTGCAATCCAAGCTTTGAAGATATTCATTTAATGCTTTAGCACCACCTTCGTTATGGCTTCCGTCTACTATAAATCTATTATTTTTAACTAATTCTTTTAATTTACCAGATTTAATTTCCTGAAGTCTAGCTAAGCTAGATATATTTTTAATACCTTTTTTTATGTGTTCATCCCTAATCTCAAGATCTAAAGTTCTAAGAGTTGCTATTGCAGTAGATATATTTTCTAATTGATATTGACCAAGCACATTAGGCATAGGAAGTTTTAATCCACCAAATTTATCTTCATAGTAGAGGAAATCATTTTCATTAACTGAGTAACTAAAATCATCATTAAAAAAAACTTTATTAGATTTATTTTGAGAGATAGTTTTTTTTATACAATCCATCGTCTCATTAGTGCTTTGTTTAGCTACAATAATATTTGAATTTAAAAGTGTAGATGTTTTTTCAAATACAATTTGTTCGATTGTTTGTTTATCCTTTGGAAGCCAATCTAGATGATCTTTGCTTATGGATGTAACAATGCTTGCGAGATTAGTTTCTAGAATATTCACAGCATCAAAACGATGAAACAAGCCGCTTTCTATTAAGTTAATGTTACCTGGATATTTTGCTGCTTTATAAAAAAAGCAAGCCGATAACATCTCAAACACTGTGATTGGTTGATTATTATTAATTTTTTCAACATCTTCCAATAAATCAGCTAACTCATCATCTTTTAATTCCTTGTTGCTGAAAATAAACCTTTCATTAATTTTTTGAATATGTGGACTTGTGTAAACATTACATTCGAAATTTGCTTCTTTAAGAATTGAATAAGCAGCTTGAATTGTAGAATTTTTACCATTAGTTCCTACAATCGATATTGCTTTAATTTTGTTTTGTGGATTTCCTAGTTTTTCACAAAGATTTTTAATTCTATCAGTTGATAGGTCTATTTCTTTAGGATGCAACTTTTGAAAGTTGCTGAGAATCTTCTGAAGTTTCATTTTGTTCAGCACTTATATCAGAATTCTTCTTTAACAATATTGATAATAAAGTTCCAATTTTAGATGCAAGATCTTTACGCTCAACAATTAAATCGACAAAACCAGTTTTTTCAACATATTCACTTTTTTGAAATCCTTCAGGAAGTTCTTCTTTAACAGTTCCTTGAATTACTCTTGCACCTGCAAATGCAATTAAAGCTCCTGGTTCAGCAATATGAATATCACCTAACATAGCGTATGATGCAGTGATACCCCCTGCTGTTGGATCAGTGATGCAAACTAAATACGGAAGTCCACTTTTTTTTAATTCATTAATTGCAAGTGTTGTTCTTGTCATTTGAGATAATGATATTAAACTTTCCATCATTCTCATACCCCCACCAGCGCTAATGCATAAAAAAGGTGTTCGATTTTCTATTGCATGTTGTATTCCATATAAAAAAGCTTCACCTTCTGCAGCTGCCATAGAAGCTCCTAAAAAATCAAAATCAGAAGCTACAGCGGTAATTTTAATGTTATTTATAGTTCCAGAAGCAACCATCATTCCACATTCTAATCCTGTTTTTTTCCGAGCACTTTTTAATCTTTCTTTGTAGGGTTTAGAATCTGTCCAATTCAATGGATCGTCCTTTGGTATCGGAGTTTTGAAAATCTCGTAATTGTTTTTTCCAAACAATATATCAAATCTTTGATGTGGCTTAATTCTATGATGACGCTTACAATCTGGACAAACCCACAAGTTTTCCTCTAAATCTTTTTTTAAAATTGGACCCTTACAACATGATGTCCAGTCACTTTTTGCAATATCTTCTTTTGTAGCTCTTTCACGTATTGCAGTTTTAATTTTTTCACCTGCTCTAATTAACTTTGTTAACCAATTCATATGTTATTTTAATACCTCTGAAAAACTTTTAACTTGTTTCCCAAAACTTTGTGTTAAATCTGGGGCACTTAAATTATCTTGAATATATTTGACAAACGTTGATCCAACAATAACTCCATTACAACCGCTATTAGCTACTTTTTTTGCATCTTCTGGGCTTTTAATTCCAAATCCAGAACATACAGGAATATTTGTTAGTTTTTTGATTCTTTTAACAAAATTCGCAACATCAGTTTCATTAGCAGATTTTACTCCAGTAACACCACTGACGTTTACTTGATAAATAAAACCAGAGGATATTTTAATAATATCTTCAAGTCTTTTTTGATCTGTGGTGGGTGCTGCTAATTTAATAAGTGATAATCCATTGTCATTTAAAGCATCTCTTAATTCATTTTCCTCTTTTAATTCATGAGGTGCATCAACTACTAGTACAGCATCTGCGCCAGCTTTTTTAATATCATCTACAAATTTTTTTATTGGGTATTTATATAGATTAGCAATGTAGCCCATCAAAAGGATCCCTACATCTTTGTTGTAAGACCTTATTTTATCAATAAGTTTAATTGTATCGTTTAAAGAATATCCACTTTTTAAAACATGATCATGAGCAGCTTTGATTACAGGTCCTTCAGCCGAAGCCTCTGAAGTACAATACCCAATTTCTAAAATGGAGACTCCATTTTCAATTGCTTCCTTGATTAGTTTAAAACTTTCATGTGGAGTAGGGTAGCATCCAACAAAATAGGAAACTAGTTTTGTTTTTGGATTTTTATTTTCAAATATTTTTTTAAATCGTTCACTCAAAATCTTTACCAATATTTTCTTGTATAGTATCCAAATCTTTTTCGCCACGTCCACACAGAGACAAGCAAATAGTATAATCTTTAGGTTTATTTTTTGCTTGTCTGAAGATTACTTCTGCAGCTGCTGCCATAGGTTCTAATGCAGAGCAAATTCCCTCAGTTCTTGCTATAATTTTATATGCTTCAAGCATTTCTTTATCAGTAGCTGATGAATAAGTAACTGCTTTTTGATCTTTTAAATAAGAGTGAAGTGGACCTACTGAAAAGTAAGTTATACCTGCGCCCAAACTCATGCCTCCTAAAGATTTTGCACCATCGTCGGTTTGCAGCATGTAAGTTTTCATTCCCTGCATAATTCCAGGTGTTCCATTTGAGAGTGCTGCAGTTTCATGAGCCTCAACCCCAATTTTAGAAACACTAGGTTCATCAAGAAAATCATATATTGCTCCCGCAAAATTACTTCCTCCACCAACACAGCCAACAATCATATCTGGTAATTTTCCTTCTTGCTCAAGTGATTGCTCTCTTATTTCTCTTCCAATGATGCTTTGTGCAAATGCAACAATTTTTGGAAATGGATGAGAGGAAACAACTGATCCACATATATAAGCAAAGTCTGGATTTGTGGTCCAAGTTTTAATTGCATCTGTGATTGCTTCCTTTAAAGTTCCTGGTACTGCTTTTAATTTTGCACCATAGTGTTTTGCTTTAATTATATTTTGATTTACTCTTGCTATATCTACTTCTCCCATTACTCCAATTAAAGGCATACCAAATTTAGCAGCAACTGCAGCAGTAGCACTATAGTGTTGGCCAGCACCACTTTCGCAAATTAAACTTTTTTTTCCCATTCTTTTTGCAAGCAATACTTGAAACAAAGAGTTTGTTATCTTGTGTGAGCCTGTGTGGTTTAGGTGTTCTTGCTTAAAAAAGATACGAGCTCCTCCTAATTCTTTAGTGAGATTTTCTGCGAAATATAAAGGGGACGGTCTTCCTATGTAGTGTTTACAATAATAAGCAAATTCATCTAAAAATTTTTTATCTTTTATTGCTTCTTCAAATCCTTGATTTAACTCGTGTAAAGCAGGCATCAAAGTTTCACCAACTGCCATACCGCCCATAGCAGCATCACCTTCGCCATAGTAACCTAGCTCATCTGGACCTGTTTTATAAGAATTTTTTGTCATATTTATTTCAAGAATTAATATTATGGACTGTATTTAGAAACTTATCAATTTTATTAATATCTTTTACTCCTTTTGAGCTTTCCAAACTTCCACTTACGTCCAATATGTAGTGTTTATTTTTAAAGTTGGTAACATCTTCTATTTTTATATTTCCTGCAATCATTTTTTCTATGTGATCTTCTACCTCATCAAGCAAATTATGATTAAAACTCATTGATTTCTCATAACCTTTACTATCAAATAAAATTATCTCAGATATATCTTTATAATCTTTATATTTTTTTACATCTTCTTTATTTTCAATAGTAAGAGCAGCAATTATTTTTTTATTATATTTTTTTTTAATTTTAATTATTTCTTCTGGAGAACAGTCATACATTTGATAATAATCAAAAGGTAAATCCTTTATTTTTTTGAGAGTAGACTCATCATTTTTTACAATAACAGCTACGTATGTACTTTTTTTTTTATCTATATTTAAAAGTTCTTTTAATCGATCAAAATCAACATAACGCGAACTTGCTTTCCAATTTACAATAAAACCTACAAATTTAGGTGGGTAAGGGTGATCAACAATATAAGTTAAAGTTTTAGGATCTTTTATACCACAAATCTTACAATCTTTGATCATTTGTTAAGATGATCAGTAAGTTTTTTAATGTTATTTTTTATGTTACCTTTTGTAAGAGATCTTCCTATAACAATACCAGAAACCCTATTTTTAAAAGCTTGTTTAGGTGTCATAATTCTTAGTTGATCATTTGAACTATCATCGGGCAATCTTATTCCAGGAGTTATGATTAATAAATTTTTGTATCTTTTACGAACCATCAAAGCTTCTTGAGCAGAACAAACTATACCATCGCATCCTGATTTTTTAATTAAAGCAGCTTGTTTTAAAACCAATTGTTTTACGTTTTTTGTATGACCTATCTCTTTGAGAGATTTATTATTAAGACTTGTTAAGATTGTAACTCCTAAAACTTTTAAATTTTTATTTATTTTTTTTGCTTTTTTCTTAACGGACCTTAGCATTTGCAATCCACCACTAGTGTGAACTGTAATATATTTACATCTCTTTAAATCTTTTAAGCTATCAACTGCTGATAGAGCTGTTTGTGGAATATCATTTATTTTTAAATCTAACCAAAAATCATTTTTGATTTTTTCTAGAAATTTTCTACCTTTTTTAGAGTAAAAAAATTGAAGACCAAACTTTGGGATAATTTCAAGCTTATTTGTTCTAATTTGTAGAAATATTTTTTTGATTTTTTCTAAATTTGATGTATCACACGCAACAAAAATAGTTTTATTCTTCATTATTTAGTTTTTTAAACAAGTCTTTTGACATTTTAAAGTGAATTGTCTTTTTTTCAGGTGTATTTACTTTTTCACCAGTTTTAGGGTTCCTTGAAATTCTTGCTTTTTGTGTATTTGTTGAAAAAACTCCAAAGCCTCTTAATTCAACCCTGTCGCCTCTCTTAAGAGCTCTTTTGATTTCATTTAATATAATATTCGTAAATTTTTCTAAATCTTTTTTTAAGAAATTTGGGTAGTTATTTGATAGTTGTTTTAAAAGCTTTGATTTTACAATAGCCAATTTAAATCTTCTTTATTAATCTTTTTCTTCTTTTTTCTTCAAATCATCTGACAATGATGAAAAAGGAAGATTTTTACCTGATCCTTCGGATCCATATTTTTCAAGCGCTTCTTTTTTTTCTATTTCTTCTAATAGTTTTATACTTAGAGAAACTTTTCTTTTATTGAGATCGAGTTCTGCAATTGCGCAGTCTAATTTTTCTCCACCCGTCCATCTACTAGGGCGTGCGTCTGCTGAGTTTATTGCTATAGCTGATTTTTTAATTTGAAAGTCCATCTCACATCCTTCAGGTCTGACCACCAATCCTTTATTATCTGTTGAAACTACCTTAACAGTAATTGTTTGATTTTTATTTTTATCTTTAAACCATTCGAAAGGATCCGGCTGAGTTTGTCTTAAACCCACTCTAATCTTTTGTTCTGTAGGTTTAACTTCTAAAACTTTAACATTAATTTTTTGACCTTTTTTATATTTAGTCAATTCTTCTTCTCCATTATTTAAATAAGTAAGGTCATTACAATGTAAGAACCCATCAATATCTAAATCTTCAAATTTTACGAATAAAGAATATTCATTTTTATTTACAATTTCTCCTTCAACTATGCTTCCAACTGGATATTTTTTGCTGAAAGTTTCAAATGGATTTTCCTCTGTTAATCTATGAGAAATAGCTACACGTCTTTTCTCTTTATCAATTTCAGTTATCACACAAGATATTTCATCTCCAACTTTAAACATTTTTTTAGCTGACACATTTTTTTTTGTCCAGCTTAGCTCACTGGAATGAAGAAGAGTTGTTAGGCCTGGTTCTAATTCACAGAATGCTCCAAAATCCATTAATTTAACTACTTTTACTTTATAAATTTTATTTAATTCGTAATTTTCAATATGTTCAAATGGATCTGGTGATAATTGTTTCACTGAGCAACCAACTTGTAATTTTTCTTTATCTACACTAATTACTTTTAAATCATGTTTTTCACCAATATTAAAAACTTCGTCAGGGTGGTTTACTCTAGAATATGAAATTTCTTGCAAGTGAACCAGTACATCAAGTTCACCATTTACATTAAAAAAACAACCAAAAGTACTATAACCTTTCACCTCAGCACCTTTTATAATATCTCCAACTTTATACTTCTCAATTATTTTAGCTTTATCCTCTTTTTTAAAAGAAGAAATTATTTCTCTTCTTGAGACACAAGCATTACCTCTAATCTTATCTAATTTAATTAAAGCGAATTTTTGAGGTTCATTCATAAGATGACTAATGTCTTTTAATGGTTTGTCACTTATTTGAGAACCTGGTAAAAACATTAATGAACCTGTGTCTATATGTTCTACTATACATCCACCTTTGCATTTCGATGTTATTTTTCCCATAATTGGTTCATTTTTTTCATATGCTTCAACTAATTTATCCCACCCTTTTATTTTTTGTGCTTTGCTTGCAGAAACTAACACTTCACCATGTTTATCCTCAATTTTTTCAAGCAATACCGGTATAGTTTCACCAATTTTAATTTTTTCAGAAAGACCCATGCTCTTTAATTCATTTACATCAAGAACTGGCTCTGATTTTAAACCTTCTACAAAAAGAAAAACAAATTTTTCCGTGATTTTGTTTATTTTTCCTTCTATGATTTTTCCTTCTTCAATATTAATTTTTGATAATTGGCTATTTAATAATTTTTCGAATTCTTGAGTTTCAGGTTTTGATAAATCTTTATAAATTTCCATTAATTGTTAATTCTATTGTCTATTATTTTTTTTATTTTTAAAAAACATGCCCTTTTATTAAGGTTTGTCGTATTAATCAATAGTGAATCTTTTGTTTTCTTAAGAGGTGAAATTTTTCTACTTTTATCACTTTTGTCACGTTTTTTAATGCTTTTTAACACCTCAGCATAGGTAATATCTTTCTTAAGCTTTTTAAGTTCATTATATCTTCTTTTTGCACGAATTTTTATGTTTGCAGTAATATAAAATTTAAAATCTGCATCTGGTACAATTTTATAGGTAATGTCTCTGCCATCTAGGCAAGAACCCATGAATTTCTTTGGAGGATTATATGCAAAATTAAGTTGAAAATTGTGTACTAATTTTCTTATGTTTTTATTTTTAGAAATAATTGATGCCTCTGTTCCAACTTCATCTGATACTAAATTTTGATTTGAAAGATTTTTTTCTCTTAAATTTTTAATTTTTGATTTAATAAATTTATAACTAAATTTTTTTGGAAATTTTAATTTTAAATATCCAATATACCTATAAATTTTACCTGTATCTAAATATAAAAGATTATAGTGTTTAGATATAGCTTTAGCCAAAGTTCCTGCGCCTGCAGCAGCTGGAGAGTCTATAGCTATTTTTATAATATCTTTCCTTTTTATCATTATCTTTTTAAGTCATAAATAATTTTAAAAAAATCTGGAAATGAAGTGTTTATCGAATCTTTATCATGAATTTTCCAATGACCACCAAATGATAATGCAGCAACAACACTTGTCATAAATACTCTATGGTCTTTTAAATAATTTTTGATTATAATTTTTTTATTAATATTTAAATTTGGATTTCCAAATATTCTGATAGAATTTTTGGTTTTGATAGTTTTAACTCCCATCATATTTAAAATTTTTTTACCCCATTTTAGTCTGGGACTTTCCTTTTGATCCAACTCTTCTAAATTCTTAAAGTATGAAATACCTCTTGCTTTTGCAGCAACTAGAAAAATAACTAAAAATTCATCTATAGCCTCACTATTTAAATTAGACGGACAATTTATTGCTTTTAAAGTTTTTGGACTTTTAATTTTTATATCTGCAGTTTTTTCACCTTTATAAATTTTTTTATTTTTAAAGGAAATTTTAACGCCCATTTTTTTTAAAATTTTAATTATACCTATTCTGGATGGATTAATATTTACATTTTTAATTATTAATTCAGAATTATCAGTAAGAACCGTAAGAACAATAAAAAATGCACTAGAACTTATATCTGTAGGAATGTTATAATTAAGAGGTTTGATTTTTTTAATTTTATTAATTTTTATTTCATCGTAATTTTTTCTCTTTTTAACATAAACTGGTAGTCCTAAGTGTTTACACAAAAGCTCTGTATGATTTCTTGACTTTTTTGCTTTAATTATGGTTGTCCCATTTGTTCTCATTCCTGCAAGCATTACAGAACTCTTGCATTGAGCAGATCCTCTATTTTCTATATAATTTATGGGCCTAAGGTTTGAAGATCCAATAACTTTAAGAGGTAAATTTTTATCATTTTTTAATTTAAATTTAGCTCCGAATTTACTTAAAGGATCTGCAATTCTTTTAAAATCTCTTTTTGATAAACTTTTGTCACCAATTAATTTTATTGGATGCGTTGTATTAATTAAAAAGCCCAAAATAAGTCTTCCCAGTGTACCTGAATTTCTTGCATCAATTTTAATATTTTTTTTGTAATTATATCCATCAACTCCATTTCCATAGATTATACAATTATTTTTATTTACCTTAACTTTGATACCCAATTTTTTAATTGCATTTAGTGCAGCCAACACATCCCCAGACATAAGGAGATTTTTAGCTTTTGAAATTCCACTGGAAAGAGATGAAAAAAGAACCCACCTAATACTAATACTTTTATCTCCACTCACGTTTATAATTCTATTAAATTCTTTGATTTTTTTATTTATTACTATCGCGTTTGACATGCTAAATTAATTGAACTTAAAATTATCACCAAAATAAGCATTTTTAGCATTAATATTTTTTACTAAATTTGAAGGTGTATCTTCAGCAATTATTTTTCCATTACTTAAAATCATAGCTACATCTACACATGCAAGCAGATCTCTAGCCTGATGATCACATATACATATTGTAATTTTATTTTCGTTTTGTAGATTAACAATAATTTCTTGTAGCATTTTTATTGTTAATACGTCTAAAGCTGCAAAACATTCATCTAGCAGCAAAACTTTTGGCTCACTTAAAAGAGATAAAGCAATAACTAATTTTTTCTTTTGACCTCCGGATAAAAACTTCGCTTTAATATTTTTTAAATTATCTAGTTCGAATTTAGAAATTAAGTAATCTATTCTTTCATTTCTATAATTTTTATTTTCAATAACAATTTCGCTGATTGCTTTTAAATTATCGTGAAGTGTAAGGTCATTGAAAAAACCACCATATTGTGGAACATAACCAATTTTAAATTTTTTTGTTCTAAGATAAATTGGATATTGGGTTGCATCTTCACCAGCTATTTTAATTTTTCCGCTTCTAGGATTTATTAAACCAGTAATTAGATTAAAAATAGTTGATTTCCCCACTCCGTTTGGTCCTAACATGCCAAATATTTGGCCTTCATTAATTTTAAAATTAATATTTTCTAAAATTAATCTATTTCCATATGCGAGAGAAATATTTTCGAATTCGATTATAGAGTTAATTGTTTTAAAAGATTTAATTCTAAACTTTTTAATTATTGCCATATTAATTTTTACTTTTAATATTTACTTTTTTACTGTTTTCATACATAAATATTTTTGTATCTTTTGTTTCCAAATTCATTTCAATCACATCTGCTCTTAAAATATTCTCAAGGTTAGTATAAACTACTTTTTTTGATATTATCATTTGATTTTTTTCTAACGAAAAGTCTAAATACTCACCTGTTATTTTGTTTTCTAAATAATCAATTATTACATTTTTTGAAAAAATAGTATCATAATTTTCTGTATTATATTTTCCAAAATTCGAGTTAATATTAATTATATTTGAGTCTTTTAATTTAATGAGTGCTTCTACATTAGTTAAATAAATATAATTTGGATTAGAGTAATCTATTTCCCCTTGGTCAGCTTTAATTATATATTCATTTCCTTTACCATCTTTTGTAGAATAAAAAACATTTTCAATAATGTTTGAACTATAAATTATTTCCTCAGATTTTTGACTAACATTTTCATTATTAGAAATATTTTTTTCTGTAGTTTTTAAATATATAATTATAAAAAGAATTAAAATTGAACATAAAATAAAAAAAAAAATACCAAGTTTACTCTTGCTCATCTAAGATATATTTGATTGTAATATTGTATGAATATGAACAACACCTATTGTAATTAAAGGTTTCTTTTTATTGTTAACAATCAAAGATGTAATTTTTTTTGAATTCATTTTGTTTAAAGCTTTAGCAGCTAATTCATTTTTATCTATAGATACTGGTTTTTTTGTCATAATTTTTTTTACTGGAAGTGATTTGAAGTTAAAATTTTTTTCAGTATAACGTCTTATTTGTCCATCTGTAATAATCCCTGTTGTATTTTTATTTTTTCCTCTAATCACTAATATACCTAATTTTTTTTTGGTTAAAATTTTTAAAGCTTTTTTTACTTCCATGTTTTCATTTACAAAAGGAATTTTGTTCCCCGTTATCATTATGTCTTCAACTGTTTTTAGTTGTGCACCTAAACTTCCAGCAGGATGTAATTTTTTAAAATCCATTTTGCTAAATTTTTTAAGTTTCATAGCTGAAATTGCCAAAGCATCTCCTAGAGCAAGCTGTGCAGTTGTGCTAGATGTAGGAATAATACCTTCAGCCTCAATAACTTGAGGAATTAAAAGTTTAATATCTGCAGCCTTATATAAAATTGAGTCTTTTTTACAGACAATTCCTATCAATAATATTTTATTTCTTTTTGAATATTGAATAATATTTTTTAATTCTTCAGTTTTACCAGAGTAACTAATTAGTATTAAAATATCTTTTTTAGCAATCATTCCAAGGTCACCATGGGATGCTTCACTTGCTGCAAGACTAAACGATGGAGTGCCAACTGAAGCAAGAGTGGCTGCAATTTTTGAGGCTATGAGACCACTTTTGCCAACGCCACATAATATTACTTTTGACTGACAACTTGCAATATGGTGAACAGCTTTATTAAATGAATTATTAATATTTTTTTTTAATTTTTGTAATGCTTTTATCTCTAGGTTAATTACATCTTTAGCTAAAGGTACAAATTTTTTACTATTCATTAGTGAGACCAAATATCATCTTTAAACAAAGCTAAATCAAGATCAACTCTTGTTTTTAAAAATTTTAAACAATCCTGATAAAGGTTTATTCTATTCTCTCTTTTGAGTATTTTGTTTAGTTCTTCATGAATTCTATGAAGATATATAACATCGTTTGCACAGTATTTTAATTGAGCAGGTGTAAGATCTCCTCCAAAATCTGAGTTTTGGAATTGTTTACTTATATCAATATTTATGAATTCTTTAATAAGAGTCTTCAATGAGTGATTGTCAGAATATGATCTAGCAAGTTTTGATGCTATTTTTGTATCCAAAATATTATTGGTATCAGTTTTCAAGTAGTGTTTTATGTGAGCCATGTCAGCTCTACCAAAGTGAAAAATCTTTGTTATTGAGCTGTCTTTAAGTAAATTTACAAGATTAGGTGAATTGTAGTTATCTCTATCAAATTGAACTATGTGGGCATCAGAATTTCCTGTTGAAATTTGGATTAAACATAAAGGATCGCGTCTAACATTAAGACCCATGAATTCTCCATCTACAGCTATTATATTGCCTAATTTCAAATCATCTGGTAGATCATTTTTGTGTAATTGAATATTATTACTCATTTTTAAACATATATATATGAAAGCAAAAAATTGTCTAATTTTTGGTGGAAGCGGCCAAATTGGTAAAAACCTAATACGTAAATTAACAAAAAATAACTATAGAGTAACTGTTGTAACAAGAAATATTCATCAAAAAAGTTACATTATTAAGACCCAAGCAAATGCTGGCTATATTGATATAGTGGAAGCAAATATATATGAAGAAAAGAAAATAAGAGAATTGTTTAAAAAATCTGACATTTGTATAAATTTAATTGGTATATTATTTGAACAAAAAAAAGGTAATACGTTTAATAATATTCACACTGTCTTTCCAGGACTTTTAGCAAAACTTTGTAAAGAATATAATTTAAAGCATTTTATTCATTTATCTGCGCTTGGCATTAATGATGCCATTGACTCAGATTATGCAAAAAGTAAACTTGAGGGAGAAAAACAAATCTCAAAAAATTTTCCACTAGCTACAATTTTAAGACCATCACTTGTTTTTTCCCAAGATGACCAGCTAACTACTACTTTTTTAACTTTATTAAACAGACTTCCATTCTTTCCACTTTATTATAATGGAAGAACAAAGTTTGCTCCAATTCATTGCTCTGATTTAACTGATACAATTCATCATATTATTTCAAATAATATTTATTCAAAAATTATTGAGTGTATAGGACCAGAAATAATTTCTTTTAAGGAATTGTTACAAAGATTGTTACAACTTATAAATAAAAGAAGAATTTTAGTGCCTTTTCCTTTACCTATAGCTGAATTATCTGCAAAATTTTTTGAGATGTTCCCTAAACCAATAATCACTAGGGATCAGCTAAGACTTTTAAAGTATGACAACATTTCATCTGGAAAATATAAAACTAATTCAGATATAGGAATGCCTAGTAAAAGATATTTTAACGATGAAGTTAAAAAATATTGTTACATGTGGAGAGAAGGTGGGCAATTTTCAACAGAAAAATATAATTCAAATATTGATAAAGAAAAAAAGATTAGCTAAGTTAAGCTGATTGTATTTTTTTTTCTATAAATTCTGGAACCCCATCTTTATCTGCGACTTCTTCTTTTTTACCCTTAGGTTGATACGCAAACAAAAGGTGTAGTTTACAGTATGAAAAATCTTTTAACGAAGATCTTCCACAGAAATAAAATGATTTTTCATCCGGATGTCCAATTGGCCACTTACAAGAATTTTCATCAAGTTCCTCTAATTGTTTAGGATTTTCTGGTTCAAAATCTTTATCAATTATTAACGATTTAAATTTACTTTTACGCCCTCTTTTAACAGTTTGAATATTTTTTTCATTTGTTGAGTTATCAAAATTTTTACTTGAAGTAGCTGTTCTGGTTTTTATTTTTGCAGATAAGTTCAATCTATGGGCCTTGCCTATAACCGCATTTCGACTTATTCCTCCAATTATTTCAGCAATTTGACTTGCAGTACTACCTTTTCCCCAAAGTTCTTTTAATTTAGCAACTTTTTCTTCTGTCCAACTCATAATCTATATCTTGTATATTGTTTATATGAAACAACAATATACTGTTATAAAAATAAATTAAACAATCAAAAAATAAGAGTTATCAACATTAATTGACAAATTAAATATATATATGTTTTCAATCCTTACTTGTATTAAAAATTAAACTTTATAAAAACAAAATGAAATTATGAGTTATTTAGCAAAAAATTATAACAGAAAAAAAATTGCCTTTAAGTATGGAAAGGGAAGTTTTTTATATTCTACTGATAATAAAAAATATTTAGATTTTGTTCAGGGAATAGCCGTTAACTCTTTGGGACATGCTCATCCAAAATTAGTTAAAACCATAAAAGATCAATCAAAAAAACTTTGGCATGTTTCTAATGCTTTTCAAATTCCAGAAGGAGAAAAATTGGCAAAAAAGTTGTGCCAAAAAACATTTGCTGATTATGTTATGTTTCAAAACTCTGGTGCAGAAGCAACAGAAGCTAGCATAAAAGTAGCTAGAAGATATTTCTTTTGTAATGGAAAGCCAAATAAAACAAGAATTTTATGTATTAAAAATTCCTTTCATGGAAGAACTTTAGCTACTATTTTTGCAAGTGGGTCAAAAAAAATGACAGAAGGATTTGGACATGTGAGTGGTTTCGATCATTTTGTTTTTGGAGACCATGAATCTTTAAAAAAAAAGATCACTAAAAACACAGCTGCAATTATGGTTGAAACTATAATGGGTGAGGGTGGTATTAAAGTAATACCAGATTGGTGTCTTAAAGAATTAAGAAAGCTATGTGATAAAAAAAAAATATTACTTATTTTAGATGAAGTGCAATGTGGAATTTCTCGGTCTGGAGATTTTTTTGCTTTTGAAAAATCTAGAGTAAAACCTGACATAGTGCCTATAGCTAAGGGAATAGGCTCAGGATTTCCTATTGGTGCAGTTTTAATGAACAAAAAAGTTGCTGCAGGCATGACACCTGGAACTCATGGCTCAACTTTTGGCGGTAACCCTATGGCGTGCTCAGTGGCTAATGCAGTAATGGATATAGTTTCTACTAAAAAATTTCTCAATAATGTTCAAAAATCTTCAAAATATTTTTTTTCAAATTTAAATAAATTGATGGAAAAATACCCAAGAATCATTAAAGAGATTAGAGGAAAAGGGTTATTGATTGGAATACAGCTCCACATAGATCAAACTAAGTTTATTAAAAAATTAATGGATTATAGATTGCTGACTATCCGTGCGGCTGAAAACGTTGTTCGTATTTTGCCACCACTTAATGTTAAAAAAAAAGAAATAGATATTGCATTAAAAGTTATCAATAAAGTTTGCTCAGAAATAAATAAATCATGAAACATTTCATAAATTTAAAAGACTTACCAGCTAAAGATCTGAGAAAGATTATTGTTGATGCTAAGAGAAGAAAGAATTTAAGAAAAAAATTAAGTGCACTGGAGATTGACAAGGGTGCACCTTTAAAAGGAAAATTATTAATTCAAATGTTTGAAAAATCTAGTCTACGAACAAGATTAAGTTTTTATTTAGCTATCAAACAATTGGGTGGCGGAACTTTGACCTTGAGATCTAATGAACTTCATCTGGGTCAAGGAGGAGAAAGTACTGCCGATACAGCTAAAATTCTTTCCACTTATGGTGATGGATTTATGCTCAGAACAGACAGTGATAAAAAGGTTAAAAATTTTGAAAAATATTTATCTATACCTTTAATTAATGGTTTAAGTCCCTCGTCTCATCCCACTCAAGTTTTATCAGATGTATTTACAGTAGAGGAGATAAAGAAGAAACCTATTTCTAATTTAAATATTTGCTGGATAGGTGATTCTAATAATGTTTTAGATAGTTTAATAGCTGCATCAGTAAAATTTTCTTTCAAACTAACTATTGGTTGTCCAAAAAAATTTGAGCCAGGAAAAGAAGTTAGAACTTGGGTCAAAAAAAATAATAAAAAAATTTACATTTATAATGATGCAAAAAAAGCAGCGTCAGGTGCAGATGTAATTTTTTCTGATAAGGTTATTTCTTTAAATGATAAAGTTAATAAAAAGAAAAAAATACAAGCTTTTAAAAATTTCAAAATTAATAAAAAATTAATGAGCTATGCAAATAAAAATTGTATTTTTTTACATTGTTTACCTAGAGGTGATGAGGTGAGTGACGATGTTTTCTTAGGTAAAAAATCTTATGTATGGCAACAAGCGCTCAATAGAGTTCACGTACAAAAAAGTATTTTATTATATTGTTTTGGAAAATTAAGGTAGTGGCAAAGGGCTGTCTGAATTTTTATTTAGATATTTTATTACAGAAGCTCTATCTTTTTCTTTTCGAAGACCTGCATAAGCCATCTTAGTTCCTTTGATCCATTTAGCAGGTTTAATTAAAAATCCATTAAGTTCTTCAAAAGTCCAATTCTTATCATATGCCATTAACGCTTTAGAATATTTATAATCTTCAATCGCACCAACTTTTCTTCCAACAACATTATAAAGAGCTGGGCCTATAGCATTCTTTCCACCTTTAATAATTGAATGACAAGCTGCACATTTTTTAAATACCTTTTCACCATGAACAACGTCTCCCATTGCCATTAATGCTGCTAAATCAATTTTGTCTGATGTTGAACTTGAGCTAGATGCGGATACAGTATTTACAGTTTCTACTTCTACAGAATAACCTGGTGTCTCTGGTTTTTCCACATGGAATATGACATCAGATAATTTGCCAATACCAATAACGAGCAAGGCAACCATTAAAACTGCAGCAATTATTTTGTTAATTTCAAAAGAATCCATTTTTTCTAAATTTTGTAGTGAACGTATAACATGATAAATTAAAAAAAGTTAAAATTTAATGTATATATTTGCCTCTATAGTTGTTTAATGGGTATAATAATTTGAAAATATGATGAAAACTTTAATAATTATACCTTCTAGAATGTCTGCATTAAGGCTTCCAGGAAAACCTTTATTAAAAATAAATGGTTTATCAATTATTTCTCATGTGTCTAAAAAAGCAGAAGAAGCCAATATTGGCGATGTAATTGTGGCTGCTGAAGACCAAGAAATTATCGATGATGTTAAAAGCAATGGTTTCAATGCTATTTTAACTAGCAATAAACACAAAACTGGAACAGATAGAATCTATGAGGCACTGAAAAAATCAAATATTAGAGATGTTGATTTGATTATGAATTTACAAGGAGATGAGCCAGCAATCGATATAGATGATATAATAAAATTAAAAGATAAAATGGTAAAAAAAAAATCTAACTTAGGAACTCTTGCTGCAATAATTAAAGATAACAAAAACCTTAAAAATGAAAACATTGTAAAGGTAATAACTGAAAAGAGTTTAGAAGAGAAACATTTTCCAAGAGCAATATCATTTGCAAGAAAATATGAGCAAATAGATAATATTTATCATCATATTGGTATTTATTGTTATTCAAAAGATTGTCTTGAAAAATTTGTTCAATTAAATCAATCCAAAAATGAAATAGAAAATCGGTTAGAGCAATTAAGAGCGTTAGACAATAATATAGATATTAATGTTTCACTTGCAATGTCATGTCCAATAGGAGTAGATACTAAGGAAGATTATCTAGCCTTAAAAAAAATAATGGAATATAAGAATTGATGAGTAAAATTTATTTTCAAGGAACCTTTGGTGCATATTCCCATTTAGCAGCGCTTTCAATTGACAACAAAGCAGAAATTTTACCTTGTAAAACTTTTGATGATTGTTTTAATAAAGCATCTGAGGAACCAGATAGCAGAATAATAATTCCAGAGTCAAATAGAATTACTGGTAATATTGGTATTGAATATTTAATTTTTAAACACAGGCTTAATATATACAAAGAGCACTTTCAAAAAATTGAACACAATTTATTAGGACAACCTGGTACTAAATTAAAAGATATTAAAGAGGTATATTCTCATGCGCAAGGTTTATCTCAATGTTCAAAATTTATAAAAGAAAATAAATTAGTAGAGCATATTAGAGCAGATACTGCTGGATCTGCTGAAATGATCTCAAAAACAAAAGATGCTAAGCAATCTGCAATTGCATCTTCTTTGAGTGCTGAAATTTATGGATTAGAAGTAATTGAAAAAAATATTGAAAATGAAAACGGTAATTTAACAAGGTTTTTAGTTATGGGAAAAAATATTTCTCAACCAGAATTTAAAGATAAAACTTATATAACTTCTTTTTTATTTAAATTGAAAAGTAAACCAGCTGCTCTTTATCAATCGCTAGGGGGTTTTGCTATTAACGGTGTAAATTTAACCAAACTACAAAGTTATCCAGAAAAAAATAGTTTCGATTCTTATTTTTTCCTATGTGATTTGGATGGACACATAGAAGATCTAAAAGTTCAAAAATCTCTTGAAGAGTTAGGCTTACATTGTGAGGATTTTCACGTTCTAGGTGTTTTTGAAGCAGATAGTTTGAGACAAAGAAAATAACAATCTTTTCTTGTAGATTAGAAATTTTAACTGCTATAATGGTTCTGGAGGCTAGAGGTGAATGCTGCTTGAACCCGACCAGATCTTAACAGAAGCAGTCGTAGAGACAGTTATTCAGGTTCTAGTCTCCTATATAAATTAATATGAACAATAATTCAAAAGTATTAGCACTAAAATATAGACCACAAAATTTTGACTCACTTATCGGCCAAGAGGTTGTTGCTGAAACAATTACTAATTCTATTAAAGCTAATAAAATACCAAATGCATATTTGTTTACTGGAATAAGAGGAATTGGAAAAACTACAACTGCAAGAATTGTAGCAAAAGCTCTTAATTGCTCAAATGGTATTGATAGTTTGTGTAAAGAAAATTTTTGTGACAACTGTGAGGGCATCATCAATTCAAGTCATATTGATGTAATGGAAATAGATGGTGCCTCTACGAATTCTGTTGAAAATGTAAGGGAGCTTATTGAATTTTCAAGATATGCGCCAACATCTTCTAAATATAAAATTTTTATTATTGATGAAGTGCATATGTTGAGTAAACAAGCCTTTAACGCTCTATTAAAAACTTTAGAAGAGCCACCAGAATATCTAAAATTTATTTTTGCAACTACAGAAATTAAAAAAATTCCAATTACAGTAGTATCTAGATGTCAAAGATTTGATCTATCCAGAATTAAATCCTCAGAATTATTAGAATTTATTAAAAAAATTAAAGACAAGGAAAAAGGAAAAATAACAGAAGATGCTTTAAAGCTTATAGTAAAAATCTCAGAGGGTTCTGTTAGAGATGCTTTATCATTATTGGACAGAGCATTATTAAGTTTGGATGATGGAAAGGAATTAGATTTAAATTCAGCTCAGAAAATTTTTGGATATTTCGATAAATCTCAATTAATTGATTTATTTGAACTAATTTTAAAAGGTGAAGAAACAAAAGTAATAAGTATTTATAGAAAAATTTATGACCAAGGTGTTGAACCAAAGGTTTTTATTAATGACTTCTTAGAGTTACTTTACTACTTTAAAAATATTAATTCTTTAACTTTAGAAGGTACAAACTTTTCACTAAATGATGAAGAATTCTCTAAAATTAAAAATTTATCAAATCAAATAGATTCAGAGATATTAATATTATTTTGGCAATTTGCCATTACTTCTCTCGAAGAGATAGACATAGTTTCTAATCAACATCTTTCAATTGAGATGTTCTTAATAAGATTAATGCATTTAAGTTCAGTAAAATCTGGAAATAAACTTGAAAAAGTTGAGATTGACTTAAAGAGTGAAAATTTAGTTAAGAATACAGAAACTGAATTAACCTCTAAAACAATCAATCAAATTAAAAATGTCGCACAGGAAGAAAAAACCAAACCACAAGTTCAAACAGAAATTAAATCAGAAGATAAAATTAATATAAATGTATTTGAGGATCTAATCGAAACCTGTTTAAAAAAAAAAGCGATTAAACTAAAATATGAGTTAGAAAAAAATGTCAATCTTGTAAAATTTGAAAAGAATAGAATTGAAATATCTTTTAATGAAAGTTTAGATAAACATTTTGTAAAAGATTTATCATCAAAACTTTTTGAATGGACAGGCGAAAGATGGATTATTACATTTAGTAAATTAAAAGGGGAAAAGTCAATAAAAGATAAAAAAAAAGATGTTAAAAAACAATTAATCGATGAAATGAAAAATTCAGAAATATTTAAAAGTGTGATGGATAAATTTCCCGATGCAGAATTAATAGACGTAAATACAAACGAAGATGGAGATGATAATGACTGATTTTAGTAAAATTTTAGATAAAGCAAAAGAACTTGAGGCAAAAATGAAAGAAAGCCAAAAAAAGATTAAGGAAATTAGAGTTGAAGGTATTTCGGGTTCAAATTCTGTAAAGATAACTTTAGATGGAGAGGGAGAGATGCAAACAATAAAGTTATCGGATGAAATTATGAAAGAGGACAAAACCATAATTGAAGATTTGATTGTTGCAGCACACAATAGTGCTAAATCTCAACTTAAATCAAAAACAACTGAGGAAATTTCAAAAGCAACAGGAGGCTTTGGAATTCCTGGTTTAAAATGGCCTTTATAATACATGCAAAACATCAGTGAGATAGAAGAATTAATTAAATTAATTTCAAAACTTCCTGGTTTAGGTCCCAAATCAGCAAAAAGAATTGTTTTAAAATTAATAAATAATCGTGACGAACTTGTAAAACCTATGGCAAATACATTAGCTCAGGTTTATAAAAATATAGTTAGATGCAATTCATGTGGTGCATTAAAGTCAAATTCAAATGGCTGCCTAAATTGTGAGAATACAAAAGAAAAATATAATAAAATTTGTGTAGTAGAGGATATCGCAGACCAATGGTCGATTGAAAATTCAAATATCTATCAAGGTTATTTTCATATTTTGGGTGGAACAATTTCTTCAGTTGGTCAAAGAAAAGAAGATTTATTAATTAACTCATTAGTTGAAAGAGTTAATAGAGATAAAATTGAGGAGGTAATCCTTGCAACTAGTGCAACTGTTGAAGGTCAAACAACTGCATATTATATTCAAGATAGTCTTAAAAATTTAGATGTTAAAATTACTAAATTAGCACAAGGTTTACCAGTAGGAGGAGAGATTGAAAGTCTAGATGATGGGACTTTATTTTCTGCTTTTAAAAATCGATCTAATTTGATTTCGAACTCAGATTAGATTTTTTTTTCAACCTATTTAAATGAAGTAATGGCTCTGTATAACCAGAGGGCTGCTCTTTACCTTTAAATACTAAATCACATGCAGTTTGAAATGCTAAAGAGTTTTCGTAGTCTTCACTCATCTTAACATATTGAGGATCATTTTTATTTTGCTCGTCTACTATTTTAGCCATATCTTTCATTATGTTAATAACTTGAATTTTTGTGGTAATTCCATGATGTATCCAATTTGCTATATGTTGAGATGAAATTCTAAGAGTTGCTCTATCTTCCATCAAGCCAATATTGTTAATATCTGGAACTTTTGAACAACCTACACCTTGGTCGACCCATCTCACAACATACCCTAATAAAGTTTGTGCAGAATTAGAAATTTCTTTATTTATATCCTCTACAGACCAATTAGGTCTATCTGCTATTGGGATTGTTAATAGATCATCAAGCTTAGCTGGTTCCCTATCTACCAATTTTTTTTGTTCATTAAAAATATTTATTTCATGA
>CACLZL010000010.1 GCA_902611405.1 uncultured Pelagibacteraceae bacterium
AATATTTTAATAAGAAAATAATTAGAAAATATAATAGTTTTGCTTACACAACCATAATTCAACATAAAAAAATATTGAATAATACAGCTGTGCAAATTTTTACAAAAAGAGGACCGTTAGCTTTCTTACCTATTTCAAGTAATGAAACCTCGATAGTATATTCGGTACACAACCCCGAAATTAAAAAAAATGAATACATTAAAGAATTAATTAAAAAATATAATTTTAAATATGAAATTATAAAAATAAACAAAATAGAAACTTTTAAATTAAAATCTTTAATTTTAAGATCATATTCAAATGACAAATTTTTAGCTTTTGGAGATTTGTTACATAGAATTCATCCTTTAGCTGGCCAAGGATTTAATATGACCATTCGTGATATTAAAATTATTTTAAAAATTATTAAAAGTAAAAAAGATCTTGGTATGCCTTTAGATCAATCAGTTAATACTGAATTTGAAAAAAAAATGAAACATAAAAATTTTATATTTTCTAATGGTATTGATTTTATTTATGATTTTTTTAATTTAGAGAGAAAAATAAAAAATAATATTTTAAGTAAATCTGTTCAACTACTTGGAAAAAATTCTACTATCAACAAAATTTTTATTAATCTCGCGGATAGAGGTATACCAATTTAAACTATTGAATAGTATTATTATTAAATAAATCATGAGTATATGTTTTTAGAATTTCGGAAATTTTATTTTTTCTTACATCAAGATTTTTAGATTCTAATAACACTTGCTTTTCCTCAAGAGAAAAAGGTGATGCCATAGCTAAAGCATTTATTGTTTCATCTAAACTTTGTTTTTCAAGGGCTTTCCAGTTTATTATAAAACCTTTTTTTTCAAATAAAGATTTTAAATCCTTAAATATAAGCTCTAAGTCACTAAATTTTAATTCCTCCTTTTTTTTATTATCTAAATCGTGATTAAAATCATCATATTCAACTTCTAAAATTCTGTATTTATTCTCAGTATTAATTTCTTTAATTTTTTTAAACCTTATTAAACCTTTTAATTCAATTAAATACCTATTGTCCTCAGTTTCTCGAAAACTGATTATTTTACCCAAACATCCTATATTATGTAATTTAGGAATATCTTCTTCATTATTTGTATTCTTAGGCTGTATCATTCCTATTAATTTATTTGATTTCATAGAATCATTTACCATTTCTATATATCTAGGCTCAAAGATATTTAACGGTACCGTAGTTTTTGGAAATATAATAAAGTTACTTAAAGGAAATACTGGAATTTGATTTGGTAAATCTTTCATAATAAAATAATAACAAAAAATTTATTATTCATCTATAATATTAAATATTTATGATTTTTTGGATTGCATCTTATCCTAAGAGTGGAAATACATGGTTAAGGACCCTAATTAGTTCATATTATTATTCTAAAAATGGAATATTTAACGAAAAGTTAATAAAAAATATTGGTCAATTCCCAGAAAAAAAACATTTTCAAGGATTTGATTATTTGCCAAAACTTGTAATAGATACATCTAGATTTTGGATTAAGGCTCAGGAGAGGATAAACAAAGATAATAAGTTAAGGTTTTTTAAAACTCATAATGTTTTTGGTTCAATTAATAATCGTAAATTTACTAACAAAGAAAACTCAATAGGATGTATTTATATCGTGAGAGATCCTAGAAATGTTATTACATCTTTAAGAAATCATTATGAATTAGACTATACACATGCTTTAACTTGGATGCTTGATCACAAAAAATATATTTATGATTATGAGAAATCACAAGAATTTAGTGATTTTCAATTTATCAGTTCTTGGGAAAATAATTATAAAGCTTGGAAGTCTCAAAGAGAATTTCCTCTAAAAATTATTAAGTATGAAGACTTAATGGATAAAACTTATGAAGTTTTTACCGAAGTAATTGAGTTTATTAATAAAATTACAAATAATAAGGAAAATATAAATAAAACTAAAATAAAAAATGCAATAAATTCAACATCTTTTAATAAGCTTAGAGATTTTGAAAAAAAACATGGTTTTTCTGAGTCAATTAAATCAAGGAAAGAAAATAAACAAATACCATTCTTTTTTTTAGGTCCTGAAAATGATTGGAAAAAAATTTTAGACGAAGATTTTAAAATTAAACTTAATAATATATTTGAAAAAAACTTAAAGGAACTTTCTTATATTTAATTACAATTTTTGATTTTTTATTATTACTTGCAATTCTCAAACCTGGTAACTGTAATAATTTATAACATTTTGCCTATTGCTTAATTTTAAAAAAGCTATTAATTTCAATAATTATATAACAAGCGGGCATAGCTCAGTGGTAGAGCGTCTCGTTGCCAACGAGAAGGTCGAGGGTTCGACCCCCTTTGCCCGCTCCAAAAAAATAATTTATGAGTGATTTAGCAAATAAAAAATGTATACCATGTGAAGGAAATATACCCCCATTTAATGCTGAGGAAATACACAAATATTTAAAAAAAGTAGATGGTTGGGAAGTTCTAGAGGATAAAATTGATGGCTTTCATTTAACAAAAAATTTTAAATTTGATAATTTTTTACAAAGTCAGGAATTTGTAAATAAAGTTGGAGAAATTGCTGAACTTGAGGGTCACCATCCTGATTTATGGTTTGGATGGGGCTATGCGAGAATTAAAATATACACACATGCAATTAAAGGTCTAGCGGAGAGCGATTTTATTCTTGCGGCAAAAATAGACCAAATATCTAATGTCTAAAGTGTCTTGTATTTGAAAACAGAAGTACAGTATCCGTTTCATTTGCAAAATTAATTATTTCTTTGTCTCTTATTGATCCAGATGGTTGAACAACCGCTTTTACACCTGATTGAACTAATTTTTCAATACCGTCTACGAAAGGAAAAAAAGCATCTGAAGCTGCAACCATATTACTAGTTTCAAGATTAAATTTTTTCATTTTATTTATTGCTATTTGACAACTGTCTAATCTACTTGGTTGACCAGAACCAATACCAACAGTTGTTTCGTTAGATGCTAACACTATTGCATTTGATTTAACATACCTGCATACATTAAAAGCAAAAATTAGATCTCTAAGTTGTTTAGATGTTGGTTTTCGTTTTGATACAATTTTAAAATTTTTTTTTGAAAATAAATTTAAGTCTTCTGATTGAATCATTATAGATTGGTTAAATGACACAAATTTATAAAGTTCTTCTGATGTATAGTTTGTTCCATCAACCAATCTTAAGTTTTTTTTAGCTTTTAATACTTCGAGAGCATTGCTATCAAATCCATTTGCAATTATTACTTCTAAAAATAATTTATTTAACTCTACAGCTAAATTTCTTGTAACTTTGAAATTACAGGAAACTATCCCACCAAAGGCACTCACAGGATCACAAGAAAGAGCAGATTTATAACTTTCTAAATGATTATTTTTAGCAGAAACTCCACATGGATTTCCATGTTTTACTATAACTGTTCCTTTATCTTTAGGTAAAGATCTTGAAATAGTTAGAGCGCTAAATATATCATTATAATTGTTATAACTTAGTTGCTTTCCATGAATTTGTTCTAAATTCCTATTTAAACTACTTGAATAAACTGCACTTTGTTGGTGAGGATTTTCTCCATATCTAAGTTGTTCTATTAGATTTCCATGAAAGATTTTTTTGTCAGGGAAAATAGTATTTGTTTTTTTGTTAAAATAATTTGAAATTACAGAGTCATAATAAGCCGTTTCAGCAAAAGCTATTCTTGATAGTTTTTCCCTAAAATTTAAAGAAGTAGATCCCTTGAATTTTTTCAGTTCTTGAATTAATTCCCCATACTGATCTGAAGACGTTATTATAGCTACATCATTATAGTTTTTTGCCGCAGATCTAACCATAGTAGGACCACCTACATCTATATTTTCTATAATTTTTTGATGATTATTTGTTTTTTTAAGAGTGTTCTCAAATGGATAAAAATTAACTATGACTAAATCAATATTCTCAAAATTATTATCTTTAAGATCTTTTAAGTGAGATTTTTTTTCTCTTTTATTTAAAATTCCTGCATGGATTTTTGGATGAAGAGTTTTTATTCTGCCTTCTAAAATCTCAGGAGAATTAGTAAATTTAGACACTTCTAAACATTTAAATTTTAATCTTTTAATTTCTTTGTAGGTACCACCTGAGCTAATTATTTTAATTTTGTTCTTTTTTAAAATATTTAACAATGGTTTTAAGTTATTTTTGTCAGATACAGAGATGAGAGCAGTTTTGATTTTTTTCTTCATTATAATTTACTTATCTCCCACTTAATTATTTGTTCTTTTTCATTATTCATACCTGAGATAAAAATATTTTGGTTATCTTTATATGAATTTTTATTACCGAAGTATAAACCATTATCAATGTTAATATCAAAGTTATCACAACTAAATTTCCAACCTTCCTCATCTAATTCAATTAGTATAGATTTGTTATCTTGTGTTTTCATTACTTTTGAATTTGGATCAAGATGAAATCTAATATCAAATTTAATTTCTTTACTTGGATTTTTTCTAAATAACTTATCATAGCCAATAAATTTAATTTGTTCTGGATAGAACTCAATTTCTCTCTCATAAATTGTTCCGAATTTAATTGAATATCCGTCGTGTGTACCTGATATTTTCCAAAAATTATTTTCAAAAACTACATTTTTTTTTGAAACTTTCAGCCCTCTATCAATAATCAAATTTTTCTGATGCTTAGTAAAATTACAAGAAGAATAATCCTCAATGGTTAAAGCACAATGTAGAGACGTACTTCTTGATAATTTATTAAATTTATTATTTCTATCTGAGTAATAACCAGCATTTGAAATTAATTTTTTATCATTTGAGAATATTTCAAATGATAAGGCACCTGCCTGATAGTCATTGGAAAAGGTTTTACTAGGACTAGAACCAATATCAGCAGCAAGAATTATTTTTTTGTTTTTAAGTATTGCATAACCTCCTAGTTCATTAATTTGATTTTTAAAAGTGTAACCAAACCTTTTCAAGTATTGATCAAATTCTTTATTATCAGAAGAATAGTTGCCATTAAAAAAAATATCTTGTTTTACATTTTGCCAAATGAAAGCGTAACTTGAGCCTAAATAGTAGATAGTTTCATCAATATATTCAGGGATTAAACTCTGAGATTCTTTAAACCACTCTCTAATTATTATAAAATATTTTAAATAAAATATTAATTGTCTGATATTTCTTGATTTTGTAAAACCCTGATTATCGATTGAGGATTTAATTATATTTTTTAATAAATTTAACCCATTTTCAAGATATTGTTTTTCATTTTTGTAAGCTAATCCTGTCAAAATAATTGCTGCACATCCAATCATCTTATTTTCAAATTCTTTTGAGTTTTTAATTTCATTCAATAAATGATTAGTTTGTTTCTGGATCATATGATCAAAAGTAGCTCTATATTCTTGATCGCTGTCTTCATAAGTTAGCTGATGATTTGATAACCATGAAATAATTCTTTTTGCTGTTAAATCAAATTCCCAACTTTTTTTTTGATATTTAGTGTTATTTGAAATCCAGTTTTTTATAACTGTTTGTGTAGTTTTTTTGGACGATCTTAAATCTAAGCTAAAAAACCAAAAAAAATTATTTAATTTTTCATAATCTTTAGGAGTTAAATTATTTTGCCAAATTGACTCAATAGCAAAATCTTCAATTTTATATTTTTTATTTTGGTACTTAATTATAGATGAAAGTAAATGAGGACTTGGTTTATATTCAAAATTATTGTCAAAAGTTTTTGATATTTTTTTCTCGTAAAATTTTGAATTTTGATAAATTGATTTAAAACTTTCCTTTATATTAAAATAAAATTGACCCAAAATGCCTAAGGAATTTGTGTTAATCATTAACTTATTTCAATTTTAATAAATTAATATTTTTCTTTATGTCTCCATTATTACTTTTAAATACTGTAGTACCAGAAACAAGAATGTTAGCACCGGCATCAATTGCACTTTTGCAATTATCAAAATTGATCCCACCATCAATTTCTATGTCAAAGGCCACGTTTTTTTGTTCTTTTATTTTTTTAAGTTCTTTAATTTTATCTAAAACTTCTGGCATAAATTTTTGCCCTCCAAATCCAGGATTTACACTCATAATTAAAACTAAATCAATTTGGTCTAATAGATCTAATATTAAATCAATTTTAGACTCAGGATTAAGTGAAACTCCAACTTTCTTATTTTTTTCTTTTATCTTTTTAATTGAATTTTCTAAATTATCAGTTGCTTCGGGATGAATAGTAATTATATCTGCTCCCGCATCAGCGTAAGCATCTATATATTTATGCACTGGTGATATCATCAAATGAACATCAAATTTTAATGAACAATGTTTTCGAAGAGCTTTAATTACAGGTGGTCCTATTGTTAAATTAGGAACAAAATGACCATCCATTACATCCACATGAATCATATCAGCACCGCCTTCTTCAAGTCTTTTTATTTCTGTACCTAACTGACTAAAATCAGCAGATAAAATTGATGGTGAAATTTGTATATTTTTCATTGATTGCTAGATTAACTAGTATCAATTTTAAAAATTAAAATGAATTAAAAAATTGGTAAATTTGTCTAGAAATTTCACTCTCCAAAGGAAATGACAACATTCCCATCACTGAATAGCCTAAGATCCAAGGCATTAGATAAAATCTAATCATGTAGAAAAACCAAGCAACATACAAGGGCACCAATGGCCCAATGATAAATGAGGGTGTTATTGGTTTAAATAATTTTATTAGAGGATTAGTGTATTTTACAAATACTCTCATAAAAAAGAATTGTGAGTCTTCTCTTTGAAAAATATTCATGGCAACCCTTCCAATCAGTGTCCACATTATAATTCCAAGCAAATAATCTATAAAATATATTAAAGGATGAAAATTTGCTGACATTCAAAATTTATATTGGAAAATGTATTGAAATAAAAGGGGCGAAATTAATCGCCCCTTTAAAAGATTATTTAGTGTGATCTACCAAGAATTGATTTACCACTCGGTACACGTACATCATCAACCATTTTTTGAGTAGCTTTATCTGGTTCTGCAGTCATTAAACTAACTACTACCATTAAAACTAAACTAACAGCTGATCCGAAGATACCAAATGTTAACTGTGTAATTCCTAGGAATCCACTTCCACCAGTTCGTACCCAAACTAAGTACCAAGCGCCAGCGGCTAGACCACCTAGCATACCAGCAATCGCACCCTGTCTATTAGCTCTCTTCCACCATACACCAAGTACAAGTGGGAAGAACAATCCAGACATCGCAAAATCAAAAGCCCAGATGACCGAACCTAAGATTCCTTGAATCTCCATTGCTGCAATAGTTGCTCCAGCGAAACCAATTACTACAAGTAATACCCTTGCAACAAGTAGTCGTTTTGCAGTTTCCGCTTTTGGATCAATGATCTTATAGTAAACATCATGTGATATAGCATTTGCAATTGCTAGAATCAAACCATCAGCAGTAGACATGGCAGCTGCCATACCTCCTGCAGCAACTAGACCTGAAATTACATAAGGTAATCCAGCTATCTCTGGTGTTGCTAATACAACGGCTTTACCACCCATAAAGAACTCATTTAATTCTAGAGTTCCATTTCCGTTAAAGTCGCTGATAAACATTAGGTTTGCTTGATTCCAGTTTTGGTACCAATCTATCGCTTCCACTTCTGCAAATGTCTTACCGATAATACCTGTTGGTAAATTCGGGTCGATCAATGATAACTTAGATAGTGTAGCTAACATTGGAGCAGAAGAATAAAGTAGGAAGATAAAGAATAATGACCAACCTACTGATTTTCTAGCTGCTTTTACACTTGGAGTAGTAAAATATCTCATCATCACGTGCGGTAATGAAGCTGTTCCCATCATCATCGCTAGTGCTAATGAAATAAATGCCCAAGGTGTAGCGTTAACTGCAGAGTGAGCTTTAGTTATTCCTGCTAAGCCCTTAGGTACTGATTTTAGATCAGCAGCTGCGTTTTTAACAAAACCAAACTGTTGTTCTAATTCACCAATTCTAGCTACCTCATCAGCTAACATGAAGTGAGGGAAGAAACCCGCACCCATTTTGTTGCTGATCCAGAATACTGGAAGTAAGTAAGCTATAATCAGTACGATATATTGTGCAACCTGTGTCCAAGTTACCCCTCTCATACCACCTAACATCGAACATAATAAAATACTTACTAGTCCAACATATACTGCGTATTGGAATGGGATATCAAGTGCAACAGATGCAATAGTACCTGTAGCGTTAATTTGTGCAGTCACATAAGTAAATGAAGCAACAGTTAAAACTACAACTGCGCTAAATCTAGCTAAATTACCACCGTATCTAGTACCTATAAAATCTGGGACTGTATAACAGCCAAATTTTCTTAAGTATGGTGCTAATAAAGATGCAACAAGCACGTAACCACCAGTCCAACCTACAAGTAGAGCCATATACCCGTAACCTTTAAAGTAAATACCACCCGCCATTGCAACGAATGAAGCACCAGACATCCAGTCTGCTGCAGTCGCCATTCCGTTGAAGACCGTTGGTACTTGCCTACCGGCTACGTAATATGCATCTGCTTGGGCTGTTCTTGATAGCCAACCGATTAATGCATAGATGAATACAGTAAATGCAACAAAAGCGATACCGATCGCTTTAGCTGTCATACCCATCTGTTCAGCAATTGCCATAATGATTATGAAACCTATGAATCCTCCGGTATAGATCCCGTAAACTTTAGGCAAATTATCTATGAAATTACCTTTCATTATTCGTCCTCTCTTTCGCTAAAGCCAAACTCTTCATCGATTTTTTCTTGTCTATTCGCAAACCAGAAAATTAAGATTACGAAAGCACCAAGAGATCCCTGACACGTAAACCAATATGTCCATGGATAACCGAAAGGTCCTGTGACCTCGTTCATTTCAGCTCCAAAGAGAAAGATGCCAATTGAGAAAACAAACCAGATTGCCAGTGTTATAAATAACAATCCCCTGGTTTTTTCCCAGTGTTTTTGTTGATTTGACATTTATACCTCTCTATTTAGTTATAACTGGTTGAAACCATAACCATTATGAGGGTTTTGAAAAGACCTAAAATTCACCATTTTAGGTACTTATTTACTTACTTTTTTAAGATATAATTGGCGCACTTACAAATTAACATGGGAAAATACAAATTAACTTGGAGAGACATAAAACTTGAGGATTTCAAAACATATTTATTCGCTATGTTTAAGGCGTTTATTCCAAAGAAAAAAATTAAAACATTAGATGAATTAGAGCAGTTTATTCAAACTAAATCTGCCTGGGCCACTCAAGTTACTTTATATAACTATCTAAAAACTAGAATGGGAACAAGATACGTTCTTCATTTTGATAATGATGAATTTATGTCATCAGTAAATCTTGCTAAATGGAATATTTATTCAGTTGCATTACAAGATTTAACTTTTTTTACTTTTTCATATTTGAAAGTTAATTTCAATTATCAGGATATTCATAAAGCAAACGAAATTTTTAACAAAATTTTAGACGATGAAATTTCAAATAAGATGCCATTAAATATTATTGATGAAGCTAGGAAAAGTTTTGATGAACGATTAGAGAAAATAAATTGGGATAGTTATTATCAAGACTTACCTTTTAATCCTAGTGCACTCTCTTTATATAAATGGGCTCCGATTGCAGATGAATTAAAAACTTTAGATCGAAAGATAGTTTTAAATTCGATGATTTTAAAATGGGATGTTGTTAAACAAGAGTTTAAAGATTTAATTCAGTTTTAAATATTTTTTCTATTTTCAACCAAACTTTCAACAACACTTGGATCTGCTAGAGTAGTTGTATCTCCTAATTGACCATGTTCATTGGCAGCAATTTTTCTCAAAATTCTTCTCATTATTTTTCCTGATCTTGTTTTAGGAAGACCTGATGTAAAATGAATTAGATCTGGGGTTGCAAGAGGTCCAATTTGTTTTCTAACCCAAAGTTTAAGATCTCTCTCAAGTTCGCCAGTTTCTGTTTCTCCAGCATTTAAAGTTACATAACAATATAATCCATTACCTTTTATATCGTGTGGATAACCAACTACAGCAGCTTCAGCTACTTTTGGGTGAGCTACAAATGCACTCTCAATTTCAGCTGTTCCTAAGTTGTGTCCTGAAACAATAATCACATCATCTACTCGACCAGTGATCCAGTAATATCCATCCTTATCTCTTCTACATCCATCTCCCGTGAAATATTTTCCATTAAATTGAGAAAAGTATGTATCAATAAATCTTTGATGATCACCATAAACTGTTCTCATTTGTCCAGGCCATGATTGAGCTATGCATAATCTTCCTTCCCCAGCTCCTTTAATTTCTTTACCATTTTTATCAACTAATACTGGCTTAATTCCATAGAAAGGTTTTGTTGCTGAGCCAGGTTTAAGAGGAATAGCCCCTGTTTGTGGAGCAATCATTATTCCCCCAGTTTCAGTTTGCCACCAAGTATCTACAATTGGGGATTTTGAATTACCCACAGTTTTGTAATACCACATCCAGGCCTCTGGATTTATTGGTTCTCCTACCGTTCCTAAAAGTTTAAGAGATTTTCTAGAGGTTTTTTTAACTGGTTTATCTCCCTCACGCATTAATGCTCTAATTGCAGTTGGTGCTGTATAAAAAGTATTTACTTTATATTTATCAACTATTTGCCACCATCTTGAACTATCAGGATAATTTGGAATTCCTTCAAACATTATAGTTGTTGCACCATTCGAAAGTGGTCCATAAATAATATAACTATGTCCAGTTACCCAACCAATATCAGCAGTACACCAATAAATATCTTTTGGTTTGTAATTAAAAATATATTGATGTGTCATAGAAGCATAAACCATATAACCACCTGTAGTATGAAGAACTCCTTTAGGTTTACCTGTTGAACCTGAAGTATATAATATAAATAAAGGATCCTCTGCGTTCATTTCTTCAGGTTCACAATGATTAGGAACGTCTTTAATTAGATCATGATACCAAACATCTCTATTTTGATCCCAGTTGATATAATTTCCAGTTCGTTTAACAACAATACATTTCTTAACATTTGGACAACTCATTAAAGCTTCATCGACTGTATATTTCAGTGGTATAGTTTTTCCGCCTCTCACTCCTTCATCTGCAGTAATTATATATTCAGATTCGCAATCATTTACTCTTCCTGAAATAGAGTCTGCTGAAAAACCTCCAAAAATAATTGAATGGACTGCACCAATTCTTACACAAGCTAACATTAAAATTGCCAACTCTGGTATCATCGTTAAATAAATGGTTACTCGATCACCTTTTTTAATTCCTAATTTCTTTAATCCATTAGCTGCTTTCGAAACTTTTTGGTGAAGTTGTTTATAAGAAATTTTTTGACTATCTTTGGGATCATCTCCAACCCAAATTATAGCAGTCTTATCTTTTTTATCTTTTAAATGTCTATCAATACAATTTGCTGAAGCATTTAAAGTACCATCTTCAAACCATTTAATTTTTACTTCTTTTGTACTGTATTTTACGTCTTTGATTTTTTTATATGGTTTTATCCAAGTAATTCTTTTTCCTTCTTTTCTCCAAAATTCATCATTACTTTTTATAGATTGAGAATATTTTTGTTGATACTTACTTTTATTTGCTAAGCTACTTTTAATCCATTCTGGTTTTGTTTTAATTACAATTTCAGGAGGTGTATTTCCATTTTCTTTTCTTATTTTAATTCTTTTTTTTACTTTTTTAGAAGTTTTTTTTCTAATTTTAGATTTTTTCTTAACCTTTTTGGAGGTTTTCTTTCTAGCTTTAGATCTTTTCTTTCTTATCTTGCTTTTTTTCTTTTTTTTCTTTGGCATAAGATAATTTTTTTTTTAAATTTTACTCATGTTATTTATAATTTTCCAGCTTTTATAATCAACTGGCATTACAGAGAGTCTGCTTTGTTTAATTAGAGCTAAATGGCTTAATTCCTTATTTTTTTTAATGCTTTTTAGTGTTACAGGCTTAAAAAATTTTTTTTTAAATTGAACAGTCACCGCAACAAATCTTCCTGACTTGTCTGTTTTATCTGAATAAAACTCTTTTATAACTTTTACTATACCAACCACCTCTTTTCCAATGTTTGAATGATAAAAAAAACAAAGATCTCCTTTCTTCATATTCTTTAAATTCTTTGTAGCTTGATAATTTCGGACACCATCCCAATCAGTTCCTTTAGTCCCAGTTTTTTTTTGCTGATCTATGGACCAGACATTAGGTTCAGATTTTAAAAGCCAATATTGCATTAAATATTTCTTATTTGTATTACATAATTTTGTATTTTAAATTATAAAAATCACAATTAAACTAACTATATAATAATAACTGTAAATAATTTATAATTATATTATGAATATGGAAAACTTATCTGCAATAATTCCAATTCATAAAAAATATAACCTAAGTAATTTAATTAATTCCATTAAAGATCTAGTTAAAGAAATTATAATTATAAATTCATCAAAAGAAATTCTTGAATTTGAAGATCCAAAAATAAAAGTTTTTAATTCACAAAAAAAACTGAATGCTTCTGAAGCACGAAACTTGGGTATCGAAAAGTCATCAAATGACGTATTATTCTTTTTAGATTGTGATGTTTCACTAACCTCTAAAGGTATAAACTTCATTAAACAACTAAATGATATCTCTGATAAAGAGATGATTGGTGGAATTTATAGTCTAGATGAGAATGGTACATTAATTTCAAATGTAAATACTTCCATCATAAGACATAGATTTTTAAAAAATAATAAAACTAATATGAATCCTGAATTTATTTCAAGTTCACACTTTTTAATAAGAAAAACTACAATGCAGCAAATAGGTGGTTTTAATGAACAGTTAAACTCTTGGGAAGATGTTGACCTTTCATTTAGATCCAAAATTTTTGACATTAGGATGAGGATTGAATCAGATTTTGAAGCTGTTCATCATAAAAATTATAACTTTATGAGTCATTTTTATGAGCATATTAAAAAAACTTATTATGCAAGTAAAATTAAAATTTCTAATTATTATTTATACAAAGGTGCACAGGGTCAACTTCCGTTTAAAATATTATTATATTTAACTCCTCTTCCTATCTCGCTCTTGTTATTTTATTTTGGAAATAAATTTAGTGCTCTATTTATTTTTTTGGGAATTCTGTCAATAATTACATTCGTTAATAAAAGTATTTACTTAAACTTTTTTTCATCATTTATATCATCAATTTATATGAGTATTTCTACTCCTTTTTTTTTAATATCTAATATGCTTGGTAAATTCCAATTCTTCATTGAAAAAACTTTAATATTTATATTAGAGCTATATGATTATGCTATTTGTGGATTAAAAGTTTTATTAAAAAATGGAAATCCAATTCAGTATATTCAGTATGTTACAGCTAGATGCAATTTAAGATGTGATCATTGTTTCTATAAAGAAACGCTTGATAAAAAAGATGCAGGTGAAATTTCAAAAGATCTTTTAATTTCTACTGCGAAGGATATGAGTCCAATGCTTTGGTACTCTATTGCGGGAGGAGAACCATTTATCAGAAAAGATTTAGGCCATATTATTTCTGAGATCCAACAAAAATCTAGACCTAAAATTTTATCCTTACCAACAAATGGCTGGTATACAAGAAAAACATTCAACACAGTATTAGAGGTAATGCAAAAAACAAATAGAGGTAAATTTTTGGTTTTTTTCTCTATCGATGGCAGAAATAAAGTTCATGATAATATTAGAGGAGATAATTCATATGAAAAATTAAAACAAACATACGAGGTATTGAGAAAATTAAAAAAAATTTATCCAAGATTGCATTTATGTATAATTATTACAGTTCAAGATAAAAATTATCATTTATTTCCAAATATTATAGATGAGATTTATGAAGAATTTGATCCTACCTCAATTTCAATAAATTTGTTGAGGTATCATTATAAAAATGCCGAAAAATTAGATCCAAAAATAATCGATGGATATAAAAAAGCAATTCAAGGTTATGAGAAATTAAGAAATAAAAATGGTTACGGTTTATTTTGGAATGCAATAATTAAAGCTAAAGAGAAAGTTCAGAAAGATTTAATATTAAAAGTAGCATTAAAAGATGAATTTGTTACTCCTTGTACAGCTGGTAATTTAAGTTATGTAGGTATGGAAGATGGTTCAATTAAACCTTGTGAAATTTTACCAGATACTGTTGGAAATATTTATAAAGATAAAATAAAAAATATATATAATAATAAAAAAAGCAAATCTCTTAGAAATGAAATAGTTAAGTCAAAATGTAGATGTACCTATGAATGTGCAATGTCAACAAATTCTCTATTTAATTTTGATCAACAAAAAATTCTTTTAAAACAAACTCTAAAAGATATTTTATAAATATTTAATTATAATCGATTTAATAGTTTAGCAAATCTATTTTTTTCATTAAACGTATGTCTACTTTTTAGACAATTTACTTTATACTTAGATAAATTTTTTTTTATTTTAATCATAGAATTTTTTATTTTAATTAAGTTTAATCTTTCATTTAATGTAATTCCATCGTATCCGTTTTTTATAATTTCGCTTACACCTCCATTAGAAATTGATAATGTAGGAACGCCATAATTTTTAGCTTCTAATACTGTAAATGGGCAATTTTCTATAGGACTGGTTAATAACAGTATATCTATGTTTTTATATATGTTATTTTGTGTTTCCCAGCCATATTGCTTTACATTATTAAATTCTAAAATTTTTTTTTCATAAGATCCTTTTCCAAAAACTTTAAAACTAAATTCAGACTCCTCCATAAATTTTGAAATTTCGAGAAATTTATTAATTCCTTTTTCATTTTCTAATCTTCCAACAAATCCAACTCTACATTTTTTTTTCTTTGATGGTTTTTTATTTTGAATTTTTACTGAATTATAATGGATTGAAGATTTAGAGAAATTGTAAAATTTAAAATATTTTAACCACCACATTTTTGTGAATTTTGATACAAAATAAACTTTATCTATAAATGGAGAGATTAATGAGGATAAGAATCCAAGAAGTATATATAAACTATTTAAGTTAAGAATATGACTGTGAAGAAATAGATATATATTTTTAGATTTAAATTTAAATTTTATTATTAAAAAATAAATTACTATCAACATTGGATTATTAAATATAAAAATAAGTTTATTTTTTTCTGAGTTTTTTATTAGCGATAAAAAATTTATAACCTTTAATGGTTCGTGCAAAGTATCACATTCTAGTAAGGTTATTTTTTTTTTAATATCTTTATTAAAGTATTTTAATGTATGATTATTTTTTTTATCAATTAAAAATATTTTGTATTTTTTTTTAATTATATGTTCAATTAAATATTTCTGGAAGGTTGCAATACCCCCACCTCCATTTGAAATTAATATGAATGTTTTCTTTATCATTAATTAAAATATTGTCTTAAATCTTTTGTTTTCCAAACTCCAACAAATCTAGGGAAAAGTGTTATATTAAATTTATATTCATAAATTTTGTAAATTGGTTTTGGAAAATTAAATGGTTTTTTTTCTAGATCTAAATATCTAAACTCACCACTTTCAATATCTAAGTTTTTCATTATTAAACTTTTATGTGATGTTATTAAAGTATACTTAGTTTCAAATGATGAAATATTTTCGATTACTTTCCATATATCGTTAAATGAAAAATGAAACAAACAATCTTTTACGTGAAGAACATCAAACTTTTCATTTTTATGATTATTTATAATATCAAATACCTCAAATTTATAATTTTTGTATTTTTTTTTATTATTTTGAATTAATTCCTCAACAATATCTCCCCCGGTATATTTTATATTTTTATTTTTCAAAAATTTTTCCATAAACAAAAAGTCACCACAAGGTATATCCAACATTGATTTAATTTGATATTTTTCAAAAAAATTATCTAAATTGATATTATAATTTTTTAAATTATCCAGGTCTGAGCCTGAACCACTTTTACTTTCTCCAGATTGCCAATAAGCATTTTTATAAATTTTTGAAAAAATTTGTTTATTATTAAATTTTTTTTTGACAAAAGGATTCGTCTCAATACTGCTATCTTTGAGTTTAAGATAGGTTAAAAAGGAGATACCAAAAGGGATAAAAAATCTGTCTAGAACTTTAACAAATAATGGAAAAGTTCCTTCTCTTTTTATGAATGTTAAAACTTTTTTTATCAATGTAATATAAATATTTAATATTTTAAAATTTATTTAAAAATAAATTTTTTATTTTTACAAATTTTTTTAAAAAAATCTTCATCGAAATTTCTTGCCCAATTGTAGTAAAAATCTCTAATTGACTTGGTAGAACATACTTGTTCAAAATTTGAAGGCTTAAAGACGTATGATTTACTTTTATCAATATTTATCCAGAAATTTAAAATTAAAAATAATAATATTATAGATGAATAAGTAATTTCATAATTTTTTTTTAAAGTATTTAAAAAAATTACTGAAGATATAAATAAAAATGGAATTATATATAGATTATATACCACCAGGTATCTAAAATTATTTAGTGCAATTAAAAAGGTTGCAATAAAGCAAAATAAAATAACATAGATAATTTTATTATCTATTTTATCTTTACATGAGTATAATTTATAAAAACTACCAGATAAAACTATTAATAATAAAAATATATAAATTAGATCAAATTTTGGAGTTTGAAATAATAAACTCAACATTCCAAAAATCATTGATATTGAAAAATCATTTTCTATAAAAGTTGAATATGCTTTAAGAAAATAAAAAGGATTTGTAAGACTAAATATAATATTAAAATCTATTTTTATTAAATTAATTATATTTAAAAATTTTAGAATTGTTACATTAAAAATTGAAAATAAAATTACAGTAGTAAAAATTCCATAAAGATAATTTTCTTTATCAAAAATCCTAGTTTTTACAAAATTCATGGTGATATAAATTATTGAAAAATAAATTATAAATAAAAATGTATCAAAATAACCTACTCCAGATGATGAACTTACAAAATTATTTAAAAATAATTGAAAAAGAAAATAAAGTAAAACAATAAGAAATAATATATATTTAAATTTAAAATTAATTTCCTTAAAAAAAATATTTTCCTTACGTAAAATATTTATATTTTTTTTTTCGAGTGTAAAATAAAATATGAAAAAAAAATACATAAACATAAATAAAAAAATAATTTGAACTTTTGCTAATAAAGATAGAATCATAAAAAAACTAACATAAAAAAGATTTATTATTTTTTCTTTATTTAAAAAATCTATTAAAAAGTAAAAAGATATCCAAAAAAAACAAATTGATATTGTATCTGCACGCAGGATTGTAAAATTAGCCCAAAAAGTTTCTGATAAAATTATGAGTAAGATTGCAAAATATTTTAGATAAGCTTTAACATTAAATTTTCCTAAAATTTTAAATATAAAAATTAATGATATTAAAAGTAGAGAAGAATTTAATACTCTAGATATTATATAAAGTTTTTGTAAAGTAAATTCTGGATTTTCTGATTCAGTTAGTGAATTAATATTTGTAATTAAACTTTGGTCAATAAAACCAACCATTTTGTAAACAATCCCATTTATTAAAAATTGTGAATATGCAGTGTGGTCTGTATAATCTGGATATTCATTAGATATTAATTGCAGAGAGTTGTGTATAACAGTTAAGTCAAAATCGATAATTGATGTGAAATCTTGTTTTAAACTTTGAAGAAAGGTTAAAGATAAAAATATTATGTATAATAAAAAAAAAAAGTTAAATGAAATATTAAAATATTTTTTCATACAGTTAAGAAGGTTATCATAAATTAAAATCTTTCTTTGATCAAATAATCTATAATTAACTTAACTAAGTTAAAAAAGTATGAAATAAATTATCAAACTATATGAAATATTCTTTATCTATAATACTTCCATTTTTGAATGAAATAAATTCTTTAAAAAAGACTCTTTCAATTTTAAATAAAATTAAATTTGAAAAAGAATTTTTAATAATTTACTCAGCAAAATTGACAAAAAAAAAAATAAAGAAAGAAATTTTTTTATTAAAGAAAAAATATAAAAATTTTAAATATTATAAACAAAACCAACCATTTGTTGGTGGAGCTATTGATTTAGGTCTTTTGAAAGCAAAAAAAAATTATATAGCCATTATGGCTTCAGATTTAGAGACGAATCCATATGAACTTATTAAAATGATTAGAATAAGTTTAAAAAATAAAGAATCAATAATATCAGCAGATAGATGGATAAAAAACAAAGGTCTAAGTGTAACGGATTATGGTCTGGTAAAATATTTAGCTAATTTTATTTTTCAAAAATTACTTAAGTTATTTTTTAATTATAAAATTTTGGATTTTACTTTTGCCTACAGAATTTATCCAAAAAAAGCATTAAAAAATTATAGAATCAAAGAACTTAGGCATGGATTTGCATTGGAAATGCTATTAGTTCCAATGAAGAAAGGATTTAATGTAATTACCATTCCCTCAAAATGGAAAAAAAGAGTTGAGGGTCATTCATCAATTAATTTGAAAAGTTATTTCTCTTATTTAAAAGTACTTTGGAAAAGTTTATAATTTAAATATTATTATTTATAAAAATGAAAAAATATATTGTTTGTACATCAATTAATAAACCAACATTAGCAATTAAAAAATTTGATTTAATGAAGGATTGGAAGTTAGTTGTAGTAGGAGATAAAAAAACTCCAAAAAATTATAGATTAAAAAATGGAATTTATCTATCGCCCGCCAAACAAGAGAAAATAGATAAAAAGCTATCTGATCTTATTGGATGGAACTGTATTCAAAGAAGAAATTTTGGTTTAATTTATGCATGGAAACAAGGGGCCGAAGTTGTTGCTGTAGTTGATGACGATAATATTCCTTATAAGAATTGGGGAAAAAAATTATTTATAAATAGCAAAATTAAAACCAATTACTATATTACTAATCAAGAAGCTTTTGACCCAATTTCGGTAACAAATCATAATAATTTATGGCATAGAGGATTTCCATTACAACTTTTAGATAAAAGAAAAATTTATAAAAAATTAAAAAAAATTATTAAACCAGATATCCAGGCCGATTTTTGGAATGGTGATCCAGATATAGATGCTGTTTGTAGAATGGAACATCGTCCAAATTGTAAATTTAGAAATAAATTTTTTCCATTTGCTTCGAATAAAGTTTCACCTTTTAATTCTCAAAATACATTTATTTCAAAAAATGTATTACAATTTTATTTTTTGTTTCCTCATATCGGAAGAATGGATGATATATGGGCTTCATATTACGTTTTATCAATGGGTTTCAAAGTCATTTACGGTAAAGCTTCTGTATTTCAAAAAAGGAACAAGCATGATTTAACAAAAGATATGTTAAAAGAATTTATTGGATATGAGAACAACTTGAATTTAATTAAAGATCTAAAAAAAAATATTAATAACATAAATTCTTATATTCCAAAAAAATCTAGATTAGCTTTTCTAAGATATCAAACACATTTTAAATAATATAATGAGTAAAAAAATATTAATTACTGGTGCCGCAGGTTTTGTTGGTAGAAGATTAGTTAAAGTTATGCTTGATAAGGGTTATGATGTAGTTTGTGTAGATAATATTGCACCATTAACTGGTGCAATTGATCCAGATCAAGGTTGGCCACTATATAATCCTAAAGATTATAAAAATTTTAATTTTTATAATCTTGATTGTAGAGATTGGTTCGAAAAAAATTTAAATAATAAATTTGACTATGTATTTCATTTAGCGGCTATGGTTGGGGGAAGAGAAGTTATTGAAAATAATCCGCTTACAGTAGCTGAGGATTTGTCTATAGATAGTCATTTTTGGAAATGGTGCACTCAATCTAATCCAGAAAAAGTGATAAGCTTCAGCTCTTCTGCTTGTTATCCTGTTGAATTACAGGGTTATAAAAAAAATAGATTATTAAAAGAGGAGGATATTTCATTTAATAAAAATATTGGAATGCCCGATATGACCTATGGATGGGCAAAACTTACATGTGAGTATTTAGGTAAAATTGCATTTGAGAAATATGGAATTAAATCAGTATGTTATCGTCCATTTTCTGGTTATGGAGAAGATCAAGACTTAAATTATCCCTTTCCAAGCATTTGCAAAAGAATTTTAAGTAATGTGAACAACAAATTAATACATGTTTGGGGTAGTGGTCATCAATCGAGGGATTTTATTTATATTGATGACTGTATAGATGGTGTTATTAAAACTATGGATAAAATTGATGATGGTTCAGCATTAAACTTATCTACAGGCAAATTAACTAGTTTTTTCGAATTTGCTAAGATAACAGCAAATATTTTAGGCTTTGATCCAAAAATTGAAGGAACTTCAAACAAACCCGAAGGTGTTTTTGCTAGAGGTGGAGATACAACAAAACAAAACAAATTAGGATTTCAGTACTCTCTAAAATTTGAAGATGGAATTAAAAAAGGACTAAAATTTTTTGAGAATAATTTGTAAATATTCACAATAGTAAAATTGAACTATATTTTATTGAATAATTTATAAGTTGCATAATTAGTTTTACTAAAGCAAAGGGTTCTATATTTTCGTAGTATAATAATTTTGGACACCACAGACTTAAGTAACATAAAGTAAATAAAATTTTTACTCTATGATTAATATTTACAAGATGAATTAATTCATCAATCTTAAAAAAAATATTTTTTTCATTGTATAAACAATAAAAAGTAAAAATTAATGAAAAATTGTATAAAATATAAACAAATCTTCCCCAATCCCATCCGATGATAAAAAGTACTATTGGACTAAAAAAAGTAATTAAAGTAAATACTGAGAAAAATTTACCTAATTTAAAAAAATTAAATTTAAAAAGAAAATATATAAAAATAAATACAAAATGTATTATTAAGATATGTTGAAAAATATCGAAAATATTTGCTGGATTAGTATCCCAAAAACGTACGGCATCTTTTAAATTTTCTTGTAAAGACGAAATTGCCCCAGTAGATCTGCTTACATCGTAAAAATTATCACTTATAAAAACCACCATTTTTAACATTTTTTCGTCTGTAACAGGTAAGAAAGTTAAAACAATTAAAAGTACAAAAGTTACAAATGCAAAAAAGATTTCATTAAATTTAATAGGATATTCTTTTTTTTTTAAAAAAATTAAAAAACTAAAGTAATAAAAATAAATAAATACAAGAGATGACTCATGGATAAAATAAGACAAAAGTATAAATGTATTTGTTGACCAAAAAGCTAAATTTCTATTTTCAATTTTAACTAATATATAACAATTGATTAAAAAAAACGTTATGTAGAATATTTCTTTTCTAGCAAACGCTTCAAAAGTTGAAATAGGATATAAAAAAACTAAAGGAGAAAAGCATAGTATATAAAAAAAATAATTTCGTTTAAAGTTTGAAAAAAACTTATAAAACAAAAAGTGAAATATAAGAAAAATAAATAAATGAATAATAAAAAAAATATACTTAATATTAAGATTTAAAATTTTAGATAAATTTACTGACAATTCTCCTAATAAACCACGTCTTATGTAACCCCCTTCATAATTAATTATCCAGTCTGTAAAAACATATCTCCAAGGAAAATCACCTAATAATTTTATTAACCATAAAAAATAAATAAAAAAGGATATAGTTAAGAAAATTAAAAAATAATTAGGAGTTTTTTTTAAAATTTTATTTGAAATCATTAATTATAATTTAACTCCAGCACCTTTTAGGAAATTAGCGTTTTCATCTAGAGGCCATCTAGGTTTTGCAGGATGATCTAAATTACTAAATTGATTTAATTTAAATTTTTCTAAACCAACCATTGCAATCATTGCAGCATTATCTCCACAAAGGCTTATTGGTGGAAAAATGCTCTCATAATTATTTTCTAAACATAAATTTATCAGCATATTTCTTATTTTTTTATTTGCTGCCACTCCACCTGCAACCACAAAAATTTTTCTTTTTGGTTTATTTATTTTTTCAAATTCTTTAAAAGCAATTTTAGTTTTTTTATATAAAATTTCTTCAATTGTTTTTTGAAATGAAGCTGCAAGATCATATTTTTCTTGATCCGATTTTATTGTTTTACTTATTTTTAATATAGCAGTTTTAAGACCTGCGAATGAAAGATTACATCCTCCTTTATTAAAAATTGGTTTTGGTAAATCATATTTTTTAGGATTACCTTTTTCAGATAAAATTTCTATTTGAGATCCTCCTGGAAATTCAATTCCTAAAAGTTTTGCTGTTTTGTCAAAAGCTTCGCCTAAAGCGTCATCGATAGTTGTCCCTAATCTTTTATATTTACCAAGGTTCTGAACATTTAAATACTGTGAGTGCCCTCCAGAAATTAAAAGTAGTAAATATGGATAATCTAGATTTGTGTTTAGCTTTGGACTTAAAGCATGTCCCTCTAAATGATTAACAGCAATGAAAGGTTTATTCATCGCTAAAGCGAAAGCTTTCCCAAAACTCAAACCTACCGATAAACACACAATTAATCCAGGGCCAGCGGTGGAGGCAACTGCATCTATCTCCTCAATTTTTCTTCCACTTATATTAATAGCTTTTTTTACAATCCAATCTATTTTTTCAATATGTGAACGAGCTGCTAGTTCAGGAACTACACCACCAAACTCCTTATGAACTTCCACTTGACTTGAGACAATGTTGGATAAAACTACTGGGAATCCTTCCTCGTTTTCAGTTATTAAAGAAGCTGCAGTTTCATCACAACTAGTTTCAATTCCTAGAATTAAGGGTTTTTTGCTCATTCAAATAGTTTTTAATAATTGTACAATCTTTATACAAGTATGAAATAAATTTTTTTATGAGCAAAAAAATAATAATTGGATCTAGAGGAAGCAAACTTGCCTTACTTTATGCACAACAAGCAAAAAACAAAATTATTGAAAATACCGACCTTAGTAATAATGATATTTATGTTAAATCAATAACTACTAAAGGAGATGAATTCCAAGATATAAGATTATCAGACCTTGGTGGCAAAGGTTTGTTTTCTAGCAATATTGAAAAAGAGCTTCAGTTAAAAAATATTGATGTTGCAGTTCATGCGCTGAAAGATATGCCCGCTAATGAGACAGAAGGGCTAAGGACAGATTGTTTCCTTGAAAGAAATGACCCTAGGGAAATTTTAATTACAAAGGATAAAAAGAAACTTAAAGACTTAGATCAAAAGTCAATTGTTGGAACCTCATCATACAGAAGAGAATTTCAAATAAAAAAAATTAGACAAGATTTGAATTGTAAATTGATTAGAGGAAATGTAGATACTAGAATTAGAAAATTGAATGATGGAATGTATGATGCAATTATTTTGTCTTATGCAGGTATTAAATTTTTAAAATTTGAAAATGAAATATCCGAAATTTTTTCAGCTGAAGAAATAATTCCTAGTGCAGGACAAGGTGTAATTGCTCTTCAGTGCAGAGAGAATGATGACGAGACAATTTCTATCTTAAATAAAATTAATCATGAGGAAACACATAAAAGAGCTCACCTTGAGAGAAATATTTTAAAAGTTTTAGATGGAGATTGTGAAACAGCAATTGGTGCTCATTCAGTAGTTGATGGAGATAAGATTATAGTGGAGGCCGAACTTTTTTCTTTAGATGGTAAACAAAGATTTTATGAAAAAAAAATTGGTAATTTGAACGAATTTAAAGAACTTGGTAAAGAAGTTGGGATACTTTTAAAAACACAATCAAATAATTCATATAAAAGATAATATGCATATTTTATTAACTAGACCACTGGAAGATTGTTCTGAAATGATATTGAAATTTCAATTGTTAGGACATCAAGTTTCTCATCTCCCATTGATAAGAATTGAAAAAGTGAATTACGAAGAAATTAACTTTTCAGATTATGGTGGAATTGTTTTTACTAGCGCAAATGCGGTAAGATTTTTAAATACAGAAAAACTAGATAAAAATATTAAATGCTTTTGTGTAGGTAATGCCACAGAAAAAAAAGCAAGAAGTTTTGGTTTTCAAAATACAACTGCTGCTGAAGGAAATGTTACAAACTTAAAAGAGTTAATTATACAAAGTTATGAGTCTAAAAATAAAGAATTACTTTACTTTAGCAGTGAAACAATATTGGTTGATTTAGATCAACAGCTATTAAGCGAAGGTTTTAGGGTAAAAAGAATTATTAATTATAGAGTAGATCATAACCAAAAATTTGATGAGAAATTTGTTAATGAATTAAAATTAAATATGCCTGATATGGTCTATGTTTACTCTCAAAATAGTGCATCAAGTTTTTTAAATTTCATAAAGATTTATCAAACCGAAAATTTATGGATGAATACAAATTTGATGTGTATAGGCGAAAAAGCCTCGTCAATATTGAACGAAATCAAATGGAAAAAGATTTTTCTTTTTAATCCTGGAGAAGAGGAGTTTTTGTTATATAAAATTTAAAAATGGAATTAATTAATAATTTTTCTGAGATATTTTTATCAGTATGGAATAAAGGAATTCTTGGTGTTGATATTTTTCAGATATTAATTGGTATTGGAATATTTCTACTATTCCTAATTTTTAGAGGTCTAATAAGCAAATTAGTTATTAAAAAATTAGAAATTATTTCAAAAAGAACAACTAACAAATTAGATGATACTTTTGTTCAATCACTTGTAGGCCCAGCAAGATTTTTACCAATCGTAATAGGATTTTTTATTGCAAGTTACTACATGACTTTCTCGATAGAAGGAAGAGAAGTGGTAGATACAATCAATAGAACTCTAATTACCATTTTAATTTTTTGGATAATTCATCAAATCATAGAACCCATCTCATACATACTAAGTGGTTTAGACAAATTATTAACAAGAGAACTTATTGGTTGGATAATTAAGTCATTAAAAATTTTAATTTTTATTTTAGGTTTAGCAGCAGTTTTAGAATTGTGGGGAATTAAAATAGGTCCAATTATTGCAGGTCTTGGATTGTTTGGTGTTGCTGTAGCATTAGGAGCACAAGATTTATTCAAAAATTTAATATCAGGAATTTTAGTTTTAGTTGAAAAGAGATTTAAAATTGGAGACTGGATAGTTGTCGAGGGTATTATTGAAGGTGTAGTAGAAAAGATTGGATTTAGATCAACAACAATTAGAAAGTTTGACAAATCTCTTGCTATTATTCCAAATTTTCAATTTGCTGAAAATGCAGTTGTAAATGTTAGTGAAACTTCAAACTGGTTAATTAGTTGGATTATTACACTTCAATACGACACTACAGTAGATCAATTAAAAAAAATTAGAGATGAAATCGAAAGTCATATTAATTCAAGTGAAGATTATAATAGCTCAATTGGAGTTGCCGTGAGAGTTGATAAATTTTCAGATAGTTCCATAGATATGTATGTTAGGTGTTTTACAAAATCAGGAAGTTGGAACAATTGGCTTGATGTAAAAGAAAGATTAGCAATCGCGATTAAAGAAATTGTTGAAAAAAATGGTGCTTCATTTGCTTTCCCAAGTCAGTCGATTTATGTTGAGAAAAAATAATGCAATCTTTATTAATTTTATTCGACAATTTAATTAGTTTTTTTATTTGGATACTCATAATAAACGTAGTCCTAAGTTGGTTAATAGGATTTAGGATTTTAAATGCTCAAAATAAGCTTGTTTATTTGGTATATGAATTTTCCTACAAAATTACAGCACCTCCGCTAAATATTATAAGAAGATATTTACCAAATTTCGGATCAATAGATATTTCTCCTGTATTGTTAATTTTTTTGCTTTATTTCATAAGAAACTTAATGTTTGAATATTTTAGTTAATCTTAATATTGCATTGAAAATTTTATTTTAAATGTGTAGTAACCTTTAACTTAATAATTATTTAAAATTATGATTTTAATTGATGGAAAAAAAGCAGCTGCAGAATTAAGAGCAGAGTTAAAGCAAGAAGTTACAGAATTAAAAGCAAAACATAATAAAGTACCGGGTTTAACGGTTATACTTATTGGTGATTTAACTCCCAGTCAGATTTATGTGAGAAATAAAGAGAAATCGGCAAATGAGGTAGGATTAAAATCAGAAGTTATTAAATATCCAGACTCAGTTGAAGAAAAGACTGTTTTAAAAAAAATTAAAAAATTAAATTGTGATGAAACTGTTTCAGGAATTTTAGTTCAACTTCCTTTACCTAAACATATAGATAAACAAAAAGTTATTGAGGCAATTGATCCTTCAAAGGATGTAGATGGATTTCATCCAATGAATGTAGGAAATCTTTCATCTGGTTATGAAAGCTCTGTTCCTTGTACGCCACTTGGTTGCTATTTGTTAATTAAAAAATTTGAACCTAATCTTAATGGAAAGAAAGCGGTAGTTGTGGGCAGATCAAATTTAAATGGAAAACCTATGACTCAACTTCTTTTAAAAGAAAATTGTACTGTCACAATTACACATTCTAAAACTAAAGATTTAAAAGCTGAGTGTTTGGAAGCGGATATAATTGTAGCGGCTGTAGGTATACCTGAACTTGTTCGAGGAGATTGGGTTAAGAAAGATGCTATTGTTATAGATGTTGGCATAAATAAAACCGACAAAGGTATCGTCGGTGATGTGCATTTTGATGAAGTTTCAAAAAATGCAAAAGCACTTACACCAGTTCCAGGCGGTGTAGGTCCAATGACCATTGCTTGTTTGCTTAAAAATACGATAGACTGTTTCAAAAGATCGCAAATTTAATAATTAAACCATAAGCTGTAATCTGTTAATTTATTAGGATGAAAAAACCTAAGCGACCATACAGATTTGGTATAATTTTTTTTCTTCTTACTGTTCCACCTATTGGGGCAACACAGCTAGGTTGGTATTTGCATGACAAGCAAACTGGTTTTGACTATGGTATGATTGTAGGTACTGTATCAGTAATATACGCTGCATATTTAATGTATGAAAAAAAATGGCGTGAAGAAGATGAAGATTGAATTATGGAAAAAATAATTTTTTTTGGATTGGTTATTCCTATTATGGCTTATGTTTTATACTTAGGTGGAATGGCAATTATGAATGGTTTTAAATCTAAGGAAGCTAATAGAGCTGAGAAAGAGGAGTCTGAAAGTGAAAGAAGGGAGACAAGCGAGACTTCTGATGAACAAAGCAGCAATTTAAGTGATGAACTTACCAAATTGAATGATTTAAAAGAAAAAGGAATTATTTCTCAAGAGGAATTTGAAAAAGCCAAAAACAAACTATTAAATAATTAAATAGTTTAATCATGTTCAAGGAATTTAAAAAAAAATTTGTTAAGGTAAATAAGGGTAAAATATTTTGTAGATTTAAAGGTAACGGTCCTCCTTTATTGCTACTTCACGGATATCCACAATCACATGTAATGTGGCATAAGACTGCCCCTGAACTTAGTAAAAATTTCACAGTAATAGTCGCTGATCTCAGGGGGTACGGGGACAGTTTAGTTTTGCCAGGTGGAACCAATCATAAAAATTATTCTAAAAGAGAAATGGCGAAAGATATGGTTCAGTTGATGAGTAAATTAAATTTTAAAAAATTTTTTGTTGCTGGACATGATCGAGGTGGAAGAGTTGCTCATCGTATGGCTAGGGATCATAGAGGAAAAATTTTGGCTATAAGTGTATTAGATATTTGTCCAACTCTTGACATGTACGAGCATACAAATATGAAATTTGCAAAAGGATATTTTCATTGGTTTTATTTAATACAGCCTGCACCTTTACCGGAGAAAATGATAATGGCAGACCCTAAAAGATGGCTACATAGTCGGTTTAATAGGTCATCTAAACGTGCGATTGGAAGAGTTGAAGATGAATATTTTAGAACCTTTAAACAAAATAAAAGAATTCATGCAACATGCGAGGATTATAGAGCTGCGGCGACTATAGACTTAGAGCACGATAAAAAAGATAGAAATAAAAAATTAAATATTCCTATCCAAGTTTTGTGGGGAAAAAAAGGAGTAGTTGGAAAGCAATTTAATTCGATTAAAATTTGGCAAAAATATACAAATAAAAAAATCTATGGTGCAGAAATTAATTCAGATCATTTCATTCCAGAGGAAAGTCCTAAACAAACTATAAATCACCTAAAAAAATTTTTTCTAAAAAATGTTAAAAATAATTCCAAATAAAAAAAATATTGGAGCAGAAATAATTGTAAATTTACAAGATATTTCAAATAAAGATATTTCAAAAATCAAAAAAGCACTGAATAAATATGGAATGTTATATTTTAAGAAACAAAAATTAACTTCTAAACTTTACATTAAGTTTGCAAAATATTTTGGAAATTTAGCCAACTATCCAAGACTAAAAGGTTTAAATAAAAAATTTCCTCAAATTACAGTGGTGCAAAGAAAATCAACTGATAAAGGACCAAGTTTTGGTGAACAATTTCATACTGACTCGATTTATACAAAAAAGCCGCCAAGATTTACAATGTTACTTTCTAAACTTGTGCCAAAAAAAGGAAAAGCTAATACAGAATTTTGTTCTCAATATCTTGCTTATAAAGAATTACCAAATCTAATAAAAAGAAAATTTAAAAATATTAAAGGTAAATATTCCTCTGAGGGTCCAATTTCGGTTACAACAAAAGAAAGAGTAAAAGAAAAAGGAAAAAATATTAAAGAACTTAAATCTTCACATAAAATAATTAGGAAAATCAGTACAAATTATTCGATTTATTGCAGCCCAGGACATTTTGTTGGTTTTAGTTCAAAGATAAAAAATCAAGAAAAGTTCAAAAAATTTTTATTTAATCATCAAATTAAGAAGAAGTTTCAATTTTCATTGCCTTGGGAAAAAAATCAATTGGCTATATGGGACAACAGATCTATGCTTCATCAAGCAACACCCTTCAAAGGAAATAGAATAATGCATAGAATAACGATCAAATAATTTATGTTCACAATTTTTTTAGGACTGACTCCATTTATATTTATTACTTTTTTAGGTTTTGTATTTGGTAAGTTAAAAGTCTTAGACCTTAGTCATGCTAAAATTTTAAATCTTTTCTTGTTCTATATTGCTGTCCCGGCATTGATTATTAAGCTAATAGCACAAAATGAAATTGGACAAGTAGATTTCAAACAAATTTTCTCTTATTTAATTATGCAATCGATATGCGGAATTATCGCTTACTTAATTACTTCAAAATATTTTAAAAGATCAATCCCAGAGTCAATTATTTGGGCTTTAACAGTTGCATTATCAAACCATGTGACTTTGCTTTTGCCAATAACAGAAATTTATTTTCAACAAAATGTAATTACACAAGTTGCAAGTATCATATTAATGGATGGGATAATTTTATTATCTGTAATTGCTTTTTTTCTTGAATTATCTACAAAAAAAAATGTAAATTTATTTAATTTTATTAAAAATTTATTTTTAAATCCATTTATTCTTTCAATAATTATAGGTCTATTATTTTTATTATTAAATTTTAATATTGACCAAACACCGATTGAATACACTTTGTCTAAAGTTGCAGCATGTGTTTCACCAGTTGGATTATTTGCAATTGGCATAATTCTTTCATTTTATACTAAAAATGTAATTAATAAATTATCTGTTTCTATTTCAGTTTTAAAATTAGTCATTTCCCCGATAATTTTATTATTAATTGGAATAGTGTTTTTTAATGTAGGATTGCCAGTTGAAATACCAGGTGCTTTCTTTGTTAGTGTTGCACCTTGCGGAGTTACTTCTATAGTTTTATGTGCCGCTTATAATGTAAGTCCCGAAAATATAATTAAAGCAATTTTTGTCTCTACTATTGCTTCTATAGGGACTATATTTTTTGCAATTAAGTATTTAACTCTATAACAATTTATCTAGAGGACTAACTTCTCCAATTTTAAAAATAATTGCATCTTCTTTATTAAAACCATATTTTTCAGCACTATCTTTAAATCTAATTGGGGGTTCCATAATCGGCTCTAATGACAAAACAAATGTTCCCCAATGCATTCCTAATACTTTTTTACTTTTTAGGTCTTTTGCAACATTCAAGGCTTCCTCTGGTGTAGTATGATAAATAGTTTTATCAAACATTGGTTTGAAATTATAAGCTCCAATATTAATCATTGTCAGATCTATAGGACCATATTTTTCACCTAGTTCTTTGTAGATTTCCCCATATCCAGTGTCACATGCAAATAAAATTTTTTTATTTTTATGTTCTATTAAAAAATTACCCCACAAAGTTTTATTAGTATCTGTTAAACTTCTCTTTGACCAATGAACTGCAGGAAGTAAAGAAATTTTCAAATCCTCATTTATAATTATTTGATCATACCAATCCATTTCATTTACATCTTTATATCCTTTAAAATATTTACCGAGGTTTAGAGGCGTTAATACTTTTGCCCCCTTAAAAGGAAAATTTCTAATTGTTGACATGTCCTGATGATCATAATGATTATGAGTAAGTAAAAATATATCTGTTTTAGGTATCTCGTTTAATTTAATTGCGGGATTAGTAAATCTTTTTGGACCAAAGATTAGTGGTCCAGCATTCTTTGAAAATACAGGATCTGTTATAATAGTGGTTTTACCTAATTTTATAAGGTATGTCGCATGACCTATCCAAGCAATATAATCATTATCTTTATATTTTGCTAAATCAGCTAATACTTTTTCTTTTTTAATCACATGTTCTTTTGGATAAGATAAATCAACTTTTTTTCTTAATTTACTGAAAGTTCTATAAGAAAATTTTCCTGATCTGGATATTATTACTGGAGACCCTTTTGGATTTCTGAAAGTGCCATCAGGTAAATGATGATAAGGTCTTTCTTTCATATTATTTTTTTTTCTCCATTAACAACAAGCTATTCCCCGCAAGAAAATATATTTTTCCGTTAACTGGGTGAACTTGTATATCTCTTATTCTCCCAATTTTATCTTTGAAAATAATTGTTTCTTCAATCTTAGATAAATTTTGAAAGTTTAATTTTCTCATTGATTTATCTTTTAAAGAAGTAATAAGTGCTTCCCCATTCCATTCATTAAATTCATTTCCTTTATAAATAGTTATAGCACTTGCTGCTATTGAAGGTACCCAGTATTGGATTGCCTTAGTAAAACCCGGTTTCCATTTAGGTCCAATCTTTGACCCTGAATAATTTGTTCCACCCCAGCCTAAAATTTTCCATCCATAATTTTCTCCTTTTTTTACTTCACCAAACCAATCACCACCTTTTGCACCGTGGTTGCTTGAATAAATTTTTCCATCAAAAGAGGAATACGTTAGACCTTGAGGATTACGAACACCAATTTGATAAATTTCTGGTAACCAATTTGGTTTATCATCAAATTTAGGGTTGTCTGTTGGTATACTGCCATCTAAATGAATTCTGATAATACTTCCAGGATGTTTTGTTGGATCTTGAGCAATCATTCCTCCACCTCTTTCACCAGCTGATGCAAAAAGATAGTTATCTTTTATAGCTAGTCTTGAACCAAAATGATAACCAGATTCTATTGGTGGTTCAGCTTGAAATATATTTTCGAAATCTAAATTTGTTTTATTTAATTTAGCTTTTGCAATTGATGTACTAGTTTTCCAATCCCCTCTATTTTCTGAATAAGAAATCCATAAGTAATTATCTTGGTAAATAATATCTAATAAACCTCCTTGTCCGTGTACAAAATAATTTAAGTTATGTTCAACTTCATAAACTTCTTCAGAAATAATATTTACTATTTTTATTTTTCCAGTTTTTTCGGTGATAATAAGCTCTTCATTACTTATAAAAGATGATCCCCATGGGTCACTTAAATCTGCCAATTTTTTAAAGGTAAAATTTTCAGAAAAACTTTTCGATGAAAATAATAAAAAGAAAAATATCGATAAAAAATATTTGATCACTTTATGAAAGTTTAGATCTACCACCATCTACAGCAATTATTTGGCCTGTAACCCAAGAACTATCTTCTGTTAGTAAGAATTTAGCAAGAGCAGCAGAGTCTTTGCCTTCACCTAATCTTTTAAGGGGATGTGCTTTTGCAATACCTTCAGCTAAAGCAGTATTTTTTAACATTGGTTCTGCTATTTTAGATTTTGTTAAACTTGGTGCCACACAATTTACTCTTATGTTTGGAGCAAATTCTGCTGCAAGAGAAACTGTCAATCCTTCAACAGCAGCTTTTGCTGAAGCTATGATTGCATGATTGGTAAAACCTCTTTGGGCAGCAACGGTAGAAAATAACACTATTGAACCTTTATTTTTTTTTAAACTTTCCTGATATCCTTTAATAGCTTCTACAGCAGAATAAAGATTAAGCTTCATACATTTCTGAAAGTCTTGTTCATTTACCATTCTTAATGGTTTTAAATCAATTGAACCGACACAATAAGCTAAGCCGTTAATTTCTGAAATATCTGATTTAACTTTTTCTATAAACCCATCCTCTAAAACATCTGCAACAGTATGTGAGCATCCAAGTTTTTCAGACACAGAACTAAGTTGACTTTCATTTCTTCCAACTAAATGAATATCGTTTCCAGAGTTTTTTAATTGTTCCGCTAAACTTGACCCAATAGAACCTGTCGCACCAAAAATTAGATATTTTTCTGACATAAAAAATTTTATTAGTTATATTTAACCATGAAGTTATTTTTTATACTTGGTAATCAATTATTTCCAACAAAATACCTAGACCGCTTCAAAAAAGACCACCTATTTTTTATGGCTGAAGATAAGGGTTTATGCACATATGAAAAGCATCATAAACAAAAAATTTTATTATTTTTATCTTCTATGCGTTCTTATGCAGACGGATTAAGAAAAAATAAATTTAAATTAGATTATTTTAAAATCGAAGATAAAGAATTTAATGAAGATTATTTAAAAAAATTAAAAAAAACAATTACACAGAAAAAAGTAAAAGAAATTTCAAGTTTTGAAGTAGAGGATAAATTTTTTGAAAAAAAAATTTCACGATTTTTAAAAAAAGAAAAAATAAACTGGAATATTATTCAAACTCCTATGTTTTTAAATTCAAGAGCTGAATTTAAAAATTATTTATCAAAATCAAAAAAACCTTTTATGGCAACTTTCTATAAAGATGTTAGAAAAAAATCTGGAATATTGATGGGTTCAGATGGTAATCCTATCGGGGAAAAATGGAGCTTTGACGAAGATAACAGAAACAAATTACCTAAAAACATTTCAATTCCTAAATTTCCAAGAATAAATGAAACCACTCACACAAAAAAATTAAAGCCTATTATTGAAAAGGAATTTAAGAATCATCCAGGGAGTACAAATAATTTTTGGTTTGCAACAGAATACGAAGATGTAGTTAAACTATTAAATTTTTTTATAAAAGAAAAATCAAACTTATTTGGTGATTATGAGGATGCAGTTGATCAAAAAGATAATATCCTATTTCATAGTGCATTAAGTCCCTATATAAATTTAGGTTTAATTACTCCTGAATTTGTTATCCAAAAAATTTTAGATTTTCATAAAAAAAATAAAATTAGAATGAATTCTTTAGAGGGCTACATTCGCCAGGTGATTGGTTGGCGAGAATTTATGCGTGGAATTTATCAGTCATATTCTCAAGAAATGGAAACTGGAAATTTTTTTAAACAAAATAGAAAAATGAAAAGTTCTTGGTATGATGCCACCACTGGTCTTCCACCTTTGGATTATGCAATTAAAAATGCTGTTAATCATGGTTGGTCACATCACATTGAAAGGTTAATGATCTTATCAAACATTATGAACCTTTGTGAAATTAAGCCAACAATTGTTTACAAATGGTTCATGGAAATGTTCGTAGACTCTTCAGATTGGGTAATGGTTCCTAATGTTTATGGAATGGGATTATTTAGCGATGGAGGAATTTTTGCGACCAAACCTTATATTTGTGGCTCTAGTTATTTTATGAAAATGATGGACTTTAAAAAAGGTGATTGGTGTAAAACCATGGATGGTCTTTACTGGAGATTCATAGATCGAAACAGAAAATTCTTTTTAAAAAATCCTCGTCTATCGATGATGGTAAGAATATTTGATAAAATGAAATCTGATAGAAAAAAATTAATTTTATCTGAAGCTGATAAATTTATTAAACTAAATACAATTTGATGAAAAAAGAAAATTTACCAACAAAAATTTGTCCAGTTTGCAAAAGACCATTTACTTGGCGGAAAAAATGGAAGTTGAATTGGGATAGAGTAAAATATTGTTCCAAGAAGTGTTCTAAGCTAAGCTAAGCTTAGTGAATATAATAGTACTACAGCATATTAAAATAGAAGACCCAGGTTATATTAAAGATTTAATGTTAGCTGATGGATTTAACTTAACTACTATCGAGTTAGATGAAGGTGAAAAAATACCTGACGATTTAAGTAAATTTGATGGCATGTTTTGTATGGGGGGTCCAATGGATACTTATATGGAAAAAGAATATCCCTGGTTAATAGAAGAAAAGAAAAAAATTAAAGAATTTGTTGTGAATTTAAAAAAACCTTATTTAGGTTTTTGTTTAGGTTGTCAGCTTTTAGGAGAAGTAGTGGGTGGAAAAGTGGTTAAATCTAAACCAGCGGAAATTGGTATTATGGATATAAATTTCTCTAATGAAAAAAATGTAGATAAATTATTTTCAAAATTTCCTGATAAAATTAAAAGTTTACAATGGCATTCTTATGAGGTTCAGGGTATTGAAAACAATAAAGATGTAACTTTATTAGCCTCTTCCCCAATCACTAAGTATCAAATCTTTAAATATCAAAACCATGCTTATGGAATTCAATTTCATATAGAAATAAAAGATACTACGGTTAATGAATGGGGGTGTGTACCGGAATACAAAAAAGCTTTAGAGAATCAGCTTGGTAATGGTGCATTAGAAAAGTTTGATCAATCTGCAAAAGATAACATGAAAGATATGAATAACTATTCTACAATCCTTTATAATAATTTTAAAAAACTTTTATGAACAATAAGATCTTTGAATGGGCAGGGGTTATAACTGCAATATTATATTCTTTGTTTGTTGCTTTAAATATAGGCATAGAATTTTTTGGGTTTTGTCTACTGTTATTGTCAGCCATTTTAATTGGAATTTGGGCCTATAGAGGTGGTCATAAAGGAATTTTATTTTTGCAATTTTTTTATGCAACCGCTGGAATTATTGGAATGGTTCGTTGGTTTTAATTAAAGCTTGAAATTATTTTAGGAATATAATTTTTAAAATTAAAAAAACCTTTATTACAGTATTGCCAAGCTAACTTATCAAGATTTCTATATAAAAAATCTATCTTTAAATTATTAGAATTTAAAAAATCTAAATTTTCACCTACTGTTGGATACAAACCGTAATAATTTTCAATGTTTTTTAATTCACTTATATCAATAAATTGACAATCAATAGATTGATTTTTTAATCTTTGTGCTTGGTCTTCTATTAAATGAGATTTAAATTTCACTAATTTTTCACTAAGTTTTATTGCTCTATTTTCATTTTTATTAGAAACTAAGTAAATTTTCTTAAAGTTGTTTTCCTTAAAGTCAGTGATTTCAAACGAGAGATTATTTTCAAAAATTAAAAGATTTTTTTCTTCAATATTTTGTGGGTTATTGAAATCCTGTTTAATTATTTGGTAAGATTTTTCAGATACTTTTGGAGGAGCATTTTCATTTAATTTTATATTTTGAAATCTATTGTTAGTGAATTTTTTAATATTCCATTCACTTGCAAGGTAGTGTTTTCCTTGAGTTTGAACACCCGCAACCCATCGCCATCCAAGAGTATTTGATGCTGAATCTCCATCATAAAGATGTTGCATAAATAATTCTGCCCCTAATTGCCAAGGTAATTCTAGGGTAAAAATCCAAATACTAGCAAACCACATTCTTGTGTGATTATGTAAATAGTTGTTTTCTTTCAGTTCATTTACCCAAACATTAAAGCAATCTACTTTTGTTTTTCCTTCGATTGCTGCAATATAATCTTTATTATCTTTAAATTCATTTTTGATTTCATTTAATTCGATAAGATAATCAGCCCAAACATTTGGCCTAAGTTCTAACCAACCTTTCCAGTAAGTTCGCCATAGAACTTCTTGAATAAACTTTTCATTTTTTGAAAAAGAAAATTTACTTAGAGCTTTCTGAATGACTTCTTGTTCATTAATTATTCCATGAGTTATATATGGTGATAAGCAAGATATATTGGATCTTTTATCAGGTCCAAAATCAAAATTTCTTAATTTTGAATACTCTCCAAGATTATTCTCAACAAAATTATTTAATTGATTTAAGGCCTTAGCCCTTGAAGCTTCAAATATCATTTAAAATTATTTTGATTTTTTTTTCTTGAGACCCAATTTGTCACTATGTCTTAATCTTAAAACAACAATTGCTCCAGCTATTAGCAAAATAGCTACTGCTTCATAAACAAGTGCAGTAGGATCCATTTCTTTACCTTGTAGAATAATGAATCGTGCAAGGGCGGTAATTGCAATAAGAAGTGGTAGGGTAATACTAATAGATTGTTGGTTCCAAAAAACTCTAACCATTGCTAGTACCTCCAAATAAAGAAACATTAAAAGCAAATCTGCTAATGTAACAGATTGATTTAAGAACATGTTTTTCATTTCAATCCCAACAGCAATAACAGTACTGATTAAGATAATAACCATTAGTGCTAACTGTAAGTTTTTTGCTATCTTATCCATTATTTATCTTTACTAAAAGGTAACCATTTTTCAATTGCAGATTTTAAGGGACCATCGTAAGGGATTGAATAAGAGTTCGGGTTTGGACTTGTCAAAACCTCAATTCCTTTTGAAAATATGAATATAAATACTATTACAAAAACTATGACCATGATTTTAAAAGGATCAAAATTTTTTGTTCGAAAAACACTTGCAGACTTCTCTTCTGCTCTATGGAATTGTTTAAAAGTCATATAAACGGCAAATATTAAACCTATATGAGCTAAAAAAAGTCCAGCCCATCCAAATGCGAAAGTTGTGTAAGAAAAAACATACAAACTGAAAACAGTAGTCCAAATAAAACTTAAAACTAAAAGAATTTGTAATCTAACTGTCTTAGGAAGTGCGCGTAGATCATTCTTACTATCATCAAATAAAATATTTGCAGCATCTCTCATCCAATTCTTTATTGATTCCATGATCTAAGGATATAATTTTTAGTGATTTAAACAAATGTTAATTTGTCCTAAAGCAATCTAAGTACGAAGCTTTTTCTTATGAAAATTGATAAATTTCTCAACGTTAGATTTATTAAATGATTTATTTTCTTCAAAAGATACCTTCTTCATTGAATATGCGCTGCTATTAGTAACTCTAGATTGAATTGTAATATTTCCTTTATACAATTTAAGTTTAACTGAGCCATTAACTTTACTTCTTTTTAAATCTACAATTTTTTGAAGTTTAAATCTTTCTTTTGAGTACCAATAACCATTGTAAATTAACTCTGCATATCTAGACATTATCTGATCTTTTTTATGCATAGTTTCTTTGTCTAAAGTAACAGACTCAATTGCTCGATGAGCATTGATTAAAAGAGTTCCACCGGGTGTTTCATATACACCTCTAGATTTGATACCTAAAAATCTATTCTCCACTAAGTCAACTCTTCCAATTCCATTTTTACCTGCGATGTCATTGAGCTTTGTTAATAATTTAGCCGGAGACATATTTTTTCCATTTATTCCAAAAGGATCACCGTTTTTAAAATTAATAGTAACAAAAGATGGTTTGTTAGGTGATTTTTCAGGAGAAATTGTTCGCTGGAAAATAAATTCTGGTGCTGAATTTTTTGGATTTTCTAAAACCTTACCTTCAGTTGATGTATGAAATAAATTATCATCTACTGAAAAAGGAGGTGCACCTTTTTTATCTTTAGGAATAGCTATGCCATGTTTTTTTGCATAATTAATTAAGTCTGTTCTTGATTTTAATTTCCAAATTCTCCACGGGGCTATGATTTTAATTTTGGGACCAAAATAATGATAGCCTAATTCAAATCTAACTTGGTCATTACCTTTTCCAGTTGCTCCATGCGAAACTGCATAGGCTTTAAATTTTTTAGCTACTCTTATTTGATCTTTTGCAATAAGAGGTCTTGCTATTGATGTCCCTAATAAATAAACACCCTCATAGATCGCGTGTCCTCTGATCATGGGATAAACGTAGTCCTTAACAAAAATATCTTTTAAATCTTTTATAATTATTTTTTTAACACCAAATTTTTTTGCATTAGTTATAATTTTTTTTCTATCAATTTCTTGGCCTACATCTGCTGTATAACAAATTACATTTGCATCGTAATTTTCTTGAAGCCATTTTAAAATGATAGAGGTATCGAGCCCTCCAGAATAAGCTAGAACAATTTTCTTTTTTGATTTCATTGAATTAACTACAAGCTTTTCTTGAAGCGTTATAAGCTTTAGTAAATCCTAATAATGAGTAATGATCAATTGTTTGAGAACCTTGTTGATTGTATCCAGTGATCATAATTCTAGATCCTTTTCTCATTTGTTTGATCATTTTTAATTCGATTTTATTGTCCGCAATCCACGCAAAACCTTGTTCTTTAATATCAAATATAAATTTGTTCTTACCTGAAGCAGCGGTTACAGAATTATTTTTATTAAATTCATAGCCCGGGGTGACACTTACTTCATTTTTTATATTGTCGTTTGGTCTAAATGCTACAAATAATTTTGCATCTCTTTTATTTATTTTTGGAGCTTGCAAAATAGGCAAAGATTGCGCAAAGCATACTTTACCGTCAGCATCCATAACGACCATTGCCTCCCAATCTTTATATTTACCAATTTTTTTAATTTCTTGGGCTGAAAGTTGAGTAACAACACTTATAAAAATTATTCCTAACAATATTATAATTTTTTTAATTATGGACATGGATTTGGATAAATTGTTTGTACTTGGTTAATTTCTTTAATGACATCATCAGATAAGTTTACATTTACACTTTCTATATTTGTTTTCAACTGCTCCATTGTAGTTGCCCCAATTATTACACTAGTCATAAAGTCTTGGATTTCACAAAATTTTATCGACATTTGACTCATATCTAGATCAAATTTTTCACTAATTTTATAATAATGGTCAACCGCATCCTCAGTATTCGGCTTTCTATACCTTGTCCAGAAATCGAAATCTCTCTCCATTCTTGATCCTTTAGGAAAATTTTTGTTTCTATATTTTCCACTCAAATATCCGCTTGCAAGTGGTGAGTAAGCTAGGCAGCCAATATTTTCTCTTATAGAAACTTCAGCTAATCCAACTTCGTAAGATCTGTTTAATAAACTATAAGGATTTTGAATTGACATCATCCTTGGCAATTTTTTATCTTTAGATAGTTGAAGATAATTTAAAACACCCCAAGGAGTTTCATTTGATAAACCAACATATCTTATTTTTCCTTGATCAATATATTTATTTAATTCTGCAAGAACATCTTCAAATTTATTCCATTCATTTTCATTATGAACATAACCAAGTCTTCCAAAATTATTTACATTTCTTTCTGGCCAATGAAGTTGATATAAGTCTATATAATCAGTTTTAAGTCTTTTAAGACTGTCATTTATAGCAGCCTCTAGGTTTGGACCTGTAAAACTATTCTTGCCACCTCTTAAATAATCTCTTGCTGGGCCAGCAACCTTTGTTGCAAGAATGACTTTGTCTCTTTTTTTTGTTTTTTCAAACCAGTTTCCAATAATTTCTTCTGTATAACCGTAGGTTTCTTTTCTAGGAGGTACCGCATATAATTCAGCAGTGTCCCAAAAGTTTACCCCTTGATTTAAAGCAAAATCCATTTGTTCAAATGCTTCAAGTTCGGTATTTTGTTCTCCCCACGTCATAGTACCGAGACAAATTGTACTTACTTTAATATCGGTATTACCTAAATTTTTGTAATTCATTAGAAATATTAAGTTAAATTTTTGTTAATCTTTTAAGGTATCTTGAATAATTAGTAAAAGAATATATATATTACTCATTATGGAATTTGATAAAAACGGAATACTAAATAGAGCAAAAGCAGCGCAAAAAACAACGGCTGCAATGGATGAAGGCTTAAGAGCCTACATGCTAAAAGTTTATAACTACATGGCAACAGGTATATTGCTAACTGGAATAGTAGCACTATTAACATTCAAAATGTCGGTTGTTACTAATGATGCAGGTTCAATCGTTGGTCTAACGCAGATGGGGAATGCAATTTATTTATCAGGTCTTAAGTGGCTTGTAATGCTAGCACCTTTAGGTATCGTTTTTTATATGAGTTTTGGAATTAATAAGATGAGTGCATCAAAAGCACAAACTACCTTTTGGGTTTTTGCATCTTTGATGGGCCTATCATTATCTTCAATATTATTGGTTTACACTGGAATGAGTGTAACAAGAGTTTTCTTTATTACATCTGCAACATTTGGAGCGATGAGCATCTACGGATACACAACTAAAAGAGATCTTACAAAATTTGGATCTTTTTTAATGATGGGTTTAATTGGAATAATCATAGCTTCAATAGTTAATATCTTTATGAAATCTTCCATGATGTATTTTGTGATTTCAATTTTAGGTGTTTTAATATTTGTTGGTCTAACAGCTTATGACACTCAAAAAATCAAAAATATGTATGTTGCGTCAGACTCAGGTGAGCTAATGGGCAAGAAAGCCGTAATGGGCGCTTTGACTTTATATTTAGATTTTATCAATCTATTTATAATGCTGTTAAGATTATTTGGTCAAAGAAGATAAATTTATTTTTGAAGTTTCTTCCAGTTGGTATTTTTTAATAAAATTTTAAGATCGTAAGAATTTTTAAGTATTTTACTACTTGTGTCAGTAATTAAATACTTAAGGTTTTTATTTTTAGGCTTAAAATTTTTACAAATTTTATAAAGAGCATTTTCTGTAG
>CACLZL010000011.1 GCA_902611405.1 uncultured Pelagibacteraceae bacterium
GCTTTATCTGCTGCTATTTTATCTTTTTTTCCAACTAAGTATGATGATGCTAACGCTGCTTTAGAAGTTATATCAACAAACTTATCTATAAATTTTTTATCAATAGCCATTAAGCTTTTTCATCTACTAAATCTTCCTCTTTAATTTTAGATTCAAACTCTCTTAAACGTTTATAAACACTTGCAAGTTCTATAATTGTTGGCCAGGCTTTTAATAGATATTGCATCGAGCCTTCAACCCTTCCAAATGCTCTTATAATTTGCTGCATAACTCCCAATGTAACTACCCCAGCTACAATGGCTGGAGCTAAAAAAACATATGCAGATAAAACATTTGCTTGTAAATACGCTATACGTCCAATATTAAAATATAAATATCTTAAATAACTTAAAAAATGAATTTTACGTACATCATCAAATAATTCGTCAATTCTTTTTGGCCTGACACTACCGTCATCCTCAGCAATAACTAAAATTTTTCTATATGCGGCTTCTTGTTTTTGTAAATCATATTCAACACCAACCAATCTTAATATTAGGCCAAGTACAATTAGAAAAACAGTTCCACCTATAGTCCAAATTAAGGCTCCTACTATTAAACCATATTCCCATTCTCCAAAAAAGAAGATAGGTATACCAATGCTTAAGCCAAATAATATAGGAATGAATTGAATTAAAATCATTATAGACTCTATTAAACTTGTACCTAATCCTTCCATAATTCTTGTGAATTTAATTGTATCCTCTTGAACTCTTTGAGATGCTCCTTCAATTTTTCGTGCTTTATCGTAAACAGAGTGATACCACTCTACCATTGCTGTTCTCCATCGAAATAAATAATGAGCTGTAAAAAAACTAATTGCTACATAAACAGCAATATACATACCTGCCAATGTAATAAATGAAAATAAGCTTGCAAAGTATTCTTCAATCGTAACAGCATTTGGCTCAGCAAGTGCTTTTTGAATCATGTCATAAAATACACCAAACCATTCATTTATTTTTACATCTATTTCAACTTGAACCCAAAGTGATGAAAGAATAATGAAAGAACCTATCCATGACCAAAGAAACCAACTTTTTTGAGTGAAAAATCTAAACATTAATTATTTTAAAAAATTATCCGCGTATGATTTTTTTACAGTCTTTCTTTTTCTTGGCTCAATTATTTCAAAATCAATTTTTTTTCTCTTAGCATAATTTATAGCAAGATCTTTAGAAGAAAATTCTAATTTTAATTCAGTGTAAGTATCAGATGAACTTTCCCAACCCATTAATGGATTTTTTGTAGGATCCTTAGTTATAAATTCTAAAATCCATTTATTATTCTTAGCTAATCCTGATTGCATAGGGTTTTTATTAGGAATGTAAATAATAGCTTTTTTCATAATGATGGTCGGAGTGGCAGGATTCGAACCTGCGACCCTCTGGTCCCAAACCAGATGCGCTACCAGGCTGCGCTACACTCCGATCCGAGTACTAATACAGCAGTTATTGAATATTTCAATGTATAAAGAGGCCAAAATTAAAAGAAATTTGATTAAAATCTGGTATATAACGAAGCATGATTATTACTTGCCCAAATTGTAACAAGCGATTCAAAATTGGCAATTCTTTAATACCTGATGAAGGCAGAGATTTACAATGTGGATCGTGTAATCATATTTGGTTTTATAAAATAGACGATCTAAACAACAAATTATTAAAGTTGGATGAGGAAATTGCGAGTGAAGAAATTGAAATAACAGCCAAAAAGAAAGAAGAAAAAATAGAACAAAAGAAACAACCACTAGAAAAAATAAAGTCTGAAATAAATAATGAATTAAAAAAAAAAAAATTAGAAAAACAGAAAAATATAACTACATCCGACAATACACCTAACAAGGTAAGTAAGTTTTTTTCTTATTTAATTGTATTTATTATATCTTGTATCGCTTTAATTATTTTACTTGATACTCTAAAAACTCCACTAATTAATGTGTTTCCTGAGTTAGAAATTATATTATTTAGCCTTTTTGAAACATTGCAAGATGTAAAACTATTTATTATAGACCTAATTTAATTTTTTTATGATTAATTATATATCTAAACCTTTTAGATGGTTCTTTAAATTAGAAGCTGCGAGTGGTCTTGTACTATTATTTGCTGCAATAATTGCATTATTTATCAGCAATTCTGGTATAGCAGATTTATATTTTACTACCTTAAATAAATATTTATTCATAGGTATTAATAATTTTGGATTAAAATTATCTGTATTACACTGGATTAATGATGCTTTAATGGCAATTTTCTTTTTTTTTGTTACCTTAGAAATTAAAAGAGAATTTTTACAAGGAGAACTTTCAAATATAAAGCAAGCTTTATTGCCAATAATAGCTGCCGTAGGAGGAATGTTAGTTCCAGCATTATTTTATGTTTTTATAAATTTAGGTGATAGTGAAACTTTAAATGGATGGGCGATTCCATCAGCTACAGATATTGCTTTTTCTTTAGGAGTTTTATCTTTGTTAGGTAAAAGAGTTCCTTTATCATTAAAAGTATTTTTAACTGCATTAGCTATAATAGATGATTTAGGAGCAATAGTAATTATAGCCTTATTCTACTCTGGAGATTTGAGCATCAAGTATTTAACTTTAATGTTATTAGCATTTATTGTTTTATTATTAATTAACAAATTTAATATTAAAAAATTTTTACCTTATTTGGTTGTAGGACTTTTTCTTTGGGATTTTACGCATAACTCAGGAATTCATGCCACTATTGCTGGGGTTTTGTTAGCTATGACAATTCCTCATAGAAAAAAAGAAAGAGATTTTTCTTTGTTAATAAAAATAGAACATGCAATTAGTCCATATGTGGCTTTTGGTATTATGCCTCTATTTGCATTTGCAAATGCTGGTGTATCTTTAGAAGGTTTATCATTTGCTTCTTTATTAGACAAAGTTCCCCTAGGTATAGTGCTAGGACTTTTCTTAGGTAAACAATTAGGTGTTTTTATATTTTCTTATGTATCTATTAAGTTGAAAGTAGCTCAAATGCCAAACGATACAAGTTGGTATAATTTTTATGGCGTAGGAGTTCTTACAGGGATTGGTTTTACAATGAGTTTATTTGTTGGAAACTTAGCTTTTGTTGAAAATATGCAATATATGGATGGTGTTAAAATAGGAGTATTAACAGGGTCGTTATTATCCACTTTATTTGGTTATTTTTTAATATTACTTACTCCAAATAAACCTAGTAAATGAGAAAAATAATATTTCTATTATCTATAATCATGTTTTTTTTTAAAACCTCAGTAACAGCAAACTATGAAAAGAAAATTTATGATTTTAGTATAGAGAGTATAACAGGTGAGACAATTAATTTTAAAGATTACAAAAATAAAGTTATTTTAGTTGTAAATACAGCAAGTTATTGCGGTTTTACAAAACAATATGATGAATTACAAAAATTGTGGGATTTATACAAAGAAGAAGGTTTGATTGTTCTTGGTGTTCCATCTAATTCGTTTAACCAAGAAAAAAATAATGATGCAGATATAAAAGAATTTTGTGAGGTAAATTTTAATATTGACTTTCCATTAACAACTATCACTGAAGTTAGAGGTAAAAACGCTCATGAAATTTTCAAATGGGCAAAAGAAAATTATGGTAAATCAGCAGTTCCTAAATGGAATTTTCATAAAATTCTAATCAATAAAGAAGGTAAAGTAGAAGATACATTTGCATCAATGACCAAACCTATGTCAAAAAAGTTAATTCAAATTATAGAGGATATTTTATAACTTTATACTTAATCCGTCATGTGCTGGAATAACATTTTTCGGCAGCATCTTTTTAAGAATTTTATAATCTAAAACTGGTGATAAATTTGTAAGAATAGCTTTTTTGGGTTTAAATTGCTTGATTACACCTAGTGAGGTTTCCAAATTAAAGTGTGAAGGATGAAAATTATACCACAAGCAATCAATGATTAAATATTTTAGATTTTTAAAATATTTTTGATCTTTGTTATAAATTTTACTTACATCACTTATATAGGCTAATTTTCTATTAATAATAAAGCAATTTGATTTTACTTTACCATGTTCAACGATAATTGATTGAATACTGATTTTTTTATTATTATTTTTTGTAAATATTTTTTTTGGCAGTCTATTAAGTTTTAGTGTTGCAGGATATTCTTTTGAATAGCTTTTAAATATATAGGAAAATGTAGAATTAAGATATTTAGAAGTATATTTATCAGCATAAACATCAATTTGTTTTCTGCTATTTATATAAAAAGATCTCAAATCATTTATTCCATGAGTTTGATCGCCATGCATATGAGAATATAATACTCTATTAATTTTATTAATTTTATGTCTTAAAAGTTGTTGTCGTAGATCAGGAGATGTGTCTATAAGAATATTTTCATCTGTAGTTTGTATTAAAGCTGAACATCTTGTTCTATAATTTTTTTTATTATTAGGATCACAATTTCCGAAGAAACCATCTGGCCTTGGTACACCCATTGAACTACCACAACCTAAAATAATAAATTTCATTAATTTCAATTAAAAAAAAGTTTATAAAAGTTATCTGTAGTTTTTTTAATAAGATCTTCTTTGGATAAATTTTTGATATCAGCTAATTTTGCAGCAGTAAAATCAATAAATGATGGTTCATTTTTTTTTCCTCTTTTAGGAACGGGTGCTAAAAAAGGACTATCGGTCTCAATTAAAATATTATCTATCGGAATTGATCTGAAAGTATCTTGTAGATCCAACGAGTTTTTAAAAGTAATAATACCGCTAGCTGAAAAGAATGAATTTAAGGTCATTAGTTTCTCTGAAAATTCTTTTGATCCTGTAAAACAATGCATTAAAATTTTAAGGTTTTCATTTTTATATTCATTTAAAATCTCAAAAGTTTCTTTTTCTGCATCTCTTGAATGCACAATTAATGGAATATTGGTTTTTATTGATGCATCTATATGTTCTTTAAAACTTGCTATCTGTTTGTCTTTTTCGCTGTTATTATAATAAAAATCTAAGCCAGTTTCTCCAATTCCAATAATTTTTGAATTTTCATTAAGACTCTCAATGATTTGTTTGGAAGTGATAATATTTGTGGAGGTTTCATGAGGATGAATGCCAATTGTACCATAGATCATCTCATCTTTATTAACTAATTCTTTAACTCTAGAAAAACTTTCAAACGAAGTTGAGATAGTTAATAATTTTTCTATACCCACTTCTTTTGATCTTTTTATTATATTAGACAAGTCACTTAATAATGGTTCATGATCTAGATGGCAGTGTGAATCAATCATTATTTTTTTCTATTTTTTTAAAAAGTATGTCTATTTTATTTATATTATTACCTTTTGATAAATATTTATTATTAGAAACTGTATCTAATTTAATATCTTTTTCTTCTATATCAAAAATCTTTAATGCCTTTAGAGAAGTTTCGGGTATAATTGGGTACAACAAAAAACTTATTTTTCTTACAATTTCTAAAGTAGTGTAAACAATACTGTTTAATCTAATTTTATCATCTTTTTTTTTCCACGGTTCCTGATCATTAAAATATTTGTTAGCTTCAAAAAGTGAATTTACAATATAATCAATGTAAAAATTAATATTTTGATTATCAATTTGCAATCTAATATTATCTAAATTATCTTTATACTTATTTAGTATAAATAAATCCTCATCTTGAAATTTAATTTCGATTGGAATTTTTCCATCACAATTTTTTATTGCAAAAGCAGTTACACGTTGACATAAATTTCCATAATTGTTTGCTAAATCACTATTGATACAATCCTCTAATCTTTCTTGAGATATATTTCCATCATTGCCAAAAGAAACTTCTTTAATTAAATAGTATCTTAAGGGATCTAAACCATATTTTTTAATTATTTCTAGCGGATCTAGTATATTTCCTTTAGATTTAGACATTTTTTCTTCCCCTGATAATATCCATCCATGACCATAAACTCTCTCTGGTAAATCAATTTTTGCTGCTAATAAAAAAGCAGGCCAATAAACTGCGTGGAATCTTAGTATATCTTTACCAATTAAATGTATTGAGGCCGGCCAAAATTTTTTAAACAATTTATCATCTGTGTTAGGATAATTTAATGCACTTAAATAATTAGTGAGAGCATCTAGCCAAACATATATTACATGATTTTTATTATTTGGTACTGGTATTCCCCATGAAAAACTTTTTCTACTTACAGAAAGATCTTTAAGACCATTTTTTACAAAACTAATAACTTCATTTTTTCTTGATTGAGGAGAAATGAAATCTGGATTTGCTTCATAATAATTTAATAACGGTTTTTCCCACTTTGAAAGTCTAAAAAAATAGGATTCTTCTTCAATCCATTCAACAGGAGATTTTGAGGATATAGCAATTTTTCTTCCATCTGCTTCCTCAATTTCGTCTTCGTTATAAAACGCTTCATCTGATACTGAATACCATCCAGAATAATTTGATAAGTATATATCATCGTTTTTCTCAAGTTCATTCCAAAGATATTGAACTGTTTTTTTATGTCTAGCTTCTGTGGTTCTTATAAAATCAGTATTTGATAAATTTAAAGTATCTGACAGATCTCTAAAAGTTTGACTTATTTGATCACAAAATAATTGAGGTTCTTTACCTGATTTTTCTGCAGATCTTTGAATTTTTAAACCATGTTCATCCGTGCCTGTAAGAAAATGAACCTGATAATCATCAATTGTTTTAAATCTTGCAAAGAAATCTGCGATAATACTTGAATATGCATGACCCATATGAGGCTTTGCTGATGGGTAGTATATAGGTGTTGTGATATAAAAAGTTTTATCCATTTAGTATTCTATCCTCAAATTCCATAAATAATGTTTCCTCATCTAAATTATAAGTTTTAGTATTATTAATTTTTTTTAAAAAATAATGATATGATTTTAGTAAACTAATATTTTTACAGGATATATTGTTTCTAAAATAAAGTTCAATAAAATAATAAATTATTTCTATTATTGATTTATCTTTTTTATAAATTTTATCTTTAATTATGGTTTTTATAGTTGTGCTTAAATCGTAATTAACAAGATTTAAGTTATATTCCACTGATAAATTAATTAATTTAAATAGTTTTCCAGGTGTAGCATAATAATCAAATAATTTATTATTGATGATAGTATTTATGTCATCGTTTAGTAATTGATTAACAATTCTAATAGACTGATCTTTTGTTAAAAAAACTTTGAAATTCAAACATCTAGATTTAAGAGTTGGAAGTACTCTTTTATTATTATTGATTAAAATAAAATTTATATTTTCATTAGGTTCTTCTAAAATTTTTAATAAAGCATTAATAGAATTAATGTTTAATAATTCAATGTTATCAATAAGAACAAATCTTTTTTTTTGATTAAACGAAGTTTTATTTAACTTTATTATCAATTCTCTTATTTGATTAATATCAATATTTTTTTTATCTTCTGCGACATCAATTAAGCAAAAATTAGGGTTAGATTTATTTAGTAATAGTTTGAAAGACTTATTTTCAGAATTAATTGTGTTGTTTTCATAATTATATGAATGTTCTTCATTTTCTGACAATATAAAATTAACAAAATGATAAGCTAATGTTGATTTACCTATACCTTTTTCACCAGATAAAAGAATTTTATTAGGTAATTTGTCATTTTTATTTAGTTTAGATAAATGGATGAAAATTTCTTTGTGTTCAAAAAGATTTTTTTGTGTTGAAGGATTTAAATTCATTTAATTAATTTTTTTACTTGATTTATGATTAAATCCTCATTTTTTTTAATATTTAGGTTTGAATCTATTATTTTGTAAAATTTTTCGTTTGATTTAGCTAACTTTAAAAAACCTCTTTGAACTTTTATATAAAAGCTTGCATTAAATTTATCATATCTATTTAATGATTTTCTTTTTTTTAATCTTTGAATAAGATTTTTTTTATCAACAACATTAAGAAATGTAAAATTAACTTTAATACTTTTTAATAAAAATTTATTTATCATATTAATAATTTTTAGATTAACACCCATTCCGTAATGCTGATATGCAATAGTAGAGTCGGTAAATCTATCAATTAAAATAATTTTTTTCTTATAGAATTTTTTTATAAGATTGATATTTTCACTTCTAGAGGCTAAATATAAAAGTAAGTCAGTCTGCACATTAAAATTGGATTTTTTGTTTAAAATTAATCTTCTTATTTTTTCTGAATTTAAACTACCCCCTGGTTCTCTTATCTTTATATATTCAATTTTTTTTTTATCTAAATATTTTGACACTTTTGTGATGTGGTGACTTTTCCCACTGCCCTCTATACCTTCAAAGACAATGATTGGTTTTTTAGACATCACCCCAAATTAAATAATTAATAGATTTTATAAGCCTAGAAAAAAAATTAACTTTTTTAATTTCCTTTGAAGAAAGTAAGTCATACTCTCCAACTAATTCTTGATCATATACAACTCTTAGTGTTGCTATTTTTTGATCTTTTTTAATTGGCGCTTCAACAGGACCATCATACTTGACAGCTACTTTTAAAAGTTTTTTTTTTGCTTTTTTAATAGTTTTATAAACATCCTCTTTTGTATATGCATCAACACTATTTTCTTTTCCTAGCCACACATCAATTTTATGAAAAGGTTTGTTAGATTTTGAGATTTCAACAAGATCAAAATTAGTTAAACCGAATGTTAGAAGCTTTGTACTTTCACGTGATCTAGAATTTTTTGAATTAAAACCACTACCTACAGCAATCAGTCTTCTTCCGTTTCTATTTATTGATGATGCTAAAGAATATTTTTCAACAGCTAAATATCCTGTTTTAATTCCATCAGCTCCTAAGTTCTTATAAAGCAAAGGATTTCTATTTCCTTGAGTAATTGGATCACCACCAGTTCTGTCCCAAGTAAATTCTTTTTCAGCAAACATTTTATAAAATTCTGGATATTCTTTAATTAAATATCTCGACATTTTTAAAATATCTCTGGCAGTTGAGTAATTATCAGGATCATTTATACCTGATGAATTTGAAAAATTTGTATTATCCATACCTAATTCTTTTGCTTTAGTGGTCATTAAAATTGCAAATTCTTCCTCTGTTCCAGCAATACCTTCTGCTAAAGCAATACAAGCATCGTTACCAGAAGCAACAATTATACCTCTCAACAAATCTTCCACTGAAACCTCATCTCCTACCATAATAAACATAGATGAATAACCAGATGTTGATAATCTCCATGCTTTTTCAGAAATTATAAATTTTTCATCTAACCTAAGGTCACCAGATTTTATTAGGTCAAAAGCAATGATGGCTGTCATAATTTTAGTCATGGATGCTGGATAAATAGATATATCAGGTTCTTTTTCGTAAAGAATTTCTCCCGAATGGTAATCCTGCAATATTGCAGTTCTTGCTTTTACATCAAAATTTGCTTTTGAAAAATTTATTAATGATAGGCTAAAAAAAATTACAACTAAAATTATTTTATACATCTTTTAATATTTCAATGTTTTCAAAATTTAATACTTTTATCTCATTAAATGATTTTTCAAGTTTTTTTATATCATTAAATGGACCTAATAATACCCTATATTTAGTTTTTGATAGTTTCTTTATTGTGGAATTTTTAATATTTGTTTCATCTTTTATTCTACTAATCATATTTTCTGCTGAGTCTCTATAATAAAAATCTGCAATCTTTATTGAATACAAAAATTTTTGCTTATTAATTATTTTTATTTTTTCTTTTTCAGAACCTAGGTTGTCTATCTTTATCCCATCAACTGGAGCTTTTTCGGCCACTTTTTTTTCTTCATCAAAAGTCTTTGCTTTTTTTGCTATAAAAGTGGAATTTTTAGAAATTAAAGTTAGATCAATATAAGGCTCTTTAGGATCAAGAGCTAATTCTTCAGCTATTCTTTTTGTGATTACCGAGTTATAAAAGTCAGAAAATTTAATATTATTAGAAATTACCTCTGCAATAATCGACTTATTATTAACTGGATTAGTAATTTTTACAAAAGAATTTTTTTTAATTTTTTTATGAAAAATTAAAAGTGATCTATTATCGATTTTTTTTGAAATTTTTTTCTCTTTTTTTAATTTTTCATCATAAATTAAAGCAAAACCCGTATTTCTGTATTTTTGGTCACTTAGATATACTAAAGATTTCTCATTTTTTTCAAATTGATTACATGCTGATAAGAAAAATATTGAAATAATTAATATAATTTTTTTAAAGCTCATTTTTAAATTTATCTTTCAGAGTACAAACAGCTAAAGCAAATCGTAATGATCTATTCCACTTTAAGATTATTTCATAGTTATCAAATACAATATAAGCTGGATTTAAAGTTTCTGCATCAGGTATTATATCTTTATCTGGAGTTATAATTGCTACATTAAATTTATTATACTTGATATCTATCTGGTCATTATTTTTAATATATTTTCTAAAATATTTTAATTTTTGTTTATCATGAAGTTTTTTTGCTGATATATTTAAATATTTACTTGGAATATTTTTTGACAAATCAATTCTGTAAAAACAAGGATTATTACTTTTCCACCCTATTTGATTTAAATAATTTGAAGCTGAAGCGTATGCATCATTATTATTTTTTAAATCAATATATCCATTTCCATCATGATCAATTGCATAATTCTTCATAGTAGATGGCATGAATTGAAAAAAACCAAATGCACCAGCCCAAGATCCATATAGAGTATTATAATCTATTTGTTTGTTTTCTATTAATGTTAAAAGAATTAAAAGTTCATTTGTAAAAAACTCTGATCTTCTTTTGTCAAAACTTAAAGTAGCTAATGAAGATAAAATATCCATTTTTCCAACATATGTACCAAAGTTTGTTTCGATACCCATCAATGCTAACAATAACTCTCTATCTACATTAAATTTATTTTCAACAGTGTCTATTAATTTTGAATTTTTTTCATAAAATTTTTTACCAAGTGAAACTTTTTTTGAAGATGTTCTTTTTGAAATATAAGTTTGAGTATCTTCATAAAATTCTGGTTGATATCTATCGTATTTTATCACATCTGATAAAAACTTAGTATCAGACATAACCCTATCAAAGGTTTCTCCTGAAATATTATTTTTTAAAGCTATTTTTTTAAAATTTATTTTCCAATTTTCAAAATCTTTATTGATATCTGCAAATGAGCTATTGATATGAAAAAAAATTAAAAAAAGAAAAAAACTAATTTGTTTCATGTAAATCCTTCAAATATATAATTACAGCAATCCAAATAAAAATAAAACTAACTAATTTTGTTATTGAAAAAGGCTCATTATAATAAAAATATCCTAATAAGAACTGAAACGTAGGGGTTATATAAAATATCATCCCTGATGGTCCTAAACCACATAGCTCAACTCCTCTAACATATAAAAATAAAGGTATTACAGTCATTGGTCCAGCAAGAAAAATAAAAAGCATCATTGGAGGATCTGATAGTTGGAAATCATTATATCCTTTATTTACTATCAAATAAAAAGTTATCAAAGCAAATGGGAGTATAAATAAACTCTCTATTAAAAGTCCAACATCTGTATCTACGTTAATTTTTTTTCTTACTAAATTATAAAATCCCCAGCTCAAGGCAACGATTAAACCAACCCATGGTAGTGATTTAATACTTACTATAATTAAAAAAAGAATTGATAAAATAACTAATACAATTGCGAAAGCTCTTTTTTTATTAAGCTGTTCTTTGAAAAAAAAATAACCCAGCATTACACTTAAAATTGGCATTATAAAATACCCAAAACTTGCATCTATAATTCTATTAGTTGCAACAGCATATATCCAAACACTCCAATTAATAAAAATTAAAATACCAGAAATAAATAAATACAATAAATTGATTTTATTTTTTATAATTGTAAAAAAAATATTCCATTTTGAGAAAAAAAAAGTTGTTAGTATTAGTGTAAAAGTTGTCCATAAACATCTGTGAACAACTAATTCAATATGCCCTATATAAGCAATATATTTGAAATAAATAACACCAAAAAAACCCCACCAAAAAGATCCGAGCCCAGCGAGTAATAAGCCTTTGTTAAATTCTTTATTCATAGGAAATCAAGGTAGTTCTAATTAATAAGTTTATTAGACTATTTTATGGTTGAATTAAATAATTATAATTATAAAACCTTGCTCACGGAGAGATGGCTGAGTGGTTGAAAGCACCGGTCTTGAAAACCGGCAAAGGGGCAACTCTTTCCTGGGTTCGAATCCCAGTCTCTCCGCCATTATTTTTTTAAATATTCAAAATTCTTATATAAAAAATTAACATTATTATTTTCAAAATCTATATCCGTTTTAAAACCATTGTAAAAATTATATAAATTAGTGTCATCTAAATTTAAAAGTTTCTCTAAATCAAGAAGGTCATTTTCATTTAAAATATTTATATATTTTTTTGTAAATGCACTCAAAAGGCTATCCATCTCTTTTGTGCCTCTATAATTAGATCGATAAATAATTTTTTTTTTTAATTCATCTATATTGATCATAATTATTAGAATATATTAGTTATAAATGAATAATAAAACAAATTATCAATATTTATTGTCAGATTTAAGTTCAATAAAGGGTGTTGGAGAAAAAACTAAAAATTTATTAAAAAAGAAAAATATTAATAATTTGTTAGACATACTGTGGAAACTTCCAAAATCCTATACAGATAGGAGTTTATCATTAAAAGTAAAAGATTTAAAAATTGGTGAAATACAAACAGTAACTATAGTTCCACAAAAATATAATTTCCCAAGAGTAAGGAAATTACCCAACAGGGTTATGTGTAATGATGAAACAGGTGAAATAGATTGTATTTTTTTTAACAGTTATGAAGGTTATATCAAAAAAATACTTCCTTTAGGAAAAGAAATTACTGTTAGTGGCAAAATAGGCTATTTCAGAAATAAATATCAAATTACAAATCCAAAATACATTTCTGAAGACTCTTCCTTAGTAAAACAAGTTCATAACAAATACTCATTAACAGAAGGAATTTCAGAAAAAATATACAATAAAATTATAAATCAAATTATAGATAACTTACCTGATTTTAAAGAATGGCACTCTAAAAATATTGTATCTAAATTTAAAAACATAAGCTGGAATAATTCAATCAAAGAGCTTCATAAACATGAAAATATAGGAAATTATAAATCAAATTTTTATCAAAGGCTTGCATTTGATGAAATTTTTTCAACATTTCTTGTTAATTCAGAAATAAGAAAAAAAATTAAAAAAATAAAAAAAAAAAATAAGATAATAAATAAGTATGAACAAAATCTTATAATAAATAAATTAGATTTTTCTTTAACAAGAGACCAAATAAAAACATTAGAGGAAATAAACAAAGACCTAGGTTCTACTAATAAAATGTTTAGACTGTTACAGGGGGATGTTGGTAGTGGAAAAACAATTGTATCTCTAATAGCTGCAATAAATACAATAAATTCTGGATTTCAAGTTGCAGTTATGGCACCTACAGAAATTCTTGCAAAACAACATTTTAACCTTGCAAAAAAAATATTTCCTAAAAATTTTAATATAGATTTCATCAGTAGAAAATCTGAATACAAATTAAAAAAAGAAATTCTTAAAAAGTTAGAAAATAATAAAATTGATATTATTTTTGGAACACATGCAATATTTCAAAAAAAAATAATCTTTAAAAATTTGGGATTAGTAATAATAGATGAACAACATAAATTTGGCGTAAATCAAAGAAAGAGGCTATCAGATAAAGGAGGTATTAATTGTGATGTCCTATTAATGACAGCAACACCTATACCAAGAACATTAACAATGACAATTTATGGTGATATGGATATTTCTATAATTCGAGAAAAACCTAAAAACAGAAAACCAATAAAAACGTATAGTAAATTAGAAGCTAAGATTGAAGATGTTTTAAAATTTATAAAGAAAGAAATAAAATTTGGTAACCAAATTTTTTGGGTCTGTCCTTTAATAGAAGAGTCTAAAAAACTTGATCATGCTTCGGCTGTGAAAAAATTTGAATATTTAAAAAGGAAATTTCCAAATCAAGTTTGTTTACTTCATGGAAAAACAGATATTGATGAAAAAAACAAAATACTTAACAATTTTTTAGAAAACAAATTTAAAATTTTAGTTTCAACAACAATTATTGAAGTTGGAATTGATTTTCCAAATGCAAATGTAATTGTAATTGAAAATGCAAATAAATTTGGGTTATCACAACTTCATCAACTAAGAGGTAGAGTTGGTCGTGGTAATAAAGACTCTTCATGCATATTAATGTTTAAATCTAATTTGAGTGATAATGCAAAAAAAAGAATTAAAATTTTAAAAGATACAAATGATGGTTTTTTAATATCTGAAGAGGATATGAAATTAAGAGGTTATGGTGATATTTTAGGTTTTAAGCAAAGTGGAATTAAAAATTTCAAACTAGCAGACCCTATACATAATAATGATCTTTTCTTATTAGCAGAAAAAGAAATAAGGAGAATAGAAAAATATAATGAAGATATAGGAAAATTTAAACCTTTGATAAAATTATATGATAGGGCTGATGTAATAAATGATATTGTCTAAGATTTTTTAGTTGAGGTACCTGCTGAAACTATGAATTTAGAAGCATCTTCAAAAGACATATTTAAATATATGACATCTTCAACTGGGAACATTAACAAGAAACCACTTGTTGGATTTGGAGTAGTGGGAACAAAAACATTAATTAAATCTTTACCTGTTTTTTGTGCCATCTCTCCTTTATTTTCTTTTGTAGCAAATCCTACTGCCCAAACTCCTTTTCTTGGATATTCAATTAAAACCACACTCCTTTTGCCATCATCCTTCTTAGAAAAAGTTTCTGTCATTTGAACAATCGCTGAGTACACAGTTCTTAAAAATGGTATCCTTTTAAACAAATCATCAATAAGTTTAAGAATTCTTCTTCCAAAAAAAGAAAGTGAAAGTCCACCTACAATAGTGATAAGTAAAATTGAAATTACAATTTCAACACCTGGAATATTGAATGGTAAATAACTATTCGGATTAATATTTTTTGGAATTAAATTTGATGATATTCCTATTAAAATTTTAGTTAAATATAACGTAAAACCAATTGGAATTAAAACCACTACTCCAGTTATAAAATAGTTTCTCAGAGTTAAAGAAATAGATTTTTTGCTACCTTTTTTTGCCATAAAATTAACTGTAACTTGCGTAAATAACAAACAAAATTAAAATAATAAATAATACTATTAATATTTTATTATTAAGATTCATGTTAATCTAGTATTATCAAATTATATAGTTATGAATAGAAGAAAATTTTTATCTTATATGGGATGTGGATGTGGAAGTATTTTATTAACTTCATGCGCTACTGCTCCAATAACAGACAGAAAACAGTTAAAAATTGTTTCAGAAGCTAAACTTAATGCACAAGCAGCTCGAATTTATGAAAAAATTAAAGAAAAAGAAAAAATGAGCGATGACACAAAAACACTTAATGAAATAAAAGAAATTGGAAAAAGAATGGAAAATTCTATATCAGAATATTTTTTTAGGGAAGGATTAGAAGATCCAACTTTGAATTTTGAATGGGAATATATATTAATTGATAGAAAAAAGGTTAGAAATGCTTGGTGCATGCCAGGAGGAAAGATAGCTGTATATACTGGAATTCTAGATGCTACCAAAAATACAGATGGATTAGCTGCCGTAATGGGTCACGAAATTGCACATGCTGTTGCAAAACATTCTGTTGAAAGAGCTAGCAGAGTTAAACTTGTTAACACAAGCACAACTCTAATAGATATTTTTAGTGGCGGTAAATTATCTGAAGTTAATAGAGCTACAGGAGGATCTGTCGGTTTAATAACACAATTAGGATTATTAAATCCATTTAATAGAAGACAAGAAAGTGAAGCAGATTATTTAGGGATGATATTTTCCTCATTGTCAGGATATGACATAAGAGAAACTGTAAAAATTTGGGAAAGAATGAAAGAGCTTAACAAAGGCAAAGAGCCACCTCAATTTATGAGTACTCATCCATCATCGGATAACAGAATTAAAGATTTAAATGAAAAAATGAATGGAGTGATCTTAGATTATCCACCAATTGAAATAAGCTAAATCAATTAGTGGTGAGCCGTGATGGACTCGAACCATCGACCCATTCCTTAAAAGGGAATTGCTCTACCAACTGAGCTAACGGCCCAAAACAATGATTCATTTTTTTAAAATGAACATTGTTTGTATATAGATAAAATTTTATTTTTCAATTCGTTGTATTAAAAAAATATACCTAATTAACCTTATTAAATTGATCATTTTGAGCAGATTAAGTTAACAAAATAGCACACCGTAAATAACTACAACTTATCAATGTATTTATCGTGAAATTCATCAAAGGTTCCTGCACTAATATTTTTTCGGATTTCTGACATTAATTCCTGATAAAAATTTATGTTGTGTAATGTAAGGATCATAGAAGCCAAAATTTCGTTTGTATTAAATAAATGATTTAAATAGTTTTTAGAATATTTATTCAAATTTAAATTTTGACAATTTGAGTCAAGAGGTTTGTTATCTTTCTGATATTGATTATTTTTAATGTTTATTCTACCTTTCCAGGTGAAGGCTAAACCTGTTCTTCCGGATCTAGTTGGTAGGACACAATCAAACATATCGATGCCTCTTTTGACAGCTCCCAAAATATCAGAGGGTGTTCCAACACCCATAAGATAGTGTGGTTTATTGATAGGTAAATGTTCCTTTAAATCATCTAGGACTTTAAACATTTCACTCTGAGTTTCACCAACTGCTAATCCTCCAATGGCATAACCATCAAATTTAAGTTTTAGTAGTTCTTGAAGTGATTTAATTCTTAAATCTTTAAATAATCCACCTTGCACAATTCCAAATAAAGCTTTGTGTGGATTTGTACCGAATGCTTTTTTTGATCTTTTAGCCCAATAAATTGATAGATCCATCGATTTTTTTATAACATTATAGTCATTAGTCTTTTTTGGACACTCATCCATAATCATCACAATATCTGAATTTAATCCCAATTGAATTCTGATACTTTCCTCTGGGCTTAAATAAAATTTTTTTCCATCTACATGTGAGTTAAATATTGCACCTTTCTCTCTATCGATTTTATTTAGTTTGGATAAAGACATTACTTGAAAGCCACCAGAGTCAGTTAAAATAGGGAGATCACAATTCATAAAATCATGTAAGCCACCAGCTGATTGAATTCTTTCAACACCGGGTCTTATCATTAGGTGATAAGTATTTGAAAGTATAATTTCTGAACCAGTTTTTTTAATATCGTCTATAGTGCAAGCCTTCACAGTAGCTTGGGTACCAACTGGCATAAATGCTGGAGTTTGAATGTTACCACGATGTGTTTTAATTAATCCACATCTAGCAAACTTATCTTCTTTTAAAACATTAAAGGCAAATTTTTTAAATGCCATCTAAAAAAGTTACTTTGATTTAAAACTTAAAATTTTATCTGGATCTTCAACAGCACCATTATTATTTTGATCACCCCTTTTAATATTGTCTACTAATTCCATACCCTCTATAACCTTTCCAAAAACTGTATATTGTCTATCTAAAAAGGGTGCTGGTTGAAAACAAATAAAAAATTGACTATTGGCACTATTAGGATCTTGAGATCGCGCCATTGATAAAGTTCCTCTATCATGAGGCAAACTATTAAATTCCTGTTTTAAATCTGGCAAGTCTGAACCACCCATACCAGCTCTTCTAAGATCATAATCTTTTGATTCTGAATTTCCAAATTTAACATCACCTGTTTGAGCCATAAATCCATCTATAACTCTATGAAAAACAACATTATCGTATTTACCACTATTTGCTAGTTCCATTATTCTTTTTACGTGATTTGGTGCAACATCTTCAAATAATTCTATTTTAACGTCACCATCTTTTAGTTTTAAAATCATTATATTCTCCTCAGCTATTGATTGATTATTAATAAAAAAAAACAAAATAAAAATTTTAAATAAAATTTTACTCATATTTATTTTTTAAAGATTTAATTGTACTTTTAGTAGTAAATTTTCTTATATCACCTTTTAATTTGACTATATCTTTTACAAATCTTGATGAAATTATTTGATTTTCAACATCAGACATTAAAAATATTGTTTCTATATTTTGGTTTAATTTTCTATTCATACCAGCTAATTGGAATTCATACTCAAAATCAGATACTGCTCTTAAACCCCTTAAAATAATGTTTGATTTATATTTTTTGCATAAATCTGTTGTTAAAGAACCAAAGGAAACTACGTCAATTTTTTTTTTATTTAATTTAAGATCTTTAAATAAAGCTTTATTAACTATCTCGATTCTTTCATCAGAATTAAATAAATAATTTTTATTACTTTCATCAGAGACACCGACTATAATTTTGTCAAATAATTTTAGTGCTTTTTTTATAACATCGATGTGACCGAAAGTAATAGGATCAAAAGTTCCTGGATAAATTACTGTTTTATTCATTAAATTAAATTATCATCAATTTTGATAGCTGAAACAACTTTTTCTTCACCCGATAACTTAATTATTCTTACTCCTTGCGTATTTCTTCCTGCAGTTCTTATTTCTTTTACAGCAACTCTAATTACTCTACCTTTGTTAGTAGATATTAAAATTTCATCTCCCTCATAAACCGGGAATGATGATGTAATATTACCATTTCTTGGGGAGTTTACTATTCCTATAATTCCTTTTCCACCTCTGTTAGTAACTCTATAATCTATATGAGAGGTTTTTTTTCCATAACCATTTTCACTTATTGATAAAACAAATTTCTCTTTTGCTTTAATTTCAGATTTTTCATCTTTTGTTTTTTTTCCATTTTTTTTTGTTTTATCATTATCAATAACTGATAATGATACAATTTGATCGTTAGGTGCTAACTCTATCCCTTTAATTCCTTTAGATGATCTGCCTTTAAAAACTCTTAATTTTTTAGCTTCGAATCTTATGCATTTACCAAACTTCGTACTCAAAATTACATCTTGGTCATCTTTACAAATTTTAACACCAACAATTTTATCATTATTGTCTAATTTCATTGCAATTTTTCCAGATGCATTAATTGACGAAAAATCCTCTAAACTATTTTTTCTTACTTTTCCTTGAGCTGTAGCAAAAATAATTTGATAATTTTTTAAATCTGTTTCTTCCTCTGGCATTGGCATAATTGAGCTTATTGCCTGATGACTCTTTAAGGGTAAAATATTAAATAAAGACTTTCCTTTTGATGAGGATGATCCTTCTGGGATTTTCCATGCTTTAATCTTGTAAACTAAACCCTCAGTAGAAAAGAATAGAACTGAAGTATGAGTATTTACTGATAATGTTTGAACAACAGAATCTTGATCTCTAGTTGTTATGCCTGATTTCCCCTTACCACCTCTTTTTTGTTTTTTTACTCCATCCAATGAATCTCTTTTTATGTATCCTTGTAATGTAACTGTAATTATTACCGATTGTTTTTGGATTGTTTCCTCAATATCGTAGTTTAAAACAGCATCAATAATTTTAGTTCTTCTTGGAATAGCAAATTTCTCTTTAATATTTTTTAATTCTTCGCTGATTACTTTTAAAAGTTCTTTTTTTGATGAAATAATCTTTTTATATTTGATGATTAATTCAGCTAATTTTTTAATTTCAACTTCAATCTCATTTATTCCTAATGCAGTTAATTTTTGAAGTCTTAATTCTAAAATAGCTAAAACTTGTGGTTCGGATAAAGAATATAGGTTTTTACCTTTTTTTCCCTCTACTAAAGAAATTAATTTTCGAGATTTATTTATTTTCCATTTAGTTTTTAAAATTGATATTTTAGCATCATCGGGCGTTTTAGATGATCGAATAATTTTTATTATTTTATCTAGATTTTCGACTGACACTGATAATCCGATTAAAATATGTGCTCGTTCTTCAGCTTTATGAAGATCAAATTTAGTTTTCTTAATAACTACATCTTCTCTAAAAGTTAAAAAATTAGATAAAAAATCTTTTAAAGTACACGTTTGAGGTTTTCCCTCAACAATAGCTAAAGTATTAAAACCAAACGAACTTTCTATTTGAGTGTTTTTATATAATTGTCTCTTTATAGTTTCTGGTTCTACACCGTTTCTTAAATCTATTGCCACTCTAATACCTTCTCTATTCGATTCGTCTCGAATATCTCTTATACCTTCTATCTTTTTTTCTCTTACTAACTGAGCAATCCTTTCGTTTAAAACAGATTTGTTAACTTGATACGGTATTGAAGTTATTACCAGTCTTTCACGACCATTTTTTTGTTGTTCAATTGAGATTTCACCTCTTATCTTAAATGAGCCTCTTCCATTATTATACCCTTGTTTAATTATATCTTTACCTATAATTACACCACCAGTTGGAAAATCTGGACCAGGTATATGTTTCATTAACTCTCTAATTTTAATATCTTTATTATCTATTAAGGCCAAAGTACCATCAATAATTTCACCTAAATTGTGAGGAGGTATACTTGTTGCCATACCAACAGCGATCCCACCTGCTCCATTTACTAATAAATTTGGAAACTGTGCTGGTAAAACACCAGGTTCTTTCTCAGTTTCATCGTAATTGCTTTTAAAAGTAATTGTATTTTTTTCAATATCATCAATCAGAAATTGAGAAACTTTCGACAAACGAGTTTCAGTATATCTCATTGCTGCAGCTGGATCACCATCTATAGATCCAAAATTTCCTTGACCTTGGATTAATGGTAAGCTCATAGAAAAATCTTGCACCATTCTAACCAAAGCATCATAAACAGACTGATCACCATGGGGGTGATATTTACCAATAACGTCTCCGACTATTCTTGCAGATTTTCTAAATTGTTTAGACCAATCATATCCACCTTTGTACATTGCATATAAAATTCTTCTATGAACAGGTTTTAATCCGTCTCTTACATCAGGAAGTGCTCGACTTACAATTACACTCATTGCATAGGACAGATATGATGAGCTCATCTCATCATGCATTGAGATTAATTTTATATTTTTATCTTTTAACTCTTCAGTATTTTTCATAGAAATTAAAATGGAATTTCATCATCCATATCCGACACTTGAGAAGAATCCTCAATATTATTTTGTTGAGTTGTGTCATTTTGAATTCCACCGCCAGAATTTCCTCCACCCAACATTGTTAGTGAAGAATTATAACCCTGTATAACTATTTCAGTTGAGTATTTATCTTGTCCTGATTGTTCGTCTTTCCATTTTCTTGTCGTAAGTTGTCCTTCAACATAAACTTGAGCACCTTTTTTTAAATATTGTTGTACAACATTTACTAAACCTTCGTTAAATACAACTACACGGTGCCACTCTGTTTTTTCTTTTCTTTCTCCTGTGTTTTTATCTTTCCAGGATTGACTTGTTGCGAGGCTTAATCTGGCTACACTTTTGCCATTTACCATTTGCTTAATTTCAGGATCTGCGCCCAAACGACCAATTAATAATACTTTATTTAAACTTCCAGCCATAATATTTAATATTTGTTAAATTAGTTAATTAGAATTATATCACAATTCTTCTGAATATTAATTTTATTAACTCAAAGCAACTAAAATTATGATGAAAAAGATAGTTATTAAGGGCGCTAAAGAACATAATTTGAAGAATATTACTGTAGAGATTCCGAAAGACAAATTTGTAGTCATAACGGGTCTATCAGGGTCTGGAAAATCGTCTTTAGCTTTTGATACTATCTACGCGGAAGGTCAAAGGAGATATGTTGAGAGTTTATCCGCATATGCACGTCAGTTTTTAGATAAAATGAAAAAACCAAATGTTGATTTAATCGAAGGATTAAGTCCAGCTATCGCAATAGAACAAAAAAATACTTCAAAAAATCCTAGATCTACTGTTGCAACTGTAACTGAAATTTATGATTACATGAGGGTGTTATATGCTAGAGCAGGTATCCCTTACTCGCCATTTACAGGTAAACCAATAACCTCACAAACAATTACACAAATAGTAGATTTGGTTAAAAAATTACCAAAAAAATCAACAATATATATTTTCGCTCCGGTGGTAAGAGGTCGTAAGGGTGAATATAAAAAAGATATTTTAAGTTACAAAAGAAGAGGATTTAGAAAAATTAAAATTGATAATGTTTTATATGATATTGAAAAATCACCTAATCTAGATAAAAAACTTAAACATGATATTTCAGTCTTAGTCGATAGAGTAGTTTTAAATTCAAAACTTGGAAATAGATTAGCTGAAAGTATTGAAACAGCAGTAAATTTAGCTAACGGTTTAGTGTTTGTTGAATATGAAGATGAAACACTCCCTCAAAAATTTAGAAAAATAGAAAAATTAATTTACTCTACAAAGTTTGCTTGCCCTGAGAGTGGTTTTACAATTGAGGAAATTGAGCCAAGACTTTTTTCATTTAACAGTCCCTATGGTGCTTGTGAAGAGTGTGAAGGTATTGGTATGAAGTTAAATGTTGATCCAAATTTAGTTGTTCCTGATGAAAGAAAAAGTTTAGCAGATGGAGCAATTGAACCTTGGTCAAAATCAACCACATTATATTATGCTCAAACTTTAGCATCTTTAGCAAAACATTATGGTTTTTCTTTAGATGAAAAATGGAAAAAATTACACAAAAAAATTAAAGATATTATTCTTTATGGTTCAGATGAAGATGAAATTAAATTTAATTATGATGATGGTTATGAGAAATATTCTTATAAAAAAACATTTGAGGGTGTAATTAATAATCTTGAAAGGAGATTTTTAGAGTCTGATAGCGAATGGAAAAGAGAAGCTATTGCTGAATATCAATCTGATACTCCATGTGAAGCGTGCAATGGTGACAGATTAAAAGAGGAAGCACTATGTATTAAAATAAATGATCTTAATATTAGTGAAGTAACAAAAAAATCTATTTTAGATGCAGCAGAATGGTTTAAGAATTTAGAAAATAATCTTGATAAAAGACAATTTAAAATTGCTGAACATGTTTTAAAAGAAATAAATGAAAGATTAAATTTTTTACTAAATGTTGGTTTAGACTATTTAACATTATCTAGGGAATCTGGAACTTTATCAGGTGGTGAAGCTCAAAGAATAAGATTGGCTTCTCAGATTGGATCTGGACTAACAGGTGTATTATATGTTTTGGATGAACCTTCAATTGGATTACATCAAAAAGATAATGTGAAGCTTATTAACGCATTAAAAAGATTACGAGATCTTGGCAATACCGTTATTGTTGTTGAGCATGATACTGAGACAATGGAAAATGCAGATCATATTATTGATCTAGGTCCTGAAGCTGGAAGTAACGGTGGAGAGATAACAGCGCAAGGATCATATGAAGAAATTAAAAAAGATAAAAATAGTATTACGGGTCAATATCTTGCAAATAAAAAAACAATCGAAATTCCTAAAATTAGACGTTTAGCTAAAAATGGTAGGTTTGTCGAAATCAATGGTGCAAGTGGAAATAATCTAAATAATGTAAATCTTAAAATTCCTACTGGAACTTTTACTTGTGTCACTGGTGTCTCTGGCAGTGGAAAATCTACACTAATATTACAAACTCTATTTCATGCCTTAAATTTAACTTTAAACAATAAAGCAAGAAAAACACCTAAATCATTTACAGGATATAAAGGAGTAGAATTAATTGATAAAATAATTGATATTGACCAATCTCCTATTGGTAGAACACCTAGATCAAATCCAGCAACATATACAGGAGCCTTTGGGCCCATCAGAGATTGGTTTACAAGTCTACCAGAATCTAAAACTAGAGGATATAAACCAGGAAGATTTTCTTTCAATGTAAAAGGTGGTAGATGTGAAGTTTGTGAGGGTGATGGTGTAATAACATATGAAATGCATTTTTTACCTGATGTTTATATACAGTGTGATGAGTGTAAGGGAACTAGGTACAATAGAGAAACTTTGGAGATTAAATTTAAAGGTAAAAGTATTGCTGATGTATTAGATATGTCAGTTGATGAAGGTTGTGAATATTTTGAAAATATATCAAATATAAAAACAAAATTATTAACTCTTAAAAAAGTTGGACTGGGTTATATAAAAATTGGTCAACAAGCAACAACACTATCAGGTGGTGAAGCTCAAAGAATTAAGTTAGCAAAAGAATTATCAAAGAGATCAACTGGAAAAACAATGTATATATTAGATGAACCGACTACAGGTTTGCATCAACATGATATTAAAAAACTTTTGGAAATACTTCACACATTCGTAAAACTTGGGAACACGGTGGTAGTTATCGAGCATAATTTAGATGTAATTAAAACGGCAGATTACATTGTAGATATGGGGCCTGAAGGTGGTGTAAAAGGTGGTAATATTGTCGCCGAAGGTAAACCCGAGGAAGTATGCAAAGTTAAAGGAAGTTACACAGGTCAATTTTTGAAACCTCTTCTAGCTTAGATTTAAGAACTTAAAATTTTTTTAAAATTAGTGTATAGTTAGATGAATCATGAGTAATTTATTATCATCTTTATCAAAAACTGTTCATGCATCACTAGCAATTGCAATATTGCTGTTTCTAGGGTTGTTTTATTTAAATGATGGGATGGCTTTTGATACATTATTCTGGAGCTGGTTATTCAGATACATACATGTAATTGTTGCAATTATGTGGATTGGATTGCTTTGGTATTTTAATTTTGTTCAAATTCCTAATATGGGAAAAATTCCTGATGAACAAAAACCAGCTATAGGTAAAGTGATTGCTCCAGCTGCATTGTTTTATTTTAGATGGGCTGCTGCATTAACAGTTCTTTCTGGATTAATTCTTGCTCTTTTAAATGGATATCTTCATGATGCAATGACATTAAGTATCGGTTCAGGTGTACCTAAACATACTGCAATTGGAATTGGAATGTGGCTAGGAATTATAATGGCTTTTAATGTTTGGTTTGTTATTTGGCCAAACCAAAAAAGAGCTTTAGGAATTGTAGAAAGTGATCCTGATACAAAAGCAAAATCAGCTAAAACTGCAATGCTTTTCTCAAGAACAAACACTTTATTATCATTACCAATGTTACTTACAATGGTAATAGCTCAAAACTTATATTAAATTATTTTTTATCGTCCTCTCTAAGAACAGTTTTTTGAGAAACTCTTAATCTAACCAAAACAGTATTAGCTATATAAATTGATGAATAGGTTCCAAAAACAACACCAAGTATCATTGCAAGTGAAAATCCTTTTAATATTTCTCCCCCAAAAAAATAAATAGCTAATAAAGCAAGTAAAGTAGTTGCAGAAGTTATTATAGTTCTTGATAATGTTTCGTTGATTGAAATATTTGTTAATTCAAAAATTTTAATATCAGAATATTTTCTAAGATTTTCTCTAACACGGTCAAAAATTACAACAGTATCATTCATTGAGTATCCAACTATTGTTAATACAGCTGCTATAATTGATAAGTTTATTTCTAAACTAAATAAAGAAAAAATTCCTAATGTTACAATGACATCGTGGAACAAAGCTAAAATAGCTCCCAAACTAAATTGCCATTCAAATCTTATCCAAATATAAATTAACATTAATGCTAATGACAAAGATATTGCTATTACTCCTGATTTTAATAATTCAGCACTTACCTTTGGGCCAACATTCTCTACTCTTCTAAAATCATAATTGTTTGCAAAAGATTTATCTAAATTAGCTTTAATTTCCTCAATAATATTCTTCTTACTATCATTATTTTCAAATTTTACTAAAAAATCTGTATCATTACCAAATTTTTTTACTGATACATCGCCTAAATCCATTTGACTAAATCTATCTCTTAATGAACTTACATTTATTTTAGAGTCTGAAGCTCTTAATTCAATTAAAGTACCACCTTTAAAATCTATACCAAAATTAAGTCCTTTAAATATTAGTAATAATAACGAAACAGCTATTAAAGCTGATGATAGAAAATTAAAGTGATTATAATATTTGTTAAAAGCTATCATTAGATTAATTTTTCCTTATTTTTGTTTCTAGATACATAAATACTAGTAAATAGCCTTGCTATAAAATAAACTGAGAATAGCGTAGTAAATATTCCAACTCCTAAAGTTACAGCAAAACCTTTCACTGGACCCGAACCCATAAAAAATAAAATAATTGCAGCTAACAAAGTGGTAATATTAGCATCTAAAATAGCTGTTCTTGATTTGGTATAACCACCATCAAAAGCTAAAATATTATTGGTCTCATCTTTTAGTTCTTCTTTAATCCTCTCAAAAATTAAAACATTTGCATCAACTGCCATACCTACGGTTAGAATAATACCGGCAATACCTGGTAATGTTAAGGTGGCCTCAAACAAGGTCAAAACTCCCAAAAGAATAAATAAATTAACTATCAGAGTTATATTAGTAATTAACCCAAAAATTTTATATTTTACAAACATAAATATTATAACCAACATAAAGCCTATTGCTAAAGCAATCATTCCGGCATTAATTGAATCTTGTCCAAGATCTGGTCCTACTGTTCTTTCTTCTATTATTTCTAATGGAGCTGGTAATGCTCCTGATCTTAATAGTAAAGCTAGATCAGTTGCAGTTTGGAATGTAAAACCTCCACTAATCTGTCCTGATCCACTAGCAATCGTGTCTCTAACAACAGGTGCACTAATAATTTTACCATCCAGGACAATTGCTAATTGTTTTCCAATACCAGTTGAAGTTGCCTTACCAAATCTTTTTGCTCCTACTCTATCTAATGTAAAAGATACAATGGTTTGATTAGTTTGCGTATCCATTTTAGGTTGAGCATCTAGTAAATTTTCACCACTAATTATAATCCTTTTACTTACCATGGCTTCTTCTAGACCATTTTCAAATTTTAGTTTTTCAATACCAAAACGATCACTTTCATCATTTGTTACAAATCTAAAAGTTAAATTTGCAGTTTTACCAAGTAATGATTTAATCCTCATTGGATCATCTAAACCAGGAAGCTCTACTAAAATTCGGTTATTTCCTCTTTTAAGTATGTTGGGCTCATTAGTTCCAACTTCATCTACCCTTCTTCTAACTATTTCTATAGCTTGATCTTGAGAAGAAGTTTTAAGTTTAATTAAACCCTGTCTTGAAAAATTCACTTTAAAATTTAATCCTGTATCTTCAATTTCTAACTGATGTGATTTAAATCTTGGATAATAAGGGTTTAGATCACTATTTTCATCCTGAAAAACATCTATGACTGATTGCTTATAATTATCTACGACATTAAAAAAAATATTTTGATTTTCTATTTTTATATTATTTATTTTGATATTTTTTTCTTTAAAGTAATTTCTGATTGTTGTTGTTAGGTTTTGTAATTTTTGTTCAATTACAGGTTCATTATCAATTTCAAGTAATAGATATGATCCACCCTGGAGGTCTAATCCTAGATTAATTTTTTTGTTAAAAAAATTATCATCAAATTTAAAAAGATTTGATGAAGCAATTAAAATAAATAAAACTGAAAAAACAGTAATAAATAAAATTCTTAACTTAGAGAAATAAAGCACTTAACTAAAAATAATTATTTTTTAATTTCTTGAGTACTTGTATTGACAAGACTCTGAATACCAGTTGATTTAACTATCTCAACTTTTACGTTTTCAGCAATTTCTACTTCAACTTTATCATTATCTATAAGTCTTTCTACTGTACCTGTAATTCCACCAGAAGTAACAACCTTGTCACCTCTCTTAAGGCTTTCAACCATTGCTTTGTGCTCTTTAACTTTTTTTTGCTGTGGTCTTATTAAGAAAAAATAAAAAATAACAAAAATTAAAATTAACGGTATAAATTGTCCTATTCCTGAACCTTCCATAAATCTCCTTATAAATTATGTGAATACTTATACTATCTATGTAATTAAAACAACTTTATTTAACTGAAATCAATTCCAAATTATTCATATACGGTCGCAGTACCTTTGGAACAACAATCGAACCATCTTTTTGTTGATAGTTTTCTAGTAAAGCAATTAAAGTTCTACCCACAGCTAAGCCACTTCCATTTAATGTTCCGACAAAAATAGTTTCTTTGTTTTTATTTTTATATCTTGATTTCATTCTTTGTGCCTGAAATGTTGAACAAGAAGAGCATGATGATATTTCACGATACTTATCTTCTGATGGTAACCACACTTCAATATCATATGTTTTTTCAGCACTGAAACCTATATCGCCTGAGCATAAAATTACCTTTCTGTAAGGTAATTCTAACTTATCTAGGATATCTGTCGCACAATTAGTCATTCGCTCTAATTCTTCTAAGCAATTTTCTTTTTCCACAATACTTACCATCTCAACTTTATAAAATTGATGCTGTCTAATCATTCCTTTTGTATCTTTTCCATAACTTCCAGCTTCTTTTCTAAAACATGGAGTCGAAGCAACGAATCTCATAGGTAAATCTTTTAGGTCAACAATTTTATCCTTAACAATGTTAGTTAATATTACTTCAGCAGTTGGAATTAAAAATTTTCTATCAGATCCTTCATCAAATTTTATTTCAAATTGATCGTTTTCAAATTTTGGTAATTGGCCAGTTCCATACATTGTATTATCAGATGCTATCAATGGCGGTGAGATTTCTTGATAACCATTTTGAATAATATGAGTATCTAGCATAAAGTTAGATAAAGCTCTTTCTAATAACGCAAGCTCTTTTTTAACAAATACAAACCTTGATCCTGTTGTTTTTGTTGCAAGATCAAAATCAAGCATGCCTAAATTTTCACCAAGTTCGTAATGAGATTTGGGTTTAAAATCAAATTTAGGAACTTTCCCAGCTTTTAAAACTTCCACATTATCATTTTCATCTTTTCCATTTGGAACATCTTGATGAGGTATATTTGGTAAACTTGATAAAATATTATCTAATTCAGTTTTAATGTTTTTTTGTTGCTCAGAAATCTTCTCTAATTCTGCGGATATTTCTTTAGATTTTTTGAATAGACTTTCATCTTTAGATTTTGAAATATCTTTTTTTTCTTTTTCTAAATTTTCTTTCTTTTGTATTAAATCTCTATTTAACTCATCGAGTTTTTTTAAATTGTTTAAATCAATTTTAACTGAGCGTTTTTCAAGATCTTTTTCAAATTTTGAAAAATCTTTTCTTATCTCTTTTAAATTATGCATCAGTTTTTTTTAAATTTTTATTTTCTATAAATTTTACTGAAAATATTGATAATTCATATAAAATTAATAATGGAATGGCTAAACCTATTTGAGTAATTGGATCTGGCGGTGTTAATAATGCAGCAGCAGCAAATATAATTACAACAACATACTTTCTTCTTTCTTTTAGAAATAGACTATCAACAACACCTATTCTTGCTAACAAGCTTAAGACTATAGGAAGTTGGAAACTTATTCCAAATGCAAAAATTAATTTCATAACAAGTGACAAGTATTCATTTACTTTTGCCTCCAATTGAATTGGTAGATTTGTAGACATCCCTGTACTTTCAAATGATAAAAAGAATTTAATAGCTAGAGGCATTATCAAATAGTAAACAAGCATGCCCCCTAAAAAGAAAAGTATAGGTGTTAATATTAGATATGGAAGTATAGCAATTTTTTCATGTTTATATAAACCTGGTGCAATAAATTTCCATATTTGCATTAGAATAAATGGACATGTTACAAAAAAAGCAGTGAAAAAAGATACCTTGATATAAGTCAAAAAAGTTTCTTGTAAAGCAGTAAAAATAAGCCTTCTATCAGAACCATCATCTTTTACTGCTTGAGCAAATGGATCAACTAAAAACCCATAAATGTGTTCTGCAAATATATAGCAAATAACAAAAAAGATTATTAAAAATATAAAACTATTTATTAATCTTTTTCTTAGTTCTGTTAGATGGGTAACAAATCCACCTTCATTTTCTTCATTGCTCATCTTTTTTAGTTTCTTTTTTTATTTTGTTTTCAATTTTTTCTTCATCAATTTCTAAATTAGAAACTTCATTTTGAATATTGCTTACATATCTTTTAGCGGTCCCTATCCAAGAACCAGCTTTCTTTAACATGATTGGAAAGTCTTTTGGCCCGAGAACGACAATTGCAATAGCAACAACAATTAATATCTCAAACCAACCAATAGTAGGCATGTGATTTAATCTTTGTTTTCTGAGTCTTTATTTTCGTCGGAGATATTTTTTGGCTCGGTATCGTCAGTAACGTCTGACGCCATTCCTTTTTTGAAACTTTTAATTCCCTTAGCTACATCACCCATTAGACTAGAAATTTTACCTCGTCCAAATAATAAGACTACTAATATAACTACGATTGCTATTTGCCAAATTCCTATGCTCATAAAAAACTTATATACTTTTTATGATTAATTTAAAAGTTACTTTTTAGTTAATCTTTCTCCTCTGTATCAAGAGTGCTGTTTAACATCTCATCAATATTAGAATATATATCCTCTTTTTTCTCATCTTGTTTTTCTTTATAGAATTTACCAGTTCCAAAAATTGCATTATCAATACTTGTACTATCAATTAAACCAGCTGCACCTAATTCATCAATTGTGGGCAGATCTGATAATTTTTGGAGATTAAAGTGACTTAAAAATTCATCAGTTGTGACATATTGAATTGGCTTACCTGGCACATCTTTACGACCACCTGGCTTTACCCAATCAAGCTCCATCAATATTTCAAGAGTATTTGTTCCAAATGCTACACCTCTTATTTCTTCAATCTCAGCTCTGGTAACTGGCTGGTGATAAACAATTATAGCCAAAGTCTCAACTGCAGCTTTAGAAAGTTTTTTTTCTACCGTTCTTTCTTGTGACATGATGTTTGACAAGTTAGGAGAAGTTCTGAAGGACCACTTTTCTTTTATGCAAACTAGATTAATTCCACGTTTAGAGTATTCTTGCTGCAACTTTTCTAATGATTTAGAGACGCTACCTTTTTTAGTAACTTTGCTTTCAATTGTATCAAAATCTAATGGTTCAGCAGCAGCAAAAATAACTGCTTCTATTTCTTTTTCTAACTCGGACAACTTAGAAGGAAATTTAACTATATTATCTTTTGTAATTTTTTCTTTTTTAATCATTATTTTCCTTCACATAAATATCATCAAACAATTTTTCCTGTTTCATGGTAAGATTTCCTTCTTTAACTAACTCTAAAGAACCTGCAAATATTCCTGCCTTACCAGTACTTTTATATTTTGAGCTGTTTTTAAAATTTTGAGGAATTAAATCATCTAATTTTTTCCAATCAATCAATTTACCAAAAAATTCTTTTATTGTTTTAATTCCATCCTCAGCAGTAAATACAGGTAATTTTGGAATATTCATTTTTTGAAAGTCTTTAGTCATAATAATTGTTGAATATGACTTGAGAAGCTCAAATAAACTTAAATTATACTCATTACTATAAATAGATCTTATATTTCCTTTCATTCCTCTTGATCGAATTTCTCTTCCTAATCTTTTTCTTTTGAGCATTTGTTCGGAAAGCAATCTTATCAATTCTAATTTTTTAAGTTGTAATTTTAATTTTTCAGCGACTTCTTGAACTTTAAATTCTTCTTCTGGTGTTCCTGGAAGTAACAATTTAGATTTTAAATATGCTAACCAAGTTGCCATCAATAAATATTCAGAAGCAATTTCTAAATTTAAATCTTTTTCTTTTGTAATATAATCGTGAAACTGATCTGCTAACTTTGTAATTGATATCTCTTCAAGATCTACTTTTTGAGCTTTTGCTAAATCTAAAAGGACATCTAGAGGGCCATTATAATTATTAATATCAACATTAAATAGTGCAGAATCAGAAATAGTCATGGCCAGATATTAACTTAAAATTTTATAAAATAGCGATGTTTTTTTTATGATAAAATTACTAACCTTTGGTGAATTATCACCAACTACCCTCATTTCAGACAATTTGCCATTACAATGAAGAGCAAGATTACAACCTGCGCTAAATGTTTTAATCGTATTAGTTTTTAAATCATCTTTTAAACTTTTCATTGATAAATCATCTGAAATTAAAATGTTTTTAAAACCAATTTTATTTCTAATTAAGTTTATAATTTTTTTAGAGTGTGTAGCTGTATTTAACTTATCAATGCTTCGATATATTACATGTGCTGTCATTGCAAAATAGCTTTGTTTTTTCTTGAATGGAAAAAAATCATTTTTATTCAAATAATTTAAGTTTTTGGTAACTATAGGAGTAAATTTATGACTATCTACCTTAGCTAATCCATGCCCTGGTATATGTTTCATCACAGTTCCAATGGAATTTTCATGAAAATAATCAATACAAATATCTCCAATTTTAGAGATATTTTTTTTATTTTTTGAAAAAGACCTATCACCAATAATGTTGCTAGCTCCTTTAACCCGAAGGTCTAAAACAGGAACGGTATTTAAATTAACACCGATTGATTTAAGTAAATACGAAGTCTTATCAATAAATAATTTATAAATAATATTAAATTTTTTGTTATCTTTTAAAAATAAATTGCCAAAATATTCAGAAGTCAAATTATCAAATGAGATAATTTTACTTAATCGATTTACTCTTCCACCTTCTTGATCAATTAATATTGGGTATTTTTTGTCCTTAAATATCTTTTTTATTCTATCAGTTAATTTTTTAGTTTGTTCAATAGAACTTATGTTTCTGGAAAATAAAATAACACCCCATGGTTTATATTTCTTTAAAAAAGTTATTTCTTTATTTGATAATATTGATGATTTTAAACCAACTATAAAAGCTCTTCTATTCTTAATCATTCTCTAAAAGTTTCCAAAAATTAAACTTTTTTTTCTTTTTTTTATTTGTTTGCTTAACGTACTCTATTATATTTTGTGTATCGTTTTCCAAAACTGGTAAATTTTTTGAATATAATTTAATTTTCTCATCATTGTTTTTATAAGATCTGTATGATTTTTTCTTATTTTCATCTGAAAAATAATATCTACCAGTCAAAAAAATAAATAAAGCAATTACAAGAATAAATATTAAATACTTAATTTCTTTTAGCATTACATTTTATCTGGTGTATCTACACCAACTATATCCATTCCTGATTTTACAACGTTAGATATTGCTTTTAAAAAAATTAATTTATCTGGTGTAACTATTTTTTGATCATTTATAAATCTTTTTTCAGGGTTTTGTTTACCAAGATTCCAATATGAGTGAAATTCTGAAGCTAGATCATATAAATACACTGGTATTCTATGTGGTTCTAATTTTGAACTAGCTGCATCGATACATTTAGGCCATTCTGAAATCTTTTTTAAAATTTTGATCTCATCATTTGAGTATTCAAAACTAAAATCATCCAATTTAATATTTGAATTTAAATCTTTATCAATATGTCTAAAGACAGATGAAATTCTGGCATAACAATATTGAACATAATATAATGGATTATCTTTTGATTTTTCTTTTACCGCATCAAAATCAAAATCTAATTCTACATCACTACTTCTGTTGAGCATGATAAATCTAGTTGCATCTTTTCCAACTTCTTCAATTAAATCATCAACGGTAATGTAGTCACCCTTTCTTTTAGACATTTTAAATGGTTTGTTGTCTTTAATTAGTTTTACAAGCTGACTAATTTTACAAATCAATTTATCTTTTTTTCCTGATAAAGCTTCAACTGAAGATGAAATTCTTTTTATATAACCAGCATGATCTGCACCAAGAATATTTATTAAATAATCAAATTTACGATCTACTTTATTTTTATGATAAGCAACATCACTTGCAAAATAAGTCCAAGCACCGTCAGACTTTTGTAATGCTCTATCTTTATCATCACCAAAATCAGTAGATTTAAAAAGTAACTGTTCTCGTTCTACCCAGTTTTTATCCTCATCTCCAGCTGGAGCTTTAATTTTTCCTTTATATACAAATTTATTTTTCTCTAAAAATTTTATTACACTCTCTACTTCATTGTTTAAAACAATGCTTTTTTCACTAACAAAATTATCGTGGTTAATCCCTAAACTCTTAAGGTTCTTTTTAATTAAAAGTAGAGCCTGTTCTATAGATAAAACTGTTAACTTATCACTTATTTGATCATAATTATCAAAATTTAGATTTGAATTATCTGAGACTATATTTTTCGCAAAATCGATTAAATAATCTCCTGGGTACAAATCACGATTATCTTGAGGAAATTTTTCATTAAATTTTATTTCTCTTATTCTAAAGTATACAGATTTAGTAAAATTTATGATCTGGTTACCATAATCATTTACATAATACTCTTTAGTAACCTTGTGTTTATTAAATTTTAATACATTAGATATAACATCGCCTAAAATAGCTCCTCTACAATGACCAACATGTAAGGGTCCTGTAGGATTGGCTGATACAAACTCAACCAGATAATTATTTTTTTTCTCTTTCTCATTAATTCCAAATTTTTCAGCGTTATCAATAATTTCTTTAATAAAGTTTGACCAAAAAGATGGCTTAAATTTAATGTTTATGAAACCAGGTTTAGCAACAGATATTGACTCGATTTGATCATCATTATTTTTAATTTCAGGCACAAGTTTTTCAGCTAATTCTATTGGAGAGGTTTTATTTAGTTTAGATAAAACCATTGCAACATTAGTTGAAATATCACAATCAAATTTTGGAGGTGGTATCTCCGCATTAATGCCATTAAAACTTTCTGGAACTATAAGTTGATTTTTTTTACTAAGCTGAACAATAATGGATTTAATTTTATCTA
>CACLZL010000012.1 GCA_902611405.1 uncultured Pelagibacteraceae bacterium
AATATGATTAGAAAATATTACTTTATTAGTAAATTTGAAACAAATAATATTGATAACTTAGACACTCAAACAGCAGTAATTTATAGAAATTATAACTCAAAACCATTTGATAAAGAACTCATAGTAAAAGTAAAAAAATACTGTAAAAAAAGAAGGGTACAATTTTATTTATCTAATAATATTAAACTTGCAATAAAATTAGATTTAGATGGCGCATATATTCCATCCTTTAATAAATCTACTAAACACTTGTCTTTTTCATTCAAAAAAAAATTTTGTTTAATTGGATCGGCCCACAATCTAAGGGAAATTAAAACTAAAGAAATTCAAAAAGTAGATAAAATTTTTTTATCATCTATTTTTAAAAAAAATAAAAACTACTTAGGAATTAATAAATTTAAATTAATTTCTAATTTAACAAAAAAAAAGGTAGTGGCCTTGGGTGGTATATCTAACAATAATATCAAACAGATTAAACTTCTAAAAAACTCTGAATTCGCTGGAATTTCTTTTTTTGAATAAAAAAAAGGCCCCAAAAAAGGGGCCCTTTTATAATTTCAATCTAAATTAAATTAGAATGCAAATGTAGCACCTAAAGCCCAAACTTCTTGGTCTTTAGTAGCTGTAGTACTGTAGTCAATGTTATCACCAGTAGATTGAGAAGCAGTTAAAGTCATACCACCTGTAGTATAAGTTAACTTAATTCTTTCAAACTCTGCTGCAACTTGAGATGCACTTTGCACACCAAATTCAAGCTCCTCACTACCATAAGAAATAGATAGATCGTCACTTATTGTGTATGCAATGTTGTAAGCTTCAGTGCTTTGATCACCTGCAGCTACTTCATCATCATATTCTGACTCACTGTAACCTACAGTAATTGGACCATAAGCATATGAAGCTTTCATTACTGTGTGGTCTGCTTCAGAAGCATCAGTTGAATTGTCATCACCTTGTGCATAAGTCAATGTTAGACCTTCAACACCTGAGTAAACAATATTCCATGCTGTTGATGACTCATAACCAGTTCCTTTCGGAGCGTATGAGATAGCAGCTGAAACACCATCCATTACAGTTGGTAATGTGTAGAATAAACCATTGCTTCCACCTGGAGCTGCTTCCGGCTCATCTGCTGTTGCTTGGAACGCATCCCAAATATCACCAGAAACCATGCCGTCTACTGCACCTGAAGCTGAACTTCCACCTTCACCTGACATTTTAATTGTACCTAAAGAATCAGAACTAACTGATACTGAGTGACTGTCGAATGGAGCAGTTGATGCTGTTACACCATCACCTTGGTCTATAACGAATGATATCGATACGTTTAAACCATTGTCTAACTCTCCACCACCTGTGAAAGTCAATTGGTTACTCATTGAGAAAGATTTACCAGAGTTAGCAGCACCACCATTGATATGCTCTAAGAACATACCTGCGCCACCAGCTACTGTTACTTCACCAGCGTATGCTGAAGTAGCAACAAGTGAACCCGCTAATGCAGATAAACCTACTTTTTTAAAGTTGTTCATATTAATTTCTCCTTTTACTTAAATTGTTATTATTAATAATAAACAAGGCAGATATATCATTGTAGGTCGTGTTTTTGCTTGATTTTTAAGTAAATTAAATAATAAAATGGTAAGTGTTGCATTTATGCATCACTTTTTATGGGTTTTTTTCATATTTTTTATAATATTTATGAATATGTTATATAAGAATTTGTCAAAAAATTAGTAATATGTTCTCAATCAAAACACTACATAATATAACACTTTTAACAATAATTTGTTTTTTATTTAATTCTTGTGAAGCAATAAAAAAACTCCCTGGATCTGACGCAAGAAAATTTCCTGCTGATCCAGAAAAAAGAGTAGAACAAAACCTGAAAGAAGGACGAGGTTTTAAACTTTCACAGCTTGGTGAAAAAAAAGTTGGAGTATTTGATTTTGCTAGTTCGAATGAGCTTTGGAGAGCTTCACTCGATATAATAGATTTTATGCCTCTATCATCAGTAAATTACAGTGGTGGAATAATAATAACCGATTGGTATTCAAAAAATGAAAGTCCTAATGAAAGCATTAAAATTACAATAAGATTTCTTACCAACGAGATAAGAGCAGATGCTCTGGATATAATTGTATTTAATAGAAAATGTTCAACAAATTTATTAGATTGTACTTTTACAGAGACAAAAGGTGTTTTAGCAACAGAATTAAAAAAGGAAATTCTTAAAAAAGCAGCAGTATACAAAAAAGAAAATAAGGAAAATAAAAAAGAATAAGACTATTCAGTATATAAATTAATTAAAACTTAGATTTGTGGATAGATATAATTTTAAAATTGTCGAAAATAAATGGCAGAAATTCTGGGAAGAAAAAAAAACATTTAAATCCCAAGTAGATAAAAATAAAAAAAAATTTTATTGCCTAGAAATGTTTCCTTATCCATCAGGAAAAATTCATATGGGGCATGTAAGAAATTATACAATTGGTGATGTTCTAGCAAGATTCAAATCACTTCAAGGGTTTAATGTTCTTCATCCAATGGGTTGGGACTCTTTTGGAATGCCAGCTGAAAACGCAGCTAAAGAAAATAATTTAGATCCGAAAGACTGGACTGAGAAAAATATCAAAAAAATGAAAACTCAACTAAAAAAACTTGGGCTTTCAATTGATTGGGATCGAGAAATTTCTACATGTTCAGAAAGTTATTATAAACATCAACAAAATTTTTTTTTAGAATTATTTGAAAAAAAATTAGTTTATAGGAAAGAAAATTATGTAAATTGGGATCCGGTAGATGAAACAGTACTTGCAAATGAACAAGTAATTGATGGAAAAGGTTGGCGCTCTGGAGCAAAAGTCGAAAGAAAAAGGCTAAATCAATGGTTTTTTAACATATCAAAGTTTTCTCAGGATCTTTTGGACGGACTTGATAAATTAGAGTCATGGCCCAATAAAGTAAAAACCATGCAAAAAAACTGGATTGGAAAATCTTTTGGGTGCGAAATAAATTTTAAAATTAAAGGAGATTTGCCAGTAGAAAACATAAAATGTTTTACTACAAGACCAGATACTTTATTTGGATTTTCATTCCTAGCTATATCTGTTGACCACGAAATTTCTAAATATTATGAAAATAATAAAGAATTTACTAAATTTAAAGAAGAGTGTTCAAAAACCGGCACTACAGAAGAGGCAATAGCAGTAGGAGAAAAAATAGGTTTTAGAACAAATCTTTTAGCAACCAACCCATTGAATCCTAATCATAAAGTACCAGTTTATTTTGCCAATTTTGTTTTAATGGACTATGGTTTTGGCGCAGTCTTTGGTTGTCCGGCACATGATCAAAGAGATTTTGATTTTGCTAAAAAATATAATCTTGAAATTAAAACTGTTGTAAGACCTCATGACAAAGATGAAAGTTTTCAAGTTGAAAATGAAGCATACCCGGGACCTGGTATATTAATCAATTCACAATTTCTTAATGGTTTTAATGCACCTGAAGAATCAGTAATTAAAACTATTAAAATTTTAGAAGAAAAAAAATTAGGTAAAAAAAAAATTAATTTTAGATTGAAAGATTGGGGTGTTTCTCGCCAAAGATACTGGGGATGTCCAATACCTATAGCTTATGACGAAACTGGAAAAGTTTATCCTATACCCAAATCAATGCTACCAGTAAAACTTCCTCAAAATATAAATCTTAATGTAAAAGGAAATCCTTTAGATAACCAAAGTGAATGGAAAGAAATTGAAATAAACGGAAAGAAATTATTAAGGGAAACTGATACATTAGATACTTTTGTTTGTTCCTCTTGGTATTATTTAAGATTCTGTTCGCCTAGCGAAAATGATTATGGTTTTAATAAGGAAGAGATTGATTATTGGATGCCAGTAGATCAGTACATAGGAGGTGTAGAACATGCTATACTTCACTTACTCTACTCAAGATTTTTTATTAGGGCACTCTCCGATAAAAATAGTAATTTTAATTTATTAGAACCGTTTGAAGGTCTCTTCACACAAGGCATGGTATGTCACGAAACATATAAAGACTCTGATAATAACTGGGTTAGCCCTGAAGAAATTGAGACAATAGAAGGCAAAAAATACTTAAAAAGAGATAAAACTAAGTTAATTTCTGTTGGTCCATCAGAATCTATGTCTAAATCAAAAAAAAATACAATTGACCCAGAAAATATAATTTCTAAATACGGTGCAGACGCAGCAAGATTATTTATATTATCAGATAGTCCACCAGAAAAAGATGTCCAATGGTCTGAAGAGGGTATTTCTTCATCATTTAAATTTATCCAAAAATTGTGGAACTTAAACACTAAAATAATTTATGAGATAAAAAAAGATCACCAAAGTGATACTGATAAAGAAATAGAAAAATATACTAATAACTTTATAAAAAAAATAACAAATAACCTTGAAGATTTCAGTTACAATAAAATTATAGCAAATCTTTATGAAATGTATTCTTTTTTATATAGACAAATTGATAAAAAATATAAAAAAAAAACTTTAGTTGAGAACTATCATAAAATTTTAATTACTATGAAACCTATTGTTCCACATCTATCAAGTGAATGTTTAGAAATTTTGAATTTAAAAAATATTGGATGGCCGAAATATGATGAAACAATCATAAGGGAGAATTTTGCAAACATAGTAATTCAAATTAATGGAAAAAAAAGAGGCTTAATTAAAGTAAATATAAACACTAAAGAAAATGAAATTTTAGAGATAATTAATAAAGATCAAAAAATATTTAAATATATTCAAAACAAAGAAATGAAGAAAAAAATATATATTAAAAATAAATTAATAAATATAATAATTTAAATTTATGCGAAAAATATTATTAGTTTTTTTGATATTTATCCTTTCAAGTTGTGGATACTCCTCGATATATAAAAATAGTGAAAATAAAGATTTAATGATCGTAATTGAAGGAATGAATGGAGACAAAGAGATCAATGAGTTAATTAAAAATCAATTAAAAATATATTCTTCAAAAAATTCTTTAAATACATTTTACGTTTCATTTGATACTAATTTCCAAAAAAATATTATTTCAAAAAATTCAAGTGGAAAAATTTCCAAATATCAAATTTATATTAAGACTGAATTCACAATCAATTATAAAGAAAAAACTTTTAATGAATACTTTGTAGAAAGGTTCAATATAAAAAATATTTCAGACCCATTTGAGCAAGATAATTACGAAAAAACAATTAAGAACAATCTTGTAGCATCAATTAGAGAAAAATTAATATTGAAACTATTAAACTTCAGATGATATTGAAATTTTTTGAAACTGGTAAAATCAATTTAAATCAAGACAAATTAATTCTTCTTTATGGGCAAAATGAGGGTCTTAAAAATGATGTTTTAAATAATTTAGTTAAAAATAAAAAAAATATTTTTAAATTTGAAGAGAAGGAAATTATTGATAACTCTAATTATTTTTTAGAAGAGGTAAATTCAAATTCTTTGTTTGAGAATGAAAAAATAATATTAATTAAAAGAGCGACAGATAAGATAATTAAAATTATTAAAGAAATCATCGAATTAAATTTAGATAATGTAAATATAATTATAAACGCTGAAAATTTAGAAAAAAGATCAAAGTTAAGATCTTTTTTTGAAAAAGATAAAAAATGCATTTGTATAGCTTTTTATCCAGATAATGAGCAAACACTCTCAGTTTTGGCCAACACATTTTTTAAAAATAAGAGAATATCGTTGTCACAATCGAATATTAACTTAATTATAAATAAATGTAATGGTGATAGGCAAATTTTAACAAATGAATTAAAAAAAATTGAATTTTTTTGTAAAAAAGGAAAAAAACTTACTACAGAAAATCTGATAAAAATTGTAAATTTAGCAGAAGATCACAATATTTCTCAACTTGTTGATTGTTGTCTCGCAAAAAATGAGAAAAAAACAATTAATATTCTTAATGAAAATAATTTTGACAATGAAGATTGTATTATGATTACAAGAGTTTTTTTGAATAAATCAAAAAAAATACTTAAACTTTCTAGCTTGTATGAAAAAAACAAAAATATAGACTTGGTAATCTCTGAAGCAAAACCACCAATTTTCTGGAAAGATAAAGAAATTACAAAACAGCAAATTTACAACTGGAAACCAAAAAACATAAAAAATTTAATTTATAAAATTAATGATATTGAATTTTCTATAAAAAAAAATCTTAATAATTCAATTAAAATTATAACTGACTTTATACTAGAGCAGTGCTCCACAAAAACTAATAATTAGTTTTAATAATTTCTATAATTTTATTTAATTGATCTAAATCTTTAAACTCAAAACTTATTTTACCCTTGTTTCTTTTATTATTTTGTATATCGACATTTAAGCCAATCTTATTTGAAATAGACAATTCAAGTGCAAGTATATTTGAGTCTTTTGACTTGCTCGATTTATACTTTTTATTTTTAAAAATTTTAACAAAATTTTCAGCTTGTCTAACAGAAAGTTTTTTCTCGATAATTTTACCTGCAACAAAGCTAGCGTTATCAAGACCAACCAAAATTTTAGCATGACCTGCAGTTAACTTTTGAGTTTCGATTAATTTTATTACATCATTGGGTAAGGTTAATAGTCGTAAAGAATTTGTTATGTGGCTCCTACTTTTTCCAATAAATTTAGATACTTTTTCTTGATCATAAGAAAATTCATCTATTAATCTTTTATAACCTTGTGCTTCTTCAAGAGGATTTAAGTCATGCCTTTGAACATTTTCTACAATAGCAAATTCTAAAGATTTTAAGTCATCCGCCTCCGTTATAACAACAGGCACATTATGAAGACCAGCTCTTTGTGCTGCTAACCATCTTCTTTCACCAGCAATTATTTCAAACTTTGATCTATCATTATTTGATTTTCGAACAATTATAGGCTGTATCATTCCTCTTTCTTTAATTGAATTGGTTAGATCCTCTAAACCAGCTTCGTCAAATATTTTTCTTGGTTGATACTTGTTTGGGACAAGATCACTAATTGATACTTGATTTTTTTGAGGCTCAACATTTGTTTCTCCAATCAACGATGACAGGCCTCTTCCTAGACCTTTTTTGATTTTATCCATTAAGCAGCGCTCCCTATTTTTGATTCTTGACTCATAAACTCATCAGTAAAACTTAAATAAGATTTACTACCAGGACATGTTTTGTCGTAGATTAATACCGGCATGCCGTGTGAGGGTGCTTCTGACAGTCTTACATTCCTTGGTATCACAGTTGAATAAACTTTTTCACTAAAATAATCCCTGGCTTCTTTTTCAACCTGTGATGAAAGCTTATTTCTTTTATCGTACATAGTTAAAAGTATACCCCTGATTTTCAAATCTGGATTTAAACTTACTTTTATCCTTTCGATTGTTTTCATTAGCTGTGTTAGACCTTCTAAAGCAAAAAATTCAGTCTGAAGTGGTACCAATAGAGAGTTTGAACTTACAAGTGCCATTACTGTCAACAAGCTTAACGATGGTGGGCAATCGATCAAGACATAATCATATAATCTTCTAGAATCATTTAAATATGCGGTTAATTTAGTCTTTAATATAAAAGCCCTATTACTATCATCTGATGTCTCTACTTCTAGGCCTGATAAATCTACATTAGATGTTATAATATCTAAATTTTCAAACTGTGTTTTTTTAATCACATCACTAATTTCTCTAGTTCCATTCAAAACTCCATAAATTGTATCACTTGAGTTATCCATATTAGATAATCCTAGACCTGTGGTAGCGTTACCTTGTGGATCTAGGTCAATTACCAAAATTTTTTTATCTATTTGAGATAAACCTGCTGCAAGATTTATCACCGTAGTAGTTTTTCCGACCCCACCCTTTTGATTTATGACTGAAATAATTTGCATTTAATTTTTTTTTTTAATTTTTTTAATATTTATTAAAAATGAATCTTCACTTGTTAAACTTTTCTTTTCTATATACTCCAGCTCCCAATTTTTTTTTGAATTTTCAAAAATTTTTTTTCCACTCTTCCCCATAAAAAAAATTAAATTTTTATATTTAGAAAAATTTTCATATACTAGTTCTAAAACTACTGGCATTGGTTTAAATGCTCTGGACATTATTGTTCCTGTTTCTAAATTTTTTATTTCAAAAATATTTTTTTGAAAAACCTTTGTGTTTAAATTTAATTTTTTTGAAACTTCCTTTAAAAAGTGGCTTTTATGATAACTTTTTTCATAAAGGTGCACATTCATATTATTTTTCATATTTTTTAGCATAATTGCCACTATTATGCCCGGCATACCCCCTCCTGAACCTATATCTATGGTTGTATTACTATTTAAGTCAACAAAATCAATAATTTGTGCTGAATCTAGAATATGCCGTTCAATTATAGCCTTTTTTGATGCTGTATTTCGGCTAATTATGTTGATTTTTTTATTTTTTTCAAGGATCATGGATATATAGTTTTCAAAGTCCAAAAATGTTTCACGTGAAACATTTAAGTGATTGATTCTAGAATAAGAATTTAAAATTTCTTGATCCATTAAGCTATATGCTTAATAGACTTTCTTTTGACATGTGACAACAAAATATATACAGCGGCAGGAGTTATTCCGTCAATTCTTAGAGCTTGACCCATTGTTTTGGGCTTTATTTCTTTAAATTTTGCTTTTACCTCATTAGATAAACCTGACAGACCATCATAATTAATTTTATCCGGAATAATTAGGTTTTCGTCCCTTTTAAATGCTAAAATATCAGCTTTTTGCTTCTTCAAATATCCTCTGTAATGAGCGTTAATTTCCACTTGTTCATCAATTTCTTTGCTAAAAAAAGGTATATCAGACCATATTTCCCTAATTTTACTCATATTTACTCCTTTTTGAGTTAAAACTTCGCTAGATGATCTCAATATTCCGTCTTTTGCTATTTTTATTCCAAATTTCTCAGCTTTAGATGGTGAAATCTTGGAATCTCTCATTTTTAGATTTATTTTACTAATTTGGTCAAATTTACTCAAATATATGGATTTTCTCTCATTACCTATTAATCCAATTTCTATTCCCTTTGCAGTTAATCTTTGATCAGCATTATCAGATCTCAAACTCAATCGATATTCTGCTCTTGATGTAAACATACGATATGGCTCTGCAACTCCTTTAGTCACCAAATCATCGATCATTACTCCGATATAGGCATCAGATCTATCAAGTATGAATGGTTCCAATTTTTTAACTGACAAGGCAGCATTTATTCCGGCTATAAGGCCTTGTGCAGCAGCTTCCTCATATCCTGTTGTTCCGTTAATTTGACCGGCAAGATAAAGATTGTTTATCTTCTTAGTTTCAAGAGTAAGGAATAGTTCACGTGGATCTATATAGTCATATTCTATTGCATATCCTGGTCTTAATATGGTAACATTCTCTAAACCATTGATATTGTTACATATTTCTTGTTGAATCTCAGCTGGAAGTGATGTCGATATACCATTTGGGTAAATTGTGTGATCATTTAGACCTTCTGGCTCTAAAAATATCTGGTGACGAGCTTTATCTACAAATTTTACTATCTTATCTTCTATAGATGGACAATATCTTGGACCTACCCCTTTTACGCTACCCGAATACATGGCGCTCTTTGATAAATTCTTTTCTATAATCTTATGAACCTTTTCGTTTGTATAAGTCATTCGACAAGATATTTGTTTATTTAGATTTTTTTTAGTTAAGAATGAAAAAAAATAAGGATCGTCATCTGCGAATTGTTCTTCTAAGTTTTCAAAATTAATTGTCCTTGAATCTAGCCTTGGTGGTGTTCCGGTTTTTAATCTTCCAATTTTAAAATTATATTTTGCTAATTGTTCACTCAAACCTGTAGAAGGTTTTTCGTCGTATCTACCTGCTGGAGTTCTTTCATCACCTATATGTATCAAACCATTCAAGAAGGTCCCTGTTGTGAGTATTATCTTATTCGATATAACTTTCTTTCCTTCTTTAGTTTCAAATCCACTTATTGAATTTTTGTTAAAAATAAACTTTACTACTGGATCAGAAAAAACGCTTAAATTACAATACTTTAGCAATATTTCTTGCATATATTTACGATAAAGTGATCTATCTGATTGAGTTCGTGGTCCTCTGACTGCTGGCCCTCTACTTCTATTTAACAATCTAAATTGTATACCTGATTTGTCTGCTACATCTCCCATAACACCATCAAGGGCATCTATTTCTCTGACCAAATGACCTTTACCCAAGCCTCCTATAGCCGGGTTACAAGACATCTCACCGATAGTTTCTATTTTATGAGTAAATAGGGCAGTGTTCACTCCAAGACGAGCAGATGCTGCTGCAGCTTCACATCCAGCATGGCCTCCTCCAATTACAACTACATCAAATGACAAATCATTTTTCATAATCCAAATCTATATGTGATTATATAATTTACAAGATAGGCTTAATTTTTTGTAAATAAGTCTTATTTATCAACGTTTTTTGATAAAAGAAGCGCAAAAAACCAGCAAAATAGGGTATTACTTGCCGATACAAAAATCATTGAAAATACTACCTAATATCTCTTCTACATCAACTTTTCCAACTATCATACCTAAATGTCTAGTAGCTAATCTTAAATCTTCTGCAGCTTTATCAAAATCTTCGATTTCTTTTTTTTGATTAAAGTTATTTAGATGATCCAAACACTGTTGCAGATGTTGTCTGTGTCTCTCTCTTGTAATTAAAATATCATCGCTTGATATAAACTTATTTTTTAATTTTTCTTTGATTGCATTTATTAGATCAACTAAATTTTCTTCTTCTTTAATAGACGTATGAATAATATTTATATCTTTAAGATTTTTTCCTAAATGATTGAACCTAAAATAATTTCCTATACCGGGAGGTTTGCCTAATTTAATATCTGATTTATTAAGTACTACTATTGTGTTTTCAGAGTTAGAGTCCTCTAAAAATGTCTTAAAATCTAGATTTTCTGGGTGTAAAACTACTATTTTTAGATCTGACTCCTCCGCTTTTTGAAGCGCTAATTTAATACCTTTTTTTTCGATCTCATCTTTTGAGTCCCTTATTCCAGCCGTATCGGAGATGATGACAGGATAACCATTTATATTAAGATGAGTTTCAATTACATCTCTAGTAGTTCCAGCTATTTCAGAAACAATTGCAACATCACGATTAGATAAATAATTCATCAAACTAGATTTTCCAGCATTAGTGGGGCCAACTATAGCAATCTTAAAACCCTCTCTAATTCTTTCTCCAACTTTTTGATCATTTAATATTTTTTTAATTTTATTTGTTACTTCATCTGAATTATTTTTAATTTCATTTAAAATATTATTTGGTAAATCCTCATCTGGAAAATCTATTTTAGCCTCGACATGTGATAAAATTTTTAAAAGTTTTTCTCTTAGAAAATTAAATTGTTCGGCTGTCTTTCCATTCATAATTTTGATTGCTTGCTGTCTTTGAATTTCAGTTTCTGAAGAAACTAAATCAGCAATACTTTCTGCTTTAAGTAAATTTATTTTACCATTTTGAAATGCTAGTTTTGTAAATTCACCTGGCTCAGCTAATCTACAATTTTCTATACTTGAAAGAGAGGAGTGCAGCGCATCTACAACAGCTTTGCTCCCATGAACTTGGATCTCAGCCATATCCTCGCCTGTGTAGCTCGCGGGCCCAGGAAACCATAAGATTATACCTTCATCAATGAGCTCAGAAGTATTGATTTTATTGATTTTACTAAGGGTTGCCACTCTTGGCTTAGGAAGATCTTTTCTTGTAAGATTTTTAATAATCAGAGATGTTTCTTTTCCCGAAATCCTAATAACAGCTACACCAGATATACCTGGCCCTGATGATAAAGCATAAATAGTCATACACACTAATTATAGCTTTGTATTATTGTTAATTATATAATTTTTTTATGATTATTTGGTTAGCATCTTATCCCAAAAGTGGAAATACTTGGATGAGAGCATTTATTTCTTCACTATTTTATAAATCTGAGAAAAATAATTCATTAGAGAATATTAAACAAATTCACGCATATCCACTTACAAAAGATTTTTATAATTTATTGGATGATTTTAAAAATTTTGAAAAAATAGCCGAAAATTGGAGAAGATCGCAAGATATTATAAATTTAGAAAATAAAATTAAATTTTTGAAAACTCACCACATACTGTGTCGGATAAATAATCACTCTTTTACTAATTATAAAAACTCTCTCGGATTAATCTATATTATCAGAGATCCAAGAAATGTAATTACATCCTTAATGTATCACTATTCAATTGAAGATTATGATAATGCGTTAAAATTTATTTTAGATGAAAAGAAATTTTCTGGAAAATTAGATTTGAAAGAAAAATTTGAGAACAACACAGAGTTTCCAACTTATATTTCTAATTGGAAAAATCATTATAATTCTTGGAAAAATTTTAAAAAAAATTCAATCTTAATAAAATATGAGGATTTAGTCTCTAATCCTGAAAATACTTTTGGTAAGGTAAGTAATTATTTAGAAAAAATTCTTGATATTAAAATAAGTGATAGAAAAATTAAAAAAGCAGTTTTAGAAAATTCGTTTAAAAATTTACAAAAATTTGAAGAAGAATTTGGTTTTGATGAAGCTGCAACTGATAAATCAACAAAATCAAAAAAAAAATTTTTTAATCTTGGTCCAGATAATAATTGGAAAAAAATTTTGCCAAATAACATAAAGGAAAAAATTGAAAAAAATTTTGAAAAAGAAATGAAAGAACTAGGTTATCTTTAAACTTTAATTTTAATTAAAGTACTATAAAAATGGTAAGCGAAATCTTTAACATTAAATAACGAGCTATTTAAAGAATTTTCAAATATTTCCTTTCTTAAATCTAATAAATTTGTCCGATTATTTCCTATATTAATTGCTTTAGATATATAGTCTTCGTCGTTATTTGCGATTAATTTTTCCATTCTAATGTTTTTATTTATTGACTCTCCACATCTAGAGTTAAAATTAAATCCTCTCATTGTGATAACCGGTATACCCATCCATATAGCCTCGAATGAGGTTGTAACGCCATTATAAGGAAAAGTGTCAAGAGCTATATCTATATTTCTATAAAGATACAAGTGATCCTTGAATTCTTTTTTGGGATCAAGAAATTTTACTGCTTCCAAAACTGAATTTTGCTTGAAAATATTCTTTAATCTATCTGTTTCAACTTTTGATGAAGATTTTAAAATTAATTTTGAATTATTTACTCTTTTCAAAATTTGTGACCATACGTTAATTACTCTATCATTTATTTTATTAAAATTATTGAAAGACCCAAAAGTAATATATTTATTTTTCACATATGGTGTAATATTTTCAGTTCTAGAAAAATTAAAACCTGAATGACAATTCCATATATTTGGTAAATAAATTATCTTTTCTGAATAAAATTCTGCTTCATTTGAAAAAATTAAATTTGGATCAGTGAAAATATAATCCATCTCTGCTATACCCAGGGTATTACAATAACCTAACCATGATACTTGCTTAAAAGCTAATCTGTTTTTAAATAAAGTAATTCTGTTGGAGGAAGTAATGCCTTCCAAATCAAATATAAAATCAAGATTATCACTTCTTATTGAATTTATTGCTTCAACATCAGAAAGAAAAAAAATATTTTTAAATTTGAATACCAGATTTTGTAAATATTTAGTTCCTTCATCTTCAAATTTATTATTTAAATAAAGATAAATTTCAAACTTATTAAAATCATAATTTTCTAAAATTGTTTTTAAAAAATATGTTATTGAATGATTTCCGTGAAAATGTGATGAAAAAAAACCAATTTTAATCTTTGAATAATTTTGTTTTTTTAATTGTATTAAATTTTCTTCAGGATACTTAATTAAGTAATTGTCTAAAAGTTTTGAATATTTAAAATAATCTTTTTGTGTCCAACTATTAGTATAATTATTAAAAAAAATCCAAGATGACAAAGTAGTTGAATTTAAATCACCTTTTTTTGAAAGAATACTATAATAATATAGTGTTTTATCAATATCATTTAACCTTTTATATATTCTTGCTGTGGCTGAAATTAATTTAGGATCATAACCAAAATGTTTGTGTGCTTTGTCAAGAAAATCCAATGCCTCATTAAATAAGTTTAAAAAATTTAAAGAATTATCTGAAACATTTTTTTGATCATAAAAATCGACTAAAGCATTGATATAATTTTTTAAACATTCTAGTCCTATTTGACTCTTTGGTTCCTGTGTATATCCCTCTTTAAATTCGTTAATTGCTAAGATAAATGATTTTTGGTTTTTATTATTTAATAATCTGGCTACTGCTAAAACATTCAATAACCTAGATGTTTTTTGGTCAAAAGAACTTTCAATTAGGAATATTAATTCGGAGTATTTTTTTTCAACAAAAAGTTTATTTAATTTTTCAAATTTTTCTTTCACTTTTAAATAACATCGTGAAAATTATGCTGGTTTATTCATTGAATTAAAGAACTCAGCATTATTTTTTGTATCTTTTAATTTTGAATTAATAAATTCAATTGCATCCATTGTTCCCATTGGAGCAATTATTCTTCTTAAAACATTCATTTTTTGAAGATCATTTTTATCAAATAAAAGTTCTTCTCTTCTTGTGCCTGATTTTGTTATATCAATTGCTGGGTATATTCTTTTATCAGCAATTTTTCTATCTAGTATTGTTTCGCTATTACCTGTTCCTTTAAATTCTTCAAAAATTACTTCATCCATTCTACTCCCTGTATCAATTAAAGCTGTAGAAATAATTGTTAATGAACCACCTTCTTCAATATTTCTTGCTGCACCAAAAAATCTTTTTGGCCTCTGAAGTGCATTTGCGTCAACACCTCCTGTTAGAACCTTACCTGAACTAGGTATAACTGCGTTGTATGCTCTGCCTAATCTTGTTATGGAATCTAGTAATATAATAACATCCTTTTTATGCTCAGTTAATCTTTTAGCTTTTTCAATAACCATTTCAGCCACTGCTACGTGTCTTTGGGCTGGTTCATCGAAAGTAGAGCTTATTACTTCGCCTTTTACAGTTCTTTGCATGTCCGTTACTTCTTCTGGACGTTCGTCAATCAGCAGCACCATAAGATAACATTCAGGATAATTTTTAGCTATTGAGTTTGCAATGCTTTGCAAAATCATTGTTTTTCCAGCTTTAGGTGGAGAAATAATTATAGATCTTTGTCCTTTACCGATTGGACTAACTAAATCAATAAGTCTAGGAGTTAAATCTTGTTTTTTTTCAACTTTTGTAGTCTCAACTTCCATTACCAACTGTTTATTTGGATATAAGGGTGTTAAGTTATCAAATGCAATTTTATGTCTTGCTTTTTCAGGTTCTTCAAAATTTATCTTACTAACTTGTAGTAATGCAAAATATCTTTCCCCTTCTTTAGGGGCTCTTACTGGTCCTTCAACCGTATCTCCAGTTCTCAAACCAAATTTTCTGATTTGACTTGGGCTCACATATATGTCATCTGGTCCTGGAAGATAATTTGACTCCATTGCTCTTAAAAAACCAAATCCATCTTGTAATAACTGTAAAACACCTACTCCGGTGATTTCTTCTTTTTCAGCAACCTTTTTAAGAATAGCAAAAAGTATTTCTTGCTTTCTTAATGTACTGGCATTTTCTATACCAAGCTCTTCTGCTTGAGTAATAAGCTGCTCGGAGGATTTAAGTTTTAGTTCTTGTATATTCATGATTATATTTTTGATAAGGACTTATCAGATTTCATTAATATATATGCTACGATTGTTATTTCAACCCTAGATTGGCTTAAAAATAGCCAAAAATACAACAATAATCAAAATTACCGTTGGTATTTCATTAATAATTCTAAAAAATTTTGCAGATCTCATATTTGTCTTATTTTTTAGAGTAACAATACATTTTCCCAAATAATCGTTATAAACTGATAAAAAAATTACCAAGACAATCTTTATTTGAAACCAAAATTGAGAGAAAATGTCAATTCCATTAAGATAAATTAGTACTAATCCAAAAACCCAAGTAAAAACCATTGCGGGTCGCATAATGTAAAAAAATAATCTTTTTTCCATCACCTCAAAAATATCGGTTGCTTCTTTTTTCTCTTTATTCTCAACATGGTAAACAAAAATTCTAGGGAGATATAAAAGACCAGCCATCCAAGAAACAACAGCAATTAAATGTAAAGATTTAAATAATAAATACGAATTCATATATCAGATATTTCTTTCAATTAAGGACTTTAGTAAAACGATATGATCATTATTATCATTTAAACAGGGGACCATATCAAAATTTTCTCCACCTGAATTTAAAAAGCTTTCTTTGGCTTGAATTTGTATTTCTTCTAAAGTCTCTACACAATCGGATGCAAAGCCTGGACAGATTGTAAGAACTTTTTTGACACCTTCTTTGGGTAAATTTTCTAAAGTCTTGTCAGTATATGGTTGAAGCCATTCTTGTGGACCAAATCTTGACTGAAATGTAGTTTTAATCTCAATTGAAGTAAATTTTTCTGAAATAAGTCTTGTCGTTTTATGACAATAACAATGATAAGGATCCCCTTTATCAAAATATTTTTTTGGTATTCCGTGATAAGAGGCTATAATTAGGTCTGGTTTCCAATTAATTTCTTTTATTTTTTTATTAATCGAATTAACTAGAGCATCAATGTAAAATGGGTCAGATTCGTAGTGAGGAATTATTTTTAAAGAAGGTTGCCACCTCATTTTCATTAAAGTTCTGTATACCTCATCACAGACTGTTGCCGTTGTAGCTGCAGCGTATTGAGGATAAAGAGGAAGTATCACTAAATTTTCACAACCCATTTTATGCAATTTATGAATCTTGCTCTTAATACTAGGATTTCCATATCTCATAGCATAATCTGTAATAACATTTTCTTTTGATAATAAATCTGCAATTTTCTCGCTTTGCTTTTTCGTATAATAGAGAAGTGGTGACATGTTCTCATCCTTCATCCATATTTCTTTATAAGCTTTAGCGGTCTTAGAGGGTCTGAAATTTAAGATAAACAAATTTAAAATTATTTGCCATATTATTGGATTTACTTCTATTACCCTTCGATCAGATAAGAATTCTTTTAAATATTTTCTTATATCAAACCAACTGGTGGAGTCAGGTGTCCCCAAATTAATTATAATAACACCTGTTTTTCCATATTTTACTAGGGGGTGTTTTTTATCAATCATTTAATAGTCTTTTACAATTTTTATTAAATTTTTAACCATTTCTGGATTGGTCTCGGGCAAAATACCATGACCAAGATTAAATATATACGGATGATCTTTAAAAATTTCTAAATAATAAAATGCTTCTTTTTTCAAATTTTCGTAATCAGTTAACAAAATTTTTGGATCTAAACCACCTTGAACAGGTATTTTTATATCTTTGAGTATCTTCTTTGGATCAACACTATAATCAATACTAACAGCATCTGGTTTAACAATATCACAAAATTCCTTGTAATTTTTTATTTCCCTAGGAAAACATATCACTGGTACATTTAAAGATCTTACATAATTTACTAAATTTAAAGTAGGAGTATAAATATAATTTGGTAAATCTTTTTCTTCCAACAGGCCTGCCCAACTATCAAAAATTTGAATTACATCTGCACCATTATCAATTTGATTTTTAATATGAACTTTTAAAAATTTTTCTATAATTAATAAAATTCTATTTATTAAAAACTCGTCTTTAAAAAAATCTTTTTTTAAGGTTTTTTTAGGAGACTGTTGATTAATCATGTAAACTAATAATGTCCATGGTGCACCAACAAAGCCAATAGTATTTTTATTAATTAAACTAAGATCTGAACTAACTTTATTTATTGCTTTATATACACGATGTATTTTTTCTACAAAATCAATTTCATCAATCTTAGCAATTTCATTTAAATTTAATTCTCCTAATTTTGGCCCAAAGTTTTTTTCAAATTCCACTTTTTGGCCTAATCCAAATGGAAGCATTAAAATATCTGAAAATATTATCGCAGCATCTAGATCAAATCTTTTTAATGGCTGTAACGTTATTTCTGATGATAAGTTGTCATTTAAACATAACTCAATAAAATTAGAATTTTCTTTTCTAATTTCTCTAAATTCTGGTAGATATCTTCCTGCCTGTCTCATAATCCATATAGGATTAAATGAAGTATCTTTGTTAACTATTACTTTGTTTAAAGGTTTCATAAATAAGCTTTATAAATTATAGTAGTTGTAATATATCCTGTGAATAAAGGTGATTGTTTTTTATTAACATTATATCTACATTTTACTAACATTCTTGTTAACTAAAATTGTTTAAAATGAAGCTTTTTAAGTTGTTTTAATTTTTGTGGATTGTTTTGGCCTATTTATTATTATTGTGAATTAAAAGTGAGTTTTACAAGTGTTATTTATGAAATTTAAAACTGTATAATTTTATTAAAATAATACAAGTTTATTAACAATTTATTCATGAACAATACATATCAAATATATTTAATATCAGACTCAACCGGCGAGACTCTAGATAGAATATTTTTAGCCCTTAAGGCTCAATTTTTAAATATAGAATATAAAGTTCATTCTTATTCTTTTACAAGAACAGAAAATCAAATTTTAAAAATTTTAGAAGATGCAGAAAAAAATACAAATGCAATAATTTTGTACACTATTGTGGATAATTACTTGGCTAAATATTTAGCAAATGTAAGCGAAGATAAAAAAATTCCATGTTTTGGGGTTCTTGGAAATTTAATTCTAAATTTTTCAAAAATTCTTAATCAAAAAGCAACTCATGAACCAAGTGGACAACATATATTAAATGAAGAATACTACGATAGAATAGAAGCGATACAATTTACCATGAACCACGATGATGGAAATTTAATAAATGAAGTTAATAAGTCAGATATTATTCTTGTAGGTGTAAGTAGAACAAGCAAAACACCAACCTCTATTTATTTGGCTAATAAAGGATTTAAAACCTCAAATATACCTTTGGTAAATGAAAATTCCTTGCCCGAAGATCTTAAAAAAAATCCTCAAATGACTTGTGTAGTAGGTTTAAGCACAGAGCCGGAAAGATTAGCTGATTTAAGGAAAAATAGAATGAATTCTTTAAAAGAAACAGAAAATATAAGATATACTGATCTAGAAAATATTAAAAAAGAGGTTTTAGAGGCAAAAAAAACATTTCAAAAATATAAATGGCCCCTTATAGACGTAACGAGAAAGTCAGTCGAAGAAACAGCAGCTTCTATAATTAAAATTCACGAAATATATTTAAATAATGTTAAATAAAATTATCCTTGCTTCAAAAAGTGAGGTTAGAAAAGAGATATTAGTTAAAAACAATATTAAATGTGTTGTTGAGCCTTCAAACGTAGATGAAGAGCCCGTTAAAGAAAGCTTATTAAAAGAACAGGTAAGTTCAGAAATAATTTCAAAAAATTTAGCTGAATTAAAAGCAAATAAAGTCAGCATGAAAAAAATCGATGAAATAGTATTAGGAGCAGATAGTGTGATAGATTTGGAGGGCGAATTGATATCTAAACCAGAAAGCAGAGAAGAGGCAATGGAAATATTAAGAAAACTTAACGGTAAATCACATTTTTTAATTAGTTCTGTTTGTATATCTAAAAATGGATCTATGATTTGGAATTATACTGATAAAGCAAAATTAACTATGAAAAATTTTACTGATGATGAATTAAAAAATTATTTATTTAAAATATCTGATGAAGCACTATATGCTTATAATGTTTATCAAATCGAAGGTGAGGGCAGACATTTATTCTCAAAAATTGAAGGAAACGAGAATACAATTATGGGCCTTCCTATTGACAAAATTAAAGATTATTTAAAAAATTATGAATAAATATTTGGTAATTGGGAATCCAATAGCACATTCTTTATCTCCACTGTTGCATAATTATTGGTTTAAAAAATATAGATTTCTTGATTCAACTTATGAAAAAAAAAAAGTAGAGAAAAAGGATTTAAAAAAAATTGTTGAGCAAATTAAAAATGATGAAGTTAAAGGAGTTAATGTAACCGTTCCTTTTAAAAGGGAAATCTTTAATTTTATAGATACAGCCCCATATGAAGTTCAATTTACTAAATCCGTAAATACATTAGTAAAAGAAAATGACAAAGTTGTTGGATATAATACAGATCAACAGGGCTTTGAAATAAGCTTGGAAGAAAATGACTGGGATTGTAAAGATAAAAAAATTTTAATTATCGGAGCAGGAGGCGTCACACCTTCTATTTTGTCCACTTTAATAAAAGTGGATGGAGCAGAAAAGATTTATTTGTCTAACAGAACACGGAGTAAGGCGGAAGAGTTAAAAAAATTCTGGGATAAAGCTCTTGGCATTTATCAAATGAAAAACGATACAATCGAAATTATAGATTGGGGAAAAAAAAGTGAATTATGTGATTTAATAATAAATACAACCAGCGTAGGTCTGACAAAAGATGAAAAATTAAATTTTGATTTTAGTGATTATAATAACAAAAAAGATGTCTTGTTTTATGATTTAATTTACAATCCTAAAGAAACAAATTTTCTTAAAGATGCTAGAATTAGAGGAAACAGGACAATGAATGGTAAAATGATGTTTTTATGGCAAGCTCATTTAGCTTTTAAAATGTGGACAGGCGTCAGTCCAACTATTGATGAAGAAGTAATTAAATTATTAGATTGATGATAAGAATTGGAATTTTAGGAGATATAGGTTCAGGGAAAAGCTATGTTGCCAAAAACTTTGGATACCCAGTGTTTAATGCAGATTATGAAGTTTCAAATCTTTATAAAACAGATAAAAAAATTTTTAATAAATTAAATAAAAAATTACCAAAACATATATCCTCTTTTCCAATAAAAAAAACTGAAATAACAAATGCAATAGTGAGTAATAAAAATAATTTAAAAGAAGTAATTGATATAGTTCATTTGGAGGTAAGAAAAAAACTTAAATTTTTCCTAAAAAAAAATAAACATAAAAAAATTGTAATTTTAGATATCCCATTACTACTAGAGAATAAAATTAATGAAAAAAAAGATATTTTGGTATTTGTTGACACGACAAGATCAAAAATTGAAAAAAAACTTAAAAAAAGAGCAAATTTTAATTTAAAATTATATAAAATGTTTAAAAAAATTCAGTTTTCGACAGTATATAAAAAAAAGAAATCAAATTTTATTATTAAAAATAATTTTACAAAAAAATCTGTTAGAATAGGCATACAAGAAATTTTAAATAAAATTTTATAAATGAAAGAAATAGTATTAGATACAGAAACTACCGGCATATCTGTAAAAGAAGGTCATAGAATTGTTGAAATTGGTTGTATTGAACTTGATAATTTAATTCCAACAAAAAATACATTTCACTGTTATTTAAATCCGGAAAGAAAAGTTTCGGATAAAGCTCTCCAAGTTCATGGATACACAGATGAATTTTTATCTGATAAAAAAAAATTTAGTGAAGTGGCAAATGATTTTTTTGCTTTTATCGAAAACAAAAGATTAATAATTCATAATGCAGAATTTGATCTTGCACATTTAAATAATGAACTAATCTTAAATGGTTTAAATAAAATAGAAAATGAAGTTGTAGATACACTTATTTTAGCAAGAAATAAGTTTCCCGGATCTTCAATTAGTCTTGATGCGCTTTGTAAAAGATTTAGAATTGATAATTCAAAAAGAGTAAAACATACTGCTTTAGTTGACTGTGATTTGTTAGCAAAAGTTTATATAAACTTAATTGATCAAAAAGAACCATCTTTAGATTTTAAAGATTTAGATGTTGAAATAAATCAACAAGAAATTAAAAAAAAAGATTATTTTAAAAAAATAGTTTTAATAAAAAAAGAAGAACTCCAAAAACATAAAGAATATTTAAAAAATAATTTAAAAAAAAATTATTTTAATTGATTTTTTGATTATAAAGATTTTCAAAATCAACTTTTTTTTCAAATGTGATATCAGCGTATCCAGAATTGTGAATCAGATTTAATAGACATTTTTCTAATTCAGGATAAATTTCAATTTGTACATCACATAATATTATTTTTTCTAAAACTTTCTTGTCAGTAACGTCATCATTTACTTTAATTATTGAAGAATAAACTATTTCAAAATATGATCTTTTCTTGCTCTGTTCTTTATCCTCAAATTTAAATGTCGTATTTACTTCAATTAATTTATTTTTCAGTGGTTTTGAACTTATATCTATATCTAGTTGATATTTTGAAATATTTTCTCTCACATACAAATAAGTTTCAATATCAGGTGTTTCACTTGATAAATCTTTAATATATTTCCCTAAAATTTTATATTTTTTTGTCATTATCATCCTCTATATCTTCAAAGTCTCCCTCAATAAAATCGTTTTTAACGTCTTTATTGTGATTAAATTTTTTTGCAAAAATCTTAAAAATTAATTTTCTACTTAATGGAAAAATAAGAAGAAATCCGAGAATATCTGTGGCAAATCCTGGAATAATTAATAAAACTGCAGCAAAAGCGATTACAGCTCCAGATAAAACCTCATACTTTGGAATTTCATTTTTAATTAATTGTGCATATCCTGATTTCAATGTGTTCAAACCCTCATATTTGGCATAATAAACTCCGATTATAGCTGTAGTAAAAATTAATAAAATTGTAGTTAATGCTCCTATTTGTGATCCAATTTTTATTAAAAGGTAAATTTCTATAACTGGTATTAATACAAATAATAACAAAACGAGGTTCATTTTGTCCTTAATCTAAATTGCCAGTTGAAATTAATCAACATAGTAATTACTATAATCTAATGAATTATAGTTTCGAATATATTGATATTATTTTATTAGCCATGATAGCTGGCTTTATTTTTTTAAGATTAAGAGGGATATTAGGTAAAAGAACAGGTTTTGAGGGTAAAGCCCCTTCAGAATTTAAAGAAGTTTTAAAAAATGTAAGTTTAGAGAAACCTTTAAAAGCAAAAGAAAACTTTGATGATGAAGCAAAAAAAGAATTTTTAAAGGGAGCTAAAATTGCTTACGAAACAATAATTACAGATTTTAGCGATAATGATAATAAAATTACTAACAGTAAAGTACTTTTAAACCATGATATTTATAATAAATTTAATGAAGCGCTTAAAGAAAGAAGTAGTAGAGGCCATTATGCAGAAATTACTTTTATAGGAGTTAATTCTGCAGTAATTAAAGAACATAAAAAAATCGGTAAAATATTAAACGTTACTGTTGACTTCATAGCTGAAATTATAACTTGCATTAGAGATAAAGATAAGAAAATTGTATCTGGAAATCCTGAAAAAATAAAAAAAATTTATGATACGTGGGTGTTTTCTAGAGATGTAACATCAGCCAATCCTAATTGGCAGCTAGTTAATATATTGAGTTAATTGAACGACGATATATCAAATAAAAATAAAAAAGATTGGGAAAATTTTATTTCAAGTAGTGACAAGCTTCCTGATAAAGACATCAAATCACAATTAGATAAATCATTTAAAACAAGATCAATAGACTTGCATGGTTTTAGTTTAGACGAAGCAAACAAAAAAATAGAAAGTTTCATAATCGAGTCCCATGCTTTAAATATTAACAAAATAATTGTTGTAACTGGAAAAGGTTTACATTCACAAAACGAAAAAAACCCATATGTTTCAAAAGATTTAAGTATTTTAAAACACTCAGTGCCTGAATTTATTTTTAAAAATAAAAACTTAATGAATGTTATTAAAGATATTGAAGTTGCTAAAATTGAAGATGGTGGTTCTGGAGCTTTTTATATATTTTTAAAAAGAAATAAATAATTTTTTAAAATATAAATTATGTTAGAATTTTAAAATTAATATATTTAAATGTAATGTTCATTTGGTTAGCTTCATATCCCAAAAGTGGAAATACCTTGGTAAGATCTTTATTAGCTGCTTATTTTTTTACTAAAGATGGACGATGCAATTTTGAAATTATAAAAAATATTCTTCAATTTCCCGAGGTTAAATTATTTATTAATCAAGGTGTTAATTATAAAAATGAAATGGAAATGATAAAAAATTATATTAAAGTTCAAGAGTCGATTAACAAAAAAAAGTCTGTTCAATTTCTTAAGACCCATAGCTACCTTTTTAATATAGAAAATCACCCTTTTACAAATTTAGATAATTCATTAGGTGTAATTTATATTGTGAGAGACCCAAGAAATGTTTTGATTTCAGCCGCAAACCATAATCAAACATCTAATGAAAAAACTTTAGAGCACTTGGTGACAGGGCATGTTATGGGCAAAAATGATGGAAATGGAACACTTGTTTATACTGGTAATTGGGCAAGTAATTATGAAAGTTGGAAATCATTTAAATCTGTAGGAAAATATTTGCTAATAAAATATGAAGACTTAATTTATGATAAGGAGAATACCTTTTTAAAAATTTTAAATTTTATACATAAGTTATCAAAAAACAATTTTGAATTAGATAAAAAGAAATTTAAAAATGTAATAGATACTACAGATTTTGGGAATATGCAGAGAATGGAGAAAGACACCGATTTTCATGAAAGTATGATCAATAAAAAAACAGGAAAGAAAGTTAAGTTTTTTTATTTAGGTCCAAAAAATGATTGGAAAAATTTACTTGATGAAAATATCCAAAAGAAAATTGAGACAGCTTTTAAAAAAGAAATGACTGAATTAGGTTATTTATAATATAAATTTTGAAAGGTCTGTATCTTTAACTAAATTATCTAAGTTTTTATTTATATATTCTCTGTTAATCACAATTTTTTCACCTGCACGATCTGTAGCGGTAAAGCTAATTTCATCTAAAATTTTTTCAATAATTGTGTGTAGTCTTCTTGCTCCAATATTCTCTACGGTTGTATTTACCTCAGAAGCTATATTGGCTATGGCATCGATACCATCATCTGAAAATTCTAAATCAACATTTTCTGTTTTTAAAAGAGCAACATACTGTTTTATTAAACTGAAATCCGGTTCTCTTAAAATTCTTTTAAAATCCTCGCTAGTTAAAGCCTCTAATTCAACTCTAATTGGTAATCTTCCTTGTAATTCAGGTAATAGATCAGATGGTTTTGCAAGTTGAAATGCGCCAGATGCGATAAATAAAATATGATCTGTTTTTATTGGACCATGCTTAGTATTAACTGTTGTTCCCTCAATCAAAGGCAATAAATCTCTTTGAACACCCTCTCTTGAAACATCTCCACCAACTCTATCTGTTCGTGCTGAAATTTTATCAATTTCGTCCAGAAAAACTATTCCATTATTTTCTGTTGAAAGTTTTGCTGCTTTAATGATTTTGTCTTGTTCAATTAATTTATCTGACTCGTCATTAATTAAAATCTCATGAGACTCTTTTACTGTCATTTTTTTCTTTTTCTCTTTATTTCCCATTGATTTGCCAATCATTTCACCAATGTTTATCATTCCAACATTTGCACCTGGCATCCCCGGGATTTCAAAAGAAGCACCACCAGAACCACTGTCACTTACAGCTATTTCAATTTCATTATCATCTAAATCACCGTTTCTTAATCTTTTCCTAAAACTCTCTCTTGTCGCTAAACTTGCTTTTTTCCCAACTAAAGCATCTAAAACTTTCTCTTCAGCTGCCTTTTGGGCTTGAGCGAAAACCTCTTTTCTTTTTTTTACTTTTTCCATTGAGATGGCAATTTCAATTAAATCTCTCACTATTTGCTCAACATCCCTTCCGACATATCCAACTTCAGTAAATCTTGTAGCTTCAACTTTTACAAAAGGTGCTTCTGCCAGTTTTGACAATCTTCTTGAGATTTCAGTTTTTCCAACACCAGTTGGTCCAATCATTAAAATATTTTTAGGCAAAACTTCATTTTTCATTTCACCTTTAAGGGCTTGTCTTCTCCATCTATTTCTTAAAGCAACAGCAACAGCTCTTTTAGCTTTGTTTTGTCCAACAACAAACCTGTCTAATTCAGAAACTATTTCTCTCGGAGAAAGAGAACTAACTAAAGAAGCCTCTTCCTTTTGATTTTTATCTTTTGGGTGTAGTTTTGTTACGTTTGAATTATCCATTATATTTTTTCTATTTTTACATTTTCATTAGTGAAAACACATATGTCTGCCGCAACTTTAATTGCTTTTTTTGCAACTTCCTCTGCCGACATTTCGCCTTCAATTAAAACTTTTCCTGCAGCTAGGGCATAATTACCACCAGAGCCTATTCCAATAACATCTCCCTCGGGTTCCAAAACATCTCCAGTTCCGGAGATGATATAACTATTATTTTTGTCTCCTACAGCCATTAGCGCTTCTAATCTTCTTAAATATTTATCTGTTCTCCAGTCTTTTGCTAATTCAACAGCAGCTCTTGATAAGTTACCTGCATGTTTTTCTAATTTTCCTTCTAGTCTTTCAAATAAAGTCAAAGCGTCAGCAGTTGATCCTGCAAATCCAGCAACTACATCTCTTTTTTCAATTTTTCTTACTTTTGAGGCAGTGCTTTTAACAACAGTATTTCCCATACTAACTTGCCCATCACCAGCAACGACTACTTCATTATTTTTTCTAACTAGTACAATTGTTGTCATACTTAATAAATGGTAACTATTTTTGATACTTCAAGTGTTCAGACTGATATTGATATAGTGGGATTATGTATGTATACCATTAAAAATATATGGCTAGAAAAGGAAAAGTATCTCGAAAAACAAAAGAAACCAGCATCAATGTAGAAGTAAATATTGACGGTAAAGGTATGTACAAAATTGACACTGGTATAGGATTTTTAGATCATATGCTTGAGCAGTTATCAAAGCATTCCTTAATCGATTTAAAAGTTAAAGCAAAAGGAGATACTCATATAGATCTTCATCACACTACTGAAGACACCGGTATCGCAATAGGTGAAGCTTTAAAAAAAGCTGCTAAAAAATTTGTGGGAATAAAAAGATATGCTCATACAGTTATTCCAATGGATGAAACATTAACTAGAGTTGCGATTGATGTTTCAAATAGGCCTTATTTGATTTGGAAAGTAAAATTAAAAGTCGAGAAACTTGGAGAGATGGACACAGAACTATTTAAAGAATGGTTTCAAGCATTTTCACAATCTGCAGGCATTACAATGCATGTAGAAAATATTTATGGTGATAATAGCCACCACATTATTGAATCTTGCTATAAAGCTTTAGCAAGATCATTAAGAGCTGCATTAGAGATGGACCCAAGAAACAAAAAGAGCATTCCATCCACTAAAGGCTCATTATAGGTTTAATGAACGTCACAATTGTTGATTATTATTCCGGAAATATATCATCTGTACTAAATTCATTTAAAGAGGCAGCTAAATATAAACCAGATTTAAATATTAATATTAAACTATCTAATAAATTAGAGGATATCAAAAACGCAGATAAATTAGTCTTGCCTGGTCAAGGTTCGTTTAAAAATTGTATTAATTCTTTAAAGGGTATTGATGGCCTGGAGGAAACTCTAAAAGAGCAAGTACTAGTTAAGAAAAAATTTATTCTAGGAATTTGTGTAGGAATGCAAATGTTTGCTAATCATGGAGAAGAAGATGGTGGGAGTGAGGGCCTAGGATTGATAGGTGGGACAGTAAGAAAAATTAAAATATCTCCTCAACATGCTGATGTTACCAAACTACCCCACATTGGATGGAATCAAGTAACTTTTTTTCCAAATGGAATTCCTATAGCTGAAAAATTTATTAATAGATTAGACCAAAATCCTCATTTTTATTTTGTACATAGTTATATTTTTCATCCCAAAAATACTGAAAATTATACTAGAGGAGAAACATATTACGCAGGTCAAAAATTTATGAGTGCAGTTATAAAAGAAAATATCATAGGTACACAATTCCACCCTGAAAAAAGTGGAAATGACGGATTATTAATGATTCAAAATTTTCTGACTCTATAAGGTTAAAATGAGAATTACTCTGTTTTTATTTTTTTTGTTAATTTTAGCATCATGTAAGAGTAATAATGAATTTAAATCAAAAGATAATAATAAAAAAGAAAAAAAAATAATTATGAAAGTGACAACTAAACCAAGCATTAAAGTAAAAAAATGAAAATATTTCCTGCAATAGATATCAAAGATAAAAAGTGTGTGAGGTTAGTTAAAGGAAACTTTGATAACAAAACTGAATACGAAATGTCTCCTGTAGAACAAGCTGGAAAATATAAAGATCATGGTTTTAAAAACTTACATATAGTTGATTTAGACGGGGCTTTAACTGGAGAAACAGTTAATTTAGATATTATTCAAGAAATAGTTAAAAAATTTGATCTTAAAATAGAAATTGGTGGTGGCATCAGAAACTTTGAAAGCATTCAAAAATACGCTGATGCTGGTGTTGATAAAGTTATTTTAGGAAGTGCAGCCATTAAAGATAAGATTTTTTTAAAAGATGCTTGTGAAAAATTTCCAAATCAAATTGCCCTAGGTTTAGATGCTAAAGATGGGTATTTATTAGTTTCAGGTTGGAAGGAAGATTCCAATCAATTGACTTTAGATTATTTGAAAGAAGTAAATAATTATGGCGCAAGCAGATTAATTTACACTGATATTAATAGAGATGGAATGAAGCAAAGTCCTAATTTTGAAGAGACATCAAAGGTTGCTAATACATCCAATTGTCCAGTAATCATATCTGGCGGGGTTTCATCAATAGATGACATTAAAAAAGCTAAGAAATTAAATAATAGTAATATCGAGGGTATAATAGTAGGAAAAGCTATTTATGATGGAGATATAAAGTTAGAGGAACTGGCAAAGGAATTAGATGCTTAAGAATAGAATAATACCTTGTTTAGATGTTAAAAATGGTCGAGTTGTTAAAGGAATTAACTTTGTTGATTTAAAAGACGCTGGTGATCCTGTTGAACAAGCTAAAATTTACTCTGATGGTGGTGCAGATGAAATTTGTTTCTTAGACATTACTGCTTCAAATGAAAATAGAGATACCATATATGATGCAGTAGAGAGAACTTCGAAAAATTGTTTTGTTCCATTGACAGTTGGAGGTGGTGTTAGAAGTATTGCAGATATTAATAAATTACTGAGTTGTGGGGCTGATAAAGTATCTATTAATACAGCTGCAGTTCAAAATTCAAAAGTAGTTGAAGAAAGTTCAAAAAAGTTTGGTTCACAATGTATTGTTGTTGCAATCGATGCTAAAAAAAATGATGATAAATGGGAAATTTTTACTCACGGTGGAAGAAACAATACTGGAATTGATGCTATTGAATATGCAAAAAAAATGGAAGATAGTGGAGCAGGTGAGCTCCTAGTTACTTCTATGGATCGAGATGGTACTCAAGTTGGTTATGATATTAAACTTATGTCTAGAATATCATCAAAAGTAAATATTCCAGTAATTGCATCTGGTGGAGTTGGTAATTTAGATCATTTAGTAGATGGAATTAAATTAGGAAATGCTAGTGCAGTTTTAGCGGCATCAATATTCCACTATGGTAAGCACTCTGTTAAAGAGGCCAAGGAATATTTGGACTCAAAAGGAATTCCTGTTAGAATTTAATATGCTTAACACATTAGAAAATTTAATAAAACTTGCAAGAGACAGAAAATCTTCTCCTGTTGAAGGTTCATATACTAACAAGTTGCTTACTGATAAATCATTAAGTAAGGCAAAGGTACTAGAGGAAGTTAATGAATTGATTGAGGCAGTTGAAGAAAATTCAAACAAAATTCATGAAGCAGCAGATGTTTTTTATCATCTATTAATGTATCTTGAAGCTAATGATATAAAAATTGAAGAAGTAATGTCAGAATTAGAAAAAAGGAAAAAATGAGTTACGACGATAATAATATTTTTGCAAAAATTTTACGTGGAGAAATTCCTTGTAATAAAATTTATGAGGATGATTTTGTTTTATCATTTCACGATATCAATCCACAAAAAAAAATTCATGCTTTAGTTATCCCTAAAGGGAAATATATTGATTTAGATGATTTTAGTCTAAACGCCTCACCGGATGAGATGGTTGGATTATTAAAAGGTATTAATATAGTTGCTAAAAAGCTTGGTATTTCAACAGAAGTAGGTAAGGGCTATAGAGCTTTAGCAAATATCAGTGATCATGGTGGACAAGAAGTACCTCATTTGCACTTTCATCTTTTTGGAGGTGAACGTATTGGGAAAATGGTTGAGTGATCAAAGAAGTTAAAAGAAATTATTTAGAAATAAACTCACTTCTGGATTTAAAAGAAGGAGATAAACCTACAAATGATTATTCTTTAAATTTAATTGATCCAATTAATTTTCAGTTGAATAAATTTTTTTATAAATCAATAGGAAAAAATCATAACTGGATAGATAGATTATCATGGTCAGAAGAAAAATGGATCAAATATGTTTCGTCTGAAAATGTTAGAACATATGTATTTAAATTTAAGAATGATTTGGTAGGTTTCTTTGAATTAATTTTTCACTTAGAAAAAAATGAGACTGAAATTGCTTATTTTGGAATATTAGAGGAATATCAAAATAAAAAATTAGGTTCTTATTTATTATCTGAAGCAATTAAAAAATCTTTTAAAAATAACACTAATCGTGTTTGGGTTCACACATGTTCATTGGATCATAAAAACGCTTTAAACAATTATGTTTCAAGAGGTATGAAAATATTTAAAACTGAAATTTTGAATATTTAGTTTTGAGATGGAATTTTGAATATGTCTTTTGAAAGAACTCGATTTTTTCTTATAGAAGAGATAAAAGTTATATTAAAATTTTGATATATATCTGTATTTTGCCAACCTATTAAATCAAAACTTTTATTATCAAAAAATATATTTATTTCCTTATCTTTTTCTAGAATTGTAAAATTAATTAAATTTTTTTCAATAACTCTTTCTTCAAGATCATTAATTTTATTTATTAAAAAATCTTTATCTAAAATTAAATTTAAAGCAGTTTTTTCAAGTGGATATCTGTAGTAACTTGTTCTAGTCTTGATAACTAAAGATTTCCCATTTGAAACTAAAATTTTGTTATTACTTCTAGCATATTCGCAAAAAATTTTTTTTGGATATTCAATTGTACAATTTCCATTTTCAATCTTTCCGTTTATATTTTGTTCAAATTTAAAATCAAGATTGCTAGTGTTTATTAAATTTTCAATAATTTTATCTTTAATCTCAGCATTTGAGAAAGTTGAAAAAAATATTAAAAAAAATAATATTATGTATCTTTGCATTAAAGCACATCTCTTTTACCAACATGATTTGCTTTACTTACAACTCCATTTGACTCCATCATGTCTATAATTCTCGCTGCTCTATTGTAGCCAATTTGTAGTTTTCTTTGTAAAAAAGAGGTAGAAGCTTTGCCTTCAGATCTAATTATTTCTATAGCTTGTTCATAAAGATCATCTTTTTCACCTTGATTTTGATTATCTCCGATTTCTTTTTCATCCGCAAAGTTTAAAATTTCATCAACATAATCTGGCTCTGCTTGGGATCTTAAAAAATTGTTAATTTTTTCTATTTCACTATCTGATACAAATGGTGCATGAATTCTAATTATCCTATTTGCAGAGGACATAAATAACATATCTCCTTTTCCTAATAGTTGTTCGGCCCCTTGTTCTCCTAGAATAGTTCTGCTGTCTATTTTTGATGTCACTTGAAAAGAAATTCTTGTTGGAAAATTAGCTTTAATTGTACCTGTAATTACGTCTACACTTGGCCGCTGAGTTGCCATTATTATATGAATTCCAGCAGCTCTTGCCATTTGAGATAATTTTTGAATATAATTTTCAATTTCTTTACCAGCAACAAGCATCAAATCTGACATTTCATCAACAACCACAACTATAAATGGCATTGGTAATTTATGTTTAGTATTGTAACCATCAATATTTCTAACTCCTTCCTTAGTCATTAATCTGTATCTACTCTCCATTTCTTTAACAACCCATCCTAAAACCGAAGCAGCTTTTTTGGCCTCTGTAATTACTGGGCATAATAAATGAGGAATTCCTTCATAAGTAGAAAGTTCAAGCATTTTTGGATCTATTAAAATAAATTTACATTTATCAGGCGTATGCCGATAAAGCAGAGATAGAATTATGGTGTTAATACAAACTGATTTACCAGATCCAGTAGTACCAGCAATTAGTAAATGAGGCATTGATGATAAATCACCAACGATAGGTTTACCAGAAATACTTTTTCCTAGTGCAATAGGTAATTTCACCTCTTTTTTTTTGAAATCAGAGTTATTTAAAATTTCACTAAGATAAACATTCTCTCTAGAGTTTTTTGGAAGTTCAATACCAATCGTATTGCTACCAGGTATAATCGAAATTCTTGCAGATTCTGAACTTGTATTTCTTGCTATATCATCAGATAAATTTATTATTTTTGAAACTTTTACTCCTGCTGCAGGTTCAAATTCATTTAAAGTTACTACTGGGCCATGACTTACTTTTTTAATATTACCATTAACACCAAAGTCTAAAAGTATTCTTTCTAAAAATTCTGGATCATGATTTTCACTATTATTAGAATTTTCTCTTTCCTTTTTCGTTGGAATTTTTAATAAGTCTAAATTTGGCAGCTTAAATTTAATTTTATTATCAGTTTTGTTTTCAGTTTTAATAAAAGGTAAATCTTCTTGTATAAGGTTTTTAATTTCTTCTTGTGGTATGTATTCATTAATAATTTCATTTTTATTTGTATAATTTTGGTTTTTCTTTTTATTTTCAAATAATTTAAATAATTTTTTAATTATTACAAAAAATCTAATTGGGTTAAAGTTTATACTTATTAAAAATAAAACTAAGATTAAAATAATAAATAAATAATAAAATATAGTCTCATTAATTTTTATTAGTGAATTTAAAAAAGTTGTATTTAAATATGATCCAATAAAACCACCGTTTCCATGAATATATAATGAAAATGCATCAGAATAAAAATAAGTAAAAAAAAGTGAACCAAATGCGCAGTAAAGAATTGAGTAAAAAATATTTTCTAATATTAATAAAAACTGTTTAACTATAATCATATTTATACCACACAAAATTAAAGTTATAGATATAAGGTAGGCAGTTAATCCAACGGATTGTAAAAACAAATCGGAAACAAAGCTTCCTTTGTAACCTAACAAGTTATTAATTGATGTTTCTTTTGGAAATATAAAATTGGGATCTTCTGGTGAATAAGTGAGCAGTGAAATTAATAATAATATTCCAGCAAATATAATTAAAAGACCAAATATCTCTGCAAGTCTATTTACCGTAAAATTAATAAACAAATTAGCTATTTTTTTAATATCCATATATATGAATCAATTATACCACTTTGTATCATCTAATTTTTGTTGTTAAAATTAAAAATAATATGAGAGTCTGTATTTTGGGTGCTGGATTATCAGCTTTGACTTTAGCCAAAGCTTTAGTTAATCAAAAAATATATGTTGATTTAATTTTCTCTAAAAAATTACAAGAAAAAAATAAATCCAGAACCATTGGTATTTCCAAAAGTAATGTAGAATATTTTAATAATAATATTGTTAATATTAAAAAAATAATTTGGAAATTAAAAAAAATAGATATTTTTTCAGATAATTTAAAAAAA
>CACLZL010000013.1 GCA_902611405.1 uncultured Pelagibacteraceae bacterium
AAAATCCAGAGAAAGAAGCCAAAATTTTATTAGATCGATTTGGTTTGAAACATCGTTTTAATAATTTACCAAGTCAATTATCAGGTGGTGAACAACAAAGAGTTGCTATAGCTAGGGCAATTGCAATGAAGCCTGAATTAATCTTAGCAGATGAACCAACGGGAAACTTAGATACTGAAAATTCTATCATGATTGCAAATATTTTATTTAAATATGTAAAAGAAGAAGGTTCCTCTTTAATCATGGTAACTCATGACCCTAAACTTGCTGACAAAGCTAAAAGAAAAATAAAAATTAAAGATGGAAAAATTAAATAATCCTTCAGAATTTAGTTTGATTTTTAAATATGCTTTAAAAGACTTAAGCAGAAATTATCATAAAATTTCTAGTATCATTGTTACGCTATTTATAAGTCTTTTTATCTTAAGTGCTATTTTCACAATTGAAGATAGTCTTAAAAAAGAACTAAATGATAATGCCAAAGCACTTTTAGGTGGAGATTTAGAGATTGATTACAATCGTAATCAGGGAAATTTAGATCTAGTTAACCAAGTAAAAGGTTTTGCAACCGTTTCTCAAATGATTGAGTTCAGTACTATGCTTTCAACTACTGGAAGAGAAAAAAATAAATCATTATTTACTAGAATTAAAACTGTAGATGAAAAATATCCTTTATATGGAAATGTTGTTTATGAACCAATGGGTGCTTATGAAAGAATGCAAAAAGAACCTAATACTATCCTGATCAATGAAAGTTTATCAAAAACTCTAAATATTAAAATTAACGAAATAGTAAAAGTTCAAGATAAAAATTTTACAGTAATTGGAATTATTAAATCAGTACCAGATGTGAGTGGATTTGTTGCATTTGGCGATTGGGCTTTAGCAGGAAAACAAACTTTAGAAATTTTAAAGCTTAATGGAATTGGAAGCTTTTTAAACTATGAATACAAAGTAAAATTTAATGAAAATGATAAGTCAGAAGAAATTGAACAAAAAATTGAAGAAATCTTTAAAGACGATCAAAAAGTTAAACTTAGATATCCTGAAAATTCTGCAAGCGGTATAAAGAGAATTATTAATAATTTTTCTCAATTTTTATCCCTTGTATCTATTAGTGCAATGTTGATAGCTGGTATTGGTATAGCAAATACTTTGCTTTCTTTTATTAATCAAAACAACATGTCGATAGCTGTACGAAAAGCAGTTGGCTTTTATTCAGGCAATATTAAAACACTATATTACCTTCAGTTATTTATACTTTTATTCATCATCACTGTTATAGCTTATGGATCAAGTTTTTTAATTGTACCAATAGCAGATAAATATTTATCTGATGGATTAGGATTGAATGTTTATCCAGTATTTTCATTGCTGAATTTTTTAAAAATATTTTTAGTGGGATTATTGGTGCTGGTAATTTTTTCTATTCCAACAATTAGTTCTATTGAACAAGTTAAAGCGTCTAATTTATTTAGAAACGTATTCCAAAACCTTCAATTTTTTTATTCTAAGAGATCAGTTGTTCTAAGCTTTATTTTGTTATCTATCTTAATTTTGTTATTCACGATTGGATCAGAACAACCTACTTACAGTTTGGGTTACTTTGCTGCTTTTTTTGTTTGTTTAATTGTATTTTTCTTGCTTTCAAAATTAATCATTTTTTTTCTAAAAAAATTCAGATCTAGTCCAATAATTTCTTTAAAAGTTTCAATTAAAAATATTACGCAAACAAAAAGTATAACTCCAATTACAGTTATGTCTCTTGGCTTAGGGGTTACTTTGTTATTAACATTGGCTTTAGTTGGTACAAATTTTCAACGAGAAATAGCTAAATCTATTCCTGATATTGCGCCTGATTATTTTTTTGTAGGTATTCAAAAAGGAGAAAGAGAGAAATTTGAACAAGGTATTTTAAATATGGATCCCAATGCATCTATTGAAATAGTGCCAATGGTATCCTCTGGAATTGTGAAAATTAATGGAATTGATCCTAACACTTATATTAAACCAGATAATGATAGTTACTGGGTAATTGGAAGCGAACGAAGATCTTCTTGGGTAGAAAATATACCTGAAGATAATCCAATTTTAGAGGGTGAATGGTGGGATTTATCAAAACCAGATAAACTTCAAATATCTCTAGATGCAAAAGTTGCTAGAGATTTTAACATTCAGTTAGGTGATATTTTTACTTTAAATGTTTATGGGCGAGAAATTGAAGGAAGGGTAATTAATTTCAGAGAAGTAGATTATCGAGATTTAAGCATCAACTTTGCAATGTTGTTTAATCCTCAGTATGCAAAAAAAATACCTCATGAATATTTGGCCACTGCAAAATTTAATTCAAATAAATTTGATGAAACTGAAATGCTTGAAATCATGCCAAGTTTATCAATGATAAAAATTGCAGATTACTTATCTAAAGTTACAGCTGTTTTAAATAAAGTATTTATTGCGGTTACTTTAATTTCAGCGGTTACTATTGTTATAGGGTTAATCGTAATTTCAAGTGCAATTATGGTTCAAGGAAAAGTTAAAGAATATCAAAATTTAGTCTTTAAAATTTTAGGTTTTTCAAAAAAACAAATTATTTTTTCTTCGTTAATTGAATTCATTATTATTTTCAAATCTGTAATTTTAATTGCAATATTCTTTGCTGTAATTGGTTCAAAATTTATTATGGAAAATATTTTTGAGCTAATTTGGATGTTTGATTTTAAAGTTTTAATTTATTTAGGATTTTCAATTGGTTTTGTTACTTTAATTTTAATATTGCTAACAAATTTAAAATATCTAAATCCTAAAGTTTATCCTTTAATCAGAAATCAATAATTAGAATTTAATAATTTTACTATCTAAAGAAATTAGATTCAATTCTACTTTTAATTTTGGAAACCTTTTTTTTATTTGTTTTTTTATTTTAGAGAACGACTCTTTATGAATTTTTTTTTCATTTGCTGAGTTAAATTCTTTTTTTCCATAAGCAATTTTTGCTGCTCCACAATTTTTATGATTAATGACAATTAATTTTTCTATTTTATGTAATTGAATAGAGGTTGCTAAATTATCATAAAAGGTTTTGTGCCATTGTTTAAATTTATTATGTGTAACCCCGATAGCTGCTCCTGCAATTGTGAATGCACTGTATTTTCCTGTTAATTTTTTTTTCCTTAAGTGACTATGAACCAAATGTTGAAATCTTGGATCCATACAAGATAATACCATCGCTTTAAATTTTGATTTCTTCAATTTAATTCCACTTTAAACATAGCCTCATTTCTTCTATTCATTGGAAGGGTAAATGGACTGTCATATGTTGCTCTAATTGGTGGGCTTATAATTGATATGCTATTTTTTTGTAACTCTTTTTCTAAGATTTCTTTATGTTTAAGGAAATTCCCATCCGAGGCTCGTCCAGAATACCTTAGTACTGCATAGTATCCTCCTTCGATATTAACTATCTTAACATCTTCCCTGCTTGGATTTGGTGCATTTTCTGAGTTAAATTTTGAGGGTAAATAAAATTGCATACTCATATTTCCATTTTTCTCAACTTGAGTAACTGGAGTTGTCATTTTAATTTTCTCCTGAGTATCATTTCTGCCTGAAATGTAATTAAATAATTTTCTAAAATTACTATCTATTCCAGATGTAATTGTTTCTACCGCTAAACGATCAGAATATTTCCTAATCTCATATACCTCATTTTTTGAGACAACCTCATAATTTGCTTCCTCGTAAGCCATAACTGTAAAATACGGTAAAATAAATAAAGCACAAAATACGATTAAATAAAGTTTAATTATTCTCATTGCTACATAACTTTATATTCAAAATTTTGTGTAGTTTCATTAATTTGGATTAATTTAGCACCATTTCTTTCATGAAAGTTAGTTGCCATTTGTGTTAGTGGTGAAAGAGTTACTAATCTATTTAAGTGATTAGATTTTTTTATGTTTTTAAACACTTCTTTTACAATTAATTTTCCTCCACCTTTTTTTTTGGACCAAACTGTATAAGCTATAGCTATTTGACCACCTGATTGATCTCTCATAGCTGTTTGTAGAAATGCATCAGTACTTAATTTTTCTAACTCTTCAACACTTTTTGGAACTTCATTTGTATAAGCAAAACACATTACAGCATGAATTTCTCCTTTATATTCGACACCAAAAATTTTTCTTCCATATCCTGTTCTAAACTTGTTATCCAATTCTGGTCTAACAGGATCCTCTTCAGGATTACATTCTTTAAGCTCAACAAGTTTTGCACCTTTAACCCACCCAAAAAAATTATCAATATTTTTACTTAAAGCTTGTCTATTTTTTCTTAATCTTGCTTTAATTCTTGGGTTAAATTTTTTTTTCATTTTAATAATTATTATTATCTACCATTTATTTTAAATTTTTAATGCGTTATTAAATCATACCAGGTAATCATACAAAAGCTTTGCACTAGTAACAAAAATTAAAGCATATAAAATATTGTAAAATAATTTCTCCTCTATAATTTTAAGTAATTGATATCCAATAAATATTCCAAGTAATGCAACTGGAAACAATGTTGCTGACTGTTTAAAAGACTCAAAATTTGTCATAGATAAACTAATGTACAATGGAAGTTTAATTAAATTTACAAAAGTAAAAAAAAATATTCTTGTACCTACATAAATTTCTTTTTTCATTCTTAGTGGAAGTAAATAAAGACTAGTTGGAGTTCCTCCCGCATGCACACAAAAACTTGTAAATCCTGCTATAACTGAGCAAGCACCGCCTTTAAAAAAGTTTTTTTCTGATTTTTTTTCTTTGTTTTTTTTAAAAAAAAAGTAATGACCGGCAAACAAAAAGCCCATAACTCCAATAATAAATTTTAACAATTCTTCTGAAAAATATGAAAAAGTTAATGATCCAATAAATATCCCAATAGCTGCAAATGGAACCATTAATTTTAAAGTTCCTAAGTCAAATTCTTTTCTATATTTATAAACAGCAATTAAATCTGAAAATATTAATATTGGTAAAATAATTCCTAAAGCTTGGTTTAATGGCATCACTATCGTCATTAATGGTACAGAAATTAAAGTCATAGACCCGCCCAGACCTGATTTTGCAATTCCGTATAAAATAATGGCAGGAACAACCGTTAAGAAAAATAAGTAGTTTATTTCCATTTATTTAATGATTTTAATAATTTTGATCCTAAAGGACTAATTGGCTCTTGAAGTATTATTTCTTTTTCGGTTTTTTCTCTTACTAATTGTAATAATTTAGTTGCTAAACCTTGTTTTCTAAAAATTGGATTAACAAAAATATATTCTATTTCACCTTTTTCATTAAACCTAACAAAGCCTATTGTGGTATTTTTATTTTTAAAGGTAAAAACTCCCTCTGTTTCTTCAATTTTAAAATTTGAAACTTCCAGTCTGTTCATAAATCCTAGTAATTTAGAAGCAAGAGGACAACCGCTATAGCAGCAATAATAGAGCTAACTAAAATATAATTAAGCTTAATATTGAATTTTTTTTCTAAGAACTCAGAAATTTTTTCCCAAAATAAGACTATTAAAAAAATTATTATAGCTGGAAGAATATATTTAATCATGATTAAGCTTTCATATTATAACCTTTTTTAAGAAGGCTGGTAACTATAGCTATACAAATAGCAAGAAAAGCTAGCATTAAACCTACACTTATCCATATGTTGAAGTCTGATACCCCATAAAAAGAAAATCTTAATCCATTTATCAAATAAACAACTGGATTAAAATAAGTAACTATTTGCCAAAACTCTGGAAGCATATCTAAGGAATATAAGCTTCCACCTAGAAAAACCATTGGTGTTATTACCAAAGAGGGAATTATTGACATTTGTTCAAAATTTGAACTCATCAAACCAATTAAAAAACCAAATAAAGCAAAAGTAAATGAAACTAGTACTAAAAGAAATATCATCAATAATGGATATTTAACTTCAACTTCGACAAAAAAAGTAGATGTTAAAAAAATCATTAGACCAACAATTAGTGTTTTAGTTGCTCCTGCACCAACAAAAGCAAGAACTATTTCTAGAGTTGAAATTGGTGCTGCTAAAATTTCGTAAATTGTTCCATTAAATTTAGGAAAAAAAATACCGAATGAAGTATTGCTAATTGACTGTGTTAAAAGAGTAAGCATTAATAACCCAGGTACAATGTATGATCCGTAACTTATACCATCAATTTTTTGCACATAACCACCTATCACTGAGCCAAAAACAATAAAGTATAAAGAAGTTGATAAAACAGGTGATAACAAAGATTGCATCAATGTCCTTCTAAATCTATCCATTTCATGAAGATAAATTGCTTTGAATGCGTAATAATTAAATTTCATTGTTTTCCTTAACTAAAGTAACAAATATTTTTTCTAATGTGCTTTGTTCTGTTTTCAAATCTTTTAATTTTAGTCCTGCGTCTTTTAAATCTTGAAGCAAATTTGTGATTCCAGTTTGTTTTGCTTGAACATTATATGTATAATCTATTGATACATTGTCTTTTCCAATTTCAAGATTATATTTTTCTAAACTGTTAGGTATTTCAAAAATTTCTTCTTGTAAGTCTACTGTAAGTTTCTTGTGACCCATTTTTTTTAATAATTCTTTAGTTTCATCTACTACAATAATTTCACCTTGATTTATAACACCTACGCGATCTGCAATCGCTTCGGCTTCCTCTATATAGTGTGTAGTCAAAATAATTGTCACACCAGTTTTTCTCAAATCTTCAACTATTTTCCACATGTCTTTTCTAAGCTCAACATCTACACCAGCGGTAGGTTCGTCTAAAAATAAAATAGATGGTTCATGAGATAAGGCTTTCGCAATTAACACTCTTCTCTTCATTCCACCAGATAATTGTCTAAGGCTTAAATCTTTTTTATCCCATAAACTTAAATCTTTTAAAATCCTTTTGATATAATCTGGATTAGGTTTTTTGCCATAAAGACCTCTTGAATATGAAACATTATTAAACACACTTTCAAATTGTTCTAATGTTAGCTCTTGTGGAACTAATCCAATTTTAGATCTGGTCAATCTGTAATCTTTAATTATATCAAGGTCATCAACCGTTACCTTGCCTGAGGAAAGTCTAACTATTCCACAAATAATGCTTATAAGTGTAGTTTTTCCAGCACCATTTGGTCCAAGCATTGCAAAAATTTCACCTTTTTTGATGTTTAGATTTATGTTTTTTAATGCCTCAAATCCATTATCGAATACTTTTGATAAATTTTTTATGCTTATTTGATCATTTGACATAAGTTAAGCATATATAGAGACAATTTATGTTATTACAATGAATTAAAATTTGTTTAACTTTGTTCGAATATGAAAAAATTTTTAGTATTTATCTGTTTTGTATTAGCATTTAGCACCAAGGCAATTGGGAAGGAAACCACCTATAGTAAAGAGTTGTTCGATAAAGCTATATCAGAGGGCAAAGTTGTAATTGTAAGTTCCTGGATTAAATATTGCTCATCATGTGCAGGTCAAATGAAAGTATTAAAAAAAGCAAAAAAAGATTTTGATAATATAGAATACTTTGCTTTTGATGTAACAAATAAAGAAATTGCTCAATTTTTTAATGTTCAATATCAAACTACTCTTTTAATTTTTAAAGATAATAAAGAAGTTTACAGAAGTATTGGTGAGACCACCAAAGAACTGATTTATGACGCTTTAAAATCCTCTATCTAAATTTAATTTTTAAAATTATTGTCGGTAAAAAAGTAGCGATTAAAAAAGATAAAAATAATAAAGATTGAGATATAAAAGGTGAAAATAAGTCTTTAGACAAAAATATTCCCACTAACAAACTTTTGGAAAAATCTGGAAATGGAAACAATAAAAAACCAGCAACTAGACCAATTATAATTGAAATATAGGCAGTTTTTTCGTCTACTTCATAATAGAAACTATAAAAAACAGTCACTACAAATGCACAACAAAATAAATCTGCAAGTAAGAATAAATATAAAATATCAAATCCTTTTGAAGCAACACCAAAAGCAATTACAGACAAGATTAAAATGAAATACTTAGATATTTTTAAATAATTAGTTTTTTTATCTAAGTTAAAAGTTGCTTTACCATCAACTACAAACAAACTAGAAATAGCATTAACCAAAGTATCAACGGTCGAAATTGTCAAAGCAAGACCAAGGATAACGATCAATAAGGATAAAATTTCTGTTTGATCTTTTAATAATAAACTAAAAAATCCTAAATCAGGTCTAACTGATGGATCCATTGAAAATGAAACCATTCCAATAAAACCCATTAAGAAAACAATTGGAACAATAATAAAGAAAGAAATTAACAAACCACCTTTTAATGTTTGATAATCTTTTGCTGAATATACTCTTTGCCAATTTCCTTGATGAAATAAATTGGTTGCTGCAACTGCAATAAAAAAAGTTAATCCAGCAGTGTATCCTGGAATATATTTCGAACTTAACAATTGAGGATTTTTTTCATGAATTAAAGAAAAAGAAAAATTATTTCCTGAAGAGGAAGTAATAATTGAAATCAAAATAAATAGCAAAACACCAACTACAATCATTTGAATATTATCAGTAAATATTGATGCTCTTAATCCCCCATAAAGTGTATAGCTTAAGGTAGCTACTAAAACTATTAACGCTGTAATCCACAATTCTGTTCCAGATATATAATTGATTAATACAGCAATCGCTGTTACCTCTGCACAAAGAAAAATAAACATATAAAAGACTGTCATTAATAAAATTAACTTAAATAGGCTTTTGCTAAATTTCTTTCTCATAAACTCAACTAAAGAAGACCCTTTTGGAAATTCATTTCTAATTTTTTTTCCAAAATAAATTAAGAAAATCATTGGAAAAGCTGTGCCTAATGCATATCCAATAACAGCACCTACTCCACCCCATGTTGCGGCCGCAACTGGACCAAATAGAATCCAGGCTCCTAAAGCAGATGCTACAAGACTTGTGGTAAGTGAAAATAAACCAATGTTTCTATTTGCAGTTAAATAATTATTAATACCTTTAAATTTTTTAGAATGAAAAATTCCCAGGAAAGCAAATATTAAACTAATTGTAATAACTAATATTAATGAGGTTGATTGAGTTAAAAAATATGTTTTATCCATTTTTATCCCTTTCTGAATTACCGGACAGGTTCTTTGGGTATGATCTCAGTCTGTTAAGACACCCCTTGTAATTATACTTAATATATTTTTTCTATTATAGAAAGTCTTTTTAAAATTTAATTATTTCTGATTTTTGTGGTTCATTATTTCTATCATACATTGTGTAGCGTATTCTCTCCACTCAGATGAAGTTTTAGTTTTTAAGCTATTAAGATGATTTCTGTTACTTTGAATATCATCTTTATGTTTAATGTAATCAGCTCCATTTAAGTTTTTCTCCATTTCAGACAAATTTGTTTCCATTGCTTTTATCCATTCTTTCCCAAGCTCAACGCATTTTTGATCATTTTTTTCATCACAAATTTGTTTAAAAAAATTAAAAATAACATCATCAGTATTTACTGAGGTATTCATTAATTATTGTTTACAGATACCTATAGACTCTGGACCGCAAGTTTGACCATTAGTCCAAGTAGCTCCAGTTAAATTAGCTCCATCAAAATTAGCATTCATTATATTAGATGATGTAAAATTAGCTTCCATTAAGTTAGAGTTTTGAAAATTGGCTTCAATCAATGTTGCACCCATAAAATCAACTCTAGTTAAGTTAGCTCCAGTAAAATTAGTTTTTTCAAAATTTGCACCTATAGAAACCGATTCATAAAGATTAGCTCTTACAAATGTAGACTCTGGGAAAGTTCCAAATGATAAATTTGATGTCATCATAATGCTTTTATCAAAATTTACTTGAATAAAACTTGCAAAAGAAAGATTTGAATTTGGAAGATAGCTGCCTTGTAAATCTTGAGAGTCTGAAAATCTACAATTAGAATAATCTACACCTTCTGTTAAAGGATCATCACATGCAGCATTTGAATTTGTGAAAAATAACAAGCTAAATAAAGCAAGTAAGATAATTTTTTTCATATAAAAAGTTAACAAATAAAATATGTCAAAACAATGAATGATTTAAATTTTAATAAAAATTTTATATTCTTACTTTTTTACCAGTTTTTGCACTTTTTGTTATTGCTGCAAAAATTTTGAGAGAAATTAAACCATCATTACCATTCACTTTTGGTTTAGCTTTTTTATTCACTACATCAGCAAAATGGTCAATTTGGTTTACTAATGTATTGTCATCTTTTTTATTTTTATCTTCATTAACAAAAATCTTGTTCCACCAACTTCGTTCTTTTTTATAGAACCAATATTTAAGATTAGGAAACTGTAAAGAACCTTTTGTGCCTCCAATCATATATGCAGATTGGTTTGTAATCGGGTATGCAGGATTTTCTCCAGCAGTTAGTTCATAACTCCAAGGTGCAACAATTGTATCTGACAAATTTAGTGTACAAAGTGCTCCTGAGTTAAAGATCAAGCTTATTGTAGCTGTATCTTCTACTTTAAATTTTCTGGTTATATTTGTTGTAAATGCTTGAACATATTTTATTGAACCCAATAAATAACAAATCATATCAATGTCATGAACTAAATTGATACCTAAAGGCCCACCACCTTTACTAACTCTCCATTTTTCTTTGTAATATGCTTTGTGTTTATACAACCAACACAAAACGTTTGCAGAAACAATTTTACCTAATTTACCTTTGTTAATAACCTCTTTTACTTTAGAGACTATTGAATTGTGTCTTCGATGATATCCAATTAGCAATGGAGTTTTATTCTTGTATGCGCTACTTATAATTTTTTTTGCAGATTGAATTTTATCTGAAATAGGTTTTTCTAACAAGACAGGTATTTTATTTTTTAAAAAACTTACAGTATGTTTTTCATGCAATTGATTGGGAGTAGCAACTATTACAGCATCTAGTTTTTTTGAGTTTAAAAGCTCTGATACATTTGAATACAATGGAATTTTATATTTTTTTGATAAATTTTTAGCATTATTACTAATGTCTACTATTGAATGAAGATTTGCTTTCTTTGATTTTTGAATAGCTTTTATGTGTTGTAAACCCATTAATCCTGTTCCAACGATTGAGATATTAATTTTTTTACTCATAAATTAATTAATTTTAATTTTTGTAAAGCATGTATACCTTTTATTAGGTTTAATCAAAGTACTTGGAAAATTTTTTTTATTAGGTGCATCAGGAAAATATTGTGTTTCTAAACAAATGCCCTGATAAGAAAATAATTTTTTTTTGTAATTCAGATTTTGTGCTGAATAAAGTTGAACACCAGGTAAATTTGAAAAAAAATCAACTTGAATATTTGTATTATTATTTTTTAAAGTTCCAACATAATTTCTTACATTTTTCTTTATACTAAAAGTGTTATCGAAACCTTTAAATTTAATATCTAGCTTTTTGTTTTTAAAAAAATCTAATTTTTTTCCAATGTTTTCAAAATTTGAAAAATCATAAATAGATTTATTTATATTATTAAATCTACCAGTTGGGATTAAATTTTTATCTATTTGAAGGTATTTAGATGAGTTTAATTTTAACTCGTGGTTATAAATCATATTTTTTTTATTTTTTTCTAAATTCCAATAACTATGATTAGTTAAATTAACATGAGTGCTTTTATTAGATTTATATTCATATTTTATAATCAGAAATTTATTTCTTAATTGATAGGTGCAATTGACAACAAGATTTCCTGGAAAACCTTGATCCTTATCTCTTGAATGAACTTGATATACTATTTTGTTTTTTGTTTGATTTAATTTTGTCCACGGGAGAATTGAAAAACCTACTTTACCACCATGAAGTATATTTTCTCCCTCATTTGCGTTTAAATTAAATTTTTTGTTACCTATCTTAAATTTTGCCTTGGAAATTCTACCTGCATATCTTCCACAAGTCGATCCAACACTTGGGTGTTTGTACCGATAGTTTTCTTTTGATCCTAAATTTAGAATTAAATTTATTTTCTTTTTCTTGTGATAAACTTCAAAAAGACTAGCTCCATAATTAAGAGTTTTAACCCTTAGAAATTTATTTTGAATTGTAGAGCTTTCAACTTTCACCTAGATTAAGTTATACCACCATCAACGATAAAGCTTTGTTTTGTACATCCAGATGATTGATCCGATGCTAAAAACATTACTAACTGAGCCACGTCGTTTGGTTTTAACTGTCTTTTTAAAGCTTGGCTGTCTAAGATAAGTTTTTTATATTTTGGTGTTAACCAATGTTTAATTTGTCTTTCAGTTGCAATTGAACCAGGTACAACTGAATTTGTTCTAATATTGTATTTTCCATATTCTTGAGCAAATGATCTTGTTAAACCTACAACAGCAGATTTAGCTGTTTCATAAACTACTTTATCTCCCTCACCCAACATCCATGAGACCGAACTCAAATTTACAATAGACCCTGCTTTAATTTTTTTCATTCCTTTTATAACTGCTTTTGCAGCAAAGAAATAATGTTTTAAATTTACATCCATTCTATTTTGCCAATATTTTTCATCGACCTGATCTGTGGTATGCCTATCATCGTTAGCTGCATTATTGATTAAAGCATGTATTGGTCCTTTAGTAGAAATAATTTTTTTTATTATTTTTTCTAATTTATTAATATCTAATAAATTACACTCAATAAAAGTTGGTAATCTAAATTTATTTTTTTTTATTTTGTTTAATAATTTCTTTGTTTCTTTTAAATTAATATCAACAAAATGAACTTCACTTCCTTGCTCACAAAAGTGTTCAACAATTGATGCTCCAATTCCTGAACCGCCTCCAGTTATAAATACTCTTTTATTTTTTAAATCTGAATATTTTACTTTCATATTATATTCTCTTCTCTGTTTGAGCGTCGAATAAAGATGCTTGTGTTAAATCAAAATATAATTTTGTATCTTTACCTAAATCTATTTTAATTGTAGATGGAAATTTAGCTAACAATTCTTGATTTGCATAATCAAAAGTCATTATTTGCTCATGACCAATGTACTCACTAAGATCTGCTCTTAAATTAATTTCAAAATCACTTTCATTAAATTTTTTAAAGAAAATATGTTCAGGTCTAATACCAAAGAAAACCTTTTTATTATTTAAATTTGATTTATCTTTAAAATCATAATCTTTTATTGGAATTTCTAAATTTGAACCACTAACTGTAAAAAACAAGTCTCCTGAATTTTCTTTTAAGTTTCCCTTAATAAGATTCATTGATGGAGATCCAATAAAGTCTGCAACAAAAGTATTGCTTGGCTTATTATAAATTTTTTCAGGAGTATCATTTTGTTGAATTACTCCATGATTCATAATGGCAATATTAGTGCCCAAACTCATTGCCTCTGTTTGATCATGAGTCACATAAACAACAGTTGTTTTTAGTTGTTGATGAAGTTTTTTTATTTCTCTTCTCATTTCAACCCGTAGCTTTGCATCCAAATTAGATAAAGGTTCGTCAAACAAAAATATTCTCGGCTCCCTGACTAGGGCTCTACCAATAGCAACACGTTGTCGTTGTCCTCCAGATAATTGAGAAGGTTTTCTTTCTAACAATTGATCTACCTGAAGAAATTTTGAGACTTTTTCTAGCTGTTCTTCTATTTTTTCTTTTGATGTTTTTGCCTGTTTAAGGCCAAAAATCATATTCTCCTTAACATTCATAGATGGATATAGAGCGTAAGATTGAAAAACCATAGCAATATTACGGTCTTTTGGCTCTACTTTGCTAACATTATAATCATCAATAAAAACATCACCCTCATTAATCGTTTCTAATCCTGCAATAATATTTAATAATGTTGATTTTCCACAACCAGATGGTCCTAAAAGAACTAAGAAATTTCCCTCATCTATTTCTAAATTAATTTTTTTTAAAACCTCAGTTGATCCAAAGTTTTTAGATAGTTCTTCGATTTTTAACGTTTTCATTTTTATCCTTTCACTGCTCCTGAAGTTAATCCTCTAATAAAATATTTACCTGCTAATACATAAACTATAAGTGTTGGAATGCCGGCTATAATAGCTGAGGCCATATCTACATTGTATTCTTTCACACTTGTACTTGATAAAACCATGTTATTTAATGCTACTTGTATAGGTGCTGCTTCTCCAAATGAGAAAGTTGATCCAAATAAAAAATCATTCCATATTTGTGTGAACTGCCAAATTACAGTTACAACAATAATTGGTGCTGATATTGGAAGTAAAATTTTGAAAAATATTTTAAAAAACCCAGCTCCATCTATTCTTGCAGCTTTAACTAATTCTGTTGGAACAGAAATATAATAATTTCTAAAAAATAATGTCGTGAAAGGTATTCCATAAACAGTGTGAACTAAAACTAATCCAACCACTGAATTTGAAATTCCTAATACTCCAAGTGTTCTTGCCATTGGTAATAATATTGCTTGAAAAGGTATGAAACACCCAAATAATAAAAAAAGAAAAACCCACTGATCTCCTTTAAACCGCCATTTAGTTAAAACGTAGCCTGTCATCGCTCCAATGAATGTTGAAAAAAATACTGCTGGTACAACCATCTTGATTGAATTCCAAAAATATGGTCTTAAAAAAGTATCACCAGCCCCATATCCTCGACCGCCCCACGCTACAGCCCAAGATTCCAAATTTAATCCGCTTGGCCAACTTAAAAGTGTTCCTTGACGGATTTCTTCCATTGTTTTTAAAGAGGTAACTACCATCACGTAAAGAGGAAAAATGAAATAAGAAGCAAAAACAATCAATATAAAATATAAAAACCATCTCAAAAACATGTTTGTATATTTAGATTTTTGCTCTAACTGTTGGTAAGAAGTTGATTTTAAATTATCTTGCATTTTCTCTCCTTAACTCTGAATATAAATACGGGATGATCACAGCTGCTACAGCCATAAACATCATCATCGCACTCGCAGCGGATAATCCAACCTGGCTTTTGTGAAATGCAGTTTGGGTCATATATAAAGCAGGCATAGTTGTAGAAATACCTGGTCCACCTTGAGTCAATGCTACAATCAAATCATAACTTTTTATGGATATGTGAACTAAAATTACAAAACTTGTAAAAAATACTGGTCTCATCATTGGTAATAATATTTTCCAATAAACTGTAAAGAGACTTGCACCATCTATCTTTGCTGCTTTGACAATTTCATCTTCAACTGATCTTAATCCTGCTAAAAATAATGCCATCACAAACCCAGCAGACTGCCAGACTCCAGCAATAACAATTGTATAAATGGCCATTTCTCTATCAACTAACCAATCGAACGTAAAATTCTCAAAACCCCAGTCTCTAAACATTTTTTGGATACCTAAAGTTGGATTTAATATCCATTTCCAAGCAGTTCCTGTTACGATAAATGATAGAGCCATTGGGTATAAATAAATCGTTCTTAACAAGCCTTCAGCTCTAATTTTTTGATCTAAAAATATTGCCAAAATAATCCCGATTACAACGCAAAAAATTAGAAACAACGCTGTAAATATAAGCAAGTTATCTACTGCAATAAGCCATTTTCTTGATGCCCAAAGTTTTTCATACTGTCCAAATCCCCAAAGTTCATACTTTGGTAGAATTTTAGAATTTGTAAAAGATATATATAAAGTCCAAAGTACAAACCCATAAACAAACCAGCCAATCAAACCAACAGCTGGAGCCATTACAATTTTAGGTAAATTTTTTTCTAACCACCTGAACATTATAAATATTTTTTATTTTTAGATTTAAAAAAAAGGCCACTTAATCAAAAGTGGCCTTTTAATTTTTATGTACTACATATTAGCTAAAACTGAGTCAGCTAAAGCGTTGGCAGCATCTACAGATGACATATCAGAGTTAAAGTGCTCTGTGATGATATCTTGTAGGGCAGCTTTCATAGTATTTCCTTGAGCCATACCATGGGCAAAACTTGGAACTAATCCACCACTAGCACCTGCTGTTTTAATATCAGAGTTAGAAGTTTTTGCACATTTGTCAAACTCATCCATTGGAACATCTAGTCTAGCTGGAATTGAACCTTTGTATAGATTAAATACTTTTTGGAAGTTTTTACCCATCATTAGTTTCGCTAATAGTTTTTGACCTTCTTGTTTTTCTGGATCGCTAGTTTTGTAGAATATGAAGCTATCTACATTGTATAAGTATCCATTATTTGAAGGAGTAGGAGCACAGTAGTAATCTACACCTGGAACTTTTCCAGCAGCTGTAAATTCACCTTTAGCCCAGTCACCCATAATTTGGAAACCAGCTTTTCCCTCAATTACCATACCTGTAGCAACGTTCCAGTCTCTTCCTGGACTACCTTCATCTGTATAGCTTTGAAGTTTTCTCATTTGATCAAAAACTTTAACTGTAGTCTCACTTCTTAAACAACTTTCTTTAAGATCAACGTAACAGTTTTTATAGTAGTTATTTCCACCTATACCCATAGCAACGGCTTCAAATACTGTAGCATCTTGCCAAGCTTGACCGCCATGAGCGAATGGAATTATTCCTGCAGCTTTTAATTTTTCTGCAGCAGCATTTACTTCATCCCAAGTTGTTGGAACTGATATACCATTGGCATCAAATACAGCTTTGTTTGCCCACATCCAGTCAATTCTGTGAATGTTAACTGGTGCAGCACAATATGGTCCACTGTTATTTTCACATTTATGTACAGCAGCAATCATTGGATCTAAAAGTTTATCCCAACCTTCAGACTGAGCAATCGCATCAATGTTATATGGAGCCACAACACCTTCTTGGTCATACTCTTGAATTGTTGGACCTTTAATTTGAGATGCTGATGGAGGATCTCCAGCAACTATTCTTGCTTTTAAAGCAACGTTAGCAGCGTCTCCACCACCACCTGTTACAGGCATGTCCATCCATTCACCACCGTTTGCAGCGAAATCATCTTTTAAAACTTTAAGTGCAGCAGCTTCACCACCAGACGTCCACCAGTGCAATACCTCGATCTTAGGTCCTGCAATTGATGAAGTAGATGTGAACGCTAATGTAATTAAAGCGATCATTAGTTTTTTCATATTTTCTCTTCCTCTTTTTATTTAGTTAACTATTTTTTTAAAACGAAACTATAAGTAGAATAAATCCCAATTGATAACTAAAAAAACTTTATACAACTATAAATTGTAATAGATTTTTTTCCCTATTTATCAATATTTTTTTAAATAAAAAAAAAATTTTTTTTTTTTTGATTCTACTTTTAGTTGAAGTTCTAATATGTCGCGTTTCTTCCTAATCTAGCAGCGCCTCTAACTCCACTAGCGTCTCCGTATCTAGGTTTTAAAAAAACACCTTCATACTCTCTTCCAATAACGAATTTTCTAACCAATGAATCTATTTCATGCAAAAAATCAATTTCATTTGAAACTCCTCCTCCAAATATAAAAGCATCAGGATCTAAAATATTTATAATGCTTGAAAGAGACATTGCTAAATTTACTTTAAAATCATCAATAAATCTTTCAGCATCTAAATCGTGTTTTCTATTTAATTCAAAAATTTCGTTTGTTTTTAAATTTTTTCCATAAAGTTTCTTAAACCTTTTTGCTAAGCTTAATCCAGATAAAAAACTTTCAATTTCTGCTTCTCTAGCATTACTTGAGTCAAAATTTTCTTTTTTAGCTGCAAAATATGGAATTTGGTTGTGTCCCCATTCCCCTGCTACTCCATTAGAGCCAGTAATAATTTTTTTGTCTATTACTAAACCACCTCCAACTCCTGAGCCTAATATAATTCCATATACGATTTTATAATGTGTACCAGCTCCATCTATTGCTTCAGATAAAGCAAAACAATTTGCATCATTTTCACAAAACACTTCTTTTCCAAGAGCTTTACGTAGATCGCTTTGAAATGGTTTTTTTTCTAACCAAGTTATATTTGGAGCATTTTTTACTAATCCTGTTTGAGGAGAATGAACTCCTGGATGACATACACCTATTGGAAGTTCTTGTTTAAACTCTTGTTCTAATTTTGTATGTATATCTCTTATTGCAGTTATAATTTGAGTATACTCCTTTGGACACGATATTCTTGATCTGTGTTTTTCATTACCATTCTCTTCAAGTACAACACTCTCAATTTTAGTTGCACCTACATCAATACCAACTTGCATAACTAATATGTGGCTCTTCCACCACTTAAATCAAAAACAGCAGCGGTCGAAAATGAATTTTCTTCACTAGCCAACCAAGTTACCAATGAAGCTAATTCTTCAACTTTTGCAAACTTATTTCTTGGAATTTTTGATAACATATACTTTATATGTTCCTCAGTCATTTGGTCAAAAATTCTTGTTTTAGCTGCTGCAGGTGTTACACAGTTTACAGCTATATTTTTTTGTGCAAGTTCCTTACCTAGAGACTTCGTTAGACCTATCACTCCTGCTTTTGAGGTGCTGTAAGCACCAGCATTAGGATTACCTTCCTTGCCAGCAATTGATGCTATATTCACTATTCTTCCATAATCATTTTTTAACATATATGGAACAACTGCTTTACAACAATAAAAAACTGAATTTAAATTTACATTAATAACTTTATTCCATTCATCCAATGGATATTCTGCGACTGTTTTATTTACTCCAGTAATTCCAGCATTATTTATAAAAATATCTATTTTTCCATATTTTTTTTCTAGTAGCATCAAATTTTTATTTATAATTTCAAAATCAGTGACATTTACTATTTGATAACTAATATTCTCTGATTTAAATTTTTTTGTTGTTTTTTTTGCAAGGTTTTCATCGATGTCCCAGATTATTACTTTGGCCCCTGCCTCAATAAATCTTTCTGTAATTGCTAAACCAAATCCTTGGGCACCTCCTGTAACAACTGCTACTCTATTTTTTAAATCGAACTTAATCATTTTTTTTTCTCAATTTTCTTGACCTTATTAAAGGAAAAGCTAAAGCAATTAAAGACAAAATAAAAAATGTTAAAGCTATTGGTCTTGTAAGAAACATTAACCAATTTCCATCAAATATAACTAGAGATTGTCTTAGGGTTCCCTCAACTAATTCACCCAGAATTAAACCGATAATAACTGGAACAACTGAGAAACCATATCTTCTCATAAAAAACCCAACTACTCCAAAAAACAACATTATCCAAACATCAATTATTGATTGGTTTAAAGAATAAGTTCCACATACTGAAACTGCAAATATCATTGGCCATAAGATTTTATTGGGTACTAAAGTTATTCTTGCAAATATTTTTGCTCCAAAAAATCCAAAAATAAAAAAAAGGATATTAGCGATTAGCATAGCACCAAAAATTCCATATAAGAAATCTGGCTGTTCTCTAAACAAATCTGGTCCAGGTCTAACACCATGAATAATCAATCCCGTAAGTATAACCGCTGTTGTTGCACTACCAGGAATACCTAACGCTAAAGTTGGAACCATCGCACCACCTGTTGCTGCATTATTTGCCGCTTCTGCTCCTGCAATTCCTTCGATTGATCCTTTTCCAAATTCTTCTGGATTTTTTGAAAATCTCTTAGCCTCAGAATAACCAATTAAAGATGCAACTGTTCCACCTTCTGCAGGCAGTACTCCAATAAATGATCCTATCCCACTTGATCGTAATATTGTTTTCCATGTTTTTTTATAATCATCTTTACTTGGTAACTTAATTGCTTTTAAAGCAATCCTATTAAAAATTTGATTGATCAAAGTTGATTGGGTTAACATTTCACTCATTGCGAAAAGTCCAACCACTACTGGTATAAATCCTATCCCTTCAGTTAATTCATTAACCCCAAAAGTAAAACGATCAATTGAAGTCATAAAATCTTTACCAACTGTAGAAATTAATATTCCAAATGCACCTGCGATTAAATTTTTAATTGGACTACCTTCACCTATTGAAGCAAGCATCGTTAAACCAAATATTGCTAATGCAAAATATTCAGGCTGACCAAACTCATAAGCAAGTTGTGCCAATATAGGAGCAAAAAAAACTAATATAACGACACTAAAAATACCTCCAACGGTACTTGATACTGTTGCCATACCCAAAGCTCTTCCAGCTTCACCTTTTTGTGCTAAAGGATAGCCATCTAAACAAGTGGCTGCAGCTGCTGGGGTTCCGGGCGTATTTATTAGTACAGCAGTTATTGCACCACCATAGGTTCCTGCACAATAAATAGATGTTAATAAAACTATTGCAGATAATGGGTCTAGTGTCATTGTAAAAGGCAATATTAATGCTCCACCTGTTGTTGGTCCTAACCCTGGCAACACACCTAATATCAAACCAAATAAAGTTCCAAAAAATAAAACTAATAATAGTTTAGAACTGAAAAGTGGTGCCAGCATTAATAATAAATTATCCATTTAACTATAGTAAATGTTAGTAATTATTCCTGGGGGAAATCTTAAACCTAAAATAGTTTCAAAAAATATAAAAACAATAATTGGGAAAATAATCCCAACTAGTAATAAATAAAATAATCTTTTTTCTCCCCAACAATAAGAAACAAAGATGGATAAAGCTGAAATTGCTAAAAAAAAATCAAGTGTTTTAGAAACTACTACAAAAATAACAAAACTTGATAAAGTTAGAAAGAATGATCTTGGTAATTTTTTTTCAACTTTCCAGGGATTTTTAGTTGCCAAATAATAGATTAACAATGTCATTACTATTATTAAGACCAAGAGCGCTTTTGGGAATGTTGCTGGCTGTATTCCTCTATTTAAAATTGGAGGAACAATATCAAAAGTAAAAGTTGTGATTAATAATGCTACAGATATTAAAATAATTATAAGAGAAACTTTAAACTCATCTCTAACAAAAAAGGGCAAACTTTTGTTTGCCCTTTTTTGTTTTTGTACATTTTTCATATTCAAATGTACTTTTAATTAGATTAGTTAATGTAACCTAAAGCTTTAAGCTGCGCAGTCATCTCAGCAAGCATTTCTTCCATTTGCTTACCCCATTCATCTGCACCTACTACACTTGTCTCATCAAGACCAATTTCTGTTAAGAAATTTTTATAGTAATTGTGGCTCATAGCTTTCATCATTCCAGCTTCTAATTGTTTTACTCTATCAGCTGGAGCACCTTTTTTAGTTACGAAACCTCTAACAGTAGATAAAGAAACAGGTATACCTAATTCTTTTGCTGTTGGAGAGTCTCCAATTTTTGCCATTCTATTGTTTGCCAATACAACTGAAACACAAAGTTTACCCTCATTAATTTCAGTTAATGCTTCACCTAAGTTTAAAACACCTACGTCTATATCTCCTTTTATTAGGTTAGTTTTAATTGGCGCAACACCTTTGTAAGCAACGATAGTTGGATCTTTTAGTCCACCTTTTTTTGTAAATGCAATTGCACTAACATCGTCAATACCACCAGTATGAGTAGTTCCATATTTTAATGATTTTGATTTTTGAGTACTAATAAATTTTTTAGCATCTTTGATGTCGTTTTTACAATTCACAACAAATAACTGAGGGTCATCTGTTCCTCTAGCAAGTGGTTGCATATCACTTAACTTAACTTTAGTTTTTCCTAAAGCCATGGAAACAGCATGACCTGTTGTCCAAGTTAAAGTGTGATTTCCATCAGCTGGTAAAGACATCATATAATCCATAGATGCGGCCCCACCACCACCTTTTTTGTTTACTAATTGCATGTCTTGCTTAAGGACTCTTCTTGCTCTTAATAACATCATTCTAGTAGTAACGTCAGTTCCACCACCAAAACCAGCGTGAGTAATTGCTTGTATTGGATGACCATCAGCTTTAGCTGATGTGATCATTAATGGAAGAGCTACAACAAAAAATTCAGTTACTAGAAAAGCAGCTGCTAAAAATAGTTTAAAGCTTTTTTTCATTATTTCCCTCTTTAGTTAATTTATATTTAATAATTTAAACATAATCTGATACAAAACGTAAAGTAAAAAGTGAAAAAAAAATATTTAGATATTATATATAATATCTAAATATAATTATATTATGGTAGTAACTAAAATTAATATATGACACAAACAAAAGCTAATATTGCAATTTTACTTGGTGATCCAGCAGGCATTGGACCTGAACTTATTTCAAAATTATTAAAAGAGGAGATAACAAATAAAGCAAATGTTGTTGTAATTGGTGAAAAAGAAATACTTGAGAGTGGAAATAATGTAACTGGAAACTCTCATGAACTTGAAGTCGTAGAAGATTTTGATCAAATTGATTTTAATAAATCAAACAGATTTTTATTGGATATTTCAAAAGGAAAAAACCATAAATATAAAATAGCTGAACCATCAAAAGAATCTGGTGAAAGTGTTTTAGAGGCTTTAGATTTAGCATTAACACTTGCAAAAGAAAAAAAAATTGATGCAATTAATTTTGCTCCAATGAACAAAACAAGTTTAAAACTTGGAGGAAATACTCATTCTGACGAATTACAATTGATGGCTGAAAAACTTGAAGTAGAAAGTTTTTGTTGTGAATTTAATGTTATAGATGATTTTTGGACAGCAAGAGTAACTTCTCATATTCCAATCAAAGAGGTAGCCCAACATATTACTAAAGAAAATATAATGAAGCCAATAAAATTGATCAATGAAGTTATGGAGTTAAATGGTGTAAAAAATCCTCGAATTGCTATTCAAGCACTTAATCCTCACGCTGAGTTTGGTACAGAAGAAAAAGATGAAATCATTCCTGCGATTGAGGAAGCAAAAAAACTTGGTTACAATGTTGATGGTCCGTTGCCATGTGATACCTCATTTGTAGTAGCTTACAAAAATAAAAATCACGATTGTATGGTTGGTATGTATCATGATGCACTTCAATCTGGTCTTAAAGCATTTGGTTTTGATAGAGGAGTAACTGTTCAAGGTGGATTAACTGTACCAATTACGACTACTGCTCACGGATCAGCATTTGCCATTGCAGGAAAAAATGAGGCAAACTTAGCGCCAATTTTAAATTCATTTAAAATAGCATTATCAATGGCTGAAAATAAAAAGAACTAAAATTAATAATTTACTAATTCTTTAGCAAAAGGCATAGATGCAGCAGCACCTAATTTTGTTGTTGAAATACCCGCAACTTTATTTGCAAAAGTTAGAGCCTCTTTTATCTCTAAATCATTTGCTAAACCGACAGCAAAGGCACCATTGAACGCATCTCCTGCTCCTGTTGTATCAATAACAGGTTTTTTTAATTTGTATGCATCTAAGAAAAAGTTTTCTTTTCGGTTTGCAAAGAAAATACCTTTTTCTCCTAAAGTAATAATCACGTTTTTTATACCTTTTTTTAATAATTCATTAGCTGCATGTCTTATATCTTCAGTTGTTTCGATTTTTTTATTTAAATAAAATTCAGCTTCTGTTTCGTTTGGTGTAAAATAATCTATTAATTTAAAATTATCCTCATCTATTGAACGTGCTGGAGCAGGATTTAAAATTGTTATACATTTTTGTTCGTTTGCTTTTTTTAAACCATAAATTGTAACTTCATCAGGAGTTTCCATTTGTGTAAGAAATATTTTTGAATTCTTAATTGTTTCAATTTTATTATCTATATCTTCAGCAACCAAATGTTCAGCTGCCCCTGAAACAACATTAATTGCATTATTTCCATCTTTATCAATCATAATACCAGCAACTCCTGTAAAAAGTTTTTCATCTTGAATAATTGAATTAGTATTTACTCCTGATTCCTTATAAAGATTAAATGCCATTTCAGAGTGACTATCATTTCCTACTTTTGTTATAAAACTAACTTCTCCATTTAGTCTAGCAGCTGCAATTGCTTGATTTGATCCTTTTCCGCCTGGACCTACTATATGTTTTTTTCCTAAAATTGTTTGACCTTTGCTAGGAATTTTATCTCCTACAAAACATAAATCTGCAACAAAAACTCCCAATATAGAAATTGATTTCATTCCTTAAATTTTTATAACCAAACCTTACCGTCTGGTAAAACTACACCTTTGGTTAAAACAAAACATCCAAAAGGTCTAGCATCAGTGGTTGTAACAATACAGTATGCTTTTTTTGCTTCTTCGTAAAAATTTTGTCTTGAAATTGAACCAACCTTCCATTTTTTTCCTGAGACATTTTTAACCACTTCAATAAATTCTTTATGTGTCTCTGTTAATTCATTAGGTTTATCATCCACTTCCATTCTTAAAGCTGAATATCCACCTTGAGAAACAATGAAACTATCTAGAGGAAAAACAGAAAGAATTGCTGATGCTGCATCCTTAATTCCAACTCCATCCAATCTTATTACTTTATCATTAGTTGTATTTGCGGGAAAATTAGCATCAGCTAATATTAATTTTTCACCATGTCCCATCGATCTTAAGTGATAAAGCAAATCAGGACTTAAAATGGGATTAATATTTATAAGCATCCAGATATTATAATATATAAAAAAAAAGGGCGGAATAAAATTCCACCCTTTTTTTAAATTTATATCTATCGATTATTTAAAATCGTTAGCGTTTTCTTTAGTTACTAATTGTGTTCCTGTATCAATGTTTGGATCGATACTTCCACCATTAGCCAACTCTAGAGCATATTTTACTCCGTATGCACCCATGTTGTAAGAAAACTGAGCAATTGTTGCTGTCATCTCCCCTTTTAAGATACTTGTAGCTGCATCTGGAGTAGCATCAAATCCTACTACAACAACATCATTCATATCAGCATCTTTTAATGCTTGCATAGCTCCCAAACCCATGTTGTCATTTGAAGCAAAGATTGCTTTTATATTTGGATTTTTTAAGATGATTGACTCAGTTACTGATCTACCTTTTGCAGTATCCCATTCAGCTGTTTGAGTTGCTACAATATTTAGTCCACAATTTTTGAACCCTTTAATTGCACCATCTCTTCTAAGTAAAGCTGTTGATTGAGACTCAATACCAGTTAAAATTGCAACATCTGAACCTTTTGGAGTTTTGTCACAAATAAATTTAGCAGCTAATTCTGCTCCATTCATGTTGTTTGTTCCAATAAAAGTTACTCCTTCATTAATTCCTTTTGTATCCACAAATACAACTGGAACTCCACTTTTAATAGCATCATCTACAATTGGAGCAAAAGCATTTGGATCTCCTGGCGCTAAAGCTATTGCATCAACACCTTTTGCTAATTGGTCCTCAACTTGGTTGATCTGAGCTTGTACATCACCTTCTTGCGGTGGTGCAACCAAAACTAAATCAACACCTAATTTTGCTGCTTCTTCTTTAGCTCCTTTTTCTACAGATGCCCAAAAAGGATTACCTGATCCAGGTCCTTTAATGCTGAATAATATTTTTTTTCCAGCAAATGCCCCTGTTGAAAAACTTGCTAATAGAAAAACAGAAGTAATAATTACACTAATTATTTTTGTTAAGTTTTTCATATATCTCTCCTTAATTATTATATTAGAGACAAGTTAATCGAAATTTTAAAAAAAATTCAACTGTTAATAAGAACGCTTAAAAATATAATATAGACAACTAATACGTGTAAATTATTTTCTTGTTCCAATATCTCTTCTTAAAACATCAATATAAACAGCTAAAACTATAATTGAGCCAATTAACACTTGTTGCCAAAATGAACTAACATCCATTAAGTTTAATCCATTACGAAGAATCCCCATAATCATAACGCCAGCAAAAACTCCAAGCACAGTTCCTCTACCTCCAAAAAAGCTCGCTCCGCCAATAATACAAGCAGCTATCGCATCAAGTTCAGACTGAAGTCCAGCATTTGGATATCCAGAGTCAGTTCTTCCAGCTAAAATTAAAGCACCAATTCCTGATAAAAAACCACACAAAGAATAAACAATAATTAAAATTTTATTTACATTTATTCCTGATGCTCTTGCTGCATTTGGGTTGCCTCCAATTGCATAAATCCATTTACCTGTTTTGCTTTTATTGAGAAATATCCAAAAAATTATATAAACGATTGCGATTAGTACCAAACTTACAGGCAAGTATTGAGATTTTTCTAATCCTAACCATTGAAGATCAATTCTTCCATGTCCCAAATATCTAACTTCGTCTGTAAAACCACTTATGGGTGTTCCACCAGAAATCAAATTTCCTGCACCTCTAAAAATGTAAAGTGTACCTAAAGTCATTATAAAAGGGTGTGGCATGCGTAACAAAGTAATACCTAAGCCATTAAACAATCCACATAAAAAACCTGCAATTAATGGGGTAATTACCACAATAAACCAAGGGGCTCCTGCTTTTGCAACGACAGCTAATATCATTAGCGATAACATCATTATTGAACCAACAGAAAGATCAATTCCTGCTGTAACAATTACCATAAAAACACCTAAGGCAAGCATTGACTGCCAAGATATTTGTTTAAATACGTTAGTGACATTTCTCCAAGATAAGAAAACATCTGGTTGCAAAATATGCATCACCAGAATCATTAGCACTAATAAGAGAAGTATTCCGTACTTTTCAAAATATGGAATTAATTTTAAGTGAAGACTTTCAATTTTTTTATCTTTATCTTCCATATTACTTTTTACCCATTATCCATCCAATCACTTCATCTCTTGTAGTATTAGACAGATTTGCTTCAGCAAAATTAGTTCCCTGGAACAAAGCCATTACACGATCACATACTGTAAAAATATCATCCATTCTATGACTTATTACAATCACCCCAACACCTGTTTTTTTTAAACTATTAATCAAATCTAAAACTTTCCCAACTTCTTTAATTGCTAATGCAGCGGTTGGTTCATCCATAATAACAACTTTAGCATTAAATGCTGTAGATCTTGCAATTGCTACTGCTTGTCTTTGACCTCCTGAAAGTTCCTCTACTTTTTGATCAGCACTTTTTACATTTATTTTTAACTTTTCTAAGTGTGCATTAGTTAATTCTTTAATCTTATTAAAATCTAATAACTTTAAGAATCCAAATTTTTTAGTCGGCTCTCTCCCTAAAAATATATTTTCTCCAATGGGTAAATTACCTGCTAAAGCAAGATCTTGATAAACCATTTCTAAGCCTAGGTTTTGAGAGTCTCTAGGACTTTCTAATATTTCTTCTTTACCTTGAAAAAATAATGAGCCCGCACTAGGTTTGTAAAGTCCAGATAAAACTTTCATTAAAGTAGATTTTCCTGCTCCATTATCGCCTACTACACCTAAACATTCGCCTGGATGAACTTTTAGGTTAACATTTTCTAATGCAGTGATTGTTCCAAAATATTTAGTAATACCTTTGGCTTCTAAAAGTGGGTTACTAGAGGATAACATAAATAATAAAATTATAAAAATTTCAATTAATTGCAACTGGTTTTGAGGATAATAGACCTACAGTCTTCAATTTAGCTCTTTTACAAAATTTAGGTTTTAAATTTTTTGAAATTAAACTCATATCCTTTAAAACTATATCTCCCATGCTAAAAAAGGCTTCTCTCAAAGCTCCAGCTCTGTGTGCTGAGAACAAAATATTTTTAACTTTTCGAATTGGGTCATTTTTTCTCACTGGCTCTTCAGGAAAAACATCGGTTCCAACGTAAAGATCTCCCCTTTTTACTCTATTAATTAAGTCTTTAAAATTTACAACCGCAGCTCGACTCATTAATATAAATAAAGAATTTGGTTTCATTATATTAATTAAACTTTTATTTACTAAATTTTTATTTTTGGTTGTTACCGCTGCTAAAACGTAAATAACCTCACATGTTTTAAACATTTTTTTCAAGCTCATAGGATTAAATCCAAAACTTTTAATCTTGTTTTTAGATAACCAAGGATCATAAACATTTATATCTTTAGTAAACGGAAGCAGCATTGGATACAAAGATTTTGCTAAATCACCAAAACCTAGCAATCCAATTTTTTTTCCTGTCAGCAGTGAAGCTTTTAAATTGCTTTCTAATCCATATTTTTCTCGTTTTTTTAAAAAATCAAAATGCGCATTATGTATATTTCTTAGTAATGAAAGTGTCATTCCCAAAGCAATCTCTGCAACAGGTTTTGAAAATACTGGGGAAGTTGCAATTACATGAATTCCTTTTTTAGCACAATAACTATAATCAACATTATTCATAAAATTACTTTCAACATTGATTATTGCTTTTAATTTTTTTGCTTTAGACAATAGATTTTTATCTAAATCAGGTTGACCCATAATAAAGGCAACTTTCTCTATATGATCTTCGTAAAATTTTTTTTTGTTTTTATTTGGTGCTATTAAAACTTTATATTTTGTTTTTAATTCTTTTAATTTCTTTTTTGTGAAAATAAGATCTAATGTTCTTGGAAAAGGATCAGATATAACAATTGGTTTTTTCATAAATTTTAATTCATGACAATTAGTTCATTATTTTTTTTATTTCCTCTAATGTAAATGGGCTTGGTTTTTTACATGTTGTTTTTATTTCTTGAGGAATTCCAGTTTGTGAAGCTCTCATTGTTGAGTCTATTATATCTAAAACATGAAGAGATAATTCACCATTACATCTATGCTCTAAATTATTTTCAATTGCATAAGCCATTTCTGATAAACCGGCTCCTCTATAATTTGCATTAGTAGGCGACTCATTTGCTCTAGAGCTTTGACTTTTTATATTAATCTTTCCTAAAGGCATCATGTCTGTTTTATGCTCTCCCCAATTACCTCCAGCCGTAACTGAGACAAAAGCAGATCCTCCGAACATGTTTGGATCTGGAACAATTATTGATCCTTTATTTCCATAAAGCTCAATATGATTTCTTTGATGAGCCACAACATCAAAAGATAAAGTTATTTGAATTATACAATCATTTTCAAATTGTATAGTTGCTAAATAAGTTGTTGGTGTTTCAACTTTAAATTTTTGACCTTTTTTTGGACCAATTCCAATTTCTCTTTCTTCAAAAACTTTTGTACATCTTCCTTGTACTTGTTTAGCTGGTCCAATTAAATTTACTAATGCAGTTAAGTAATATGGGCCCATATCAATAACAGGTCCACCTTCATTTTCAGCAAACCAACTTTCTGGATTTGGGTGATAAGATTGGATACCTGGATATGCAAATATAGCGTTTCCTAATTTAATATCACCAATTACACCATTATCAATTAAT
>CACLZL010000014.1 GCA_902611405.1 uncultured Pelagibacteraceae bacterium
TGGTCCTGCGGTTACAGCTTTAAATAAAGAAGGTATTGAAGTTGTAGATGCAAAATTAATTTTAGAACAAGCAAGAGTAATAAAATCACCTGATGAATTAATTTGTATGAAAGCAGCAATAGAAGTTGCAGAAAAAGGTGTATCTAAGATGAGATCAGATCTCAAACCAGGAATGACAGAAGATGAATTGTGGTCAATTCTACATAAAACAAATATTGAAAATGGAGGTGAATGGATTGAGTGTAGGATTTTATCTTCCGGTGAAAGAACAAATCCATGGATGCAAGAAAGTAGTAATAAAGTTATCCAACAAGGAGAAATAGTTGCGTTTGATACCGATATGGTTGGTCCTTATGGATACTGTGCTGACATATCAAGGGCCTTTGTAGTTGGATATAAATTTAATGATGAGCAAAAAAAACTATATTCAATGGCTAGAAATCAAATTGATCATAATTTTAGATTAATAAAACCAGGTATGAGTTTTAAAGAATTTATAAAAAAATCTTGGGTTTTGCCTGATGAATATTATGGAAATAGGTATTCATGTATGGTTCATGGAATTGGTTTATGTGATGAGTGGCCTCAAATAAGATATCCAACCGATGGTGGAGAAGAAGGTGGAACTTTTGAGAAGAACATGACAATCACACTTGAAAGTTATATTGGTAAAGTTGGTGGCAAAGAGGGTGTAAAACTTGAACAACAGTATTTAATTGGTGAAAATGGACTTGAATTAATGTCCCATCATCCGTTAGAAGACATTTAATGAAAATAATTTTAGTAATGGGTTTACCTGGAGCCGGAAAAACAACTTTAGCTGATGCAATGGCACCACTCTTAAACGCAAAAAGATTAAATGCAGATGAAGTAAGAAAAGCTGCAAACGATTGGGATTTTTCAGAAGAAGGAAGGGTAAGACAGGCCAAAAGAATGGCTGAAGCAGCATTGAAATTAAAAGCAGAAGGTCATTATGTAATTGCTGACTTTATTGCACCAACCCCTCAAGCAAGAAGTTTGTTTCCGGCAGATTTTAGAGTGTGGGTTGATACAATTAAAAAAGGAAGATTTGAAGACACCAATCAAATGTTTGTTAATCCTAAGAATTTTGATTTTCACGTAACAACTCAGGATGCAAAAAATTGGGCACCAAAAATAATAGAGGAGATAAAAAAATGACACATCAATGGGATAACAAAAAACCGACAGCACAAATGCTAGGAAGATGGCAACCTTTTCATGATGGTCATTATACTTTGTTTAAAGAAATTATTAAAAAAACTGGACAAGTTTGTATTCAAATTAGAGATGTACAAGGTGTAGATGACAATCCTTTTGATTTTGAAACAGTAAAAAAAAATATTGAAGAAAGATTAAATCCAGAATTTGAGGGACAATTTAAAATAATGTTAGTACCTAATATTACAAATATTTGTTATGGTAGAGGTGTTGGATACAAGATTGAAGAAATAGTTTTGGACGAAGAAACTCAAAAAATATCAGCTACTAAGATAAGAGCAAAAATGAGAGAAGAAGGAAAGTTAAAATAAACATTAATGAACGATAGACTTAAGACTATTGTAGATTTAGAAAAATATCCAATACACGATTTAAATTCACTAATAATTAAAAATCTAATAAAAAAATGTAAAGAAGAACTTGATCAACATAGTTGTTCAACAATTCCAAATTTTATTTTACCTAAATCGCTCAAGGTAATGAATTCTGAATTAGAAAAACAATTGGATGAAGTTTATATGTCCAAAGAGAGTATTAATGCTTACTTATATGCAAAGGACGATGCTTCATTACCAAAAGATCACCCCAAAAGAACTTTTATGAATAGATATAATGGATATTTAAATTCAGATTGTTTCCCAAAAGATTCCGAGATGAAATATCTTTACGAAACTGAAGAACTTTTAAAATTTGTATCTGCTTGTTTAGGTGTTTCACCTATTTACAGATGGGCAGACCCTTTAGCATGTCATGCATATAATGTTATGAAACCAGATGGAGTGCTTCCATGGCATTTTGATAGTTGTGAATTTACACTGAGTTTAATGATACAAAAACCTGAGAAGGGAGGTGTATTTGAATACTGTCCAAATATTAGAGAACCTGGAAATGAAAATTTTGAAGAAGTTCAAAAAGTTATAGCTGGAGATAGAACTAAAGTAAGACAATTGAAATTAGAGCCGGGAGATTTACAAATATTTAAAGGCAGATTTACCTTGCATAGGGTAACAAAAGTTGAGGGACAAAAATCAAGATATATGTGTATTCCTGCTTATGTTTTGGATCCATGGAGAGTAAATACCCCAGAACATTCCAAAGCTATTTATGGCAAAGTTTTACCAATTCATATAGAAAGAAATCAGGCTAGATCTGATGGATTAACTGATTAAATGACTAGTAACATTAAAATTAAAAAAATTAACAAAGATGTTTCATCAATTATCATTGACGAACCCAAAACTTATAACTCTTTATCATTCAAAAATCTTTCAGATTTATTAAAGGCATTAAAAAAATTAGATACTGATAAAAAAGTTAAAGTAATAATATTAGAGGGCGCAGGTAAAGGATTTAGTGCAGGACACAATTTAAAAGAAGTGAGAGGTTTAAAAAAGAGAGATAAATATTTAAAATTATTTAATCTTTGTTCAAAAGTAATGCTTCAAATTGTTGAAGGTAGAAAACCTGTAATTGCTAAAGTTCATGGAGCAGCATTTGCTGCCGGGTGTCAATTGGTTGCAAGTTGTGATTTGGCATACAGTACTAAAGATGCGCTATTTGCAACACCAGGAGTAAACATTGGCTTATTTTGCAGCACACCTATGGTTGCTGTTAGTAGAAAAATAAATCGAAAAACAATGATGAAGATGTTGTTAACAGGAGAATCTATAAATGCAAATTATGCAAAACAAATAGGGTTGATAAATGATAATTTTTCAAAGGCTAAACTAAATAATGAAGTTTTAAAAGTAGCAAACAAAATTGCTTCAAAATCTAATTTAACAATAAAAATTGGAAAACAAGCTTTTTACAAACAATTAGAAATGCCATTAAGTAAAGCTTACGCTTATACAAGTAAAATGATGACCCTTAATATGATGGCAATGGATGCAAAAGAAGGAATTTCTGCTTTCCTTGAAAAAAGGAAACCTAAATGGAAAAATAAATAATGATAAAGAATATTTTAATAGTTGTTTTTATTATTGCTGGAATGTTTGTAATTTATAATTTCAAAGATCATAATCAAAAAAGAGCAATAGACGCATGTATTGCTGGTAGCCAAAAATTAGAAAAACCAATGACAGTTCCTGAAGCTAAAATATTTTGTGAAAAACAAATCAAAAATAATTAATGAGTGATATCAAAGAAATTCTTTCAAAATATAAATCAATTGCAATGGTAGGAGTTAGTAACGATCCAACAAAAGCATCGACTATAGTTATGAAATATATGCAAAAATATGGATTTAAAGTTTATCCTGTTAATCCTAGAGCTGAGGGTCAAAAAATTTTAGGAGAAGAAGTTTTTGCTAAAATATCTGATATTAATGATCAGGTTGATATTGTAGATGTTTTTAGACCATCAAAAGAAGTTTATGCTATTGCAGAAGATACAGTTAAAATTGGTGCTAAAGTTTTGTGGTTACAGCTCGGTATACGAGACGAAAAAGCAAAAGAATTGATGGAAAAAAATGATATTAAGTATATTGAAAACAAATGTACTAAAATGGAATATCAAAAATATTTTTTAAAAGTTAGACAAGCTTTTCCAGTTTTGAGTGACTAATGAGCAAAATAATTAAATTTTTAGACAGCACATTTCTAGATTTGGGTCGTCAATTTAAATGGACTTATCTACCTCCATTAATGGTTTATATGGCTGCAGGTATTTCTGGTTTAACAGGTATTGTTGGTACATTTTTTGTTAAAGATTATTTAAATTTATCAGCAGCATTTTTAGCAGGCCTAGGTTTTTGGGCAGGAATTCCTTGGGCATTAAAAATGCCATTAGGGCATTTAGTGGATCTAATCTGGGAGAGAAAAAATTATATGGTCTACTTTGGAGCTTCATTGATAGCTGTAAGTTTACTAATTATGTATGGATTGATTATTCATACTGAAGATATGTCCCAGGTATTTTCGGTAGAAACATGGTTTGTGATAAGTGTGATTTTAGCTCCAGTTGGTTATGTGGTTCAGGACGTTGTAGCCGATGCTATGACAGTTGAGGCAGTTCCTTTGGTTGATGAAACAGGAAATGATTATTCTAGAGATCAAATAAAAATAATGCATACAACAATGCAGACACTTGGAAGGTTTGCCATTATTGGCGGCACAGTACTTGTTGCATTAGTTAATGTAATTTTGTTTAGGGACGTGGAAAGTCTACAGCAGACCGATAAGATAGAATTATACGGAACTATCTATATTTATGCTCTTATAATACCTTTAGTTTCTATATTAGGTGTAATTTTAGCTAATTATTTAAGATATAAAAAAATACAAACCTTAAAATCTAAAGGTCTAGAATTTAAAGATGAAAGAGGTAACGAAAAAACAAAAATAAACTGGTGGATATTAGGAGGAAGTTTAGTTTTTGTTATTTTCACATTGTCTATTGGTTCCTTTAAAGTTCCTTTTGCGCAAGAAATTGTTTTTATAGGCTCAGTTATAATCATTTTGTTTTTAATGTTTAAACTTATTAAGGAATTACCTCAGGAACTAAGATTAACAATTGTAGGTACAGCAGTAATTATTTTTGTCTTTAGAGCCATGCCAGGTCCTGGACCTGGTTTAACATGGTTCGAAATTGATGAACTAGGATTTAATGAGCAGTTTTTTTCAATTCTATCACTACTGGCATCAATTTTAACATTAGCTGGTATTGTTTTATTAAGACCGTTTATGGCAAATAATTCAATAGCGAAAATAATTGTTGTTTTAAGTATCGCGGGAGCAATTTTGTTTTTACCAAGTGTTGGAATGTATTATGGTTTTCATAACTGGACAGCTTCGTTAACAGGAGGGGTAGTTGATGCAAAGTTTATTGCATTAATTAATACTGCATTAGAGTCTCCTCTTGGGCAAGTATCAATGATACCTTTACTCGCCTGGATAGCAAAAAATGCTCCAGCTCATTTAAAAGCAACTTTTTTTGCAGTTTTTGCATCTTTTACAAATCTAGCATTATCAGCGAGTGCGTTAGGAACAAAATATTTAAATGAAATATTTACTGTAACAAGAGAGGTTAAGGATAAGGTTTCTGGCGAAATACAAACCACAGCAGATTATTCTGAACTTGGAATTTTATTGATAGTTGTAACACTTTTAACTTTAATTCTTCCAATTGTATTTGTATTTATAATTAATAATAGTAAATACAAAACTACAGAATAAAAATTTTATAAAATGAAAAAAATTTTCCTAGTGTATGGACACTACGATAACAATTCGTTTAATGCAGCAATTCGAGATGAATTTGTTAAACAATCAAAAGCAAATGGAAATCAAGTTGATGTTGTTGATTTATATAAAGAGAAATTTGATCCTGTTTTTGCTGGAGAGGAACCTGATCAAGAAGTTTTAGATCATAGAAAAAGAATCGAAGAAAGTGATACAATTGTTTTAATTGCTCCAATTTGGAATTTTAGGATGCCAGCGATAGTTGAGGGTTGGATAGATAAAGTTTTAGCCCCACCTTGGGCGTTTAGATTTAAACAGTTGGTTGGAAATTACGGTTATCCAATTGGAAACTTAAGAGATAAAAAAGCTATAATATTCTGCACATATGGTTCACCAAGATTAGCAATTACAACTTTTTTTTTAAACTTACCAATTAGAAGGTTAAAAAGAGGAGTATTCCATATGTGTGGCATATATAACATTGTCTATAGAAGATATTTTGCAGTACCCTTTGTTAGTGATGCAAAGAGACAAGAATTTTTGAATGATGTTAGAAAAACCGCTAATAATCTTTAAAGCTGTAATTTTATTTTTTTTCTTTATTTCATTTTCTTACGCTGAATTATTAAGCCCCAATAGCACAATAAGTCCAAAAGAAGTTATTAAAATTCAATTGAGTGGGCTTCAACAAAATGATCTTGAATATAAAGATAGCGGCATAGAACAAACTTGGAAATTTGCTCACCCAAATAATAAGAGAGTAACAGGACCATTAAGCAATTTTAAGATGATGATAAAAAGCGACTCTTATGGGATGATGATTAACCACCTAAGTCACACAATAACTGAGCTTGGAAGTAGTGACAAATGGGCTCAATTTGAAGTTATCATTCTTGATAAGGACAAAATTTATCACAAATTCAATTGGCAAGTCGAAAAGTACACTTCTGAGGGAACTTTGAAAGACTGTTGGTTAACCACAATGGTATCCAGTCCAATCCCTCTTGGAAGCTCAATTTGATTGTTCACATATACATTTTTGTTTCGTAACAATTAAAAATTTAGTAGGAATCGCAGAATGAAAACAAAAACTAAAGTTGTAGTAGTTGGTGGAGGCGTTGTAGGGGTAAGTGCCCTGTATCATTTAGCAAAAAAAGGTTGGTCTGATGTTGTTCTAGTTGAAAGAAAAGAATTAACCTCAGGATCAACTTGGCATGCAGCAGGACTACTACCTTTATTTAATATGAGTTATTCAGTTGGACAACTTCATAAATATGCAGTTAATCTTTACAAAACATTAGAGGAAGAAACTGGAAAAAATGTTGGCTTTAGTGTTGTTTCAAATATTCGTCTAGCAAGTACAAAAGATAGAATGGATGAATACTATCAATATGCAGGTGTCGCTCGAACTATCGGAGTAGATGTTAAATTTTTGAAACCAGAACAAGTAAAAGAAATTTGGCCGTTATGTCATACTGATGATTTAGTTGGTGCAATACAGCACCCTGAAGATGGATATATTCAACCAGCAGATTTAACACAAGCATTAGCAACAGGTGCAAGAAATAGAGGAGCAGAAATCTATAGAAACACAACTGTCCTATCAATGAGGCAAACAAAAGAAGGATGGGTTGTAGAAACAGATAAGGGATCAATAGAGTGCGAACATGTTATTTCTTGCTCAGGAAATTTTGCGAGACAAACAGGTGAAATGGTAGGACTAGATATTCCAGTAATACCTGTTGAACATCAATACATTGTTACAGAACCACATCCTGCAATTCAAAAAAGAAAAAAAGATGGATTGCCAGAGATGGGAGTCTTAAGAGATAGTGATAGCAGATGGTATATGAGAGAAGAAGCTGGAGGATTAATTTTAGGCCCTTACGAAGATGGTGCACCAGCTTGCTATGTAGAGGGGCCATCAAAAAATTCTGAATATGAATTATTTCAAGAAGACTTAGACAGATTAGCTCCACATATAGAAGGAGCAATTCATAGAGTTCCTGCATTTGGAGAGGTTGGGGTAAAAAAAGTTTATAACGGAGCAATCTGTTACACTCCTGATGGAAATCCAATTGTTGGTCCTGCTTGGGGACTTAAGAATTTTTGGATTAATGAAGGACACAGTTTTGGAATAACAGCAGCAGGTGGTGCAGGCTGGCAATTAGCAGAGTGGATCGTTGATGGTGAACCTACAATTGATATGTTGGGAGTTGAACCAAGACGTTACGGAAATTATGCGACTAAATCTTATTTGAAAGCAAAAAATGAAGAAGCATATAGCCATGTATTTATTGTTCACTATCCAGATGAAGAAAGACCAGCGGCAAGACCATTAAGAACAACTCCTTGTTATGAACGAATGAAAAATTTAGGAGCAGTTTTTGGACAGAAATTTGGATGGGAAAGACCTAATTTTTTTGCAACAGATGGAATGGAGCAAAAAGATGACTGGTCATTTAGAAGATCGAAATGGTTTGATGCTATTAAAAAAGAATGTCAAAATGTTAAAGAAAACGTAGGTCTTTTAGATATGACTGCGTTTGCAAAATGTAGAATTAGAGGACCTAAAGCAGAGGAATTTTTAGATTATTTAGTTGCAAACAAACTTCCTAAAAAAATTGGAAGAATAAATTTATGTCATGCTTTGAACACTAAAGGTGGAGTGCATTCAGAATTTACAATAATGAAAGAAGCAGAAAATAGTTATTATCTAGTTTCTGCTGGAGCAAATTTAAGATTAGACCATGATTGGATACAAAAATGGATGCCAGATGATGGGTCTGTAATATTTGAAGATCTAACAAATAGTACAGGAGTTCTGGTAGTAGCTGGTCCAAAAGCAAGACAATTAATGCAAAAGGTTTCAACAGACGATTTTTCTAATGAAAATTTCAAATGGTTGACTGCTAAAAATGTAAATGTTGGATATGCTCCAGTAAATGCAATGAGAGTAAACTTTGTGGGTGAGCTTGGTTGGGAACTACATCATCCAATTGAATATCAAAACCATATTTTTGATAAATTAATGGAAGCGGGAAAAGATTTAGGAATCAAACCTTTTGGGATTAGAGCAATGAATAGTTTAAGAGTAGAAAAATCTTATAAACTAGTTGGTACAGAATTATCAATTGAATACTCACCATATGAGTCTGGTCTTGATAGATTTGTTCATCCAAATAAAGGAAACTTTATTGGGTTAGAAGCACTTAACAAATGGAGAGAAAAAGGTTTTGATAATAAGTTGGTCACTTTAGAGGTTCATAATACTAAAGATGCAGATGTGCTTGGAAATAATCCAATTTTTAAAGACGGAAAAGTTGTTGGAAGAGCAACCGGAGGTGAATTTGGTTTTAGATTAGATAAATCAATAGCTCTTGCAATGGTTAAGCCAGATTGTTCAAATGTGGGCGACAAATTACAAGTTGATATATTGGGTGAAATGTACGACGCTACTGTCTTAGATGAGAGTCCATATGATTCAGAAAATAATTTATTAAGAGCTTAATGAAAATTTTAGTAGCTGTAAAAAGAGTTATTGATTACAACGTTCAAATCAGAGTTAAAGAAGATGGAACTGGTGTAGTTACTGATAATGTTAAAATGTCAACCAATCCTCCTGATGATAATGCAATAGAAGAGGCAGTAAAAATTAAAGAGGCAGGCAAAGCTACAGAAGTAGTTGCAGTTACTGTCGGTGAAGAAAAAGCTCAAGAAACTGTTAGGAAAGCTTTAGCTGTTGGTGCAGATAGAGGTATTCATGTAAAAGTCGATGGAATTCTAGAACCACTTGCTGTTTCAAAAATTTTAAAAAAAATAGTAGATAAAGAAAAACCAGATTTAGTATTTATGGGTAAACAAGCAATTGATGATGATTGTAATCAAACAGGCCAAATGTTGAGCGCTTTATTAAATTGGCCACAAGCAACATTTGCCTCAAAGATTGATGTTAAAGATAACAAATTAGAAGTAACTAGAGAAATAGACGAAGGTCTTGAAACAATTGAAATAATTGTTCCAGCTATTGTAACATGTGATCTTAGGTTGAATGAACCAAGATACGCATCACTACCAAATATAATGAAGGCTAAGAAAAAACCTATAGAAGAAATTCCTGCCTCTGATTTAGGTGTAGATGTATCACCAAGATTAGAGCAATTAAAAGTAGAGGAACCTCCGAAAAGAAAAGCAGGTATAAAAGTAGCAAATGTTGCTGAATTAGTTCAGAAATTAAAAAATGAGGCGAAGGTAATTTAATGGCAGTTTTACTTATAGCAGAGCACAATAATAAAGAGTTAAGACCATTTACTCTTAATGCCGCTACAGCAGCATCTCAAATTGATTCAGATGTTCATGCTGTAATTATTGGTCAAAATTCTGCAGATGCTGCAAAACAATTATCTGAACTTCCAGTAGTAAAAAAAGTATTGAGTGTGGAAGGAGCTCACTATGAAAACTTCACAGCAGAAAATTTTGCTCCGGTGATTGTTAAACTAGCAGAAAATTATTCTCACATTGTTTGTTCAGCAAATACATTTGGAAAAAATTTGATGCCGCGAATTGCAGCTCATCTTGACACATCGCAAGTAAGTGACATCATTAAAGTAATATCACCAGATACTTTTTTAAGGCCAATTTATGCCGGTAACGCTTTTGCAACAATTAAGAGTAATGATGCTAAAAAGTGCGTTACAATCAGACCCACTTCTTTCGATCCATGTGAGAGTACAGGTGGATCAGCCGAAATTGAAAAAGTGGATGCTAGTGAAGAGTTTTCAAATACAAAATTTATCAAAAGAGAAGAAATTAAATCTGATCGACCTGAGCTTGGAACAGCAAGAATTGTTGTATCAGGTGGTAGAGGAATGCAAAGTGGAGATAATTTTAAATTAATTACAGAAATTGCTGACAAACTTGGTGCGGCTATTGGAGCATCGAGAGCAGCAGTAGACGCTGGTTATATTAGTAATGATCACCAAGTAGGTCAAACAGGAAAAGTAGTTGTTCCAGATTTGTATATTGCAATTGGAATTTCAGGTGCAATTCAGCATCTAGCTGGAATGAAGGAAAGTAAAGTTATTGTTGCAATTAATAAAGACGGTGAAGCACCAATTTTTAGTGTAGCAGATTATGGTCTTGAAGCAGATTTATTTGAGGCAATACCTCAGTTCATGGAAGAACTGAACAAATTAAACACTATACAAAAATAATCCTTACAGTTAAAAACTAGGTAATGTCTAGAGAATCAATGGAATATGATGTTGTAATCATTGGTGGAGGTCCATCAGGGTTATCAACTGCAATAAAGTTAAAACAACTAGATCCAAATCTAAATGTTTGTTTATTAGAAAAAGCATCAGAAATTGGAGCCCATATTTTAAGTGGAAATGTATTTGAAACACGTGCTCTAGATGAATTATTACCAAATTGGAGAGAGTCAAATTCTCCCATCAACACAAAAGTAACTAAAGAAAAATTTTTATTTTTAGGAAAAAATAAATCTTTAAGTTGGCCAACTTGGCTCCTACCTGCGGTGCAACAAAATCATAAAAATTATATTATAAGTCTTGCAAATTTATGTAGATGGCTTGCTGAACAAGCTGAGAATCTAGGTGTAGAGATTTTTCCAGGATTTCCAGCAAGTGAAATTTTATATAACGAAGATGGATCTGTTAAAGGTGTTGCAACTCAAGATATGGGCATAGACAAAGATGGTAATAAAAAAGATAGTTTTGAACCTGGTATTGAACTTTTAGGTAAAGTAACTGTTTTTGCAGAAGGTTGCAGAGGCCACTTAGGAAAACAACTCATTGAAAAATTTGAATTAAACAAAGGTAAAGATCCTCAACAATATGGAATTGGTTTTAAAGAAATTTGGGAAATAGAGGATAAAAATCATGAAGAAGGCTTAGTTATGCATACAGCTGGATGGCCATTAGACAACAATACATATGGTGGTAGTTTTATGTATCATGCAGAAAATAAACAAGTTTTTCTAGGTTATGTAATTGGTCTAGATTACAAAAATCCACATTTATCACCTTATGATGAATTTCAGAGGTTTAAAACACATCCAGCAATTAAAAAAATTATAGAAGGTGGAAAAAGAATTTCTTACGGTGCAAGAGCTTTAATTGAAGGTGGATTTCAAAGTTTGCCAAAAATGTTTATGCCCGGAGCTTTGTTAGTTGGTTGTGATGCTGGAACTTTAAATATGCCTAAAATTAAAGGCTCACATACAGCTATGAAAAGTGGGATTATTGCAGCTGAAAGTATTAATGAACACTTAAAAGAAAACAAAGATTTATCTATTTATGAAGATAAATTTAAAAATAGCTGGTTACATAAGGAGCTTTATGAAGCTCGGAATGTGAAACCTAGTTTTAGCTGGGGATTAATTTTAGGAATAATATTCACAGGTATCGATCAGATTTTATTTAGAGGAAAACTTCCTTTTACACTTAAACATAAACATGCTGATCATGAAACATTAAAACCTGCAAATCAAATGCCAAAAATAGATTATCCGAAATATGATAATGTAATAACTTTTGATAAAACAAGTTCAGTTTATCTAACAGGAACCAATCATGCAGACAATCAACCAGCTCATCTAAAACTTAAAGATCCTGATTTACCAATAAATTATACTTTAGAAAAATTTGATGAACCTGCTCAAAGATATTGTCCTGCAGGAGTTTATGAGGTTCAAAAAGAAAATAATGTAAATAAATTTGTGATCAATTCTCAAAATTGTATTCATTGTAAAACTTGTGATATTAAAGAACCATCTCAAAATATTACTTGGGTTACTCCAGAGGGTAGCGGCGGTCCAAGATATGGAAATATGTAAATTAGGACAAATCTATTGCAAACTTTTTTAAAGTTTCAATAGGTACATATTTAAGAGTGTTTTCGTGGGTTCTTTTCAAAAATATTGGACATCCTTTACCGGCTTCAACTGCTCTTGCATACCAACTAGCACACAAACACCATCCATCTCCATCTTTTAAACCTGGAAACCCAAATTCAGGATGTGGAGTAATTAAATCGTTACCTGCTTCTTTCATCCACTCTAAGCATTCGGTAGTAACTTTAGCACAAACTGTATGAAGTCCATGATCATTCTCGTCAGTATTACAACAACCATCACGAAACCATCCTGTTAAAGGATCATTTGAACATTCCTCCAGGTCTTCACCTAGAACATTTTTTTGTTTTTCACTCATTTAAATTTTAGTTGGATTTGGTTGACCTTTATAAACTTCTTCAGGATCAAATTTTTTTTCTTTTTCAAGAAATTCCATTTCAACTTTTCTTCCATTTTCTATTGGTCCCATAGGAATTGATCTATAAAAACATGATCTATAACCAACATGGCAACTGGCCCCATCACCTATATCAACCGTTAACCATAAGGAGTCTTGATCATCATCAATTCTTATTTCTGTAACTTTTTGAGTAAATCCACTTGTTTTACCTTTATGCCAAATAGCATTTCTTGATCTACTAAAATAGTGAGCTTCTTTAGTTTCAATTGTCCTTTTTAGAGCTTCTACATTCATAAACCCGTGCATTAAAATATCTTTAGTTTTTGAGCACATCGTAATGACTGGAATTAAGCCATCATTATCAAACTTAGGTGAAAGAAGATTTCCCTCTTCAATATCATAGATATTTTCTCTTTTTTTGAACATACGGGGTGATTATGTAGCACATATCCAAATATATTAAATATTTTTAAATTGAGGTATTTACTGTATAAAAAGGCGCTATGAAATTAGTAAAAGACACAGACGACAAAAATTTAGGCATAAAAAAGGTTTCAGATAAAGAAGCAGAGGAAGCTGTCAGAACAATTTTGTCCTGGATGGGAGAAGATCCTAAAAGAGAAGGGTTGTTAGAAACTCCTAAAAGAGTTGTGAAAGCATTTAAAGAATATTTTCAAGGTTATAATGAGGACGCAAGAAAAGTATTGGATAAAACTTTTGGTGATGTGGAAGGTTATAGCGATATGGTTGTTCAAAAAAATATTTCTGTGCAAAGCCACTGCGAACATCATATGGCACCAATTATAGGAAAAGCTCACGTTGCATATATACCTAATGAAAGAGTTGTGGGATTGAGTAAAATTGCAAGAGTAGTTGAAATATTTTCAAAAAGATTACAGACACAAGAGAGATTAACTGTCCAAATAGCGAATTCATTAATGGAAGCTTTAGATGCTAAAGGTGTAGCTGTAACAATAGATTCAACCCATCAGTGTATGACTATGAGGGGTATAAAAAAAGAACAAGCTACAACTGTTACTAATTTTTACTTAGGTCAATTTAAAGAAGATCTGAGTTATCAAAATAGATATTTACGATTTATCAGCACTGAGTTAAAAGACTAGTGTGTCTGACCAATTTAAAGCACTGATTCTTAATCAAGAAGGTGAAAACATCTCACTTAATGTTAAATCTATTGATAAAAGTTTTTTAAAGCATGGGGACGTAACAGTAAAAGTAGATTATTCTGACCTTAATTTTAAGGATGGAATGATTTTAAAAAATGGTGGACGTCTAGTTAAAGAGTTTCCGCATATTCCAGGAATAGATTTTTCAGGAAAAGTTATTGAAAGTGAAAATTCAAAATTTAAAGAAGGAGATGAAGTAATCTTAACTGGATTTAGAGTTGGAGAAATATTTTTTGGTGGTTATTCACAAATTGCAAAAGTAAATGCAGATTTTCTGGTTAAAAAACCTGATAGCTTAACAAGCAAACAAGCTATGATTTTAGGTACAGCTGGCTTCACTTCATTAATGAGCGCCTTTGCAATTCAAGCAAGAGAAAGTATTTTGTTAGGTGAAAAAGTTAATGATGTTTTAGTAACAGGTGCAACAGGAGGAGTTGGTAGTGTAGCAGTTATGGCTTTAACTAAAATGGGATACAATGTTTCTGCTGTTACTGGAAAAGATACAAAATCAGATTATTTAAAATCATTAGGTGCAAAAAACATTATAAATAGGGCTGAATTTGATAAAGATCCAAGACCAATAGACAAAGGCTTGTGGGATGGAGTAGTTGATACTGTTGGTGGTAAAATTCTAGCAAATGCAATAGCTCAAACAAAATCAAATGGAATAATAGCAGTTTGTGGAAATGCAAATAGCAATGAACTTAATACAAATTTATTACCCTTTATGTTAAGGGGTATTAAAGTTTGGGGCATGGACTCAGCTAATTGTAGTATAAAGAGAAGAGAATTTATTTGGGCTGAAGCATCTAAATTAATTGATTTTGATTTAATTGAAAAATCAGTTTTAACTGTAAGCTTAGAGGAATTAGTTGAAACTTATCCAAAAATTTTAAAAGGTGAAATTGCTGGAAGAGTTTTGGTTGATTTAAATAAATAATGGATTGGGATAAATTAAAAATTTTTCATGCTGTTGCAGAAGCTGGCAGCTTTACAAATGCTACTGTAAATTTGAATTTAAGCCAATCGGCTATAAGTAGGCAAATCCAATCATTAGAACAAGATTTAAAAGTACAATTATTTGAAAGGCATGCAAGAGGCTTAACTCTCACGCAAAATGGAGAATATGTTTTTAAAACTGCTCATGAAGTAATAAGTAAACTTAAAGAAGTGGAAACATCATTAGGTGATCAAAAGAGTAAACCAACAGGAAAATTAACAATTACAACTGTAAGAAGTTTTGGAACACATTGGTTAACACCAAGAATTCAAGAATTTATGACACTTAATCCAGAAATTGAGATTGAACTCGTTTTCGACGATAAAGAATTAGATCTAAGTACTCGTCAAGCTGATATTGGAATTTTTATGAGAAGACCAAAACAGCTTAACTATATTCAGAAAAAATTAGTTGATATTAAGTATTATATTTATGGATCAAATAAATATTTAGAAAAAAATGGGATGCCAAAAACAGTCAATGATTTAAATAAACATAAATTTATTTCCTTTGGAAAAGGTGCTCCTTCACCAGTTTATAATCCTGATTGGGCATTAAAAATAGGAATGCACGATGGGAAAAAAAGAAAATCTATTATGAAGGTTAATAGTGTAAGTGGTTTATTATATGGTGTTGAATCTGGAGTAGGGTTGGCAGCATTGCCAGAATATTTAGTATCAAATAGTAGTAGTATAATTAAAGTACTTCCAAAAGTAGAAGGACCAATAACAGAAGCACACTTTGTATACCCACAATCCTTGAAAAACACAGCAAGAGTTCAAGCTTTTAGAAACTTCTTGTTCAGTAAAATCGGCGACTGGAAATAACAATTTCCACTATAAATAGCATCAAAAAGTTCTTGTTTTCTGGGACAAAATATGCGATTGATAATCATTCGCATTGAGAATAATTCTCATTCGCAAATCAATAAGGGTAAAGAAAAGGATAAAATGAAAAAAGTAACAATAATAAGTTTATTTGTTTCTTTAATAGTCTCGTCATTTGCTTTTGCAAATGAAGTAAACATCTTCAATGCTAGACATTACAAGGCAGATATTGAGCTATATAGCAAATTTACCAACAAAACTGGAATTAAAGTAAACCTGATTAATGGAAAGGCCAGTGCATTAGAAAAAAGAATGATTGAAGAAGGCACTGATTCTTCAGCTGATCTTTATATCACTGCTGATGCTGGAAGATGTGGAGCTTTCAAAGCTAAAGGAATGACTCAAAGTGGTTTGGTGTCTCCAACAATTAAATCTTCTGTTCCAAAAAATTTTAGAACTACACACTGGGTAGGAGTAGCAAAAAGAGCAAGAATAATTTACTACTCGCCAGAAAGAGTTAGTGGTGCTGAATTATCAGGTCTTACATATGAAGGTCTAGCTGATCCAAAATGGAAAGGCAGATTAGTAATTAGAAAATCAAGCAACATTTATAACAAATCTCTTGTAGCTTCATTGATTGAGAATAATGGAAAGAAAGCTGCTGCTGAATGGTCTAAAGACGTTGTTTCTAACATGGCAAGAACACCAAAAGGAAATGACAGAGCTCAAATTATGGCGGTTGCAGCTGGAGAAGCCGATATCGCTGTAGCAAATACTTATTACCTAGCACTTATGCTATCTGGTAATAAAGGAGCAGAACAACAAGCAGCTGCTAAAAAAGTTAAGGCATTTTTTCCCAATCAAAATGATAGAGGAACACATATGAATATTAGTTGTGCAGCTTTAGTCAAGGGAGCTCCTAATAAGGCAAATGCTATCGCTCTTGTTGACTTTTTATTATCACCAGAGGCTCAGGAACATTTTACAAATAATACTTTTGAGTTTCCAATGATAGCTGGGGTATCTCCAAATCCATTAGTAGTGAATAATTTAGGATTAGATTTTAAACAAGATTTAACAACTAAAGTTTCAAGCTATGGAAAAAATCAAGCTGCTGCATTAGAGGTAATGACAGCTGCTGGATGGAAGTAAGGAAAAGTGAGAAAAAATTTATTTAATTTTAATTTAGACATTTCTCCAGGCAATAACGGTTCTCCAGAGGGTCAGATAACTTGTGAGCCATGCTTGTCACAATGTGAAAAAATTAAAAAAAAAATAAATAATAGAAAATTATCTGAGATCGAAAATGATGATATTGATCGTGTCATTAATGTTTTTGATTTAAAAAGTTAATTTTCAAAAAGTGAACATAACTCAATAGTTATTTACCCTACTATTGATTATGTTCACTTGAACAAAAGGGTAAAAATGTATTTAAAAAAAATTAATTTTTGGTTTTTAAGCTCTTTATTAGTGTCAATTTTTGTAGCTATACCAATTGTTACTGTATTTACTAGTTTTTTTGAAGACACATCAAATTATTATCAAATTCTAAAAGATACCTTTTTATTTGAATACATTTTTAATTCACTAGTTTTGCTGATTAGTGTATTAGTTTTAACTTTTTTAATTGGAACCAGTACGGCTTATTTAGTTTCTTTTTATAAATTTCCCTTTAGTAATTTTTTTAAATGGGCACTTATATTATCTTTTGCTGTACCTCCTTATATTTACGCATATTCATTGACAGCTTTCTTTGAAAATTATGGAACTTTATATTCGATATTGAAAAATCTATTTGGAGAGGCGAATTATAATCAAAGCATTCCAAAGTTTGATGGTCTAATAGGAGCTGTACTTTCGCTATCTTTTTCACTATTTGCTTATGTTTATATTCTCTCAAGAGCATCATTCCAGTATCAATCCCAAAATTTAATTGATTTAGGTAGAAATTTAGGATTTTCAAAAGCAAAATCCTTTTTTTCTCTAATTTTACCTGCCGCTAGACCAGCAATTGTTGCAGGCCTTTCTCTAGTTGCAATGGAAACTTTAGCTGAATTCGGGGCAGTTGATTTTTTTTCTATAAATACTTTAACAACGGGTATTTATAATTCTTGGATTACATTTGATGACTTAGCTTTCTCAAACAGGATATCTTTTTTTCTTCTTTTATTCATTTTTGCAATATTTATTTTAGAAAATTTATCTAGAAAGAAGGCAAGATATCATGCAAATACTAAAGGAGGATTTAAACAAAAAGAAAAAATCCAATTATCAGGAAGTAAAGCATTTTTTGCGTTCTCAATTTGCTTCTTAGTTTTTTTCTTAAGTTTTTTATTTCCACTAAGTCAAATGCTTTATTGGACTTTAAAATTTCCTGAAAATCTTTTTGATATACCAGTAATAACTTTAACATTAAACACCCTGTACTTGGTGTTATTATCAAGCTTAGTTTTAATAATTTTTTCTTTAATTTCTAATTATGGAAATCGAGTTTCTAAAAATAAAACTTTAAACGCTTTGTCTACTTTATCTATTTCTGGTTATGCAATTCCAGGAGTAATTTTAGCGGTGGCATTTATAACTTTTATTGCTTGGTTTGATGATAATGTTGTAAAAGCACTTGGTTTTTTATCTATTAAAAAAATTTTTATTGGTTCTATTCTAGGACTTGTCCTAGTTTATTTTGTAAGATTCTACTCTTTAGCTTTTAACGGAATAAAATCTGGTTATGAAAAAATAAATATTTCTGTTGATGAAAGTTCATATTTACTTGGTTACTCTAAAAAGAGAACTTTTATGAATATTCATTTACCTTTCTTAAGAAATTCTCTTTTATTTGTTGGAATACTAATTTCTTTAGAAATAATAAGAGAATTGCCAATCACTTTGATTTTAAGACCTTTTAATTTTGAAACATTTGCAACCACAGCTTATATATCTGCTTCAGAAGACTTATTAGAAGCCGCAGCTGTTCCTTCATTATTTTTAATTTTGATTGCAACTCTATTTATAATGCTTACATCTAAATATATACTGAGGGAAAATGAGCGATAGTTATTTAGAGATTAAAAATGTTGATTTCACTATAGGTGGAAAGATTAAAGTCAAGAATGCATCTTTTGTGATTGAAAAAGAAGGGGATACTTTGTGTATTCTTGGTCCTTCAGGAATTGGAAAAACTACAATACTTAGAACTATAGCTGGTTTAGAAAAAATTGATAAAGGTTCAATTAAATTAAATGGAAAACTGTTATCGTCTAAAGATAAAAATGTAGAACCTGAAGATAGAAACATATCTTTAGCTTTTCAGGACAACAGTTTATTTCCTCATTACACAGTTGAAAAAAATATTTTATTAGGCGCTGAGAGAAATAAAGGAAAAAGAAAGAAAAAGCTTAGTTTTAAGGAGATTATAGATTTTCTTGATATAGAAAAAATTTTATCAAAATTTCCTCATGAAATCAGTGCAGGGGAGGCGCAAAGAGCTTCACTTGCAAGATCGTTATTAACCCAACCTGATCTTTTGCTTTTAGATGAACCGCTATCTAATGTAGACCAAAGTTTTAAAGAAGAAATTCAAGTAAGATTAAAAAAATTATTAAGTAAATTAAAAATTACAACAATAATTGTTACTCATGACTCTTATGAAGCTTTTTATCTTGGTACCAAATGTGCAATTGTATTAGATGGGCAAATTAAACAGTTTGATGACCCTTATAATGTTTATCATTTTCCAAACTCAGTCGAAGTAGTAAATTTTTTAAATCGTGGAATTTTAATTCCTGCAAAAGTAACGGGAGAAAATTCATTAGAAAATGATGATCTTGGAACAATTAAAGGTAATTTTATCAAGCATTATCCAAAAGGTTCAAATGTGCAATTATTATTACAACCAGAAGACCTTGAGCATGACGATAAAAGCAATCTAAAGCTAGAAGTAGTTGATCGAAAATTTAGAGGAACAAACTTTATCTACACTTTAAAAACCAATAGCGATTTATTAATTCCAGTTTTCGTCCATTCCCATCACGAACATCAACATGAAGCTGATGAAAAGTTTGGAATTAAGAGACCGATTAATATTGATCACATAGTTTGTTTTTAATAAAACAAACATATGCTTACTAAAAA
>CACLZL010000015.1 GCA_902611405.1 uncultured Pelagibacteraceae bacterium
GAGTGCTATCTAAAAATAGCACTCATTTAAATTTTTAAATCAGTTAAGTTAAACTAAAAAGCTTTTCCTACTGATACAGATGCAGTCATACCATCCAAATTTGTTACGTTAATTTGGTTGCTATTATCTGATCCTGTACTGTCTAATTGAATATCACTGTACTGAGTTAAAGCAATTTCTGATCTTACAAAAAGTCCAGAGTCTAGTTCTGCGTCAAATCCAGCTCCAACAAAATATCCGTCTAGGCTTGCATCTCCATATTTTGATCCAGTAGCTAAACTTTCGTTAGTTACTACATCAGCTGAAGTTACACCAGCCTTGAAGAAAAAATTGTCAATGTAATAAGACAAATAAAAAGATGCCATATCCTCAACATCTACTTGAACTTTATTTGATGTGCTGGTACATCCGCTTGCACCATCATGAGTACAGTTATCATTTCTAGTATTTTCAGACGTCTCTGATTCTAGAGCATAAGGAACGTAAGATAATCCCACTCTTACATTGTCGCCAAGTGTTGCTTCTGCAAAAACTGACATAAAACCTATTTCTAAGTCCTCTGTTTTATCAGCTGTAGAATTTCCTCCATCAACTGACTCAGTACCTTTGGCATCTAACATTCCAATATTTCCAGATATACCAGCAATAATTCCTGAGTTAGCACTGCCCATGGCAAAAATGCTAAAACATATTATAGCTATTAATTTTTTCATTTTATTTTCTTTTCTTAAGTTAAATTAATTAATTTCAGGAATTTTTAATTAAATTAAGAAATTAAACAAGTGTAGTTAATATTTAATATTAAAGTGTTGTAAAAAAACAACAATATAGAGAATATAAGGAAAATTGACCTTATTTTTCAACCAAAATTAGAAAAAATTTAAAATTTTAAATAATATATTATAGCAATTATAGATCATCAAAAAATCTCCCCCTGATTCTCAGTAATTCTCTAGACAAATCGCTATTTTTTTTAAAAGCTGTTCTACCATGAAGCCAAAAATGATTGTTTGCAATTATAGAATAACCTACGGGTAATTTAGTTAATAGTTTGTTTTTACTTTCCTCTAAAGCATCAGATAATCTTTGTAAAAAATTACCTTGTTCCATATTTTTTGGTTCTGGGAATTGATCTATGTATGAAATTTCTGGTCTACCTTTTTTATCTGATGAAAATACAGGATGTTCAACTTTATAATCAATATTTTTACTTCTAGGAGACCCCCAAATAAAGTCTTGTTTACCTACTGGATCATTTGATAAATCATCACAATGCTCCCAATCATCTAAATGAAGCATAGCTGTTTCTCCGCCTTCAACATTTTTTTCTTCTAATTTTGTCATTATAAGCCAATCTGTTACCTCTTTAACATAAGTTCCATCTGTATGAAGATCCATATTTCTATAAGCTTTTCTTAAATAAGAGTCACTCTTATCTTCATGTTTTACATGAAATCTTGCATAATATTTTCCTGCCATAGAATCATAATTGGGATTACCAATCAAGTAAGCTACAGCTGTAGATAATTTAACCAGAAATTTATCATTAATTTTTGAAGAAATATTATTTGGCCCAACAATAAAACAACCTGTAGATCTATCTCTAATAATTGAATTCATTAACTTGCTAAGTTTATTATTTGTTAAATCATCTAAACTTTTAGCGATAGTAAATCTTGTAAATGGTTTCAATTCTAATGCAGTTAAATCAAATTTGTTAAATGGAAAAATTAATTTTTCAATTATCTCATCATTTAACTTAATATTTAAAACTCTTTTCGATTTTTTATGCTCCTCTACATCTACACCGGATATTTTTTCCATAAGAAATTTTAAGTTAACTTTAATAATAAATCAATTTTATTTAAAAAAACTAGATAATAATGCCATACAAATAGCTGAGAAAATTGTTGGATAAACAAAATTTTTATTTGACACAAAAAAAACTGCTAAAGATAACACTACTACAATAAATCTACTTGAATAACTAACCTCTACTAAAATGCCAGCAGGAAAAATAATAGTTCTAGCTATTAGTGCTGCCAAGGTTGCGTAAGCTAAACAATTAAACCACTTAAAAACCTTGGAAGTTTCTTTTATACCCTCAGATGTAAGAGCACCCAAAAACCTAGATAAAAATGTTGCTAAGGAAGTAACAAGGATTGCGTAAACGATATTAGCTGACACTATGCTCTCCAATTAGATAAGCTATGGTTCCACCAATTACACCTGCTAATAAAATTGACCACTCTGGTGAGAATAAATAAATAAGTGGACCTAATATTGTTCCAAGCAAAACAGACAGCGTTACTGGAATTGTTTTTGATGCACCAACCATCATACATAAAAAGTAGACTGGATTAAGAATTGCTAATCCCATCATCATATCTTTATTTAAATATTCTGAGAAAGAAAAACCGATAAATGTTCCAATTACTGATACACTTACTGTTGCACTTCCAATACCAATCCAATAATCAATTCTATGTTCTTTTGGGATTTTTTTGTAATTGCTTTTCATGATTAGCCATGCAGAAACAGCGATGAAGTGACAAGAAAAGTAATACTTCCACTTTGGTTGACTTTTGTGCATCATTAATGGAAATAAAGATACAGCCATAGGGTAAAGTCTCGCGTTAACAAACCAAACCGCCAAAAAAATATTTAATAAAGATGCTCCAATTAACATAGATTCGGCCATTACTAGTGAGCCTGGTAAAGCATAAGTTAAAATAGTTGAAAAAATACTTTCCTGAATATTAAAACCTAAATTTTTAAATAGAGCTCCAATAGCTATAAAACAACAAGTGAGAGCTATAGCTGGACTATCATGGGTAAATATAGATCTATATCCTTTAAAGAAAAAATTTTTATTAATCATTATCCACCTAGGAACAGTCTACCAACGTCAGGATTTTGAAGTAAATCATCTCCTTTACCTGCAATTGCAGTTTGCCCAGATACTAAAACGTACCCTATGTCTGCAAACTCCAATCCTTTTTTGGCATTTTGCTCAACTAGAATGATTGTTTTTTTTTCATTTTGCTGAAGATCTCTTAATATTTCAAAAACCATCTCAATATATCTAGGTTCAAGTCCAATTGATGGTTCATCTACTAAAAGCACTGAAGGTTTCATAACTAAGGCTCTAGATATTTCTAGTAATCTTCTCTCACCTCCAGATAAAACTTTTGCAGGCTGGTTTCTTCTGTTTCTTAACCTTTCATACTTTTCAAAAATTCTTTCAGCCTCTTCATATGACTCATCAGTTTTTTCTTTTATGTATCCTCCCATTAATAAGTTTTCTTCTACTGTCATATCTGGAAATACAGAGTTATCCTGCAATATATATGCTATACCAACTGACTTTAACTTTTCTGCTGGGGTAAGATTAGTAATTTCTTTTCCTTCAAGTTCAATTTGACCAGAAAAAATATTTGTAAAACCATATATTGAGTGAAGAATCGTAGATTTACCTGCACCATTAGGACCAATTAAACATAAAGACTGAGCTTTGTTTACGAATAGATCAAAGTTATGTAAAATTTCCATTTTTCCATAACCTGCATTTAAATTTTTAATAGTTAAATGAACTTCGTTTTGAGATAATTTTTTTAAATCATCTGGTGTTGGAGCTTTTCCTAATACCTCATATTGATTAGCCATTATTGAGCTCCTAAATACGCATCAATGACACGTTTATCATTTTTAATTTCATCTGGTGATCCATTAGCCAACATTTTACCATGAGCTAAACAGAAAATATTTTCTGCTAATTGCATAATCACTCTCATGTTATGCTCAATCACTAAAAGTGTTATTCCGAAATCTTGATTTACTTTAATTAATCTATCAATAATACCATTTATTAGTGTAGGATTAATCCCGGCTGTAGGCTCATCTAGCAATAGCATCTCTGGTTCATTCATCAATGCCATGGCCAATTCTAATAATTTTTGCTGACCAAAAGATAAATCTCCAGCTCTTAGCTTTCTTTTTTGATATAATCCTACAAAATTTAATAGATTTTCTGCTTTTTCAGTTAATTCTTTTGGAATTTTAGAAAATATTTTCATTAAATTTGCGTCACTTCCCTTGTGGCTAATGAGCATATTTTCTATGCAATTAAGTTTTCCATAAATTCTAGTTTGTTGAAAAGTTCTTAGCAGTCCTAACTTAGCAATTACCGGGACTGGTAACTCGGAAACTTCTTTGTCATTAAATTTAATTGATCCATTATCTATTGGGTAAGTCCCTACAATTGAATTAAACAATGTAGTTTTGCCTGAACCATTTGGCCCAATTAATCCAACTATCTTACCTTTTTCAACATTCATTGAGATATCAACATTAGCTTTAACACCACCAAATGATTTACTTACATTGCTTACTTCTAAAATACTCATTTAAGTTCTACCTGTGCTTTACGATCTTTTTCATCAACTACTTCACCGAAACGTTCTGGATATTTTTCTCTTAACCATCCCATAATTCCTTCTGGGAAATAAATTACAATTACAACAATCAAAACTCCAAGAGCAACATACTGCCAACCTAAAAAGAATGTCCAAAAACCCTCTTTAAATATATGGAATATAGTTGCACCTATAATTGGACCCCAAAGTGTTCCTTTTCCGCCAAGTATTGCCATCAATACCATGAATACACCCATCTCTCTTCCGTCAAAAGCAACATCTGTCGAGTCAATGTATCCAACTAGACCACCCATTATTCCACCAGCTAATCCACAAAAGAAAGCTGAGATCATCCAACCAATAATTTTATATTTCATTGTTTCAATTCCCATTGCTTCAGCTTTATCTTCATTATCTCTGATAGCATTAAGTATTAACTTAAATCTTGTAGAATAAATTGATCGCACCGCAATAAATGTCAGAATTAAAGTAAAGAAACTTAAGAAATAAAAAAACTCACCTCTTGCTTCTAAACTCCCAACGTCTGGAAATGGAGGTGTTGTAAAACCTTGGCCAGCTCCAATAATTTCTATTCCGCCAGAAATTTCACCTGCAGCTACTCCTAAACCCAATGTACAGATCGCAAAGTAATGTCCTCTTAGACCAAGAATTGAATATCCAATTAAACCAGCAATAATAGTTGGGACTATAGCTGCAACAACCAACCCAACAGCCATACCTTGAAAAAATTGAGCAGGAGTATGAACAAATGTTTTTTCACCACCACTCTCCGTCCATTCCGCTAATGGAAAAAACATTCCTACTTGAACTGATGCACAAAGATACATCCCAAGACCATAAAACAAAATATTTCCAAATGAATTATAACCCATCTCACCACCTTGGATATTCCATGTAGTCGCAAGAACTATCAACACACATAGTATTGATAGCTGAACTTTAAAAGCTGGAAAGAGGAATGGGGCTACCAAACCAAAAATCAAAATACAAGAGTATAAAATTAAATTATTCTTGCTCATATAAGCTGTTTATTTTATCTCTAAATTTTTGGTCAACTGTAAAATAATGTCCATTTTCTTCATGAACGCTTGATCCATTTAAATGATACTCATCTATATGTTTTTTAAATTTTTTGATATCAACTTTAATTATTTTTCCAGTATCATCTATAATTTCGACTTTTTTCACTTTAGGTACTCTCTTTTTCTTGAAAGTTTAAATCTTCTGTAAACTAAAATTAGTACTAACAGTAAAAATACAGAGCCAATTCTAAATTCTGTTCCTAAAATATAGTCTGCAAATTCTTCAAATACACCAAGACCCATACCAGACATTGCAACTCCTGGTAAATTTCCAAGACCTGCAACAATAACAATCATAAATGATCGAATTGTATATGGTAATCCCATGTAAGGGTGAATTGTAAATGTTATAGAAATTAAAGCTCCAGCAACACCGCAAAGAGCAGCATTAATACCAAATGTTGCTGCATAAACCTTTTCTGTATCAACACCTAAAATTTTAGCAGCTCTAGCATTTTGTGCAGTAGCTCTAATTGCTCGTCCTAACTTAGATTTTTTCATGTAAATTACTAAACATATTGCGAATAAAATACTTATAAAAGCTGAAAACAGTTTTGAGTTTGGCAACACAACATTATTGTTAAACAACATTGTTGTTCCATAATCTGAGTTTGCAAGAACAACGTCTGCTCCAAATGCAAAGTTCATTAATTGCATGAACAAAATGCTTATTCCAAAAGTTGCTAATATGGAAATAAATAAGTCTCTATCTACTACTTTATTAATAACTAGTTTGTAAATTAGAACACCAAGGAAATACATTATTACTGGTGCAACAATCACACCCCATGCTGGATGAATTCCATAAAGATACATAAAATAAGCAATATATCCTCCCAGAATAACAAGATCTCCTTGCGCAATGTTAATGATATTCATTACTCCCCATTGAAGAGCCATCCCGTATGCAATCAATGCAAATAAAATTCCAAGAAGAATTCCATCCAAGCAAGCTTGGACCGTTATCATCGGATATTGGAAAACCATGAAATCCATAAAAAGTATTTGGGTTATATAAAAAAAAGCCCCCTAATACTAGGGGGCTTTGATATTTTTTATTTTATCTTTCTGACCACTTAGGAACAGGATGTATTAACTTAGCTGATGCCCATTTAGTTGGCGCAACAACTTTGTTCTCACATTTTCCTGAGGCATCACACATTACTTGGAAAAGCACCATTGGTTTGTCAACATTTTGACCACCAGGTGCAAATTTAATATTTCCATAGAATGTTTGCATGTTAGTAGCTGCAAGAGCATCTCTTACTTTCTTTTGATCAAAGGAATTTGCTCTCTCAAAAGCATCTTTAAATACTAACAACGCAGCAGAAGATTCTGCAGATTGGTAAGGTGGATCATATCCAAACTCTTTCTCAAAGTCAGCCGCATAAGTCATTCCATCTTTAAAGAAATTATCTTTATATGTTAATGTTTTGTGCCATTGAGAAGCGCATAATGCGTACTGTGAGTTTTTACCATGCTGTTTTGATAGCTTAGCAGCATCACAGTGAGTCATAGCTAACATTGGAACATCTACCTTCATTTCAGCAATTTGTCTAATTGCAGTAAGTGCACCTTTTGTGTGACCTGATACAACAAGAACATCTGGCTTCATTTGTTTAACTTTAACTAATGTTGCAGCCATATCATTTAACTCTTTTGGTAATTTATCATCAATTACTTTTTTTGAGCCAGTTCTTTTAATTGCATCTAAAACTCCCAATCTAACATCTTGAGAAAACGCATCTTGTTCAAATGCCATTGCTACTGTCACTGGTTTTCCATTATTCTTTTCAACTGCTAAATCAATAGCAACATCAAGATACAAATTAGCTGGGGCTAATACAGCAAATAGATATTTGTAACCTTTTGTAAACAAAGATCTAGATGCACCATTTGCTTCAACCATTGGAACACCATATTTTTCAGTCACTGGAGCAATCGCTTTAGTTAAACCAGAACTGTAAGGGCCAAGCATAAACTCAACACCATCTTGTGATATCAATCTTTCTGCAAGCTGTGCAGCTCTCTTAGGGTTTGATTCATCATCGTAATAAATAATATCAAACTTATAAGTCTTTCCACCAACTTTAACACCACCCATGCTGTTAATTCTATCAACGGCCATGTTATAACCATTTTGAGTATGAACACCATTAGATGAGTATTTACCAGTTAAGGAAATCGCAGCACCTAAAATAATTTTGTCACCAACTACTTTTGCAAAAGATGCAACTGAAGTTGAAAATAAAATTACTAATGCAGAAACAAAACTTAAAATTATTTTATTTAATCTCATTTTATTTCCTCTTTAATTAATTAATTATGTAGTGATTAAATAAAGAAAATTTATTTTATGCAAGTGGCAATAAAGGCCAAATCTAATTAATATTGTTGAGTTACAACAATTATTAGGGCAATAATTACTAAAACACTCGCAGAAATTGTATTAATTGTTTTTGGATTAGCTGTTATCCACTTTATTAGTTTTTGTGCGAGCATTGCGTAGCCAATCAAAGATAAAAAATCTAAAACGATGTAAGTTGTAATTAAAATTACAAATTGAACCAATAAATTCGAATTAAAGTCAATAAATTGAGGAAAAATAAAAGGAAAAAACATCCAAGCCTTAGGACTTGTGCCAGCAACTAAAAAACCATCTCTAAAAAAGGATAAGTTGCTTTTTTTTATTTCTCCTTCATTTGAAATACTTTTTGGTCGAGATTTATAAATATCATAAGCTAAATACAATAAGTAAACTATTCCGATCCATTTAAACGCATTAAGTGCCATTGAGTTCTCTGAAAAAAAAGATCCAATGACAAAAATAACTAAAGTAGCCTGAATCAAATTTGCAGTTACGTCTCCTAAAGCAGACCATACACATTTTCCAACACCGTAATTCATTGAATATGAGATAATTACAATCCTGGGAGTTCCAGGTGTAATAAATAAAAAAATAATTATCTGAAGATAAAGTATAAAATCTAGGGGGAGCATAAAAAAAGATAGTCCTTAAAAACCGGGAGCTAAAGATGGCTAAGAAGGACTATCTAATACATAATATCAGAGGCTAAAAAAAATGCATTAAATATTTTTTTCAAATATAAAGGATTTATGAAAAAAAAAGGTCACAGGCCAATTACTAGAGTCAAAAATCCAGAGCCCAAAATGGACGATCCGGATTGGATCATTTGGGCAGCCTGGGCAGATAGGATCACTTTTGAGGAAATTGAAAAAAAAACAGGGAAGAAAGAATCTGATGTAATTAAAATTATGCGAAGATCTCTAAAACCATCATCTTTTAGGTTATGGAGAAAAAGAGTAAATCAAAAAAGTATAAAACATCGAAAAAAATTTGAATATTCTAGAAAAGAAATAGCTAGTAAAATTAAAAAAGGTGACTATCTATAGTTTATGAAAAAAATTACCATGTATACAGGTCCACTATGTAATTATTGTGAGGCTGCAAAAAGATTATTAGCTAGAAATAATGCGCCTTATAATGAAATTGATATTTCAAAAGTTAATGGAGCTATGGATGAAATGATTAAAAAAGCTAATGGAAAAAGAACTATTCCACAAATTTTTTTTGATGACCAGCATATCGGTGGTTATGATGAAGTAAGAGCATTAGAAAAAGAAAATAAACTTCAAGATCTTTTAAATAATTAATTCCATTCTTCTAAAGCTAATTGTTTCTTAGCTAAAGAGCTTAAATCTTTTAATTTAACTCTACCTTTATATTTAATTTCATAATCCTCAGCCGCAAAATCCGGTGGACTCTTTCCCTCTAAAAATTTTTTTGATTGTTTTAGTGTATAATCTAGATTTTTTTTACAATATGGTGTTGCACCAACGTAAACGACATTTGAATAATTTTTCCCTGAATGTTTGTCTTCAACAGCATGAACAACGTCTGGATGCCACCAAACAGTGTCACCTGGTTTCATTTTTGGAATTGAAACTAAACCTTTTAACAGTAATGAATGATAATCTTTATTTACTGACAAAGCTCTACCGAGTTTCGATCCACACAATTCATTTTCTTCAACATCATCTAGCAATGCTCTGGTTAAAATATAAGCAATTCCTTTAGCAATCGGTATTAATTGTAAAGTTCCATCACTTGGTCCTTGCTCCGTTAAAGCAGTCCATCCTTGAAATGTTCTAAATACATGTGCAACTGCAGGAGATTCGAACTCTATTGTTCTATCTCTATACTTTGCTTCAAATGGATTGTATTTTTCAAAATTGTCAGAAAAAATATCTTTATAAATTTTTTGATAATAACTGTCAGTCCATCTTTCAATTGATCCAGCATCACAATGTGGAGATAAACCCAAAGTATCATCTCCAGGCTCTCTCCTTCTTAATCTATCTGCATAAGATAGTTCTTTATTTGGATCAAAAACTGTATATTCAGTGTTTCTAAAATTCCAAAGGTTGTTAAGCCATTTTTTAACCTTTGCCATTTCTTCAGAGTGCCTTATTTCAATTTGAGCTTTAGACCAATACAAACCATATATTTGGGGTTTTCCTGATTTTAAATCACTAAAATATTTATCTAAACCTGCCTTTTTTTGTTGATCCTCGTAATATCCATTACTATCTATATATTCCTCTAATTCTTTATTAATATTTTCTACCTTATTATCTTCAAAAACGTCTCGAATAATTAAGCAGCCTCTTTTACGAATGTTTTCTATTATTTTATTATTAGTTAAATTAAGTTCATTAAAAGGAATTTCAGGAATTATTGATTTTGAGGAATTCTTAAGAATTTCTATTTCTGCAATTTCCCTTTTTATAAATTCCTCAATTTTTTTAAAATTTAAAACATAATCCTTAGATTTATTTCGTAATTTTATTTTTGATGATATTATCTGACCAGAAAATTGATCAGTCATTTTTCTATTTAATTGTGATTGTAACTACTGGTTCTTGAGGATCAAACATACAAAAATCTGTACCAACTTCTGTTGCTTTAATAGCAGCAGATGTTCCAAAGCTAATGTCTATAGTTGGACCAATTAAAGCTACTGTGTATGGTTTTGAAAGCTCATAAACCATTACATGATCATCAGAAGTACTACCATCAGCATGCTGAGTTTGATAAGTAGATGATCCTGAACCTTGGGCATATGTAATTGTATTTGCACCACTAAGTGCTGAACATGCAGCATTTGTACATGTTTTCATTTGATTATTTTTTAAATATAAATCAGCTTCTGCAGCTGTGCCACCATCAGCAATAATTGGAGTTCTATCATATTTTTCATTTCCACTTAAAGATCCACCAGGATAAGCTGAGCCAGAAAGTGCAGCTGTCGTAGTACAATTATCTGTTACACCTGAAACTTCTAAATCAGCTTTTATTGTAAATTTTCTATCAATTGTAACTCTCATATGAGTATAAGTTTCTCCCAGAGGTAATAATGCAGGATCACCAAATGTAGCAGCCGCAGCTCCAGCTGATACAGATGCGATATCAACAACTTTAGAGGTATCACCTACTGTTACTGATCCAACACAACTAGATACACTTGTGCTAGCAGTACACAATTCTACTTTTTTCATTGTTACTTTGTAAACATCTGCTTGTCCTGTTGTACTAGCAGCCTGAGAATTAAAGACTAAAAATAAAAATAAAACTTTAGATATAAATAAAATTTTTAGTAAATTTTTCATCAGTCAGCCCTTGATATTGTTGATGATCCTTTGAACTCAACCATAATTTTATTGTTTCTTTTTACTTTTGTTAATAGTTCTCCAGACATATCTTTCTCATCTTTCCATGCAATTGAATTAATAAATCCATCTTGAAGAGAAGGTCTAGATCTAGGTGGGTAGATGAATTCAATATTTGCATACCATTCATCCTCTAAACCCTTTTTATCTTTGTCATCGTAAGATAACTCTAAATTAATATTGGGTGTTAACAATAGTTCAGATCCTAATTTGGTACCTTTGATATCGTTCCTATCTTCACCTTGCCATTCGTAAGTATTTATAAATATATCTGCCCAATGAAGATGGGGTATTTGTGAAGCTAATCTTAAATCATAACCATCTAAAACTTTTTCATCTGTTGCGTTTCCAATACCAAAATACTGATTATACGCAAACTCTATGACTGCACTTCTAGCTTCAATACCAAAGCTACTTCTTGCATTGCCGGCATCGTCATAATCTATAAAACTATTAAAACCAGTCAATAAAGTCTTATCATCACTTAAAAATCTTTTTCCAATTCCAAGATTACCTACTATCCTTTCATCATTATTTTTTTCAGTTTTGAATAATGAAAATTGAGTAAACAAATTTCCTTTTTCAGTTTTTTCAATTTCTCTAACAGCTAAAATACTGTAGTCAGGCTTATAGTTTTCTCTTAAATCAATACTTACTTCTGTATCACCATCACCTGGTATCAAATTACTTACATACTCTGAGACTTTTGCAGAAATTTCATCAGAATTAGAAGATGTAATAATAAATAAAGATAGTAAAATAATATAAAATTTTTTCACAACTAATTTTAAATTATAAAACAACTTATGTATATACTGAATATTTAAGTTTTAGGCTTAAAAACTAGACATACTCCATTGTTACAAAATCGTTTTCCTGTAGGCTCAGGTCCATCATCGAATATATGTCCATGATGGCCTCCACATTTTTTACAATGATATTCAGTTCTTGCGTAACCTAAATAATGATCTGTTTTTGTTTCAAACACATCTGGAAGAGACTCATAAAAAGAAGGCCAACCTGATCCACTCTCATATTTTGTTTTAGAGTCAAATAATTTTACTCCACAATTTACACAATGAAAACTTCCTTCTTTTTTTTCATGATTGAGTTCACTCGAACCAGCAAGCTCAGTCCCTTCTTCGAATAAAATCAATTTTTGTTCTGCGGTTAAATTCGGATTTATTTTTTTTGTCATGATCTTATATATTTAGCACAAGATTGATGTAACATTGAGTGTAATTCAACAAGTTTGTTAAAATCTTTGTTGTAACCACCACCCAAAACACCACAAAATGGTATCCGTCTAGAAAAAAAGTTTTCTATTACAAGCTCATCTCTTAGCTTTATTCCCTCGTCAGAAATTTTTAATCTACCCAATCTATCATTAAAATGAATATCAACACCTGCTATATAAAAAACAAAATCAAAATCTTCTTGATTTAACTCATTTAAATAATGTTTAAGTGTTTTGATATAAGTATCATCCTCTAAATTATCTTCTAGTTCTACATCTAAATCACTATTTGATTTTTTAGCAGGATAATTAGTTTTAGAATGCATGCTAAATGTAAAAACACTTTTGTTGTCTTTAAAGATTTCTGAATTACCATTACCTTGGTGAACATCTAGATCAACAATCAAAATTTTATTAGCTAAACCTCTATTAAGTAAATAATGAGCAGCAACTGCTACATCATTAAATACACAATAACCTGCTCCACCATTATAACTTGCATGATGACTACCTCCTGCCGTATTGCATGAAATACCATAATTTATTGCAAGTTTAGATGAGAGAACAGTTCCGCCTGTAGCAACTAAAGATCTTTGTACAACACTATCTACAAGTGGAAATCCAATTTTTTTTACTCCTTTTTTGCTTAAAGTTTTATTTTTAATATCTAAGATATAATTTTTTGAATGTGCGTAGCTTAATGTTTCAAATGAACAAGGTGAAGGTTTATGAAATTTATTTACTATTTTGTTTTGAATTAAGTAGTTTGCCAATTCTCCAAATTTATTAATTGGAAATTTATGATCATCTCCAATTTTAGCAAAATAATCCTCATGATTAACAACAGGGAGCTCCATTTTTAATCTAGAACTCTGATAGGCTTTCCGTTAACACAAGCCTCTAGTCCTTCAATCATTTGGTTATAAAAAATGCTATAATTTTCAGCTGTTACATAACCTATGTGTGGAGTAAGCAGTGCATTTGGTAAAAATCTAAGTTTATTATTCTCTGGTAGAGGTTCTTTGTCATAAACATCTATTCCTGCTCCTGCAATAACATTAGTTGACAATGCAATAATTAAATCATCCTCATTAACAATAGGTCCTCTAGAAGTATTTATTAAAAAAGCTGTTTTTTTCATTTTATCAAATTCTTTTATGGTAATGCAGTCTTTATATTTTTCACCTCCTTGAACGTGAATTGAAAGCACATCAGAATTTGTAATTAAATCATCTTTGCTACAAGGGAGTACGTCTAATTCTTTACACTTGTCCAAGTTTAAGTTTTCACTCCATGCCATAACTTGCATTCCAAAAGCTTTTCCAATTTTAGCAACCTCAGAACCTACTCTTCCTAATCCAATTAAACCTAGGATTTTTCCTTTCAATTCCACTCCAATTGTTGTTTGCCAATAACCTTGATACATATTGTCAAACTCTTCTTTAAAGTTTCTAGCTAAACCAAGAATTAATGCCCATGTCAATTCAGGTGTTGGGTTTAAGTTTATATCTGTTCCACAAACTAAAATTTTTCTTTTCTTCGCAGCCTCTAAATCAATAGATTTGTTTCGTAATCCACTTGTGATTACAAATTTTAATTCATTTAAATTATCAATTAAATTTTTTGTGATAGGAGTTCTTTCTCGCATTATCAATAAAGCCTCAAAATCAGCTAACTGTTCTATTGCGTTTGCCTCATCTAAAAAAGGTTCACTGAAAATCTTAAACTCGTATTTTCCTGACAGTTTTTCTAAATCTACAAATTGTTGAGCAACATTTTGATAATCATCTAATATAGCAACTTTAAGCATTTTTAACTTTCTTATTTGATAAAAGTATTCCTGTAATAATAAAACAAGCGCCTAAAATATGATAAAACATAAATTTTTCACTAAAAAAAATCATCGCCATTATTGCACTCAAAATAGGCATTAAATGTAAAAAAACACCAGATCGATTTGCACCAATCATGGATATTCCTTTTATCCATAAAAGAAAAGATGCTAAACCTGGAAACAAAACTACATAGGATAAAATTAAAATAAAAGGTAATTCTAAATTAATTCTAAATCCAATTTGATATTCAATAAAATAAACTGGTATTAAAAATATTAAACCAAAAGTAATAACTACTTGTAGTAATGATATTTGAGTTAACTCATATTGTTTTCCCTTTAACAATGTTGAATATAATGCCCATGAAAACATTGCTATTACCATAGTTATATCGCCTTTGTTAAAATCTAAATTTTTTAGTATTTCAAAATTTGCTTTTGTTATAATCATAATCACACCAGCAAAAGAAAAAATTACTCCTATAATCTGAAAAGTATTTGTCTTTTCAATTTTTAAAATTGATGAAAACAACATGATCATTACTGGTATAGTTGAGATCATTAATACTCCACTAATAACTTGTGTAAAATTTAAAGAATAATAAACAATAGAATTGAATACTGTAATACTTGTAACACCTAATATAATGAAAAGCTTATAGTTTTTTATAATATAATTTCTTTTTTCTAATATTTCTGGAATTGTAAAAGGTGCTAAAATTAACCAGGCAAAAAGCCATCGATAAAAGTTTAATGAAAAAGGTGGTACCTCATAAAAACTTGCAAGTTTACCAACTACAAAGTTTCCCGCCCAAAAGGTAACGGTTAAAAATAGATATAAATAAGCTAAGAAATTATTATCTTTTGTCACTTAATTAAATCTAAGCGAGCTATATGGTTTTAAATCTAAGTTTGTATTTTCGTTCGCTATCATTCCTGAAACAATCTTTCCAGAAATCGGACCCAAAGTCCATCCTAAATGATGGTGACCAAAACAATAATAAATATTCTTGTAGTTTTTTGATGGTCCCATAACTGGTAAAAAATCTGGTAAAGTCGGTCTAAATCCTAGCCACTCATCCTCATGTTCAGGTAAATCACCAAGCATATACTTTGCATTATTTATCAAATTTTTAATTCTTGATTTAGATAATGGATTATCTAATCCACCAAATTCAACAGTTCCAACAACTCTTAAACCTTGCTGCATCGGTGTTATTCCAAATCCACGATTAGAAAATATTACTGGTCTACTTAACAAATGATCACAATTTTTGAAATGAACATGATATCCACGTTCTGTATCTAAAGGTATTTTTTCACCAAGATTATCTGTTAATTTTTTTGAAAAAGCACCACAAGCTATTACTGCTTTATCAAAAACATACCTTTGTGTTTCAGTTTTAAAAACAGGTTTATCTTCATCAAAACTAATATCTTTAATATTTACTTTGTTAAAATTTCCGCCTTTTTGTAAAAATAAATCAAACAATTTTAGAAGAATTCTTTTAGGGTTCCTCGCGTGTCTCGCATAAGGATAATATACACCTGCATGATAAAATGGTTTTATATGAGGTTCGAGATCATGAATTTCAGCTTTATTAACTAGTTGTTGTTCAACACCTAATTCTTTTCTGACTTCAATTTCTAATTCCCTGCTTTTCAAATCTTTATTATTCCATATATATAAAATACCTTTATTTTCTACTAAACCTTCCAAGTCTATCTCTTCAAACAACTCATCATAAGCGGGTAATGCTAAATCTAAAATTTGGTGCATATTTTTTGCAGTATGCATCATCTTAGTTTTGCTTGTATTCATTATAAATTTTATAAACCAAGGGATCATTTTTGGAACATAGTTCCATTTTAAAGCTAGTGGACCTGTAGAACTCAGTAACATGGCTGGAACATCTGCTAAAACATCAGTTCTATTTAATGAAAGAGATGCATAAGGCGAAAAGTGTCCTGCATTACCATAAGAGGCTGCTTGGCTACCTGGGTTATCTCTATCAAAAATAGTTACATCAAAACCTTTTTTTTGAAGAAATAGAGCATTGGATACACCTTGAATACCTGCTCCAACTATTCCAACTTTAAGATTTTTATTCATCAAATTGTTATACAATTAAAAATTAAATTTCCAGAGTGACAAATTATGCAAATTTAAATTATATTAAGCAATCATTTGTTTATGATTAATTTTTGCACTTAATACTATACCAAAACCAATCATTGTAGCTAACATTGAAGAGCCACCATATGACATTATTGGTAATGGTGAGCCAACTATAGGTAGTAGGCCTAAAACCATAGATAAGTTTACCACGATGTAAATAAATATTGCAAAAGCATATCCAAAACAAAAAAGTCTAGCAAAATTACTTCTTGAAATAGATCCTATTCTTATAATTCTAAAAATTATTATTGAGTACAATATTAAAAGGCCTACGGAACCCACAAACCCAAACTCTTCTGAAAATAAAGTAAATATAAAATCTGTATGTTTTTCAGGTAAAAAATCTAAATAACTCTGTGTCCCTTTTAAAAAACCTTTTCCATCAAGACCGCCTGAACCTATTGCTATTTTTGATTGTATAATTTGGTATCCCGCACCTAAAGGGTCTCTATCGGGGTCTAAGAAAGTAAGTATTCTTAATTTTTGGTAGGGTTTTAAGAATGAAATTATAAATGGTAGTGAAATTAAGAAAGTAATAAATGAATATATAAAATATTTAATTTTTAACCCTCCGAGCCACAATATAATTAATCCACTTAATGCGATAAGTATTGAGGTACCAAGATCGGGTTGAGAAATTACAAAAATAGTTGGAATTAATATTATTGACAATACAATTGTAATACTGGTGAATGAATTTACATTATCTATTTTTAATCTGTGATAATATTTAGCAAGACACATTATAATTGCTATTTTCATTAATTCAGATGGCTGAAGTACAAAAAGGTATACATCCATCCATCTTTTTGAACCTGAAGCCTTAATTCCAAAAAAGGAAACATAAACTAACAAAAGCATTACTATAAAATAGATAATATAAGAAAAATTATGCCAAAATTTTATGTTAAAGAAAGCTACGAAAATCATGAGCGGAAAAAAAATTGCTAGTTTTACAAAATGATTTTTAGTATGAAAATGTATTTCACCTCCATCAGTAGAATACATAACAAAAACACTTATTATAGAAAGAAGGATAACAGAAATTAACAATATATAGTCTAAGTTTTTTATTTTTTGAAACAATGTAATTTCATTATTCAATCTATCGTGTTGAAACATTTAAATAGTAATCCTCTCAAAATTTGATTGTTTGTTTCTTAATTCATGTCTATCAATAATTAATTTAAATAATTTTTTTGCAATAGGTGCTGCAGCCTTACTTCCTGAGCCACCATGCTCCACTATTATACTCAAAGCATATCTTGGATTTATATATGGACCATAAGCAACATATAAAGCGTGATCTCTATCTTTGTAAGGTATTTGCTCTAATTCCAAATCTAATTCTCTCTCTCTTTTACTAATTCTCTTCACCTGTGCTGTTCCAGTTTTTCCTGCGAATTGATATTTAGGGTCATCAATTCTTGATTTATAAGAAGTTCCAAATCTTTCGTTAGTTGAACTGAACATAGCTTCTTGAACAATCTTAATATTTTTTTTGTCTTTAAATAACTTTTTATCTAATAATCTCTCAGAATCTGTGTCAAATAACAATCCACTTTCCATTGATTGTTTTGCATCTTCATATGATATTGGGTTGTCATCTACAATTATTTTTGGTTTGATCGAATATCCGCCATTAGCAATTTGTGCCGTCATCATGCATAGTTGTAAAGGCGTTGATTGGATATACCCTTGACCAATACCTGTAATTAGTGTTTCTCCTAATACCCAACCCTTACCAAGATTATTTTTTTTCCATTTTGTATTTGGAAATAATCCTTTTTTTTCAATTTCAAAATATTCACCAAGTACTTTTTTACCTAAACCAAACTTTTCAGCTGTAATATTAAGTCGATCAACACCTAACAATCTTGCAACTTCATAAAAATAAGTATCACAGGATTGTTTCATTGCATTTTTCAAACTAACCCAGCCATGTCCTTTTTCCTTCCAACAGTGAAATGTTTGTCCGTATAACTCCATCTTACCTGAGCATTTAACTTTGAACTTTGTATCAATCACATTATTTTCTAAAGCTGAGAGTGCAACGATTGGTTTAATCGTTGACCCTGGAGAGTATAAGCCCGAAAGAGTTTTATTAATTAAAGGTTTTAAGGGATTATTTCTAATTAATTGCCATTCATCTTGACTTATACCGAACAAAAATAAATTTGGATCATAAGATGGAGATGAATACATCGCAATAATATCTCCAGTATAAATATCCATTACACTTATAGATCCTGCCTTTTCATTCAACAATTCTCCGCAGGCCTTTTGTATTTCTGTATCAACAGTTAAACGTATTTGTGATCCTTGCTCTCCTTTTTGATGCTCTAATTGATTAATTCTTTTACCATAGGCATTAACCTCATACCTTTGAATTGCATTTGTGCCTATTAAATGATTTTCAAGTCTCTTTTCCAGACCTAGTTTTCCTATCTTCATACCCGGCACAAACCTTTCCTGGATAATTTGATTATCTAAAATTTCTTTCTCATTTGGTTGACTTACATATCCAAGAACATGAGTATAAACATCTTTGAATGGATAATTTCTAGAAATTGTCATCACTGGTTTGACACCAACAAGATCATATAAATAATTGTTTATTTTTACAAATTGACTCCAGCTCAAATTTTCTGAAACAATGATACTATCCCAGGGTTTTAACTCTGCCTTTAATTTATTTATCTTTACAATTTTTTTATCACTTAGATTTAAAAGATTTTTTAATCTAACTAATAAATAATTAAAATTCTCAACTTGCTCAGGAATTATATGTAACTGGTAAACTTTTAAATTACCTGCAATTACATTTCCAAAATAATCAACTATATTTCCTCTTGTAGGTGGAAGTTTCCATTCTCTAATTCTATTCTTATCTGAAAGTGTGAGATATTTTTTATTTTCATTTATTTGAAGAGAAAATAAACGGGCAACAATTCCTGCAAAAACTACAATTTTTGCTGCTCCGATTATGAACATCCTTCTATTAATTACATCAGTTTTTCTTATTCCTGAATTAGATTTAATCATTTGTTTGATATGAAATTCTTTCGTTTAAAAAATT
>CACLZL010000016.1 GCA_902611405.1 uncultured Pelagibacteraceae bacterium
AGAAGATGATAAAGTTCAAATATTGTCAGGAGTATTTGAAGGGAAAACTACTGGAACACCTATTTCTCTCATAATCTATAACAAAGATATGAGGTCAAAAGATTATAGTAATATCAAAGATAAGTTCAGACCAGGTCACGCGGATTTTACTTATTTTAAAAAATATGGAATTAGAGATTACAGGGGTGGTGGTAGATCCTCTGCTAGAGAAACTGCAGCACGTGTTGCTGCTGGTGCAATAGCAAAAGTTGTACTTCAGAAAAAATTAGGTAAAAAATTTAGGGTAATTGGTGCAGTAACACAGCTAGGAATTCTTGGATGTGATACAAACCAATGGAATGATAAAGTAATCTCAAAAAATCCATTTTTTTGTCCAGATAAATCAATGATTAAATTATGGGAAAAATATTTGCTCGGAGTTAGAAAATCAGGATCCTCATGTGGGGCAGTGATTGAAATAAGAGCAAGAGGAATCCCAGTTGGTTTAGGTGCTCCAATTTACTCAAAATTGGATACTGACATAGCTTCAGGTCTGATGAGTATTAATGCAGTTAAAGGTGTAAATATTGGAGCAGGAATGAACTCGGCACAATTAAGTGGAGAACAAAATTCAGATGAAATTTCTTCAAATGGAAATAAATTAAAATTCAAGTCAAATAAAGCTGGTGGAATCCTTGGTGGAATTTCAACAGGCCAAGAAATTATTGCATCTTTTGCAGTTAAACCAACATCATCAATTTTAACTAGTAGAAAAACTATAAATAAATTTGGGAAAAATACTTCAATATCTGTGAAAGGAAGACATGATCCTTGTGTGGGAATTAGAGCTGTTCCAATTGGTGAAGCTATGATTAACTGTGTTTTACTTGACCACTACTTAATGAATAAAGCTCAGTGTAGTTAGCTTAAATTAATTTTTCACAACTCTTATTGTTTCTTTCTGGAAAAAAATATCTAAAATTTTCTTGGAAATTTGAAAACTATTCAATCCAGCTTTGTCGTACATTTTTTTTGGATCATCTTGTTCAATAAATTCATCTGGTAAAGTCATTGATCTAAATTTTAAACCTTTATCAAACACTCCTTTTTCAGCTAATAAATTTTTTACATGAGAGCCAAAACCTCCTATTGAACCTTCTTCAATAGTAATCATAAGCTCATGTTCTTTAGCAGATTTTAGTATGAGATCTTCGTCTAAAGGCTTAGCAAATCTAGCATCAATCAAAGTTGTTGAGATTCCTTTTGCTTTTAATTCCTCCAAAGCTAACTTGCACTCTTCAAGTCGAGTACCAAGGTTTAAAATACAAACCTGCGTTCCTTGCTGAACAATTCTACCTTTACCGATTTCAATTTTTTCATCTATTGATGGAAGATCAATACCAACTCCTGTTCCTCTTGGATATCTAATTGCAGAAGGTCTATCATTTATGTTTACTGAAGTATTAATCATTTTAACTAATTCAGCTTCATCACTTGCTGCCATTACTACAAAGTTAGGCAAAGTTGATAAGTAAGTTATATCAAATGAACCAGCATGAGTTGATCCATCAGCACCAACTAATCCCGCTCTATCTATCGCAAATCTAACAGGTAAACTTTGGATGGCAACATCATGTACTACTTGATCATATGCTCTCTGTAAAAAAGTAGAATAAATTGCAGCATATGGTTTATATCCCTCGGTTGCTAAACCAGCTGCAAAAGTTACCGCATGTTGTTCTGCTATACCTACATCAAACATTCTACTTGGAAACTCCTTTCCAAAAACATCCATACCAGTCCCTCCTGGCATAGCTGCTGTTATTCCAACAATTTTGCTATCTTTTTTTGCGTGTTTCACTAACGTGTTAGCAAAAACTTTTGTATAAGCTGGAAGATTGGATTTGCTCTTTAACTGTTCTCCAGTCTCAACATTAAATTTTGATACTCCATGATAATGGTCATTTGCTTTTTCTGCATAAGAGTAGCCTTTCCCTTTTTGAGTTTTAATATGGATCATTATAGGACCCTCATGTCTTGAATCTTTTGCATTTTTTAAAATTGGAACTAGACTTGATAAATCATGACCATCTATAGGACCCGCATAATAAAAGCCAAGTGAACTAAACAATGTACCTCCTGTAACTGCTGAACGAAAAAAATCCTCTGCTTTTCCTGCTTTAGCGCTAAATCTTTTAGAAAATGCAGATGTAATTAACTTTAAAGTTTCTCTAAGACTAAAATATATTTTTCCAGTAAATAATTTTGCTAAGTAAGTCCTCATTGCTCCAACTGGCTTTGCAATTGACATGTCGTTATCATTTAAAATGACAATCATTTTTGTCTTCGATGCTCCAGCATTATTCATAGCTTCGTAAGCCATACCTGCACTAATTGCTCCATCACCTATAACAGCTATTACATTAGAAGATTTATTTTCTAATTTATTAGCTTCGGCAATCCCTAATGCAGATGAAATAGATGTTGAACTATGTGCTGCTCCAAATGGATCATACTCACTTTCAGACCTTTTGGTAAAACCTGATAAACCATTGCCCTGTCGTAAAGTTCTAATTTTATCTTTTCTGCCAGTTAAAATTTTATGTGGATAAGATTGATGGCCTACATCCCATATTAATTTATCATTTGGAGTATCAAAAACATAATGAAGTGCAACTGTCAATTCAACCACTCCCAAACCAGCACCTAGGTGACCTCCTGTTTCTGAAACAGCGTCTATCATTTCCTCCCTCACTTCGTCTGCAACTTTTTGTAAATTATTTTCAGAAACTTTTCTTAAATCAGATGGAAAGTTTATATCATTTAAAAATTGATAATTTTTCTTCATTTTTTTCTATTCAATATATAGTCCAAAGTTTCATTAATTTGTTTAGATCTTGAACCGTATTTGCTTAAATTTTTATTAACATTTTTTATTATCTTATCACAATACTTAACTGAATCATCATGGCCTATTAAATTTATAAGTGTTGCCTTGCCTTTTTTTTGATCTTTTCCTGTTTTTTTTCCAGCTTCCTTAGAATTACTTTTCAAATCAATCAAATCGTCAGCTATTTGGAATAAAAGACCAATTTTTGATCCTATGTTCTCAAAAAATTGAATTTCTTGAATTGTTTTTTTCTTTATTATTGCTGGAGCTGCACAGCAAAAACTAAATAACATTCCAGTTTTCTTTATTTCCATTTCTAATATTTTATTCTTTGATATTTTCTTTCTCTCGTAGCTTAAATCTAAATATTGCCCTCCAGCTATACCTAGATGGCCTGAACATTCTGATAATTTTTTGATTAAATCTATTTTAATCTTTTCATTTAATTTCAATTTTGGATTTGATAAAATTTCAAATGCTAAAGTTAATAATGAATTTCCTGCTAAGACTGCTGTGGATTCACCAAATTTAATGTGAGTTGAAGGTTTGCCTCTTCTTATATTATCGTTATCCATGCAGGGTAAATCGTCATGAATTAGTGAATAAGCATGAATACATTCAACAGCTGACCCAATTATTATTAATGTCTTGTAATCAATTGAAAATAATGACCCTAAGTCAATTAAGATTTTAGATCTAATTTTTTTTCCACCTGGAAATAAGCCATACTTCATGGGAGACATCAAATGAGAATATTTTTGTGAATTAATATATTTTTTAAGAAATATATTAGTATCCTTAGCAATTTTATTAAGCTGTTTTTTCATTTTTTTTTGTTATATCTTTAATCTTTTTATTTGTCTCTTCCCCAATAGATTTAAAATTTTTATGAAATTTCTTTTCAATAATATTGTTTAGTTTCAAAAGTTCTTGATACATTTCAACTGAATTGTTTAAATCATTTTCCCTTTCTAGAGACTCTATAATCTTATTTGCTTTTTCTGTAAGCTCTTCAACTGAGAACTGATCATAATCAGGTGGTAAAATTTTATCTTTCATATATTAATAATTATTAATACATGAATTCTATTCAATCAAATATCAAAAAAGCAAAAAAATATTTAGATAATAATCATTGTGTTGCCGTACCAACAGAAACTGTTTATGGACTAGCTGCAAACGCATACTCGAATAGTGCTGTTAAGAAAATATTTAGTCTTAAAAAAAGACCTTTAAACAATCCACTTATTGTCCATTACTATGATATTAAGAGACTTGAAGATGACTGTCATATGAACGATAATTTAGTAAAACTTTACAAAAAATTCTCTCCAGGTCCAATAACTTATATTTTGAAATTAAAAAATAAATCCAAAATATCAAAATATGTCACTAATAATAAAAAAAGTATTGCTGTGCGTTTTCCTAAACACAAATTGTTTAGAAAATTATTAAAAAATTTAAATTATCCAATAGCTGCACCCAGCGCAAATATATCCTCAAGATTAAGTTCAGTTAAACCATCTGATGTAAAAGAAGAATTTGGTTCAAAAATAAAATATATTTTAGATGGTGGAAAAAGCAAAATTGGAGTTGAGTCTACAATATTAAATCTTTTAGAAAAACCCTCAGTTTTAAGATATGGAGGTCTTGATATCAATAAAATAGAAAATCTTTTAAAAAAAAAATTAATAATTAATACCAATTCAAAAAAAAAATTATCACCTGGTTTATTTCCATTGCATTACTCACCCGGGATACCCTTAAGAATCAATGTTAAAAAACCAAAAAGAGATGAGGCTTATTTATTAATAAAAAAAAGAAAACTAAATTTAAAAAACTATTATTATTTATCCAAAGTGAAAAATATAGAAGAGGCAGCAAAGAACTTATATTCAACTTTAAGAAAAATTAAAAACGATGGATTTAAACAGATTGCAGTTGAAAATATTCCAAACAGAGGTCTTGGCAAAACTATTAACGATAGATTAAAGAGAGCATCAAAATATTAATGACTAATTCTATTGAGGTAATCAATCTTTCTAAAAAATACAAAGACAAAGAAGCAGTATCTAAGATAAATTTCAAAATTAATGAAAATGAAATGGTTGGTTTATTGGGACCAAATGGATGTGGAAAAACTACAACTATTGGAATGATTTTAGGATTATTAAAACCAAGTAGTGGAGAAGTTTTAATTAATGGAGTGAATATTGAAAAAAATAAAATTTCACTTCTTCATAAAATGAATTTTATTTCACCATATATTGAATTACCCAAAAAACTTAAAGTTAAACAAAATTTAATTGTTTACGGAAAGTTATATAACATTCCAAATTTAAATGATCGAATAGATTACCTTGCAAATAAACTTAGATTAAAAGACCTATTGAACAAAATTACTGGAGAACTTTCTTCAGGACAAAAAAAATAGGGTAAGTCTTGCTAAAGCTTTAATAAATGATCCAACGGTACTTTTGTTAGATGAACCTACCGCTTCATTAGATCCTGAAACTGGTGATTTTGTGAGAACTTTTTTAGAAGATTACAAAAAGGAAAAAAAAATATCAGTTTTGCTCGCTTCACATAATATGGAGGAAGTAAAAAGATTATGTGGTTCTGTTCTAATGATGAAAGATGGTTTAATAGTTGATAGGGGAACTCCTGAAGAGTTAATAACAAAATATGGAAGAAGAGATTTAGAGGAAGTATTTTTAGAAATTGCGAGAAAATAAAAATGAATTTAATTAGAATTTACGGTCTTTTTTTAAGACACTTTTATTTAATAACCAGATCATTTCCAAGAATATTAGATTTAATTTATTGGCCTTCAATTCAAATTACTCTTTGGGGATTTATTTCTAATTTTTTTGCAACTCACAGCTCTTATTACAATGGAGCAGTAGGAGTTATTCTTTCATGTGCAATTCTCTATGATTTTTTATTTAGAACTAGTATTGGCTTTAATATGTTATTTTTGGAGGAAATTTGGAGTAGAAATTTTACAAATCTATTTATTGCTCCGATGAAAATTAGTGAGATAATTGTCTCGCTAGTTTTTACTGCTTTAATCAGGGCATTAATTGGTTTAATCCCAGCTATACTGTTAACTTCTCCATTATTTGGTATCTCACTATTAAAACTTGGTCTTCCTTTGGCATTTCTTTTCTTGAGTCTGTATTTGTTTGGAATAACACTTGGTTTATTTGTTTCAGCAGGATTGTTAAGATTTGGACCATCTTTTGAGAATATCGCATGGTCAACTATGTTTTTATTAGCACCTTTTGGATGTATTTACTATCCAGTTGAGACGTTACCACAAATCTTCCAATCAATCGCTTATGCCCTACCATTGGTTTATATTTTTGAAGAGACTAGGAATATTTTAGTTAATGGAATGGTAAATTATGAAAATATCATAAATGCAATCTATCTTAACGGTTTTTATTTATTTTTATCAATATTTGTATTTTATTACTCATTCGATAAAGCAAGAGATAAAGGAACATTAATAAATATTGGGGAATAATTTGGTGCGCCTGCTAGGAGTCGAACCCAGAACCTCCTGATCCGAAGTCAGGCGCTCTATCCAGTTGAGCTACAAGCGCATATAGTATTAATATTATATTTTATGGAAAAAAACATTAATTTTATAGTTAAAGAAGAAGAGATAAATTTAAGAGTTGACGTTTTAATTAATAAAAGAGAGGGGTTAATTAGCAGAACTAGAATTAAAAATTTAATTTTAAAAGAAAAGTTGAAGTTAAATAATCAAATTATTAAAAGTCCATCAAAAAAAGTCTCTCTAGGTGATATAATAAACCTTCGAATTCCAGAACCTAAAATAGCATCTCTTAAACCTTACGAATTCAAATTAGAAATAATATATGAAGATAATGATTTATTAGTAATTAATAAGCCTGCTGGGATTATAATGCATCCTGGTGCTGGAAATTTTGATAAAACAATAGTTAATGCATTGATGTATTATGATAAAGACTCTTTATCAAATATAGGTGATGAGTTAAGACCTGGTATTGTTCATAGAATTGATAAAAATACATCGGGTTTAATTGTAATCGCAAAAAATAATGAAACACATGAAAATTTATCAAAACAATTTAGTGATCATACTATTATTAGAGAGTATCAACTTTTGATATGGGGAAAACTCAGGCCATCTTTTGGAAGGATTGAAACATTTATTACACGTAGCTCAAAAAATAGACAACTTATGGAGACTAGTAGTTCAAAAGGTAAAAAAGCTATAACCAATTATAAAACCCTCGAAATTTTTGAAAATGATAAAATTCCAACATTAAGTCTGGTTGAATGTAAATTAGAAACTGGAAGAACACATCAAATTAGAGTTCACATGAACCATAAGGGAAATAGTCTAGTTGGAGATGATAAATATAAAAAAAAATACAAAAAATTAAAAAACGTTGATTTTGATATTCAAAATTCAATTACTAAATTGAATAGACAATTTCTACATGCAAAAACTTTAGGTTTTAAACATCCCCGTTCTCATAAAAAGATGATTTTTTCCTCAATTTTGCCGCAAGAACTAAATAATATCTTAAAAAAGCTTAGAAATACTAAAGAATAAATTATTGAAAATTAAATATATTTAATTAAATACACTCATCTATGAATACAACAAATAGAAATAATCTACCGACTCTGTCTAATGAGGGTGGTCTATCTGCATACTTAGATCAGATTAAGAAATTCCCTATGCTAGCTGCAGAAGAAGAATATATGCTAGCAAAAAATTGGAGAACAACTGGTAATATTAAAGCTGCTGAAAAATTGGTTACAAGTCACTTAAGATTAGTTGCAAAGATAGCTATGGGCTACAAAGGTTATGGCCTACCAATTAATGAGATGATTTCTGAAGGAAATGTTGGTCTTATGCAGGCTGTTAAAAAATTTGAACCAGAAAAAGGTTTTAGATTGGCAACTTATGCTATGTGGTGGATTAAAGCTTCTATCCAAGAATATATTTTAAGATCTTGGAGTCTTGTCAAAATTGGTACTACCACTGCTCAAAAAAAATTGTTTTTTAATTTAAAGAAAATTAAAAATCAGATTTCTCCAGAAACTGAAGGTGACTTAAGAGATGAGCACGTAAATCATATCGCTGATAAGCTCGATGTAAGTAAAGAAGAAGTGGTTTCAATGAATAGAAGGCTTTCTGGAAAGGAGTTCTCATTAAATGCTCAAGTTGGTGAAGATGGGGATGAATGGCAAGACTGGCTGGCTGATAAAGAACTAGATCATGATTTAAAATTTGCTCAACATGAAGAGATGGAACAACGAAAAGATCTGTTAAAAAATTCGATCAAAGTCCTTAATGATAGAGAAAGAGAAATTTTATATTCAAGAAGGTTAAATGATGAACCAACTACCCTTGAGGATTTAAGTAAAAAATACAAAATAAGTAGAGAAAGAGTCAGACAAATAGAAAATAAAGCATTTGAAAAACTTCAAAAGCATATGCTTCTATTAGCTAAATCAAAAAATCTTTTACCCGCAAACTAAACTTCAAAAGGGTTTTCAATTAAAATAGTATCGTCTCTTTCTGGACTGGTAGAGACACTCGATACTTTTGTACCAATAAAATCTTCTACTGCAAAAATATAGTTTTTTGCACTTTCGGGTAACGAGTCCATGTTTTTGACACCACTAGTAGAAACTTTCCATCCTGGAAAAGTTTTATAAATTGGTTTTATTTTCATCTGGTCTTCTACTGCAGCAGGTAAATAGTCTAATCTTTTACCATCAAGCTCATAAGCAACGCACATTTTAATTTCGTCTAATTCATCGAGTACATCTAATTTTGTTAAAGCAATACCATCAATCCCTGAAACTTTAATAGTTTGTCTCACTAAGACACCATCGAACCATCCACATCTTCTTTTTCTGCTTGTAACAGTTCCAAATTCTTTTCCGCGTGTTCCCAAAAGTTCACCGACATCATCTGTTAACTCTGTAGGAAAAGGGCCCTCTCCAACTCTTGTTGTATAAGCTTTTGTAATACCAAGAACATAATTTATTGAATTAGGGCCACAACCTGTTCCTGTAGCAGCGCTTGAGGCAACAGTATTAGATGAAGTTACAAAAGGATATGTTCCGTGATCTACATCAAGTAAAATACCTTGGGCACCTTCGAATAAAATTTTCTTTTTTTGTTTTTTAAATTCATCAATTTTTAGCCAAACTGGGTGAGAGAATCCTAATATTTTAGGTGCTATTTTAAGCAAATCAGATTTAAGCTGATCTTTTTCAAAAAGTTTTTTTCCTAGACCTTTTCTAATCGCATTATGATGAACTAATACAGAGTCGAGTCTTTGATCTAAATTTTTTTCAGATCTTAGATCCATAACCCTTATAGATCTTCTACCAACTTTATCTTCATATGCTGGTCCAATTCCACGTCTAGTAGTTCCTATTTTGCTTTTTCCTGCTGCATCTTCTCTAATCTCATCCATTTCCCTATGAAAAGGTAAAATTAAATTTGCAGATTCTGAAATAATAAAATTATTTTCGTTTACCTCTACACCTTTGGATTTTATTTCTTCTATTTCTTCTAATAAAGCCCATGGATCTATCACAACACCATTGCCAATTATTGATATTTTACCTTTTCTAACTATTCCAGATGGAAGTAATCTCAATTTATAAGTAACACCATCAATCACTAAAGTGTGGCCAGCATTATGACCTCCTTGAAATCTTATTACCACATCAGCCTGTTCAGATAACCAATCAACAATTTTTCCTTTACCTTCGTCACCCCATTGAGATCCAACAACAACTATATTTTTCATTATTTAAATTTTCTGTTTATTTTTAAGGAAGTAAGATGGTTAATTGGGCCATGACCTTTTCCATATTTCGGGTTTGATTTAATTGCTGAATTTACATACTTAACTCCAAGCTCACAAGATTTCTTTACTGTTTTTCCACATGATATAAAAGTTGTAACTGCACTTGATAAAGTACAACCTGTACCGTGAGTATTCTTTGTTTTGTAACGCTTACTTTTAAAAATTTTTATATCTTTTGTGTTTATTAAAATATCTACTACATTTTTATGTTTTAAATGCCCGCCTTTTATTAGTACATTTTTAGCTCCTAAACCTATAAGTTTGTAGGCTGCATAAATCATATCCTCTCTTGTTATAATTTTTGTTTTAGTCAAAATTTCTGCCTCAGGGATATTAGGAGTAATAAGTGATACCTTTTTAATTAGATTTAGTTTTAGCAATTGAATTGCTTTTCCATCTATCAGTTGAGCTCCCCCTTTAGCAACCATCACTGGATCTAAAACAATTTTTTTAACTTTAATAAAATCTAAGGCCTTTATTACCATTTTAATAACATCTGATGAATGAAGCATACCAATTTTAATTGCATCAGGTCTTATATCTTTGCAACTAAAAACAATCTGATTAAAAATTTCTTTTGGATTTATTCCAACAATTGATTTTATACCTGTGGTGTTTTGTGATGTAACTGCAGTTATTGCAGTCATTGCATAACAGCCCAGAGCAGTTACAGTTTTTATATCGGCTTGAATACCTGCTCCTCCAGATGAATCTGATCCTGCAATAATTAAAATTTTTGAATTTGGTTTCAATTTATTTAATTTTTTTTGTAATGATATTTACACATTTGTATAAGAGAGCTTTATTTTCACTTTCACCCATCACTCTTATTTTAGACTCTGTTCCTGATTTTCTGACTAAAATTCTCCCTTTACCTTTAATTAATTGATCTGCAATTTTTATAGTTTTTTTTATTTCTGGATTGTTAATAATATTTTTATCTTTTACTAAGATATTTTCTAAGAGCTGAGGTGTTTTCTTAAATTTTTTAAAAAATTCACTTGCCTTTTTTCCCTTCCTCAAAGCAAAAAGAGTCTCTAAAGCGACCAACAGACCATCTCCTGTAGTTGCAAACTTACCTAAAATAATATGTCCTGATTGTTCACCACCTAAATTAAACTTATATCTTTGCATTTTTTCCTTAACATATCTGTCACCAACATTTGCCCTTAAGAATTTTATCTCTTTTGATTTAAAATATTTTTCTAGCCCATAATTTGACATTAATGTTCCAACAACTCCCCCTTTTAACATTTTTTTATCTTTCCATCTTGTCGCTAAAGCGGCTATAATTTGATCTCCATCTATAATATTACTCTTTTCATCACACATTATTATTCTATCAGCATCACCATCCAAAGATATTCCGATATCTGCTTTATATTTTTTCACAGCCAATCTAATTTTTCTTGGAAAAGTTGATCCACATTTTTTATTTATATTTAAACCATTTGGTTTAACACCTATTGCAATAACTTTAGCTCCTAATGATTTTAATAATTCAGGACCTGCCTTATAACCAGCACCATTTGCGCAATCAATTACAATTCTTAATCCCCTTAAATTGAACTCTTTTGTAAAATTTTTTTTTAATATTTTAATATAATTTTTTGTACCTGTTTCTAACCTTTTAACTCTTCCTAATTTTTCAGAATGCGAAAGATTTTTTGAGATATTCTTATCAATAAGTCCTTCAATTTTTTTTTCAATTTTGTCAGACAATTTCATACCATCAGGACCAAACAATTTTAAACCATTATCATAATGTGGATTGTGAGAGGCGGTAATCATTATACCCATATTTGCTTTCATTTCTTTTGTTAACATAGCCAACCCATTAGTTGGCAATGGTCCTAAAGTATAAACATGCATACCAGCTGAAGCCAGACCTGAAACAAGAGCAGGTTCAAGAGTGTAGCCTGACAATCTGGTATCTTTGGCGATTATGGCTGTTTGTTTTCTTTTTTTTTGGGATTTGAAGTACGTTCCGCTTGCAAGTCCAAATTTAAAAAACATGTCACCATTTATATACTTGCTGTTAACCGCACCTCTTATTCCATCTGTTCCAAAATATTTTTTCGTCATTAATTTTTAATTATCTGATTAAACACTTTGATTCCTTGCATAACTTCATTAACATCATGTATTCTTAAAATCTGAATTCCTTGCATCATTAAAAATATTGAGGAAGCCATAGTTCCACCAATTCTTGTATTACTATCATTTTTTTTTGATATATCTTTTATAAATCTTTTTCTAGAATTTCCTACTAGTATAGGAAAACCTAAAGAATGAAAAATAGAAATACCTCTTATAAGATTCATATTATGTTTCAAATTTTTTCCAAATCCAATTCCAGGATCTAAAATTATATTATTATGTTTGATGCCTTTAGACCTTATTAACTTAATCTTATCCTCAAAATAATCATATATATCTAATAATTCATTTTTATATTTTGGATTTTTTTGCATATTTTCTGGAGTCCCGACTGAATGCTGTATAACAAATGGAATTTTATACTTTTTTAAAATATTTATTGTTTCTGGATCGTAATTTAATCCCGAAACATCATTAATAAGTTTAACCCCCATTCTGATACCATTTTCCATAATTCTAGATTTTCTAGTATCTAGAGATATTGGTATTTTTTTTACAATTAATTTTAATATCTTATTAATTCTATTCCATTCTTGCTTTTCATTTACTGAACTCGATCCTGGTCTTGTGGACTCGCCACCAACATCTACCATTGACGCACCATTATTATACAAATTAATTGCATGACTAATGCCTTTACTTTTTTTATTAAATTTTCCTCCATCCGAAAAACTGTCAGGAGTAATATTTAATACGCCCAATATATTTGGTATTTTTTTAAAATTGAAATTTGAAAAATTTTTTTTTTTGGATTTAATTCTATTTATATCTGCATTTATTTTTTTTTTTAATTTTTTTGGCAATTGTTTAATTTGATTTATTGAAATTCTTTTTTTTGATTTTCTTGTAAATATTTCTACATGATCAAACGATACTTCTTTAATCTGATGAAGGGGTATTGATTTATTTTTATTTACTAAATATTTTGATTGTTTACCAAAATAGAAATTACACGCCCTTGTGTAATATCCTCGCATTACTTGTTAATGAACAATTTTTGGTTTTAAACCCATGGCACCTAAAGCTGAATCTTGATCATCTTTTGATTCTGGATTTTCTAAAATTTTATCTTTAGGATATAAATTCTTATTAATTATATTCTCTATTTCATCACCTGTTAATGTCTCATAAGTTATAAGAGCTTTTGCAATTTTATGTAAATCGTCTATTTTTTCTGTCAAAATTTTCTTAGCTTGGTTGTATCCTTCATCAACAAGTTTTCTTATTTCTTTATCAATTTTTTGTGCGACTTCTTCAGAAACAGATTGAGTTTGAGTCACTGATCTTCCCAAAAATACTTCTTCTTGATTTTCTCCATATTCTACTGGACCCATTTCTTCACTCATACCATATTTGGTTACCATAGCTCTTGCAAGTTGTGTGGCCTGATTAATATCTGAACCATTACCACCGCCTGCTCCTGTTGATATATTGTCTTTCCCAAAAATTAACTCCTCAGCTACTCTACCTCCAAAACAGACAGCTAATCTTGCTTTAAGATATTTTATTGAGTAACCATGTTTATCTCGTTCAGGTAAATTCATTACCATTCCAAGAGCTCTCCCTCTTGGTATAATTGTAGCTTTATGTATTGGATCATAACTTGGCATATTAAATGAAACTAAAGCATGACCTCCTTCATGATATGCTGTAAGTTTTTTCTCATCTTCAGTCATTACCATTGAACGTCTTTCGGCACCCATCATAACTTTATCTTTTGCCTCTTCAAATTCTAACAATGTAACTATTCTTTTATTTTTTCTTGCGGCTAGTAAAGCTGCTTCATTAACAATATTTGCAAGATCGGCCCCTGAAAAACCAGGTGTGCCTCTAGCAATAGTTCTTAAATTCACATCTGGAGCCATTTTTATTTTTTTTACATGAACTTTTAAAATTTTTTCTCTTCCAATTATATCTGGGTTTGAAACTACTACTTGTCTATCAAATCTTCCTGGCCTCAATAAAGCTGGATCAAGTACGTCTGGTCTGTTTGTTGCAGCGATAATAATGACACCCTCGTTTGTGTCAAAACCATCCATTTCAACTAACAACTGGTTTAATGTTTGTTCTCTTTCGTCATTACCACCACCCAGGCCAGCTCCTCTACTTCTTCCAACAGCATCAATCTCATCAATAAAAATTATACATGGAGAATTTTTTTTACCTTGATCAAACATATCTCTTACTCTAGATGCCCCTACTCCAACGAACATCTCCACAAAATCAGAACCTGAAATAGTGAAAAATGGAACTCCTGCCTCACCTGCAATTGCTCTAGCTAATAAAGTTTTTCCAGTGCCTGGAGGACCAACTAGCAAAGCTCCTCTTGGAATTTTTCCTCCCAACCTACTAAATTTTTTTGGATCTTTTAAAAATTCCACTATTTCTTCTACTTCTTCTTTAGCTTCCTCTACACCGGCAACATCATTAAAGGTAACTTTTCCTTTTAGTTCGTTCATCATTTTTGCTTTTGATTTCCCAAAACCCATTGCTCCACCTTTCCCACCTTGCATTTGTCTCATAAAGAAAATCCAAACTGCTATAAGCAATAACATTGGAAACCATGAAAGGAGCACA
>CACLZL010000017.1 GCA_902611405.1 uncultured Pelagibacteraceae bacterium
TTAAATTAGGAAATGAAAGAGTAGTTGAAGCAAGATTAAGTGATGCAGAATTTTTTTGGAAAAAAGATAAATCTCAAAATATGGTCAAAAAAGTTACTGAATTAAAATCAATGAATTATTTTAAAGGATTAGGAAGTTATTTTGATAAAGCCCAAAGAATGAGAAAATTGGGTGGAATGATATCTGATGAACTTTTAATTAGTAAAGAAAAAGTTGAATTGTCAGCATCAATTTGTAAAGTTGATTTATTATCAGAACTAGTAGGTGAATTTCCAGAACTACAAGGTGTAATGGGAGGTTATTTTGCTAACTCACAAGGTTTTGATAAAGATTTGGCTTTGGCCATAAGTGAGCAATATTTACCTACAGGTTCTGGCTCAAGAGTTCCCAAGAAACCATTTAGCATAGCCCTTTCTTTAGCAGATAAGATAGATACTTTAGTTGGTTTTTTTGGTTTAAATCAAAAACCAACAAGTTCTAAAGATCCGTATGCTCTAAGAAGGTTAGCATTGGGGGTAATAAGAATAATAGTTGAAAATAAAAAAGATTTTAAAATAAAAGATCTAATTAATTATTCTTTAAGCCTTTATTTAGATCAAGGTTTTGAAATTGATAACCAATCCCTACAAAATGAATTATCAGATTTTTTAATGGATAGATTAAAATATCACATGAGGGAAGAAAATATTAGAAATGATATAATTCAAGCATCAACTAGTTCTTTTAACTTAGATCAATCTGTTATTATTTTTAATAAAGCTAAAAATTTAAATAAAATTATTAACAAACCCGATGGTTTAGATATTATTGCTAGTTATAAAAGAGCCTCAAACATTTTAGATGGTGAATTAAAAAATAATAAAATAGAATTATCAAATACAACTGACCCTGGTATTTTTAAAACTGAGTTAGAAAAAAATCTATTTAAAAAAATTAGTGAATTAAAGAAATATTTTTCAAGCATTAATAAAGATGAAAATTATGTTCAAACATTGGACAATTTAGCTAGTGTAAAAAGAGAGGTTTTCGACTTTTTTGATAATGTAATTGTGAACGAGGATGACCCGGTCATAAAGAAGAATAGACTGGAACTAATCCAAATGATGTGTAAAACGTTTAACAATTATGTTAATTTTTCTTTGATCGACTCCCATTAATGAAAAAACTTATATTAAACTTTAATTCTAAGGATAGTAAAAAAATTAAAAATCCTAAAAACTTTTTAGGAGGAAAAGGTGCTAATCTTTCTGAAATGGGAAGAATGGGTCTTCCCGTGCCTCCTGGTTTTACAATATCTACAAAAGTTTGTGAAATTTTTTATAAGGATAAAAAAAAATTAAATAAAAATTTAATTTCTCAGATTAAAAAAGAATTAAAATTAATAGAAAAAGATGTTTCTAAGAAATTTGGGGATTTAAAAAATCCACTTTTGTTGTCTGTGCGATCTGGTGCAAGAGTATCAATGCCAGGTATGATGGATACTATTCTAAATCTGGGTCTGAACGATAAAACTGTAAAAGCCTTAGCAATGAAAACTTTAAATGGAAGATTTGCTAAAGACAGCTATAGAAGATTTATTCAAATGTATGGTAATGTAGTAATGGGTGTCGAAAGTTATCATTTTGAAGAATTAATTGAAAATTATAAACTTACCAAAGGTGTTTTGCTAGATACAGATTTAGATGAAAGTGATTGGGATGGATTAATTGAAGACTTTAAAAGAACAGTAAGAGAGAAAGCAAAAAAAGATTTTCCCCAAGATGTTTATGAACAACTGCTAGGAGCAATAAGCGCAGTATTTTTATCGTGGGACAGTAATAGAGCAAAAGTTTATAGAAAACTAAATCAAATCCCAGCTGAGTGGGGAACTGCTGTAAATGTTCAATCAATGGTTTTTGGAAATATGGGTGATGATTGTGCAACAGGAGTTGTGTTTACAAGAAATCCATCAGATGGATCAAATGAAATATATGGTGAGTATTTAATTAATGCACAAGGCGAGGATGTTGTAGCGGGTACAAGGACACCTCAATATATTACAAAAAAAGCTAGGCAAGATGCCAAAGTAAAAGAATTATCAATGGAAGAATCTATGCCAAAAGTTTTTAAAGAGCTTCAAAAAATTTTAAAAAAGTTAGAGAAACATTATAAAGATATGCAAGATGTAGAATTTACAGTCGAAAGCAATAAACTATGGATGCTTCAAACAAGATCAGGAAAAAGAACAGCGAAATCAGCAGTTAAAATAGCAGTTGATATGGTTAATGAAAAATTAATTTCTAAAAAAGAAGCTGTTTTAAGAATTGATCCAAACTCTTTAGATACACTATTGCATCCTACTTTGGATGAAAATAGTTCAATTAAAGTAATAGCAAATGGGTTACCAGCATCACCAGGTGCTGCTAGTGGAAAAGTAGTATTTACATCTGAGGAAGCAGAAAGATTAAATGCAATGATGCAAGATACAATTTTGGTAAGAGTAGAGACATCCCCTGAAGATATACAAGGAATGCATGCTGCTAAAGGAATCTTGACAGCTAGAGGGGGAATGACAAGTCACGCAGCAGTTGTTGCGAGAGGTATGGGAAGGCCATGTGTATCAGGATCAAGCGAAATTGATATAAACTATGAAAGTAAATCTTTTAAAACTTCTTCAATGGAGATTAAAGAGGGAGAAATAATAACTATAGATGGCTCAACCGGCAGAATTATTGCTGGTAGTGTTTCAACTATTAAACCAGAAATATCTGGTGATTTTTCAAAATTAATGTCTTGGGCTGATAGTTTTAGGAAATTAAAAGTAAGGACAAATTCAGAAACACCAAAAGATACTAAAACTGCAAAAGACTTTGGTGCTGAAGGGATTGGACTCTGCAGAACTGAACACATGTTCTTTGATGAAGAAAGGATACTATCTGTAAGAGAAATGATATTATCAAAAACAAAAGATGACAGAGCTATTGCATTAGATAAATTGTTGCCACATCAAAAAAAAGATTTTGTAGAGATATTTAAAATTATGTGTGGTTTACCAGTCACGGTTAGATTGTTAGACCCACCATTACATGAATTTTTACCACGTACAAATAAAGAAATTAACGAAGTTGCTAACATAGTCAATCTACCAGCTAAAGAGGTTGAGTTTAGGATTGAGGAACTTCATGAGCAAAACCCAATGTTAGGTCATAGAGGTTGTCGCCTTGGAATATCTTTTCCAGAAATTTATGAAATGCAATGTAGAGCAATATTTGAGGCTTTAGCAGAACTTAAAAAAAACAAAATAAAATCTGCATTTCCTGAAATAATGATACCCCTGGTTTCTACTGAAGCTGAGATAAAAATAATGAAAGATTTAGTAATTAGAACTGCAAGTAAAGTTCAAGAAGATCATAAATTAAAAATAGAATTTTTAGTAGGTACGATGATTGAATTACCAAGAGCTGCTATAAAAGCAAAGGAAATTGCTAAACATGCTGAATTTTTTAGTTTTGGTACAAATGATTTAACGCAAACTACTTTTGGGATTAGCAGAGATGATAGTGGAAAATTTTTAAGTGATTATTTAGAAAATAAAATATTTTCTGTAGATCCTTTCGTATCAATAGATGAAGGTGTTTCAGACTTAATAGAAATAGCAGTTGAAAAAGGACGAAAACAAAACAAAAATCTTAAATTAGGTATATGTGGAGAGCATGGAGGAGATCCAAATAGTATATTTTTTTGTTCTAAGGCTGGATTAAATTATGTTTCTTGTTCTCCTTATAGAGTCCCGGTTGCAAGATTAGCTGCTGCTCAGGCTGAACTTAAAAAAAATTAAATAAGGTACATAGTTAGGTACATAGTAATTTTAGGTTTTTTTGTAATAGATTTGTGTTTGAGGTACATAGGAATATCTGATTAAATTTTTTTTATGAATAAATATATAGATGCATACAATACCATGGGGAATTCAGGTTTTGAATTTATAGACTTCATCTTTAAAATATGTGTTATCCTTTTGGTTGATTTGGCAGAGTTATTTGGAATATCTTATGAATTAATCAACATTATTATTTTTGTTATTTTACAACCGGCACTAATTCTTTTATTTTTTATTCTTTGGAGAAAAGAAAAGAAAAAAAACAGAAGTAAGTTATAAAAAGGGGCGTTCTGTTGCCCGGCATTAGATTAGAAAGCAGCATATTTGCTTACTAATTAAAACTACTTCATTGCAAACTTCATTGCCAGAACGACATGTTTTCTTTTCAGTTGGTTTTATTCTCTGGTACTTCGTTGTAAAGTTAATTAATCGCTGTTCCAAGTAAATAAATCAGCATCAAAAGATATGTTTCTAAATTTAAGTAAGATTTTATATTTTTCTAATCTTTCTTCCTTCTTAAATTTTTTTAAGTAGTTAAGTATTTGATCATAAGTCAAACCCTTTAAGTATTTCTTTTTAACATCTACATACTCTTCATAATCCATACCACATATAGAGAATTTTTTTTTAGGATCTATATGTTCAGCATAACTTATTGTGTCTTCAGTTTCGCTAAGAACATCATAAAAACGAGCGATTTGATTTTCTCTTTCAAAGAGAATATCTCTTCTGAAATCAAATAGTTCTTGTTGTTGCATATTTTGGAGTTATTAAAGTTTTGAAAATTAACTTTAACAATTTAAACTTTATTAAATAAAAGTGTCAGAATTAAGGGGCGTTCTGTTGCTAGGTGCTCTTAACCAAATACAACGTATTCTAAAAACATTAGCATTCCAAAGAAAATTATTCCAAAAACTAATCTTGGTTTGTTTCTTAAAAATTTAACTTTGGATCGTACTCCCCAACCTGCAATTGCTATTAAAACAACAACAATAACTAAGAAGATCATAACGATCATTCTTGCACCAATGTATTCTAACCAACTCATAGTTTAAGGGGCGTTCTGTTGCCAGGTGCCCCGGACCCCGTTTGCTTAATTAACTAAGTTAATTAGGCAGCAAGTGCGTAACTTTCGTTAGCAATTATAAATTAGCCCGTTACGGTGGAACAATCCCGAACGAAAGAATAGCCTTTAGTCACCCGTCGAATCTAGTTCACCCCCATAAGTTGTAATGGTGGAGGTGGTGGGTACTGCCCCCACGTCCGCGATGGTTATTACGAAATTCGTTTATCGTCGTAGTTGGAAAACCAACATTAATAATATAAAAGTAATTACAACAGATTCAACAACAATCATGAAATTAACCAAAGATCAGCAAGAGGAAATAAAAAATCAACAATCTCAGAGCAACAACACAAAAAGAGTTACTGCTCCTGAGCTTGAAAAAATTTTATACGAGGCTATTCCAGCTTTAGATCACGGTTTTGTTAGAGTGGTTGATTATATGGGAGACGATACATCCATAGTCCAATCAGCAAGAGTGTCTTATGGGAAGGGAACAAAGCAAGTGTCAACCGATAAGGGTTTAATAAAGTATTTGATGAGACACTGGCACAGTACTCCATTTGAAATGTGTGAAATTAAATATCATGTTAAGCTTCCAATATTTATTGCAAGACAATGGATTAGACACAGAACTGCAAACGTAAATGAGTATTCAGCAAGATATTCAATTCTAGATAAAGAGTTTTATTTGCCATCTCAAGAAAATTTAGCCGCTCAATCAACAAGCAACAGGCAGGGAAGAGGAAATATTTTGGAGGGAAAACAAGCGGAAGAAGTTTTAGAGCTTTTAAAAAATGATGCAGAGAGAACATATGATAATTATGAAATTATGCTTAATGAAAGATTTGATGGATCAACGATTGATGAAAATAAAAAAGGTTTGGCAAGAGAACTTGCAAGAATGAATTTAACTTTAAATACTTATACTCAATGGTATTGGAAAACTGATTTGTTAAATTTGATGAATTTTTTAAGATTAAGAGCTGATAGTCATGCTCAATATGAAATAAGAGTTTATGCTGATATAATGCTAGATACTTTAAAAAAATGGGTGCCAACAACTTATGATGCATTTATGGATTATAGAGTTGGAGGAACAGAGGTTTCTGCAAAAGGAAAGTTAATTATACAGAAACTTATTAAGGGTGAGAATGTAGAAGTTGAAAGTTCTGGGCTATCTAAACGAGAATGGAATGAATTGATGACAGCTTTTGATCTTAAAGATAAGTTGATTTAATTTTTTCGGCAAAATTTAAATATATTTTAGAAATTTCGTTCTTTGGGTTATTCTCAACAATTGGCTTTCCTTCATCACCAGTTTTACCTACTTCAGGATTAATTGGTATTTCTCCTAAAAATTCTTTTTGAAATTCTTCTGCAGTTTTTTTAACTCCACCTTCTCCAAAAATTTTATATTTTTTTCCATCGTCTCCTATAAAATAGCTCATGTTATCAACTAAACCTAAAATTTTTACTCCAAGTTTATCAAACATTTTAATACCTCTTTTTACATCTAAAAGAGCAACTTCTTGAGGTGTGCTTACAATTATTGCACCATCTATTTTTATTTCTTGAGAAAATGTGAGTTGAGTGTCACCAGTTCCTGGCGGCATATCAATGATAATAAAATCTAAATCTTTCCAATTTACTTTCTGGGTAAAAGTTTTAATTGCACTTGTTACCATAGGACCACGCCATATCATTGGAGTTTGTTGATCCGCTAAAAAACCAATAGACATACATTGGATATCATATTTTGTGATTGGATCTAATTTTTGACCATCACTTTTTGGTTTCTCATTTATATCAAACATTTTAGGTATTGATGGACCATAAATATCCGCATCTAAAAGACCAACTTTACATCCAACTTTTTTTAAAGCTAAAGAAAGATTGGTTGCAAATGTAGATTTTCCAACCCCACCTTTTGCACTAGAGATTGCTATAGTAAATTTTGTTCCAAGAATAGGATTTTTAGTGAATTTTTTAGGTTCCAGCTTACTTTTCATTGCGGCACTAAGTTCAGGTTTTTTATCAGTCATAAAAGTATCATTACTTGTTTTTTGTAATAAAGACACTATATACTTTGGCAGATGTCAGACAATTTCAAAGGTCAAAGTCCTTGGGGAGCACCTCCTGGTGGAGGTGGCAGTGGTAACGGATCAGGTAGAGGTCCAACACCACCAAATGTCGACGAATTAATTAGAGATCTTCAAGATAAAATTAAAAAATTTTTACCTGGTGGAAAAAATTCAGGAGGAAAATCAATAAGTCTAATTTTATTAGTTTTAGTTTTTGTTTGGTTAGCCAGCGGACTTTATAGAGTATTACCCGATGAACAAGGCGTTGTATTAAGATTTGGTAAGTTTGTAAAAACTACACAGCCTGGTTTGAACTATCATATACCTTTTCCAGTTGAAACTGTTCAAACACCAAAAGTCACTAAGGTTAATCGAATGGATATAGGATTTAGATCTGAGAGAGATAGTGGTTTTTCTACAGGCGGTGGAGTTGCAGACGTACCACAAGAAAGCTTAATGTTAACTGGAGATGAAAATATTGTTAATATAGATTTTTCAGTGTTCTGGGTAATTAAAGATGCTGGGAATTTTTTATTTAAAATTCAAGATCCAGAAGGTACAGTTAAAGCAGCTGCTGAAACTGCAATGAGAGAAGTAATAGCTAAAAGTGATATTCAGCCAATTTTAACAGAAGGTAGATCAAAAATTGAGCTTGAAACTCAAGAAATTATTCAAACTATTTTAGATGATTACGAAAGTGGAATTCAAATTACACAAGTTCAAACACAAAAAGCTGACCCACCAGATCAAGTAATTGACGCATTTAGAGATGTACAAGCTGCAAGAGCAGATATGGAAAGATCTAAAAATGAAGCTGAGGCATATGCCAATGATGTTATTCCAAGAGCACGGGGGGAAGCGCAAAAAATTTTACAAGCTGCAGAAGCTTACAAAAAAGAAGTTGTTGCAAAAGCAGAGGGTGAAGCAAGTAGATTTATAGCTATTTACAATGAGTATAAAAATGCAAAAGCAGTTACTCAAGAGAGAATGTATTTAGAAACTATGGAAAAAGTATTAGCTGATATAGACAAAGTAATTATAGAAAAAAATGCAGGTTCAGGGGTAGTTCCATACTTACCATTACCTGAACTAAAAAAGAAAGCGACAAATTAAGATGAAAGCTGGGAAAATATTAGCAGGAGTATTAGTTGCAATTGGAGTTATAGCTTTTTTATCAGTAATTATAGTTAAAGAGGTTAACCAAGCAATTATACTTCAATTTGGTGATCCAAAAAGAATTATAATGAAGCCAGGATTAAATTTTAAAATTCCATTTATTCAAAATGTTGTTTATTTAGATAAAAGAATTTTAAACTTAGATGCTCCACCAGAAGAAGTTATTGCATCAGATCAAAAACGTTTAATAGTAGATGCATTTGCAAGATTTAAAATCGTTGATCCGCTGAAATTTTATATTTCAGTTGGAAATGAAAGAGTTGCAAGATCAAGATTGTCTACAATTATAAATTCAAGAATTAGAAATGTATTAGGTCAAGAAGAATTACAAACATTGTTATCTAAAGATAGATCTAAACAAATGGCTTTAATTAAAGAAGGCGTAAATAACGAAGCACAAAACTTCGGTATAAATATTGTAGACGTAAGAATTAAAAGAGCCGATCTTCCTCAAGCAAACAGTGATGCAATATATAGAAGAATGCAGACTGAAAGGGAAAGAGAAGCAAAAGAATTTAGAGCAAAAGGAGCAGAGATGGCCGTTACTATTACATCAACTGCCGATAAAGAAGTTACTGTAATATTAGCAGATGCACAAAAACAATCTGAGATTATGAAAGGGGAAGGTGACGGTTTAAGAAATAAAATATTTGCTGACGCCTTTGGTCAAGATCCACAATTTTTTGCTTTCTACAGAGCTATGCAAGCATATGAAAAAGCTCTTATTGGTGGTGAAACCTCTTTAATTTTATCACCTGATAGTGAATTTTTTAAATTTTTTGGAAATATAAAACCTGAGATCCAACAATAATTCTTAAATGCGTGAGCTAGTTATAGCTTTTGGTCTTTTCTTATTTATTGAGGGAATTTTGTACGCCTTATTTCCAGCTAAAATGAAAAGTATGTTAAAAAAATTAGAACTTGTTAAGGATAGTCAACTGAGATCTGGTGGACTTATTTTTGCTGTAATAGGTTTTATAATTATTTATTACATTAAGAGATAATATGAGAAAAATTAAACTTATATTTTTAACAATAATTATATCATTAAGCTTTTCTCTAAATGTAAGCTCTAAACCAGTTCCTGCTTCCTTTGCAGATCTTGCAGAAAAATTAATGCCATCTGTGGTTAATATTTCTACAACAACTACTATTACAACTAACTCTAATCCGTTTCCTTTTCAATTCCCTCCAGGATCTCCTTTTGAGGACATGTTTAAAGAATTTGGAACTCCGCAGGAAAGACAATCAGCTGCATTAGGTTCTGGGTTTATAATAGATGAGAAAGGTATTGTAGTTACAAATAATCACGTAATTCAAGATGCTGACGATATTATTGTAAGAGTGTATGGAGATAAGGAATTTAAAGCTAAGGTTCTTGGTGCTGACCCACTTATGGATATTGCAGTTTTACAATTAGAAACAGATGAAAAATTTATCCCTGTTGCATTTGGAGACTCAGATAAAGCAAGAATTGGTGATTGGGTTTTAGCAATTGGAAATCCATTTGGTTTAGGTGGAACTGTTACTGCTGGAATTATTTCAGCTAGAAATAGATCAATTGGTTTATCACGATATGAAGATTTTATTCAAACAGATGCATCGATAAATTCAGGAAATTCTGGTGGTCCTCTATTTGATATGCAAGGAAATGTTGTTGGTATAAATACAGCTATACTTGGGAGAAGTGGAAATGTAGGAATAGGATTTTCCATTCCTTCAAATAGTGCGCAAAGAGTTATTAAACAACTTATAGAATTTGGTGAGACGAAAAGAGGATGGTTGGGTGTTAGAATTCAAGATGTAACAAAAGAAATTGCTGAAGTTGAAAAATTAGATAAAGCACGAGGAGCATTAGTTGCTAGTGTTGCAGAAAATAGTCCATCAGAAAAAGCAGGAATACAAGCTGGTGATATTATTTTAGAATTTAACGGAGAAAAAATAAATCAAATGAAAGAACTTCCGGCTATTGTAGCAAGAACAGAAGTTGGAAAAAAAGTTGAAGTTAAA
>CACLZL010000018.1 GCA_902611405.1 uncultured Pelagibacteraceae bacterium
TTTTGTTAAACTTGGAAAAAACAAAAATGTAATGAATGCTTTGTATAAAGGATTTATAGTTTCTGCATTAACATCTTTATTAATTTTATGGCCTGTTACAGATCATGTAATTGGTTTTGCAAATGAATATACAGTAAATAATAAAACATTTAATGGAATGGATCTATATTATTGTGGCGTTATAGGACTTGTAATAACCGGATTATTAATATGGATTACAGAATACTATACAGGAACAAGTTATAGACCAGTTAAATCTGTAGCTCTATCTTCTACAACTGGTCATGGCACAAATGTTATTCAAGGTTTAGCAGTTTCTATGGAAGCAACCGCTATTCCTGCATTGATAATAGTTGCTGGTATTCTTATTACAAATTCAATTGCTGGACTTTTTGGTATCGCTATAGCAGTAACTACTATGCTTGCATTAGCAGGGATGGTTGTTGCTTTAGATGCATATGGACCAGTAACAGATAATGCTGGTGGTATTGCTGAAATGTCTAATCTCGATAAAAAAGTTAGAAAAACAACTGATGCTTTAGATGCAGTTGGAAATACGACAAAAGCTGTAACTAAAGGTTATGCAATTGGTTCAGCTGGATTGGGTGCATTAGTTTTATTTGCAGCATACACGGAGGACATAAAGCATTTTTCAAAAGAAGCAGGATCTGCATTAGAAGGAATTGTAGTTACTTTTGATTTATCCAACCCTTATGTGGTTGTTGGTTTATTAATTGGTGGAATGTTACCATATCTTTTTGGTTCAATGGGTATGCAAGCTGTTGGAAGAGCAGGAGGAGCAGTCGTTGTAGAAGTAAGAAGACAATTTAAAAAATTCCCCGGTATAATGAAAAGAAAACAAAAACCTGATTATGCAAAACTGGTAGATTTATTAACAGTAGCAGCAATTAAAGAAATGATTATTCCTTCATTACTACCTGTCCTTTCACCAGTTGTTTTATATTTTATTATTTTTTCAATTGGTGGTCAGGTTGCAGCATTAGCTGCAGTTGGAGCTATGTTACTCGGAGTAATTATTACAGGTTTATTTGTTGCTGTTTCTATGACAGCTGGAGGCGGTGCTTGGGATAATGCAAAAAAATATATTGAAGATGGAAATCATGGAGGAAAGGGTTCAGAGGCTCACAAAGCAGCTGTAACCGGTGATACAGTAGGAGATCCGTATAAGGATACAGCGGGTCCTGCAGTAAATCCAATGATTAAGATTACAAATATAGTTGCGTTATTGTTGTTGGCTGTTATCGCTGGCTAATTTCTTTACGTTTTTTGGCCCTCTGACCAAGAGGGTCATTAATTTTTTGTCTCATACTAGACATAAAATCATAGATAAATGAGTTTCTTTTAAACCCTGCTTCTGTTGTAGCTTCTACCACTTTTATATTTTGCATGTCGTCTTTATTGTAGAATTCTTTTTTTTTTAATATTCCATAATTATCTAACTGTAAAACTAAAACATCATTTTTAAAAATTTTCATTCTCCCTAAATTTTTAATACTTGATTGAGTTTGTTTTCGTTCTATATAAATCCAAACATCTGTATCAAATTTACTTCTAGTTGATGGATTGCCTAAAATATTTGTAATATCATTCTTATTACTTTCGTTAACAATCAATTTTTCTTGTTTTTTTTCTAAAAAAGGAACACCATGATGTTTTACCACAGGTTTAAATGAGCAATTTGAAACTATAAACGGTAATAAAATTATATATAATAATTTATTCATGAGCGAAAAATATATACATATTTATAATAATTTAATTAATTACACTAGAAATAAAGATCTATATAGAAATTTAAACAGAGATGATAATTTTTCTGATCGATTAACATTGTTTTTACTTCATTTTTCCTTTTTCCTTAAAAATTTTAAAAAAGAGGAAAATAAGAATATTTTACAAGAAATTTATGATTTTAATTTTAGACAACTAGAATTGAGCATAAGAGAAATTGGATATGGTGACCAGTCAATTAACAAAAAAATGAAAGACTATATTAACTTATTTCATTCTATGGTTTCGGAAATTCATTTCTGGGATAACTTAACGAAATCTGAAAAATTAAAAAAAATATCTATTTTTTTGAGTGATTTTAATAATAAAGATGATTTGCTTGATTATTTTGAGGATTTTAACTTAAATTTATCAAAAAAAACTTTAAATTCTTATTTAAAAAGTGTAAGTAACGCATAATTATGGCTGTACCAAAACGAAAACAAACACCTTCCAGAACTGGGATGAGAAGAGCTCAGACGATGAAATTTTCAACAAAAAATATAGTTGAGGATAAAAAATCAGGAGAATATAGGCTTTCTCATCATATCGACCTTAAAACTGGAATTTATAAAGGTAGACAAGTTTTAGACCCAAAAGAATAGTATATAAATACTTATAATGTCAGATATGATTAAAATTGCAGTTGATGCAATGGGTGGAGATGGATCTCCAAAAAAAATAATTGATGGTATAATATTAAATCATTCTTCAAACAAAAATAATTTTTTCAAAATTTTTGGTGATCAAAATAAAATATCACCAATAATAAATAACAGAATTTCGAAAAAATTTTATGAACTAATTCACACAGAAAAAAAAATTGAAAGTACAGACAGTCCTCTTGAAGGTGCCAAAAGAGGTAAAGATACAAGTATGTGGCTTGCCGTACAAAGTGTTAAAGAAAAAGAGACAGATATAGTTATATCAGCTGGAAATACAGGTGCTTTATTAGTCGTATCAAAGTTAAATTTAAAAATGATTGAAAATATAGATAAGCCAGCTTTGTCAGCTTTGTGGCCAAATAAAAAAGGAATGAGTGTAGTGTTGGACCTCGGTGCAAATATTGAGTGTAGTTCTAAAAATTTATCAGATTTTTCAATAATGGGAGCTTCTTTATACACATCACTCTATCCAAATGACAAACCAAATGTTGCTTTATTAAATATTGGTTCTGAAGAATTAAAAGGTAATGAAATAATCAAAGAAACATATCAATTATTAAATGAAAAAAAATCAGAAAATTATAATTTTGCAGGTTACATTGAGGGAAATCATCTTATGGATGGAAAGGTTAATGTTATTGTTTCTGATGGTTTCACAGGCAATGTTGCATTAAAGACTGCCGAAGGAACAGCTAATTTTATAACGAGTGAATTAAAAAATGCTATGACAGGTTCAATTTTAGGTAAAATTTCTTCTTTATTAAATATTTCAAATTTAAAAAAATTTAAAAAGCGTTTAGATCCAAGATTATATAATGGTGCTATCTTTATTGGCCTGGACTCACCTGTAGTCAAGAGCCATGGAGGAACTGATTATATTGGCTTTTCAAACTCTTTAGATGTTTGCCATAGAATTGTAAAAGGTAATTTGATAGAAAAGATTAAGCAAAATATTTAAAATGAGAATAAATTTAACTAAAAAAGACTTAGTTAATTTAGTTTATATGCAGCTTGGTTTTTCAAAACAAATATCAGAAAATTTGATTGAGGATTTTTTGTTAACTATTGTAACCAATATTAAAAAAGAAAAAAAATTAAAACTATCCAAATTTGGTACTTTTTCTATAAGGCAAAAGAAATCTAGAATTGGTAGAAATCCCAAAACCAAGGAACAAAAGTTAATATCAAGTAGAGATGTAGTTTTATTTAAACCCTCAAAAGAATTTAAAGATTTTATAAATTTTAAAGATAATGGATAAATCAGAAAGTGCCTACAAAACAATTGGTGAGGTTGCTAAAATATTAAATCTTAAATCAAATAAGAAAGGTGCTTTACCAACTCATATTATTAGATTTTGGGAAACTCAGTTTAAACAAATAAAACCAAAGATTTTAAGTTCAAATAGAAGGTATTATGATGAAAATACAATTAATCTTCTGAAAAAAGTTAAATTTTTACTTAAGGATCAAGGACTAACAATAAATGGTGTTAAAAAAATATTAAATAATGAAGATTCTTTAAAGCTTGACGAAATTGCAGATAAATCTATAAGAACTGAAATTTTAAAAAATAAATTATTAAATATATCTAATAAATTAAAAAAATTAAAAAATGGCAAAAAAAACACACGTTAAAGTTAGAATGGTTCCTGAAGCTAAACCAGATAGTTCTTTTTTTTATTATGTTAAAAAACCAGCTGGAGGAGAGAAAGCTAAAGTAAAACTTTCAGCTAAGAAATATAATCCCGACACAAGAAAACATGAAATGTTTGTGGAAAAGAAACTTCCACCACACAGTAAGTAATTACTTTTTTTTAAAATTTCTCTTTTCGTAATCGATATAAGACAAAATCATATTTTTCCAGATACGATTTGTAATTTTAGGATCTATTTTAAGTTTTTTAGATTTTGAGTAAATTTTCTTAAGAATAAAATTAATACGCTTTTTATCTACTATTTCTTTTTTAAATTCTTTGAGTTTTAAAACTTCTTTTACAAGATTTGTCCTATATTTGATTAAGGACAACAACTTATTATCTAACTTATCTAATTTAGATCTTATTATTTCCAATTTTTTTTTGTTTTTAGGCGACATTTAATTTATTGGTTTAATTAATAATTATTATATTTATCTAATCATGTACAGTCAGAATTATTCTTTAAATTCTCAATTAAAAATATGGATGATCACTTTATTAGTGATGATCGTGCTTATAATTTTAGTAGGGGGGCTAACCAGATTAACCGACTCTGGACTTTCGATTACTACTTGGGAACTTTTTGTTGGCACATTACCTCCTTTAACTAGTGATAAATGGATAGACTATTTTGATCTCTATAAAACAATTCCTGAATTTAAAGAGCAAAATTTCAATATGACTTTAAATGAGTTTAAAATAATTTTTTGGTGGGAATGGTTACATCGTCAATTGGGCAGATTAATTGGTCTAACTGTTCTTTTGCCAATGATTTATTTTACAATTAAAAATGGTTTTTGGATCTTAAGAGAATATTCAATTATTTTTTTCTTAGTGTGTTTTCAAGGATTTATTGGATGGTACATGGTATCAAGTGGATTAATTGATAGAGTTGATGTTAGTCATTATAGATTATCACTACATTTAGTCACAGCTTTTGTTATTTTATCTATAGTTTTTTGGAAATTTTTAAATCTAACTGATATAAAAATTAATCAAATTAATATTAAATTAAACTCAATAAAATTATTTCTAATATTATTATTTTTACAATTAATAATTGGAGCATTTGTTTCTGGGATGGATGCAGGAAAAATTTATAATACTTGGCCTTTAATGGGCTCTTCATACTTTCCTGATGACAGTATGATTGCTGATTTTTTTAATCTCACAGTCTTTGATGATCAATCTCTTGTTCAATTTATTCATAGAAATTTAGCATATTTAATTGTTATTTTATATTTTTACATACTTTATTTAGTTTTAAAAAATGGAAATATAAATTTAAGAACCCCAATTTTCATTATTGGAATTTCTTTATTGTTTCAAATTTTTTTGGGAGTTCTTACAATTTTATCTGGAGTAAAAATGCTCTATGCATCTTTACACCAGATAAATTCTATTTTAATAATACTTTCAACTTTGTATTTTCTTTATATTGTAAAATATAAAAGACCTAATTATTAATTCCAATTTGTAGACATTAAAACCTCAAATTAGCTTACAGCTTTTAAATTACCCTTTGAAGATTTATTCAATGCTTGATCTAGATCCTCAATAATATCATCAATGTGTTCAATACCGATACAAAGTCTTACATAGCTTTGAGTAACACCTGATGCAGCTAGTTCTTTCTCATTTAATTGACTATGAGTTGTACTTGCTGGATGAATTGCTAAACTTCTAGCATCACCAATATTAGCAACGTGATAGAACATTTTTAATGACTCTATAAATTTTTTCCCAGCCTCAATTCCACCTTTAAGCTCAATACCAATCATTGGTCCATTTCCACCTTTAAGATATTTTTTTGCTCTATCAGCAATAGGTTTATCGTGTTCAGTAGAATAAATAACTTTTGTTACTTCTTTATGTTTTTTTAGGAAATCAACTACATACTCAGCATTAGCACAATGTTGTCTCATTCTTAAAGCAACTGTTTCAAGTCCTTGAATTATTGCAAAAGCATTATCTGGAGCTAGAGCTGATCCTAAGTCTCTTAATAAACAGACTCTTGCTCTTACTGCAAATGGTACATTTGCGCCGGTTAGTTCTGGTACAGCCTTTCCCCAAATTACACCACCATAACTATTATCAGGTTCATTAAACAAAGGTTGTCTTTTGGGATCTGCAGTCCAATCAAAGTTACCACTATCAACTATACTTCCTGCAACTGCTGTACCATGTCCACCTATATATTTTGTTAGTGAATGAATTACTACTGCAGCACCATGATCAATCGGTCTGCATATTACTGGCGCAGCTGTGTTATCCATTATTAGTGGAATGTTATGTTTTCTTCCAATGTCAGAAACTTCCTTTATTGGAAACACCCTTAAATATGGATTTGGCAAGGTTTCACCGTAAAAAGCTCTAGTTTTATCATCTATTAACTTTTCAAAATTTTCAGGATTACTTGGATCTGCATATCTTATCTCTATCCCGAGTTTGCTAAGTGTATGTGTGAATAAAGATACTGTACCACCATAAAGATCAGTTGAGCTTACTATATTATCACCGGCTTGAGCTACATTTAATACAGCAAAAGTTGAAGCAGTTTGACCTGATGATACAGTTACACATGATAGACCTCCTTCAAGAGCGGCAACTCTTTTTTCTAGGACATCATTTGTAGGGTTCATTATACGAGTATAGATGTTGCCAAATTCTTTAAGAGCGAAAAGGTTAGCAGCGTGCTCTGTGTTGTTAAATTGGTATGATGTTGTTCTATAAATTGGAACGGCCACAGCGTTCGTTGCTGGATCACTCCTATAGTCACCACCATGTATGGCAATAGTTTCAGGGTTATTTCTTTTTTTTGTCATTTTACTCCTTTTTTAGTGCTTCAACATTATGTTAGGCGCACAATACAGTTCAAATGCCTACCGATTTTATCAATTTTATGAAATTTCCTTTTTAGCAGTTATAAGCCCGCAATAGGATCAAATCGGCATCTAATTTCTAGCATATAAGCTACATATTTCAAGCTAAATATAAAATTGACTTTGTAATTATTAATAGTATTAATCCTCGCACAATGACAAAATTCACCAAAAAAGACCAAGTAAATTCATCTTGGTATGAAATAGATGCAAAGGATGCTGTTGTTGGAAGATTAGCCACTGTTGTATCTAATATTATTAGAGGAAAAAATAAAACAACATATACACCTCATATGGATGATGGTGATTTTGTTGTAGTTAAAAATATTGAACAAGCAAAATTTACTGGAAAAAAATTTCAAGATAAAAAATATTATAGACACACTGGCCACCCAGGTGGAATTAAAGTTACAACGCCAGAAAAACTTCATGAAAAAAAACCTGGAGAAACTCTAAAAATGGCTGTTAAAAGAATGTTACCAGGTGGAGTACTGGGCAGAAAACAATTAACAAAATTAAAAATATATGCAGGTAATGAGCATCCACATTCAGCACAAAATCCAACTGTAATAGAGTTAGAAAAATTAAATAGTAAAAATATAGCTAGAAACTAAAATGGAAAATACTCAATCAACTACAAAAACTCCAAAATTAAAACTAGATTTTAAAGATAGTAAATACGCTACAGGTAGAAGAAAAACATCAATAGCTAAGGTTTGGTTAAAAAAAGGTTCAGGTAAAATTTATGTAAATGGTAAATTATTTAGTGATTATTTTGCCGATGAAACTCATAAAATGCAAATTACGAGACCTTTTGAGATTATAAATCAGGCTACAGATTACGATGTAAGATGTAGTGTAAAAGGAGGAGGACCTACAGGCCAAGCAGGTGCTATGGTTCACGGTATTTCAAAAGCTTTAGTGTTATTTGACGAAAAACTAAAAGCGACCTTAAAAACAGAGAAACTTACTACCAGAGACTCAAGAGCAGTTGAAAGAAAAAAACCTGGTAGAAGAAAAGCTAGAAGAAGCTTCCAATTCTCTAAAAGATAATTTTTTTTTAATTTTTAACTGTTATAATAAAAAATGCCTAAGTTAAACGCATTAGTTGCTGGATCAACTGGATATATCGGTGTTCAATTAATTAAATTATTAGTTAAACACAAATATATTAATATTAAATACCTTTGTGGAAACTCTTCTGTGGGGAAACACGTTAAATTTTATGATAAATCTTTATCTAAATATAAATTACCAAAAATTTTAAAATTTAATAAAAAATTATTAAAAGACGTTCATGTTATTTTTACAGCACTTCCAAATGGGGAAGCACAGGATATATCTAAACATTTAAGCAAAAATCATACTCTTATTGATCTTGCTGCAGATTTTAGATTAGAAAAAGCTTCTGATTATTTAAAGTGGTATAAACAAAAACATAGAGCAACCAATTTAATAAAAAAAAGTATTTATTTACTACCTGAAATAAATAGAAAACAGATTAAAAAATATAATATTATTTCATGCCCAGGATGTTATCCAACCTCAATATTGCTACCTCTTTTTCCTTTATTTAAGAAAAATTTAATTAAATTTAATAATATTATAATCGATTCCAAATCTGGATATTCAGGTGCTGGTAGAGGAGTTCATAAAAAATATAAAGATAAAAATCTATATGAGTCTTTGAGTGTATATGGAGTTGGTTTTCATCGTCACAATTCTGAAATAGACCAAATGTTAAGAAAATTTACTAAGAAAAAATTTCAATTTAGTTTTACTCCTCACTTATCACCAATGTTCAGAGGTATTCTAAGTACTATATATGTTGATTTAGAAAATAATATTTCACAAACTAAAGTATTAAAAACATTAAATAATTTTTATAAAAAAGAGAGATTTGTAAAAATATTAAAGCCTGACTCATTGTTAAGTACCAACGAAGTAATAAATACTAATAATTGTTATATTTCTGTGTGCAAATCTAAATATAGTAATAAAATAATAATTCTATCTGCTATTGATAATTTGATTAAGGGTGGAGCAGGTCAAGCTGTACAAAATCTTAATAATAAATTTAATTTTACTGAAAAGACTGGTTTAAAATGAGAAAATTTATAATAATTTTTTTTTCATTAATATTATCCAATTGTTCTTTAAACAAAGATTCTCAATATTGGACAGAAAATTCTATTGAAAATAAAACTAATCAAAAAAAATTAAATGAGATATTAAAAAAGTCAAAAGATATAACATCAATGACATTAGAGGAATATGAGATTTATATAGATGACTATACAAAAAAGAGTAAATATCCAGATATAAGCAAATGAGTAAATTAATTAACATTGCTGTAGTAGGTCTTGGTCAGGTTGGCAATTATTTGCTAAATGAACTAAATACAAAAAAGAAAGATATTGAGCTTAAAACAGGTAAGAAAATAAATGTGGTGGCCGTTTCTGCTAGAAATATTAATAAAAAAAGAAAATTTAAAGTTAAT
>CACLZL010000019.1 GCA_902611405.1 uncultured Pelagibacteraceae bacterium
GAAGGTAGTGAGTATGAGGTAATTGATCATATTGTTAATCATCATTTTAAAATTAAAATGCTAGTAATTGAATTTCATTGGATAAATAAAAATAAAAATTTGTTTATAAAGTCTGTAAAAAAACTCAAAAAATTTTTTGATATAATTCATATTCATGCCAACAATTATAAACCTATGAAAAACTCAGATGATATATTTGATGTGCTCGAACTTACTTTAGTCCATAAAAATGCTAACAAATATCGTAAAAATTATAGAGAAAGTTTCCCAATAAAAAACCTTGATTTTGAGTGTTTTCCACATCATAAAAAAATTTTTTTTTCTTTCAAAAAATAAAATTTATTAGGAAAATTTTGCTTTAAAATTTAGTATGAATTATTATTAAACTAATAAATATTTTTAAATAGGTTATCATTTAAAAAGTGATATAATTAATTTTTTCTAAATCAAAAAATATGAATAAAAATAGCTACCAAGCAGACTCAATTAAGGTTTTAAAAGGTCTTGAAGCTGTAAGAAAAAGACCAGGCATGTATATTGGAGATACAGACGACGGAACCGGTCTACATCATATGGTTTATGAAGTTGTTGATAATTCCATCGATGAAGCTTTGGCAGGACATTGTAAAAATATTAACGTTAAAATAAATTCTGATGGAACAATTACAGTAAATGATGATGGTAGAGGTATCCCAGTTGATATCCATAAAGGAGAAAAAAAATCAGCTGCGGAAGTAATTATGACTCAATTACACGCCGGTGGTAAATTTGATCATGACTCATACAAGGTTTCAGGAGGTCTGCACGGTGTAGGAGTATCTGTTGTAAATGCATTATCAGAAAAATTACAATTAGAAATAAATAGAGATGGAAAAAAACACTATATTGAGTTTCAAAATGGTGAAGCAAAAGCACCATTAAAAGTTGTAGGCAAAGCGAAAAATACAGGTACGCAAATAACTTTTTTACCTTCTAGAGAAATTTTTTCCTCAATAAAATTTAGTGCAAATATTCTTATTAAAAGAATGAGAGAATTAGCATTTTTAAATAAAGGAATTAAAATAATATTTACAGACTCAAGCCAAAAGAAAGAAAAAATTTCAGAATTTAAATTTGATGGAGGTGTTATTGAATTTGTAGATTTTTTAGATGAAAAAAGAGAAAAATTGCAAAATAAAAATGGAAACGATTTATTTAGAAAACCAATATATATAGAGGGCAAAAAAAATAATATCGAATTAGAATGTTCTTTAAAATGGAATGCTGGATATACTGAAGATATTTTTCCTTATACCAATAATATTTATCAAAAAGATGGCGGAACTCATATGTTAGGCTTTAGAAGTGCATTAACTAGAGTTGTAAACAAATATGCTAATGAAAATAATTTACTAAAAAAAAATAAATTAGCAATTTCAGGTGATGATATTAAAGAAGGTCTTACTTGTGTTCTTTCAACTAAAATTCCTGACCCAAAGTTTTCTTCCCAGACAAAAGATAAACTTGTTTCATCAGAAGTGAGGATGATAGTAGAAACGCTAGTAAGTGAAAAACTATCAATCTGGTTTGATCAAAATCCTTCGATTGCAAAAATTGTTTTGGCTAAAGTTATTCAAGCAGCAATGGCTAGAGATGTTGCTAGAAAAGCAAGAGAAAATGTAAGAAGAAAAGGAGCCCTTGAATTAAGTGGACTTCCTGGAAAATTAGCTGATTGTCAAATTGGTAAACAAGAAGGAACCGAATTATTTATTGTAGAGGGTGATTCAGCTGGTGGGTCTGCAAAACAAGGAAGAAATAGAGCAAATCAAGCGGTTTTACCACTTAGAGGTAAAATACTTAATACTTATGTAGAAGATTTTAAAGTGAGGAAAAATGGTAATGGTAATGGTTCTGATCAAAGAACCAAGGCTTTGTCTAAAATGATTTCTTCAAATGAGATAGTTACTTTAATTAACGCACTCGGGTTAGATCCAAAAGCACAAGAGATTGATTTAAAAGATTTGAGATATGGAAAAATAATTATCATGACCGATGCTGATGTTGATGGATCTCATATTAGAGCTCTTCTTTTAACTTTTTTTAATAATCAGCCATTTAATAAACTAATTGAAAATGGTCATATATATTTGGCACAACCCCCATTATTTAAAATTAATAAAGGTTCAAAAGGAATTTATATAAAGGATGAGAAGGAGTTAGAAGATTACATAATAAAAAATAATAAAGAATTAAAGAAAATAAAAAAAGGTTCTAAAGAATACTTTAAAGTAATGGACTCAGAAAAATCAAAAATGAATATTCAAAGATTCAAAGGTCTCGGAGAAATGAATCCTGAGGAGTTATGGAGCACAACATTAGATCCAGAAACAAGAAATTTACTTCAAGTACAATATTCTAAAGATTTAAAAAAGGATCAAAGTTTAATACATACTTTGATGGGTAATGATGTTGCACTAAGAAAAGATTTTATAGTTTCTAACGCTATAAATGTTCGAAATCTAGATATCTAAAATGAAGTTTTTTGAAACTTCAAAATATCATTCCTTTAAAAAATCAACTTATATAACACTTAGATGGATTGGAATTATAGGACAACTAATTGCTGTAAATTTTGTATATTTTTTTCTAAATACTAATTTTGATTTTGTTATATCAAATCTAGTAATATTTTTTGGTATATTAAGTAACTTATATTTGATTTTTGTTTATAAAAAAACACAACTATCAGATAGATCTGCTTTTTTATTCTTACTTATAGATATTTTACAACTCGGTGTTCTTCTTTATTTATCAGGTGGAATAACTAATCCATTTGTAATTTTTATATTAATACCCAGTGTATTTTCATCGTCAAATTTGAGTCTTAGAACCAATACTTTACTAGTAACATTAACACTTATTATAATAGTATTTTTAACTTTTTATTATGAAGATCTACCAATTAATTTAAATAGCGATTTCCATAATAATCATTATTTTTATTATTCTATTCCAGCATCTTTGATTATTGCTTTAGTATTTTTAAATTATTTTGCAATGACTTTTGGATCACAATCTAGATTGAGAAAAGAGGCTTTAGGAAAAATGGAAGAAGTAATGGCTAAAGAACATGAACTTTTATCTTTAGGTGGTCAAGCTGCTGCAGCAGCACATTCTTTAGGTACTCCGCTTTCAACAATAACAATAATTGCTCATGACTTAATGAAACAATTCGAAGGTCAGAAGGATTTAGAAAAAGATATAGAATTATTAAATAGTCAAGTTAATCGATGTAATGAAATTTTAAAACGTTTGACTTTAAATCCTGTAGAAGAAGATGAATTTATTGACAAAGATATTAATATTAGAGATTATTTAAATGAAATTATTTCATCATTTAAAGAAATAAGTAAAAAAGATTTTGTCTTTAATTTTGATCAAGACTCAAATCCAAAAAAAATAAGTAAATCCATAGAAATTGTTTATGGATTAAGAAATTTTATTGGAAATGCTAATAAATTTGCCAAAAATAAAATTTTTATCAATTTAAAGAGTGATAGTGAAGTGACAGAAATAACAGTTGAGGATGATGGCGAAGGTTATCCTAGAGATATTATATCAAAAATTGGAGAGCCATATTTAAAATCAAATAATTCTAAAGATAAGTCAAAGGAGGGCTTGGGTCTTGGGCTTTTTATTGGAAAAACTTTATTAGAGAAAAATTTTGCATCAGTAAATTGTAGAAATTCTAAAACGCGTACAGGGGCGGAAGTTAATATTAAATGGAAGAATGGAGAATTATTTAATATTTAGTGATATTTTTTCTTTGTTTCAAATAATGAACTTAATTGAGATATCATAACATCTCCTAATTCATTTACGTCAGTAATTTTTATTGCTTTATCGTAATATCTTGAAACATCGTGACCTATTCCTATTGCTAGAACTTCAATATCAGATTTATTTTCAATAAATTTAACAATTTTTTTTAAATGTTTCTCTAAAAAGTCTCCTGAATTTACTGAAAGAGTTGAGTCATCCACAGGCGCTCCATCAGAAATTACCATCAAAATTTTTCTTTCCTCTTTTCTTTTTTTAATTCTATTGTAAGCCCATAATATTGCTTCTCCATCAATATTTTCTTTAAGTAAACCTTCTTTAAGCATCAGTCCTAAATTATTTTTTGCTTGTCTCCAATGAGTATCTGCACCTTTATATACAATATGTCTTAAATCATTCAATCTGCCCGGTGTTTTAGGTTTTAAATTTTTTGTCCAAAGCTCTCTGCTTTGCCCACCTTTCCAGTTTTTAGTTGTAAATCCTAAAATTTCTACTTTAACAGAGCATCTTTCTAAAGTTCTAGACAAGATGTCAGCACATATAGCTGCGATAGTAATAGGTCTTCCTCTCATAGATCCTGAATTATCAATTAATAAAGTTACTACTGTATCTTTAAAGTCTAAATCCTTCTCTTTTTTAAAAGATAACGAATTATAAGGATCCATTATAATTCTTGGAAGTTTAGAGCTATCTAATAAGCCTTCTTCTAAATCAAATTCCCAAGCTCTATTTTGTTTTGCAAGCAACTGTCTTTGAAGTTTATTTGCTAATTTTGTTATAATATCCTGGAAACCAATTAGCTGTTGATCTAAACTTTTTCTTAGTCTAGTTGCTTCATCAGCATTTTCTAAATTCTCAGCTTTTACTATTTCATCATACTGTGTGGTAAATATTTTATAATCAAGATTAATATTATCTATATTTTTTCTTACTATTTGTTCTGAACTTTGTTCATCCGATTCAACTTCGTTGAGCTGTTCATCTAAATTAAATTCATCAATGCTATAATCAGCGTCTAGAGAGGCTTGGGTTTCTTGGTCATTGTTTTCATCTTTGTTATCCTCTTTATCACTGTTTTGATCATCATTTGAAGGATTGTCTTGCCCTGTATCCTGATTTTCTTCTTCTTTTTCGTTATCTTCATCACTTTGAAAAATATCCATTTCTTCTAATATTTGAGAAAACTTTGAAGAGTAAGTGTTTTGGTCTTCTAGATTATTCATCAAAAATTCCCTATGTTTTTCAATATAATTTTCAAAATCTTTCTCCCAAAAATTTAACATTCTAGAAGTTAGAGCATTTAACTTAATTTTATGAAAGTTTTTGAGCATATATAACTCAAAAGCCTCTGCTACAGGCACATCCTCTTTTGTTTTTAATTGATCTTTTCTTTTATGATTAATTATTTGTGAATAGTTTTCATGAAAGTTTTTTTTTATTCCTTTAAGCATTTGACCACCCAAGGCTTCATATCTAATCTTTTCAGCAATATTATAAAGTGATCTAGAGGAAGTATTGTTAGGTAAGTTTTTTTTATAAATTAACTCATCAGAAAATTTTTTTTTAAGAGCACTCGAATCAGTCTCAGCACGTAGTCTTATAAAGTCACTTGGATTAGTAAGATTGTCGATTTCTAATGAAATGATATCTTTAGTTTTTTTTTTTTCAATGTCTTTTTTATTTAAATCAAAATCATCTGAAATTACTTTTGCTGTTGAGTTTAAGGCAATTCTGAATTTTTCTTTTAAGTTGGTTTCTCTAGAGCTCATTTAAATTTGAATATTAACCAAAGACTCTGGCAATTCTTCTCCAAAACACCTCTGATAATATTCTGCGATAGTATTTTTCTCAATATCGTCGCATTTATTTAGAAAAGTTACTCTAAAAGCGTAACCAGTGTTTTTAAAAATCTCCGAATTTTCAGCCCAGTGTAATACAGTTCTAGGGCTCATTACCGTTGAGATATCTCCTGCTATAAATCCTTTACGTGTAAGAGATGCTACTTTTATCATATTGGCAACTTTCTCTTTCCCTTTTGCATTATTCAAATTTTTATTTTTGGACAACACAATATCCATTTCTCTGTCTAGACTAAGATAGTTTAATGTTGTAACAATATTCCATCTATCCATTTGACCTTGGTTAATTTGTTGCGTACCATGATAAAGACCTGTAGTGTCACCTAATCCAACAGTATTTGAAGTAGCAAATAATCTAAAAAATTTATTTTGTTTAATTACTTTATTTTTATCTAATAATGTAAAATTACCCTCAGCTTCTAAAACTCTTTGAATCACAAACATTACATCAGGCCTACCAGCATCATATTCATCAAAAACAAGTGCAACCGGATTTTGAATTGACCATGGTAATATACCCTCATTAAATTGAGTTACTTGTTTACCATCTTTAAGAACGATCGCATCTTTTCCAATTAAGTCTATCCTACTTACATGACTATCTAAATTTACACGAATACATGGCCAATTTAATCTCGCAGCAATTTGCTCAATGTGAGTAGATTTACCGGTACCGTGATATCCTTGAACTAAAACTCTTTTGTTAAACGCAAATCCTGAAATAATGGCCAATGTAGTATCTCTATCAAACTTGTAGTTTTTATCAATTTCAGGAACATATTCATTTTTTTTTGAAAATGCGTCTACTTCCATTTCTGAATCAATTCCAAAAGTTTGTTTTAATGAGACTTTAATATCCGGTTCTGTATTAAGATTTGGTGTCAATTTTTTTCCTATAGGTATTTTTTAACTGAGTATAAGCTAATGTTATAAGTTTAAGTTTTTCCTCGTATTTTTTATTTCCAGAATTCATATCAGGGTGAAATTTTTTCACAAGTAATTTGAATTTATCTTGTATTTTCTTCCACCTCAAACCCACAGAAACTCCTAATATTCCAAAAGCTTTTATATCTTTATGATCAAATTTAAATTGACGCATATGATTATAGTCTCCATTTATTTTTTCTTTGTCGAGCTCATCTCTCAAAGTTGTATTCCATAACACTTTGAAAAAATTATCTGAGGAGCTGAAGCTTTGAGTGGGTTTGTGCCAAGTCATATCAGATTTTAAAAAATCCATTACTTGATCATCATTCATTCCTGAAAAATAGTTCCAATTTTTATTAAATTCTTTGACATGTTCAAGGCAAAGCATTCTAAATTTTCTACTATTATCTTTTTCAACTGGTGCCTTATATTCACCGATTTCATTACAATTATTCCAGTCACA
>CACLZL010000020.1 GCA_902611405.1 uncultured Pelagibacteraceae bacterium
AATTATTTCGATTTCTTTGTCTTCTAAAAGTTCCTCTACTTTTACAGCTTCAATATTATAATGAATTGCACATTTTTTAGCAGCATCAATACTTATATCTGCACACTTAACTATTCTAATGTTATTAAAATATTCTTGAGCTCTAAAATAAGTTTCAGAAATATGACCACAACCTATGAGACCAACTTTAAATACTTTGTTCATATAGGTTTATACACCTTGTCTTTGTTTGCCTTTTCCTTCTTTGTAAAGTTTTAAAGCTTCCTCATTTTCTTTGGTAGTTGGAATTTCTAGTGTTGGGCTATCCCAAAAAGCTGATCCCTCAACCCACTTGTAAGCATGAGTTTTTATTGAAATAACGTATGTTACATCGGATGCTTTTGCTCTCTTAAATGCGGCTTCAAGATCTGAAATTGAATTAACATGCTCAGATTTAGCCCCCATACTTTCTGCATGTTTTGCAAAATCAACATCAACTAATCCAGGGGTATTAGAACTCTTTAATAAATTATTATATTCTTTACCACCTTTAAATAATTGAAGTCGATTGATAACTGCAAACCCACCATTATCACAAACTATAATTATCAATTTATTTTTTGTAATAACTGATGAATAAATATCTGTGTTATTTAGAAGATAAGAACCATCTCCTACAAAAGAAATTACTTCCTTATCTGGATTAGCCATTTTTATTCCAAGCGCTCCAGAAATTTCATAACTCATACAGCTAAAACCCCACTCTGTTTCATGAGTATTTAATTCTCTAGGTCTCCAAACTTGAACAACCTCACCAACTAAGCCTCCTGCTGCAGTAACAGCAATATCTGTAGTTTCAGAGTTTCTATAAATTGCACCAATTACCTGAACATAACTTGGAACTTCTTGATTTGTTGGCGCACTCTCTTTATCTATATATTCGTTCCATGATTTGAGTTCAGTTTGAGATTTTTTATTCCATTCTTCCCCAGCTTTCCAACTACCTAATACTTGTGAAAGCTCAGTTAATGAAACTTTAGCATCTCCAATGACAGCTTGTGCTAAATGTTTGTTAGCATCAAATCTTGATACATTTATTGAAACAAGTTTAAAATTTTCGTTTTCAAAATTTGCCCATGAACCTGTTGTAAAATCTGCAAGTTTAGTTCCAACTGCAATTGCTAAGTCTGTTTCTTTTGCTAAAGTATTTGTATTTTTTCCACCTAAACCACCAATTTGACCTGCAAAATGAGAATGGTCTCTTTTCATTGTAGAATATCCCATCACAGTTTGGGTAACTGGTATATTGTGTTTAATTGCAAACTGACTCAAGTCATCCATTGCATCTGAGTAAAAAACTCCACCACCAGAAATTATAATTGGATTTTTAGATGACTTAATTTTTTCTGCTGCCTCTTTGATTTGAAATTCATCTGGTCTTGGTCTTCTAATCGCGTGAACTCTTTCTTTAAAAAATTCTTCGGGGTAATCAAAAGTTTGACCTTGTATATCTTGACTTAAAGCTATACATGCGGGACCACAATCTGCAGGATCTAACATTGTTTGAACTGCTGCCGGGAATGATTGAATAATCTGCTCTGGTCTTGTTATTCGATCAAAATATCTTGTAACTGGTTTAAACGCATCATTAGCTGTTATTCCAGGATTATTAAAATGTTCAACTTGCTGTAATACTGGATCTGGCATTCTGTTTGCATAAGTGTCCCCAGGTAAAAATAAAATTGGCAATCTGTTACTCATAGCAACTGCAGCAGCTGTAACCATGTTTGTTGCCCCAGGTCCAACAGAAGATGTTGCTACAAAAATTTGTTGTCTTCTTTTTGCTCTAGCATAACCAATTCCTGTAAGAGCCATATTTTGTTCATGATGACCTCTATATGTTGGAAGCTCTTTTTGATTTTCCTCTAATGCTTGACCTAAGCAAGCTACATTTCCATGTCCAAAAATTCCAAAGACACCTGGAAATAAAGGTTCTTTTTTGCCGTTAATTAATATTTTTTGAGCAATTAAATATTTAACTATAGCATGAGCGCATGTGAGGGTAATTTTTTTCATAAATATGTTTATCTTTTAATATGTATAGTCTTTATATATAATTCTATTTATAAATTAAAAAACCTAATTAAGTAAACTTAAAAATAAATTCTATGTACGAAAAATTTGGACAATTCATTGACGGTAAATGGCAACAAGCAGAAAAAAAAGAAACTTACGACGTAATCAACCCTGCAACAGAAGAAGTAATTGGAAAAGCATCAAAAGCTTCATCTATTGAAGTACAAAAAGCATTAAAGTCTGCAGAAAAAGGTTTGGAAGTTTGGAAAAACACTGCACCATGGCAAAGAGCTTACGTGCTTAGAAAAATTGCAGACATGATGAGAGAGAAAAAAGATGTTATAGCAAAATGGTTAACTCTTGAAGTTGGAAAGCCTCTTGCAGAAGCTGTTGGTGAAGTTGGTGGTGGAGCAGATATTTTTGAGTGGAATGCTGAAGAAACAAAAAGAATTTACGGTCAAACACAACAAAGTAGATTTCCAGATACTAGAGTTCATGTTTATTATCAGCCTGTTGGTGTTGTTGCGGCTTTAGTTCCTTGGAATTTCCCAATAGTTTTAGCATCTAGAAAAATTTCTACTGCCCTAGCTGCAGGATGTTCAGTAATTTGTAAACCAGATGTAATTACTCCTGGCGCTGTAATGGAATTAGTAAATATTTGCAAAGAAGCAGGTGTACCAGATGGTGTCGTTAGTCTTTTGTCAGGCGATCCTGCTGAAATATCAAATGAATTAATGGAGTCGGATATAATTAAAAAAGTTTCAGTTACTGGATCAACTAGAGTTGGTAAAATTATTTTAAAAAAAGCAGCTGATAAAGTTCAAAGAGTTACTATGGAACTTAGCGGACACTCGCCTTTTATTGTGTGTGAAGATGTAGATATGAACAAAGTAGCTGATATAGCAATTACTGGTAAATTTAGAAATAACGGTCAGGTCTGTATCTCACCTAATAGATTTTATATCCAAGAAAACAGAAAAGAGGATTTTGTTAATGCTTTTATTGAAAGAGCAAAAAAATTAAAAATTGGAAACGGTATGGACGAAGGTGTGGATCTTGGACCTTTAACTACCGCTAAAAGATTGGAAGAAATAGAAAAACTAGTTGAAACTACTAAAAAAGAAGGAGCAAAAGTATTAATGGGTGGACAAAGACCTTCTGGTTTTAATAAAGGATATTATTACGAACCAACTGTTTTTGATGATGTAAAAGATAATTTTACAATAATGAAGGAAGAACCTTTTGGTCCACTAGTTCCAATATTAACTTTTAAAACCTTTGATGAGGTAATTGAAAGAGCAAATGATAACGACTTAGGTTTGTGCAGTTACCTTTATACAAATTCTATGGATAAAGCTCATATTGGATCTGAAAAACTAGAGTCTGGTTGTGTTGCAGTTAATACTGGAGTTGTTGCTATTGCTGAAGCACCTTTTGGAGGAATAAAACAAACTGGTTATGGTCGTGAAGGTGGGTCAGGTGCAATCAAAGATTATCTAAATGTGAAATATACTCACATGGGCTTAAAAATCTAAAAATGAGAAAAAATAAAGTTAAAGAAATGATGAAGGCAGGGAAACCTGTTATTAATGGTTGGCTTCAAATACCTAGTACCGTTTCAGCTGAAGTAATGGCCCATCAAGGTTGGGATTCTCTAACAATAGATATGCAACATGGCTTAGTTGATTACACTAATGCACTCCCAATGCTTCAAACAATTTCAACAACAGAGGTAACTCCTTTAGCTAGAGTAAACTGGAATGAGCCAGGTCAAATAATGAAAATTCTAGATGCGGGTTGTTATGGAATTATATGTCCAATGGTAAGTAATAAAGAAGAAGCAGAAAGATTTGTTCAAGCTTGCATGTACCCTCCTCATGGTTATAGAAGTTTTGGTCCGGTTAGAGGATTAATCTATGGAGGTTCAGATTATGCAAAACATGCAAATGATGAAATGCTTAAACTAGCAATGATAGAAACAAAAGAATCTTTAGAAAAGCTAGATGAAATTATGTCAACACCTGGCGTTGATGGAATTTATATTGGACCAGCTGATTTAAGTTTAGCAATAGGTGAAGAGCCTGGTTTTGACAGAGCAGAAAACACAAAGGCTTTTTCGGAAATATTAAGAATATTAGAGCATGCAAAGAAGAACAATATATTTGCAGGTATTCATAATGGTACACCTGAATATGCACAAAAAATGATAGGTAAAGGTTTTAATTTTGTTACTATTGGAGCTGATCAGAGAGCTTTAAGTGCTGGCGCAAAAGCAGTTGTAGAAAAAATGAAAGGTTCATCAAAAAAAGAAGAGTCTAAAGCTTATTAATCTAGTTGATTTATAAATTCCTCAAATTGTTTTTTTTCTAAATTTGAAGATTGTTTCTTTCCTGGAAATTTTCCAGTCATTGAATCTTTTTTAAAAGCCTTAAGAGCTTTTACTCTTTCTAGTTTTATTTCATTTCTAAGTTTCAATAAATTTCCATACGCTTTTGAATGTCTTGGGGGATTTTCTGTATCGCCACAGATATCTTCCATAAATAAATACATTACATCAGCTTTTTTACCTGAACCTAATGAAACAGTAACTATATCTGTACGCTTTGAAATTTCTCCCATTACATTCTCAGGTATGACTTCACACTCAGCCGAAAAAGCACCTGCGTCTTCTAATCTTTTAAATTTTTGAAAAAGTTCGTAAGCTTCATCAGCAGTTTTGCCAACTGCTCTTAAGCCACCAATCCAAGTAGATTTTCTTGGAACTAAACCTAAATGACCCATTACTGGAACATCTTCCTTAGCCAGCATTTCAACTATATCCATACTTCTTGGTGTCATAACTGCATCCGCACCATTCTCTAATGCTTTAAAAGCTCCACGCATAATATCATCTGCAGTTACAAACTCATTTAATACTAAAGCAGCTGTTAAAAATAAATTTTTTGATCCTTCTCTTACAGGAATTACATTTTTTGCATTTGATATAATCATATCAAACCCTGCCTTTTCAGCTGCCTCGGCTTCTTCAATACTATTCGCTGTAACTTGTGTAAATTTTCTTTTTCCTTTTGCTGCTTTTAAATCCCCAACAGTAAAAGTTCGCTTTGCTGGTTTAGCAGCCCATGTATAGATATTCTTCATTTGACACCTTTATAAAGAATATCTCGCCTATCAATAAATTCCTCAAAGGTTTTAATGGTGATTACTGAAGGTAATATAAATATAGATCTTTTGTCTCTCTCATTTCTTATAATTCTAAAATAACCTTTTTTAATTGCAGTATCGATATAAACATTTGAGGTTAAATATGATTTCTCGATTACTTTAAGTAATTGATTTTTAGTTATTGATTTATTTTTGTAATAAGCAAGCATAACCATATGTAACATTATCCAATGTTGTGGGGTTAAAGAAAACCAATTCAATAATTCATTAGCTAATCTTCCTTCAAAATCTCCAAGTGATATTTCTGCTAATTGAATTCTTTTTTGAGTAAGTTTTGGTATTTTTTTTTGTTCTTCAAAGTGCTTAGGATACTTGAACTGTCTTTTCATTTAAATAAATTTAAACTCATTGAGTTTTCTATTCAATACTATTTTTACTTAGTAGCTCTTTATAAATGTTATTTACTCTATGTACCTCTGTAGCAGTATTAAAATAACCTTCATACTCTATTTCTTCAGGTGAAACATCAAAATGATAATGTCCCGCATCTCTTTCATGTTCATAAGAATGAAAATGGGTATGTTCACCAGACTCTCTTAGATTTAATTGTCCTCCAGTTGGATCACCAGTCCAAAGAACAGTATAACATTGTAATTTTGGTCCAACAGGTTCATAAAATTGAAGAAAATCCTTTACACATTTCATTTGTTTCGGATCGTAATACTCGTGTTTAATATCTTTATAATCAGGTTGCACATGCGACCTTATTTTTCCATTTAATACTCTAAATACGCCAGCAAGAGACAAATGTTCATTATCTTTTATTTTTAAATTTTTTGATAAAGAAGATCTCATTGCTTGGGGCAAAGAACCTTGTTCTCCATTTCTGCCTTTGATTTTTATTTTAATAACTTTTCCTTGTTTACCATCTGTGTAATAAATGTTTCCAAGTCCACCGTGTTTTTTTGCAGAATACTTTTCAACAATACATTTTTTGTCTGGGCTTACTCTTGCGATTATTGACTTAGACTCATCAGTACTTAAATTTTCATTTATAACTAGTTCTCCACAATGGCCATTTAAACATGACATTGCGCCTGATCCAGCTCCTAAAGCATAAGATTTTTCAGAGTTGATCATTTTGGATATTTCTTGATAGTCAAACTCTGCACCAATAAATTTTGGATCATGCATATAAGGCTCTCCACCAACGTCAATTATTTTTTGATTTCCACTTATTCCTTCTGATGGACAATCCCAATCTCTAAGATTAGGGCACTCTACTACTTCTATTTCAACGTTTTTGAAATTTTCAGATAATCCTTTTCTTAATGCATCTGAAATATCTTCTAATGAGTAATCTTTAAAAATTCCTTTTTCTATTTTTAATTGCATGATGTTAATAAGCTATAATTTATTTTGCATAATGTCTATAGATAATATATATAATTTCTATACATAAATAATTTTAAATAAGATAACGATGATTAATAAAAATTTGAAAGTAGCTGTTCTTGGTGCAGGAGCAATGGGTTGTTTATTTGGCGGTTTACTTGCTGAAAAAGGTTTGAATGTAATTTTAATTGATGTTTGGAAAGAACATGTAGATGCAATTAATAAAGATGGTTTGAAAATGGATGGACATGGTGGTGATCGAGTAATCAAAGTTAAAGCCACTTCAGATCCATCCTCATTGGATAAAGTAGATGCTGTAATAGTTATGTGTAAAGCTACAGCTTTAGAACCAGCATTAAACAGTATTATAAATATCATAGGAGAAAAAACAGTATTCA
>CACLZL010000021.1 GCA_902611405.1 uncultured Pelagibacteraceae bacterium
ATGATTATCTTTCCAATATGCATCAAAAAAAACAATTTAAGTAATCATTTTGTTTATCTTTGCTAACACTAATATATCCTCTCATTATATTTAAAGAATTTATTGGAAAATTAGAATTCCATTTGAATTCAATATTGTTTTTTTCAGAAATCAAATTGCAATCACTTATATTATTTCTCAATTTGTATTTATTGAACGCAGGAGAATCAATTCCAGCTAGCTTATGAAGACCCCCTAAATAAATTGGTTTGTAATTAAATATGATATTTTTATATTTAAGAATTTTTTTGTGTGCAATATATGCATATGGACTTGAATATGCTTTAGAAGAATTAAGTGCTAATTAAGTAATTTTAAATTTACTATTAGCAATAGACCCAAACCCACCTTCAATATGTGATACTTTTTGATATCCCATGCTTTTTAATGATTTTACAGCTAAAGCTGATCTCACGCCGCCTGCACAAAATAACACAAATTCTTTATTTTTGTCAATTTGTCCATTTTGAAATATTGGGCTGTTAGGATCTAAATATATCTCAAGCATTCCTCTTGGAATATGACTTGCTCCTTCAACCCTGCCGGTGTTTTCTAACTCACTGCTTTCTCTTATATCGATTAAATTACAATTTTTATTCTCAGTCATTTGATAAGCTTCATCTGCATCAATTGTTTTAATTTCACTCATGGCCTCAGAAACTAAATTTTGAATTGTTTTAATGCTCATAATTTTATTTTAAGTTACATTAAAAAGATTATATTGCTATAAAATTATGCTAAAAATTAACACTAAAGCTCCGACGTTTGTAGTTTCATCAACAACAAATAACAAATACTCACTAAAAGACTCTATTGGTAAATATGTTGTTTTATATTTCTATCCAAAAGATGATACACCTGGATGTACTATTGAAACTAATGATTTTAACAAGCTCCTATCTAAGTTTAAAAAATTAAACTGTGAAGTATATGGGGTATCAAAAGATAGTTTAAAAAGTCATGATAAATTTAGAGATAAATACAAAATTAAGTTTGATTTACTTGCTGACGAAGAAATTAAAGTTCTTAAAAAATATAAAGTTTGGGGCAAGAAAAAATTTATGGGCCGTGAATTTATGGGAATTATTAGATCAACTTATTTAATCGATAAAAAAGGTAAAATACTTAAGGTTTGGGATAACGTTAAAGTTAAAGATCATGCTAAAGAAGTCCTAGAAACTCTACAAAATTTTTTAAAAAAATAAAAAAGACCCCTTATTTCTAAGGGGCCTTTGGTTAACTAACTAGAGAGAGAGATTATAGTTAATTCTTTTTATTAGAGGCTCTTCAATGAGATAACGACATGGAGATCGAAGAGCCTCTATATTGCATGCAATTAGTCTCGTATTGCGTATGCTATTACTCCTGTTTCTGTTACGTCAGTACCTTTGGCTTCAGCCTCTTTACTTAACCTAATTCCAAAAGTAGCCTTCATAGCTGAGAAAACGATATAGGACACCACAAATACAAAAATGTTAATTGATAGCACACCAATTAATTGTGCACTAAACGATGCATCAGCATTTGTTAATGGCACTGCCAATGTTCCCCATATTCCAGCAAACATGTGAGCTGGAATTGCACCTACTACATCGTCAAGTTTGAAACTAAAAAGTAATTTTGTTCCAAATACAACGATTAAACCACCTACAGCTCCAATAAAAATAGCTGCTAAAGGCGAAGGTGCTAATGGTTCTGCTGTTACAGCCACTAAACCACCAATTGCTCCGTTTAACATTTGAATAACATCTGTTTTACCAAACATTAATCTTGTAATTATTGCAGCGGCCATTACACCACCAGCAGCAGCAAGATTAGTATTGATAAAAATACTTGATACAGCAACTGCATCATCAAATGTTCCAATAGCTAGTTGTGATCCACCATTGAATCCAAACCAACCTAACCACAAGATGAATACACCAACTGTTACTAATGGAATAGAAGAAGCAGCAAAAGGTTTAATAGCTTTGGCTTCACCTTTACTACCAAATCTTCCATATCTAGCACCTAACAACATGATACCAGCTAACGCCGCTGCACCGCCTGTTGAGTGTACTAATGTTGAACCAGCAAAATCAGAGAAGCCTAGTTCTGCTAACCAGCCTCCACCCCATTGCCAACCCATAACGATTGGATAAATAATTCCAGATAAGATAGCTGCAAATAGAAAGAAAGGCCAAAGTTTTACTCTTTCAGCCATTGCACCTGAGCAAATTGAAACTGTTGTTGCGCAAAAAACCATTTGAAAATACCAGTCAGATCCATCAGCATATCCAGTATCGACCGAACTTGCATCTGACCAAGGTGTGAATGTTCCAATGTATCCACCCTCTGGTATACCATACGCTAAGTTATATCCAAATAACCAAAACATAATTCCAGCAATTGAGTAAAGACCGATGTTCTTTGCACAAATTACAGAAACACTTTTAGAAGTTACCATACCAGATTCTAGCATCGCAAAACCCGCTGCCATGAACATGACCATGAAACCACACATTAAAAATAATAGTGAATTGAATATAGCTTGAACCTCAGCAGAAACCGTTGTCTCTGCCATACCCGCGCTACTCATGTTTAATAAAAATATTAAACTAAGAAGTGGTGCGGACATTTTTTTTATAAATTTAGTCATAAGACCTCCACTTGTTTAAGAGATGTCTTATAGTTTTAAAAAAATTTAAAAGTAACGCTGATTAAGAAAAGTGGGTATGCAATTTTTGCATATAGTAACAGCCCTTAACGCTTTTTTAAAACGTTAGGGCTGTTAAAAAAAAATATTATCTGTTGAATACTTCTTTTAAAGCTTTGGCTGGTAAGAATTTTACCTTTTGAGAAGCAGCAATTTGAATCTGCTCACCCGTTCTTGGGTTTCTTCCAACTCTTGCTTTTCTCTTAGCTACTTTGTACGTACCAAACCCTGCAATTTTTACTGAGTCATCACCTTTTAGAGCATCTAAAATAGTGTTGGTAATTGTATCAAAAGTTCGCTCAGCATCTGCTTTGCTCAAATTTAATGAGCCAGAAAGCTTAGCAATTAGTTGTTTTTTGTTCATTTTAGCTCCGGTTTTGTTGGTTAATAATTATACTTGCCATAAACGTTGATAAATCAAGCTTTTTTTTAGTGTTTAGTTTTTTAAAATACACAATATCTTGTAAAAACTTAAATAAACGTTGAATTTATTGACATTTTTAAACGTTTTAGAATGTGAATTATCTTAATAAACCTAGGTCTTTTAGATCATTAAATGTGGTGAAAAACATCAATGATAGCAACAGAAACAATCCGATTCGAAAAAAACCTTCTTGGGTTTTTTGAGATAAAGGTCTACCTAAAACTTTCTCAAAAGCATAAAACATTAAATGTCCTCCATCTAACATTGGTATAGGAAATAGATTAATAAGCCCCAGACTTATTGAAATATAAGCCATCATACTAATAAATGCCAACACTCCAAAAGTAGCAACTTGTCCAGAAATTTTTGCAATTCTAATCGGACCTCCCAATTGGGAAGTGTCTGCTTTACCTAAAATCATTCCTCCTATGTATTTTAGAGAGGAAATACTTACAAAATAAACTTCATAGCCTGCATGATATAAAGCCTGAGCAGGTCCTAATTTAACATGGTTTACTTTATTATTGTAAGCCCCAAGCTTAATACCGACCATTCTTTTGTTAATTTTATTTCCTAAACCATCATCACCTTCGACTATATTTGGCTTAATTTTTAGGATTAATTCATCGTAAGAACGCTTAACTTTAAAGTCTATAAAATCACCAGTAGACATGGTGATAAATTTAGAAACTTCCATTATACTTTTGACTTCATTTCCATCTATTTCTAAAATTATATCCTCAGCTTTTAGCCCTCCTACCATTGCTGGACTGTCTTCTTGAACCTCGTTAATTACTGCGGGAGTAAAATCTTTACCTATAAATGTATAAATTGAAAAAAATATTACTAAAGCCAATAAAAAATTAGCTAAAGGACCACCAAATACAATTAAAACTCTTTGGTATAATGGTTTTAAAATAAATAATTTTTCTCTTTCTTCTTCATTATATTTTTCTAAAATTTCTTGGTGATCAGCCTGAGAATAAACGTTTCTATCACCAAAAAATTTTACATATCCTCCTAAAGGAATTGCACATATTTTCCATCTTGTGCCTGATTTATCATTCCATCCAAATAACTCTTTACCGAAACCAATTGAAAAATCAGTAACACCTACTCCATATTTTCTCGCAAAATAATAATGTCCATATTCATGGATAAAAACAACAACAAGAATTAAAATTAAAAAAGGTACTATATAACTAAGCATTCTTTATCTTATAATTTTATTTATTATTAACAACCTTCAATAAATAACTAAATTGACGCCATTTTAAACCGGTTGGACCAATGAAGCACTATTGTTAATTGGTTTATTAACATCTTTTGAAACTTCATGAAAAATAAGATCAGGTACCTTACGTTCTTTTAAAAAAGCTGATCCCTGAAGTTCAATGTCTAAATAACGATTAATATCAGTTTGATTAAGAATTACTGGCTGACGATGATGAATTTCTTTAATACTATCTTTTGCATCTTCAGTAATTAGACAAAATTGATCTTTTTCAAAAATACCTGCAAAATAAATAGGGTGAGTATCTTTACGAGTGAAATAATATGGAGTTTTTTCTTTTTCCTCTCTTTTCCATTCATAAAAACCATCAGCAACTGCAACACATCTATTATTTTTAATCAATTTTTTAAAAGAAACTTTCTCATCAACAGTTTCTAACCTTGCATTAATCAAAGCTTTAAAATCTTTATCTTTTGCCCAGCCAGGGACTAAACCCCATTGTAAATTCTCTAAAGTATTTCCATTTTTATATTTTTTTATTACGGGCAGTTTTTGATATGGATGAGCATTATAGTTTTCAGTATCTTCAACCTGAATTGCTGATTTCACTAATTTATTTGT
>CACLZL010000022.1 GCA_902611405.1 uncultured Pelagibacteraceae bacterium
TTAGAAGTTAACATTGAAAAAGTTACTATCAAAACAACAGATAATATTAATCTTTTAGGCTGGTTTCATAATAAAAATTTAAAAAGTTATAAAACAATAGTTTATTTTCACGGAAATGCAGGGACACTTGAAAACAGAATCCATAAATTAAATCATTTTAAAGACATGGATGTTAATTTTTTAATTATTGCATGGAGAGGGTTTAGTGGAAATAAAGGAAAACCAAGTGAGGAGGGTCTTTATACAGATGGTGTTAGTGCAATAAACTGGCTTAAAGAAAAAGGTCTAAAAGAAGAAGATATAATTATTTATGGAGAGTCATTAGGAACTGGCATTGCTACTGAAATTACTCAGAATAAAAATTTTGCAGGATTAATTTTAGAAACGCCCTTTACATCAATGATAGAGGCTGCGAAAAATTTTTATCCATATATTCCAGTAGATTTAATTTTAAAAGATAAGTATGAAAATAATGAAAAAATTAAAAATATTAATATCCCAGTATTAGTAATGCATGGTGAGGCTGACCAAATAGTTCCATTTTGGATGGGTAAAAAAATTTTTAATTTAGCAAGTGAACCTAAATATTCATATTTTACAAAATATGACGATCATATGATGGAATATGATGATAAACTTGTATTAGCACTTAAATCGTTTGTTGATAGTTTAAATTAAGCCATAATCTAAACAAAGATAATTCAAATTTTTTTTTTAGGTTAATTTATGAAAAATTTTTTATTATTTTTTATTGTCCTTTTTTCTTTAAATAATTTGTCAAACGCCAAAGAAAATTTAGCATCTGTAGATAGCCTTTTTCATATTGATCAAATGAATTCACACGATGAAAATTTCGCATTATATTTTAAAACCCGTGAAAAAGCTGTCTTAGCTCGAGGAGAAAATTCAAATTATATTAATGATTTTCCAAAGGATCTTTATATTTACGACTACAAAACAAAAGAGTCTTTGCCACTGATCTCCTATGAATGGTTTCCTAAAACAGCAAAATATTTTTTGCAAGAGTATGATTTTCCAGTTTTCCCAGATGATTTTGCATATTATCTTTTAAAAGATAATAAAACTTTAGTGATGATCAGTGCTGTAAAAAGTTTAAAAGCCAACTTTAAATTTGATATTATTGAGAAAAAACTAGAGCTTTATCCGGTAAATGGAAAATTTGATTTTATTATTTCCTCGATAGCTAAAAATTGTGGACATTATGAATTTAAAGAAAATTATAAATGTAGTTTTTATAAACCTTTAATTTCCAGTACCTTAATTAATTAATTTGAGTAAATGCCTCTGCGAATTTTTCGGCCTCAAAAATTTGCAAATCATCTTCTTTTTCACCCAATCCAAGAGCAATAATTGGTAGTTTATATTTTTTAGCAACAGCTAAAAGAATACCTCCTTTTGCTGTACCATCTAATTTTGTCATAATAAGACCAGTTATTGGAATAATTTTATTAAATTCTTCAACTTGATTAATTACATTTTGACCTGAAGTTGCATCCAAAACTAAAATAACATCATGTGGAGCATCAGGATCAATTTTTTTAGTAACGTTTGCAATTTTTTTATATTCTTCCATCAAATTTTTTTTATTTTGTAATCTTCCAGCTGTATCAATTAAAACTTGGTTAAAATTATTATTTAATGCTTCTTCAATAGCCTTGTAAGCAACTGATGCAGGATCAGAGCCCTGAGATGATTTTGTAATTTGAACATCAACTTTGTTCGCCCAATTTTCTAGTTGCTCTATAGCTGCCGCTCTAAAAGTATCTGATGCAGCTAGCATTACTTTGTTTCCATTACCCTTTAATATTTTACTTATTTTTCCAATAGTAGTTGTTTTTCCAACACCATTAACACCTGAAATTAATGTTGCATTTAATTTTTCTTTTTTTTGGAAGAATTCAATATTTTCTAATGGTTTCATTATTGAAATAATATAATTTTTTAAAATATTATTTATTTCGTCAGTTAAATCTTTATTAGGATCAATTTTTGTTTGAGAAATTATTTCTCTTATTTCTGAAGCCGAAACAACACCAACATCAGATTTAATTAAATAATCTTCAATTTTGTCTAATGTTTTGTCATCAATCTCTTTTTTTACAACTATATCTCTTAAACCTGTTGTAAAAGCTGAGGCACTTTTTTTAAAACCTGATTTAAATTTTTCAAAAATTCCCATTAAATTTTAAAATTTATCTCCTCAATATCTGAAACTGGTCCTTTCATATGAATACTATTGTTTTCATCAATTGAAATTGTCAACCTACCTGTAGAAAATTCAATATCAACTTTATCATTTGCTAGTCCGTTTTGTTTTGCGGCAAAAGCTGTTGCGCAGGCTGCAGTTCCACAAGCTTTGGTAAGTCCAGCTCCTCTTTCCCACACTCTAACTTTTATCAATTTTTTGTTAACAATAGTTGCTAAAGTAACATTACATTTTTCTGGAAATAGAGAGTGCGTTTCAATTTTTGGTCCAATTTTTTCAATTTCAAAATTTTCGTTATTATCAACAAAAAAAACTACATGTGGGTTTCCAACATTTACAGCAGTTCCACCAGAAAATTCGTTATTACTTTTGTCATTAATTTTAATTCCTAAATTATTCGTATTTGATTCTTTAGACAATGGAATCTCATCCCATTTTGTTTTTGCAATACCTATTTCTGTAGAAACCATTTTTTCTCCAACAATATTTGATTTTAATTTGCCAGATAAAGTTGCTAGGACAATTTCTTTTTTGTTATTTTCTTTGCCTAATAGATCCGCAATACATCGCGTACCATTTCCACACGCACCTGAAATTCCTCCATCTGAATTATAAAATTCTAGTGAAGCATCTGAAATATCATTTTTTTTAATCAATATTAGTTGGTCACAACCAATAAATTTTCTGTCACAAATCTTAATTATTTGCTCTTTCGTCAAATTTATAATTGTTTGCCTATTATCTATGATGACAAAATCATTACCTAAACCGTCCATTTTAAAAGCTTTAATATCCATATATAGATATTTAACTTATTTATTGACTTTTTGAACCTCTATTATAGGTTGTTGCCGTTTCCGCAAAAACATTAACTTTGCGGTGTCTTTGGAAACAAAGAGATCGACACTAGTCAGCGAGGGTTCGCCCACTAGTGCGTTATTGCTATGCGTAATAAATATGTTTGAAAATTTAACAAATAAATTTGAAGAAATTTTTTCTTCTCTGAAAAAGGCACCTTCGCTTGATGAAGCTCAAGTAGACGAAGGTTTAAGAGGCATTAGGCAAGCCTTACTTGAAGCAGATGTCTCTTTGGATGTTGCAAAAGATTTTATTGAAAAAGTTAAGCCAAAAGCATTAGGCCAAGAGATAATAAGGTCTACCTCTCCTGGAGATATGGTTGTTAAAATTGTTTATGATGAGCTAGTAAATTTATTAGGTGCAACAAATAATGAGATAAACTTAAACGCAGTACCGCCTGTGCCAATGATGTTAGTTGGATTACAAGGTTCTGGAAAAACAACAACAACAGCAAAATTAGCAAAATTTTTAGAAAATAATAAAAAGAAAAAAGTAATGATGGTCAGTCTAGATATTTACAGACCAGCTGCACAAGAACAACTTAGATCTTTAGGAGAACAAAATAATATTTTAACTTTACCTATTATAGAAGGTCAGCAACCTGCTGATATTTGTAGAAGAGCAATAAGTTCTGCTAATTTAAATGGAGCTGAAATAATTTTATTTGATACTGCTGGTAGAACTCAAATCGATTTACAAATGATGAGTGAGATTAAGCTAATTGAAGCTGTCATTAATCCAACAGAAACCTTCTTAGTTGCAGACTCTTTAACAGGTCAAGTTGCAGCCTCAGTGGCAAAAGAATTTAAAAATACAGTTAATTTATCTGGAATTATTTTAACTAGGGCTGATGGTGATGCAAGAGGTGGAGCCGCGGTGAGTATGAAATATGTTTCAAACGTTCCAATTAAATTTTTAGGGATAGGAGAAAAAATAGATAATCTTGAAGTATTCCATCCAGATAGAATTGCAAACAGAATACTTGGTATGGGGGATATCGTATCCCTTGTAGAAAAGGCGGCTCAAGATTTAGGAGAAGAAAATCTTAAAAAAGCAGAGGAAAATTTAAAAAAAGGTCAATTCTCTATGGAAGATTATTTATCTCAATTAAGACAAATGAAAAAAATGGGTGGCATTGAGGGAATTATGTCTTTTATGCCAGGAGTTTCTAAAATTAAATCTCAAATGGATTCAGCGGGAATTGATGAAAGTATAATTACTAAAAATGAAGCTATTATTTTATCAATGACAAAAAAAGAGAGAGAGAACCCAAAAATAATTGATGGTTCTAGAAAAAAAAGAATTGCTAATGGCTCTGGCACAGATCCGGCCACTATCAATAAATTGCTTAAGCAATTTAAAATGATGTCTGAAATGATGAAAAAGATGTCAAAAGGAAATCTGAAAGGTATGTCTGATAAAGGTATACCGCCAGAGCTATTTAACCAATTAAAGTAAAAAAGGAGAAGAAATGTTAAAATTAAGATTATCAAGAGGTGGAACAAAAAAACGTCCTGTTTATAAGGTTGTTGTTGCCGACAGTCGTTTTGCAAGAGATGGAAGATTTATAGAAAAGGTTGGTTTCTTTAATCCTCTATTACCAAAAGAGAAAAAAGAAAGAGTGGGCCTAGAAGCTGAGAGAATTAAATATTGGCTTGGTCAAGGAGCCCAACCAACAACTAGAGTAGCAAGAATTTTAGGTGAGAACGAACTAATGCCTATGCCTGCAAATGGAAATAATCCAAATAAAGCAGTGCCAAAAAAAGAGAGAAATAAAAAAGAAGAGGATAATAAAGAAGCTCCTAAG
>CACLZL010000023.1 GCA_902611405.1 uncultured Pelagibacteraceae bacterium
AAAAAATTATTAATTTCTTATGTTGTTGTAGATCAAGGCTTTGCTGAATCTAATAAATTTTTCAAAAAAAATATAGGTGAAGAATTTTTACATTATCATTTAATTGGTACAGGTTGCACAATGTGGGTTTGTTGGCAGATAGCAACATTATCTGGCATTGTGTTAGGATCATTTGTTCCAGAGGAACTCGGATTAAAATTTGCAATTCCTCTAACGTTTATAGCAATTGTTGTTCAGGATTTAAAAAAATTAGACCATGTAATTGTAATGATTACTTGCGGTTTAAGTTCACTGTTATTTTTTGATGCGCCATTTAAATCTTATATAATTATTTCACCGATAATTGCTTTATTTATAGCAGCGCTGCTATTGAGGTTAAAAAAATGACTCTTACTTCAATTATTTTTGCTGGAATATTAACTTACTTCACTAGAATGACTATGATTGCTTTAATAAGTAGAGATATGTTGGGAGAAAAAATTAAAGCAGTTTTGGAATACGTTCCTTCTGCAGTATTCCCAGCAATAATATTTCCAGGAATATTTATAAATGATTTTGGAGCTTTTATAGAAATGAATGATCCCAAAATTTTTGGAGCATTAGTTGCTGTTATTGTAGGTTATTTTTCAAAAAATATTATTGCAACAATTTCGGCTGGATTAGTTTCTTATTGGTTTCTAATATTTGTAGTATTTAATTAGCACCTAATTTTATATTTCTACTTACATTGACATCTATTAATTTTGGTTTTGCTAAATTAAGATTTGACATAAGCTCTACATATTCATCAACATTTCTAACCTGCAATCTTGGATTAAATTTTTTTTCATTACCAATTGTACTAGATACTTTGCCGTTATAATCATGACCAGGATACAAAGTGGTATCCTCAGGTAATTTTAACAACCTATTAAAGATTGAATTATAAGCATCTTTTGAGCTTCCATTTTGAAAATCAGTTCGACCAGTGCCATTAATTAAAAGAGTATCCCCTGAAAATAAATAGTTATCCATTAAGAAACTATAACTGTCAGAAGTATGACCAGGTGTATACATCGCTTTGATTTCTATTTGATCAATTTTTATTATTTCATCATCTTTTACCTTAATTTCTACAGCATCAGCAGGCGTGTGTTCCCCCATTAGCGTATAACAATTTGTTGCTTGCTTAAGTTTACTTGCACCAGTTACATGGTCAGCATGAATATGGGTATCTATTACCTTAACTAGTTTTAAATCTAATTCTTGAAGTAGCTTGATGTAGCTTTCAACATTCTCAATTACTGGATCAATTATGACTGCCTCGCGACCTTTTGCCGAGGCAATTAAATAAGTATAAGTTGATGATTTATTATCGAAAACTTGTCTAAAAATCATTTATCATTAATATCAAATTAAAATGAATTCCTCTACATTTCATTGGTCTTGTAGACATACCTGGAAAAGAAGCGCAAAAAATACAGCTTGGTGTGTACTTGGTTGTGCAATTGGAGATTTTGGAACAATATTGTTTTTTCAATTAACTCAAATTCCTTTTCCAATTTTAGGAATAATGATTTTAGCAATCATCAACGGATTAATTACAAGTATTATTTTAGAAACAATAATTTTAATGACACAAAATTTTAATTTTGTTAACGCATTCAAAACTGCTTGTGGAATGAGTTTAATTTCAATGATTAGCATGGAAATTATGATGAATTTAACTGACTATGTTTTAACTGGCGGTGCAATTTTAACATGGTGGGTGGTGCCAATAATGCTGATTGTAGGTTTTTTAACTCCTTGGCCTTATAATTATTGGAGATTAAAAAAATTTGGAATTGCTTGTCATTAAGATTAAAGAATTCTTTTTAATAAATTGTCTCCAAAAAATAGTTTGTGAATAATAACAGCAGTTATATGAAGTACTATTAAACCGATAAGGGTATAATTTGAAAGAATATGAATTTCATAAAACTGATCTGCTAAATCAAAATTTTCATTAATTTGAATTTCTCTAAACAATATTGTTAATGTTTCCCCATTAAATAATTTTTTTAATATTCCTGAAATTGTTATTGATAAAATAGCAACATATAAAAGAACATGGTTCATCTTTGCAAGAAACCTTTGTCCTTTAAAAATACTTGGATTTAATTTTGGAGTTGGATTAAGTATATTATTTATTAACCTTATTATTATTATATAAAAAACAGTTAAACCTAATGTAACGTGTATATCTTCAATGGTTATTCTTTGATCACCAAAATCTAAATCCACTAGATAGAACCCTAAAGGTATTTGTATAAAAAGAATAATTGCGCTGAGCCAATGTAACACCTTTGAGATAATACCATACTCTGTTACGGTGTTAGTTATATGCATGTTTTATTTAATCACATAAAAAAATATAATAAAATAATTTTATTTTCAATTTTAAGCATATTTTTTGTCTCATATGGTAATGCTGAGTTAACAGTAGAAGATATTGTTAAAAGTAGGCAAGCATTATTTAGTAAAAACTATAGTACAGCAAAAAGAGTACAAGCTTTTTCATCTAAAGGAGATTTTGAAAAAGCAAAAAAACTAATGATTGAAATGAGTGAAAATTATAAAGTTTTGATAGAGCTATTTCCCGAAAGCACTGAAGATGAATTTGATACTGAAGCTTTACCAACTGTTTGGGAAGAAAAAGATGCTTTTAATGCATTAATGACAAAAGCATCTGAGGATATGATAAAACTTACATCTGTTATTGAAGATGCCGATGATATAAGAGGAACCTTGAAACAATTTATGTGGAGTAATTGTAAAGCTTGTCACAGTAGGTATAGAGAAGAACATTAGTTACCAAGATAAAAATGATACCTCAAAAAGTTAAAGATCATATTGAAGAATATATTAGCCAAGAAGTTTATGTACAAATTGCAATAATTAAGGGCAAAGAAAAGGTTTCAACAGAAAAAGCGATAGATAAGTATTTTAATACAAATCATTTTAGAGATTTTTCAGAGGGCAAACCTTATTTCCATTTCATTGATGGATTAAGAGATAAATGCCTTGGAAAACTTAAGGATTCTCCCATGAGAGATAAGGCAACAGAGGACGAGACTATTAAGTTATTACAAAAAAAATTAAATGATCTAACTGATGATGAGCTTGAAGACACGTATTGGGAAATAGAAACAGGAGAATTTTTTTCAGGAAAACAAATAAAAGAATTAGAAAAAAATTGCAGTGAATTAATTAAAGAGCTTAATCTTTCAAATAAAAATAAAAAAGAAGTTCAAAAAACTATCATGAGTTTTTGTGAAAACTATGAAAAGTTGTGTCAAAAAAAATACCCAGAAGCTCCACTTCCACTAGAAATATTAAAATCTGTAAATTAAATTTTTAAAGGGTTCGCTCTTTAAGTGTATACCTAAAGAGCTCCCTTATATCGCCTCTTTGGCATTTAAATCCGAGAGGATTTTATTTTTCGTTATATTTTTTAAATGAAAAGCTGTTCAGCTAAGTATCAGGTGGTGAAAGTATTAACATAAACCTCCTTATACCAAAAGGTAATTATAATTTATACAATTTCAATTAATTTATTTTAATTTTGAGCAAATATATTTATTGAATACAACCTAGTGCTTTAGTAGATTCCCGCTAACTTAAGTTACTTCCAAAATTATTTTTTATTTATTAATTCACTAATAAAATTTTCACCGTAACCGTCATCAACAGCTTTTTGAAAATAATTTTTATTTACTTCAGCAACTTTTTCAGCTTCAGGAAATTCTTTTAATAAATCTTGAATATAAGTTAAATCTTTTACGGAATTACTTGCCGTAAATTTAAATCCAGTAAAATCACCTTGTAACAGATTATCAAAAACTCGGTTTAAAGCTGCTGAATTTCCAGAACCAAGTTTTGCAACATCAAATACTTTTTTTAAATCTAAACCCATTTCTGTAGCACTTTTAGCTAAATGATTAACTAATGCAGCATTTCCAAGGGATAAAAAATTATTTAAAAGCTTAGATTTTGCTCCCATCCCAACAGGTCCAAAGTGAAAATATTCTTTACAGAAAAAATTAAAGTATGGCTCAGCGATTTTAAAATTTTCATCTGATGCTCCAACAATACCCCCTAGTATACCTTCCTCTGCTTGAACGGGTCCTCCCATTACAGGACATTCAACATAATTAATATTTTTTACTTTGAATATTTCCTCTGTTTCCATTGATCCCGTTTTATTATGAGTAGTGATATCAATAATTAAAGTTTTACTATCCAAAATATCAGATATTTTTTCAGAAATTAATTTCGCTATTGGAGTATTGGTAACACACATAAACATCGCATCTAAATTTTTACTAGAAAAATCTTCAAAAGATTTTACTTCTTCTGCTCCTTCGCTTACAATTTTCTCAATTGGTTTTCTGTTTTTATTAGCAATCACAAAAAGATTATTTTTATGTTTTAAAATATTTTTCGCTATTCCGTAGCCCATATAACCAACACCAATAAATCCAATATTTCTCATAACTATCTCATCAATTAATTTTTTTAGTTCCCTCAGTTCGAATAAACATTATGCCAAAAACTATAATTCCTATTACACCAACAATTTTATTATAATCAAATGGTACACCAAAAATTAAAAAATTAATAAT
>CACLZL010000024.1 GCA_902611405.1 uncultured Pelagibacteraceae bacterium
ACACAACCAAGACTTTTAGTTTGTGACGAACCTACCTCTGCTTTGGATGTAAGTATCCAAGCCCAAATATTAAATTTACTTAAAGATCTTCAAGAACAATTAAATTTAACAATTTTATTTATTAGCCATGACCTACCTGTTGTTAGACAAATGTGCGATAGAATTGGAGTCTTAAAAGATGGTAATTTGTGTGAGGTTTCAAATACTGAGGATTTATTTTTAAAACCCGGCCATGAATACACAAGAGAACTTTTACGGTTAATGCCTAAAATTGAGTCTATTTATAATTAATTTTTGTAAGCCTAAAATGGTTGATTAAAAGTTATTATTTAACTAATTATTTTGCAATCTCTCTCATAGATTGTATTATGGATTTTCTAAAAATTTTAGTTATGAGCAATAAAGATAGAGTCTTTATATTTGATACTACTATGCGCGATGGTGAGCAATCACCAGGTGCGTCTATGAGTTTAGAAGAAAAAATTCAAATCGCGAGAGTGTTTGATGAATTAGGTATTGATATAATTGAAGCAGGTTTTCCTATAGCTTCACCAGGGGATTTTGAAGCTGTTTCAGAAGTAAGTAAAATTTTAAAAAATTCTATTCCTGCAGGACTTTCAAGACACTCAGTAAAAGATATTGATAGAGCTTATGAAGCTCTAAAACATGCACCAAGATTTAGAATACATACATTTATTTCTACAAGTCCATTACACATGAAACATAAATTAAACATGTCACCAGAGGATGTTTACGAGTCGATTGGAAAACATGTTGCTTATGCAAGAAAGTTTACTGACGACGTTGAGTGGTCATGTGAAGATGGAACAAGAACTGATATGGATTACATGTGTAAAACTGTAGAGCTTGCAATTAAAAATGGAGCTACAACAATTAATATTCCTGATACAGTTGGCTACACAATACCATCTGAGTTTACTACAATCATAGAAACATTATTAAATAAAGTTCCAAATATTGATAAAGCAATTTTATCAACTCATTGTCACAATGATTTAGGTTTAGCAGTAGCTAACTCATTAGCTGGAGTTCAAGCTGGTGCAAGGCAAATTGAATGTACAATAAACGGATTAGGAGAAAGAGCAGGAAATGCTGCTCTTGAGGAAGTTGTAATGGCAATTAAAACAAGACCTGATTTAATGCCATATGAAACAGGAATTAATACGACGCTTTTAAGCAAAGCCTCAAAAATTGTTTCAAATGCAACAGGATTTCCTGTTCAATATAATAAAGCTATTGTTGGAAAAAATGCTTTTGCTCATGAGGCAGGAATTCATCAAGATGGAATGTTAAAAAATAGACAAACTTACGAGATAATGACACCAGAAAGTGTGGGTGTGAAGCAAACATCTTTAGTGATGGGAAAACATTCTGGACGACACGCATTTAAAGATAAGTTAAATAGTTTAGGTTATCCGGATCTTACAGATGATGTAGTTGGAAATGCATTTGCAAAATTCAAAGTCTTAGCGGATAAAAAAAAACATGTTTATGATGAAGATATTATTGCTTTAGTAGATGATAGTTTAATTGTAGATAATAAAGTCAATGCAATTACTCTTAAATCTTTGAAAGTTTTTGCAGGAACAGGAGAACCACAAAAAGCTGAAATGACTTTGGATGTTTACGGTGATGTTAAAAATGCAACAGAAACTGGAGATGGTCCAGTAGATGCAATATTCAAATGTATTAAAACTTTATATCCTCACGATGTTAACTTGCAGCTTTATCAAGTTCATGCAGTTACAGAAGGAACAGATGCACAAGCAACAGTAAGTGTAAAAATAGAAGAAAAGGGCAAAACAACTGTAGGTCAAGCAGCTGATACAGATACTTTGGTTGCATCAGCAAATGCATACATAAATGCATTAAATAAAATGATAATAAAACGAGATAAAACAGCTCCTATGGAGCAAGAAAGTCAGAAAGTAAGAGGGATATAATGGGATTATTTGATAGTGTAAAAAAAATATGGAGCCAAGATATGGCGATCGATCTTGGAACAGCGAATACACTTGTTGTTTTAAAAGGACAAGGAGTGGTTCTAAATGAGCCATCAGTAGTTGCGATAGTTGATCAAGGTGGAAAAAAAAATGTATTAGCTGTTGGAGATGAAGCGAAAACAATGCTTGGAAGAACACCTGGCAATATAAGTGCAATTAGACCTTTAAGAGACGGTGTTATCGCAGATTTTATAGTCACCGAAGAAATGATTAAACATTTTATTAAAAAAGTTCATAAAGGAAGTACATTTGCAAATCCAAGAATTTTAATTTGTGTACCAACTGGCTCAACACCAGTTGAAAGAAAAGCAATTCAAGATAGTGCTTTAGCAGCGGGTGCAAGAAGGGTTCAATTAATTGAAGAACCAATTGCAGCGGCTATAGGAGCAAATCTTCCAATTTCTGAAGCAACCGGCTCAATGATTGTAGATATTGGAGGGGGCACAAGTGAAATTGCGGTTATGTCTTTAGGTGGATTAGTTTATTCAAAATCTTTAAGGGTTGCAGGTGACTCAATGGATACTGCAATAGTGGATTATATGAGAAAAGAATATAATTTGTTAATTGGTGATACTACTGCCGAAAAAATAAAAAAAGAAATGGGAACAGCTGTTCCGACCGGAACAAATACTTATCCAGTAAAAGGAAGAGATTTAAGATCAGGTACTCCAAAAGAAGTTAATATCACAGAGGAAGACACTGCAGAGGCACTAAATGATATAATGAAACAAATGGTTGGTGCGATTAAAGATGCATTAGAAAATACACCTCCTGAGTTATCAGCTGATTTAGTTGATATGGGTTTAACTTTAACAGGTGGTGGTGCTTTGTTAAAAAATATCGATAAAAGGTTTTCTAAAGAAACAGGTTTACCAGTTCATATAGCAGATGATCCATTATCTTGTGTTGCTGTTGGTACAGGTAAAGCTTTGGATCAAGAAGAAACTTTTTCTACTATGTTATCTGAATATTAGGAAAAATGGCTACTGGCAGAGATGATTTTGTAATTGCCATTAGGTCAGCTTTTTTAAAAAAAAAAGATAAACAAAAATTTTCATTACTAACTCTAATTTTTTTATCAATTATTGTAATTTTCTTAAGTAATCTTAATTTTAAAGCAATTCAATTTGTTAAATTAGGAATTAATGAGGTAATTTATAGATCATCTTATATTGTATCAATTCCAGAAAATAAATTTAAAGAAATAACTTCCAAATTCAAATCACACATAGATTTACATAAAAATCATCAGACAGAATTAATCAAAATAGAAAATTATGAGCAACTGAAATTACAAAATGATTTTTTAATTGCAGAAAATGAAAAGCTTAGAGAGTTACTTGACGAAAGTATAAATTCAGAGGAAATATTTGCCAGAGTTTTAATTGATAAAGATAGCCCATATTTAAAATCAGTAGTATTAAATAAAGGCACAAAAGATAAAGTAAAAATTGGAATGGCTGTCATTGATGAGGTTTATTTAGTGGGACAAATTATTGAGGTAAATTTTAGTAATTCCAGAGCATTACTTTTGTCTGACTTGAATAGCAAAATACCTTCTGTTTTAGAGCCAGATGATATACAGGCTGTAGTTTCTGGAACAGGAAGCAATTTTGGAACAATCGAACATACTCAAATTGATTATAAAGAGAGATTTAATAATAAAAAAATTATTGTCTATACGTCTGGACTCGGAGGGCTATTTAAACCAGGGATACCAATAGGAAAAATAGATAATAGTTCAGAGGGAAAAATTAATTTTTTTTCTGATTTCACTCAATTGAATTATGTAAAAATTGTCTCTTATAAAATTGATGGAGAAAAATAATGTCATCACTTAACAAAAGTCCCTTTTTAAGAATATTTTTATCTTATCTTCCTATAATAATGTTATTTTTTTCCGTATTTAATGAATTTGATTTTAATTATTTAAAACTTGATTATTTTGCTTTTAATTTTGTTCATTTATTAATTTTCTTTTGGACTTTAAGAAATCCTGATCAATTGGGTTATCTTGCAATTTTCTTTGCAGGTATAATTAATGATGTTGTAATTGGAATACCAATAGGAATTAGTAGTTTTTGTTAT
>CACLZL010000025.1 GCA_902611405.1 uncultured Pelagibacteraceae bacterium
AAATTCCTCTAATAATCCATGTGTGTGCAATTTTTTTGATTTTGTCTTGAAAAAATAAAATTCTCCTTTGTCTGTTTTCTTTTGGTAGAGATCATTTTTTAAAATTTTATTTGACCTAACAAACCCCTCTAGTGCTGTCTCTGGTGACTTAATATTTGGACCTTTAATCTCCTCAGATTTTAGTACAACATTTTTTTGAACACCTTCAAATAATACCACTAATCTATTTGGTGTTGAATATGACGAGCTTTTTTTAAATAAAATTGATTTTTCTAAAAATAAATCATTAAAACTTTTAAGTAAGTCTTCCCTTAAATTTTGTTGAAGATTTGAAGGTATTTCTTCACTAAATAATTCTAAAAAAAACTCTGACATTATTTTTGACTATCTAGCCAAACGCCAGCTACAGATTTTGTAATATCTCTTATTCTAGCAATATAACCAGCTCTTTGTGCGACACTAATTGCACCTCTTGCATCTAGAATATTAAACACATGACTGGCTTTTAAACATTGATCATATGCTGGTAATGAAATTTGTTTTTCTACCAAATCTTTTGCCTCAGACTCATGCATTTCAAACATTTTCAAGAGTGTTTCTACATTCGCATGTTCAAAATTGTATGCTGAAAATTCTTTTTCGGCTTGATGAAAAACTTCGTGATATTTTACACCTTCATCATTCCACAATAAATCATAAACATTTTTTTCTTTTTGGGTAAACATACAAATTCTTTCTAAGCCATAAGTGATTTCAACTGATACAGGTTTACAATCAAATCCAGCCATTTGTTGAAAATAGGTGAATTGAGTAATTTCCATTCCATCACACCATACTTCCCACCCCAATCCTGCGGCACCTAATGTTGGACTTTCCCAATCATCTTCAACAAACCTTATATCATGATCATTATGATCTATTCCTATAGTAGACAAACTATTTAAATAAAGTTTTTTTATATTTTCAGGAGAAGGTTTGATTAAAACTTGAAATTGATAATAGTGTTGCAACCTGTTTGGATTATCTCCATATCTTCCATCTGTGGGTCTTCTTGATGGTTGTACGTAAGCTGCTTTCCATGGTTTAGTTCCTAGTGATCTTAGGGTGGTAGCTGGATGAAAAGTTCCTGCACCAACCTCCATATCGTAAGGCTGAAGAATAATGCATCCCTTTTTACTCCAAAATTTCTGAAGATTTAAAATTGTATCTTGGAATGTTTGAATTTTTTTTTTTTCTTTTTTTGCTTTAGAAACCATATCTTTGCCAAATTGATCTTTCATCTAAAATACTTGCTATTTGATCTACTTGATTGCTAGATGAAGAAAGTTTTTGACTTAACCATCCTTTTGATTTTTCAAATTTTTTAATAATTACATCCTCACCAAATTTATCTTTTAATATTTCATGTGCATCACCTATTCCATCAATCAATCCTAAATTTTTTGCTTTACTGCCTGACCAAAACTCACCTGAAAAAAGTTCTACATCAGATTTGTTTAATTTTGATCCTCTACTTTTTTCAACAACATTTATAAAGTCTTTATGAAGATCCAATTGAATATTTTTTAATCTTTCAATATCCTCGTTTTTTTCTTCTAAAAATGGATCAAGTGTGCTTTTGTTTTTGCCAGCAGTATGAACTCTTCTTTCAACCCCAATTTTTTTTATCAACTCTGTAAATCCAAAAGAGGAATATATCACTCCAATGGATCCAATTATTGAACTTGAATTTGCATAAATTTCGTCCCCAGCACAAGAAATCAAATAGCCTCCAGAAGCTGCTACGTCTTCAGCGAATACAATAACTTTTTTTTTATGTTTTTTTGCTTGTTGTCTAATAAAGCTGTAGATTAGATGAGATTGAACTGGTGATCCTCCTGGAGAATTGATTGATATAGCAACACATGCCGCTTTTTTCAGAGAAAAAGCCTTTTTAATTAGTTCTTCTTGACCTGCAAAATCAATACCTTGTTTAAATTTTCCTGCATTACCAATAACCCCACTTAATTTTAAGTGAGCAACAATTTTTTTCTTTTTAAAAAAAGAGAACATAGGTAAGTCTTATAGAATTATTTATTGAATATAAAGACTACTTATAATTGAAGAAACTGGTGCGTCAATTGATAAGTAATATATATAAACAAATTATACTAATTTAAAAATCTTATGGGAACAGTTGTACAGCTTAAAAATCAAATAAATGATTCATATTTTCAACTTAAAGACTCGGTTGAAGAAAAACTGGTTTTAACCGAAGAAAAAATAAAATCAAAATTATCTAGTGATGTGCAGCTGGTTCAAAAAATGACAGATTATCATATAGAAACTGGAGGAAAAAGACTAAGAGCTTTACTAACTTTGGGTAGTGCAAAATTATGCGGTTACTCTAAAGGCTCTAGAGATATAAATTTAGCTGCGTGTGTTGAATTAATTCACAGCGCAACATTGATGCATGATGATGTAATTGATGAAGGCACTGTTAGAAGAGGAAAAGAAACTTTAAACAAAGTTTGGGATAATCATTCGTCAGTTTTAATTGGAGATTATCTATTGAGTAGATGTTTTGAAATGATGGTAGAAGACGGAAACCTAGAAGTTCTAAAATTATTATCGTCCACTTCATCTAAGATTGCTCAAGGAGAAGTTTTGCAACTTCAACACAAAGGTGAAGTTGATATGCTGGAAGAAACATATTTAAAAATAATCTCAGCTAAAACTGCTGAGTTATTTGCAGCAGCAACTAAAGTTGGTGCAATTTTATCTAATGTAGAAAATAAAGAAAAAGATGCTTTAGAATTTTATGGGAGAAACCTAGGGTTAACTTTTCAAATAGCAGATGATACACTAGACTATAATGCTGAACTTAAACTATTTGGTAAAAAAATTGGTCAAGATTTTTTTGAAGGAAAAATTACCTTACCAATAATTTTACTTTTTCAAAAATTAGGAAATGATGAAAAAAAAATTTTATCAAACATGTTTAAAAAAGAGTTAAGAACTAAAGATGACTTTAATGAAATTATTGCTCTTATAAATAAGTATAAAATAATTCAAGAATGCTATCAAAAAGCTCAACACTATATAAATTTAGCCTCAAATTCTCTAAGTGTATTTAAAGACTCTAATGAAAAAACTATTCTTAAAAAATTAACATCATTTAGTTTATCAAGAAATTTTTAAGGATTTAATAAAGACTTTATCCACTTCCCAGAGTTATCTTTATTGTATTTTAATCTTTCGTGGATTCTGTTCTCACCATCTAGCCAAAATTCAATACTATCTGGCAACAAAATCCACCCAGACCAATGTCTTGGTCTTGGAACATCTGATTTGTTACTAAATTTTTTTTTGTAATCTTCAATAGAATTTATTAATTGGTCTCGTGAATTTAATTTTTCACTTTGCTTAGAAGCCCATGCTCCTATTTGACTTTCATATGCTCTAGAAGAATAATATTCATCCGCAACCTGATCGGAAACTAATGAAACCTTTCCGTTAATTCTTATTTGTCTCAAAAGACTTTTCCAATGAAAACACATCGCAGCATATGGATTTTCTTTTAATTCATTTCCCTTTTGACTATTTAAGTTTGTATAAAATACAAATCCATCCTTGCTGAAATCCTTAAGTAAAACCATTCTAACCGAAGGCATATTATTTTGATTTGATGTTGCTAAAGAAACAGCGTTTGGGTCATTTGGCTCTTTTTTCTTTGCTTCCTCCATCCATTCATGAAATAATTGAAATGGATCATCTGTATCCAGAAAGCAACTGTTAAGATCTAAAGAATTTTTTTGATTCATAATTTAAACAAA
>CACLZL010000026.1 GCA_902611405.1 uncultured Pelagibacteraceae bacterium
CATTTTCATTAGGATAAAAATATCGTTTATTCGATTTACTTTTTAAAGATTGTGCAAACTCTTTATAAATATTTGCAAATGCATCTAGATATCCTTCAGGATGTCCAAACTTAATTCTAGAAAAATTCTTCGAAAAATCTGCATTATGGAAACCTCTCTCTAAAAGTTTTACAGCCCCTTTTGATGGATTTAACTTTAAGTAACCAGGGTCATTTTGAACCCACTCCAAACTACCTTTAGAACCAAATAATCTAATTCTTAAACCATAAATACCACCTTTGGCCATTACACTGGTCCAAAACATGCCTTTTGCTCCATTATTAAAATTAATCATGACCTGCGCATTATCGTCCATTTTTATCTTTGGAGAAATTTGTTTTATATCTGCAAAAACCTCTATTCCTTTCAAACCAGATATATACATTGCTAAATGATAAGCATGAGATCCAATTTCATTTAAAACAGCTGATGAGCCAACAATATTTTTATCTAGCTTCCATTTCAATTTCTTTTTTGCATTTCTGCTATTAATTGATGATCCATCAGACCAATCTTGAACATACTCAACATTTATCATACTTACTTTTCCTATTTTGCCTCTCTCAACAAGAATTTTTGCCTGTCTAACCATAGGATAAGCGGAATAGTTATGTGTAAGTGCATATTTAATTTTTTTATTTTTTTTAATTGATTTAAAAAGTTTTGTTGCTTGCTCTAAATTTCCAGCAAAAGGTTTATCAGCAATTATATTTATGTTTTTTGAAATAAATTTTTCAGCAATAATTTGATGACTTGATGGAGGTGTCATTATAGCAACTACATTAATTCCATCTTTTCTCTTAGCTTCTTTCTCAGCCATTTCTTTATAGTTTGAGTAACATCTATCAGAGGAAATCCCTATACTCTTTCCAAACTTATTAGAGATTTTTACATTTCTTGAAAAAACTCCTGCTACTATTTCATATTGATCATCAAATCTAGATGAGATTCTATGAACATGACCAATCCATGATCCAGGACCACCCCCAACAATTCCTAAACTTAATTTTTTAGTTTTATTTGATTTAAACATTGAATATATCTTAGCAAAAAAAATATTTATGTCAGTAAAATTAGGAATAGCACCAATAGCGTGGAGTAATGATGACATGCCAGAACTTGGTGGTGATACACCTTTGGAACAATGTTTGTTAGAAGCAAGTCAGGCAGGATTTATAGGTATAGAGTCTGGTGGAAAGTTTCCAAAGAAATCAGAGGAATTAATTCCAAAATTAAATGAGTTTAAACTAAATCTCTGTTCTGGTTGGTATGGTGCAAATTTAAGAAAAAATACAGTAGAAGAGGAAAAAAAAGTTATACAAGATCAGTTGAAATTATTTAAAGATTGTAAAGCACCTTGCATTGTTTTTGCAGAAGTTGCCGGATCAATTCAAGGAGATCCAAACAAAAAACTCTCGAATAGACCAAAAATGGATAAAGAGGAGTCTAAAAATTACTATAAAAAAATTTCGGAAATGGGCAAATATTTACAAGATCAAGGCATGCCACTTGCTTACCATCATCATATGGGAACAGTTATAGAAACCGAGGAAGATACTATAAATTTGTTAGAGAATACTGATGATAGCGTAAAACTTACTTTAGACACTGGTCATATGCTCTTTGCTCAAGGTAACTCTCTTAAAATATTAAAAAATTTTAGTGATAGAGTTATTCATATGCATTGTAAAGATATTAGAAAAAATGTTTTAGATAAATCATTAAAAGAAGATTTGAGCTTTAGAGGTGCATTTTTAGAGGGTGCTTTTACGGTACCTGGAGATGGCTGTATTGATTACAAACCTTTATTTGATGTGTTAAAAGAAAAAAATTATTCAGGTTGGCTGGTTGTTGAAGCAGAGCAAGACCCAGCAAAAGCAAATCCTTTTGAATATGCAAAGATTGGTTATAAATATTTAACCGAGACCTTAAATAAAAGTAATATTCAGATCTTTAAAAATTAAAATCTTTTAATTAAAGTATGCTTGTTATTCCCTGCTGTTTATAATTTTACAATTTTAGATTTGTCTAATTTTTCTTCAAAAAAATCAATAATGTTTTGAATTGTTTCTTTTCCCATCCTAGTCATACATTCTTCTGTGAATGCAGCAGTATGTGGACTTAAAAATACCTTATTATTTTTTAATAAAGGATTATTTGGATCAGGTGGCTCAATCTCAAAAACATCTAAACCAGCTCCGAGAATTAAATTCTCATTTAAAGCTTTATCTAGATCAATTTCATTTATCACACCACCTCTTGAAGCATTAATTATAATACAATTTTTTTTCATATTTTTTAGCAAGTCATAATTGATAATATTTTTTGTCTTTTCATTAAGTGGCACATGAAGAGATATTGCGTCCATAACTTTTGAAGCTTCCTCTAAACTATCGACTTTTATACCACCGTGCTTTTCAATTATTTCTTTAGATACAAATGGATCATACACAAAAACTTTCATTTCAAATCCCTGACATCTTTTTATTAAAGCCTGTCCAATACGACCAAATCCAGCAATCAATATATTTTTATTCCACAATTCAACAGTTTTGGGCAATTTATTTCGGTCATTGAATTTGCCACTTTTAACAGTTTCATCGTACATATTTCCTTTTTTGGAAATATTTAGCAGCATAAACATTACATGCTCAGCTACAGCTACTGCATTTGCAGTTGCTGTAATCGCAAGAGTAATATTATTTTTTTTAGTGCTCTCTAAGTCTATATTGTCATAACCAACACCATGTCTTGAAATAATTTTTAATTTAGTTGAACCTTCTATAACTTCACCAGAAAGTTTTGCAGTCCTGATAGAAATACCATCACAATCCTTTATCTTGGATTTTAAAAATTCGTTATCTGTATTTTCTACTATTTCAAATTCATAATCAGAATTATCTTCTAATAATTTTATACCCGCAGTGTGAATAGGCTGAATAATTAAAATTTTTTTTTTACTACTCATAGTTAAGTTTTAATAAGGACTTTCTAATACGAAAATTAATTAAAAATGTAAATTACTTTTTACATACCCCATCGCATAGCTGCAGTATGTACAGGTGCATCCCAATTTTTTAAAATTTCTTCATCACATTTTAGTAGTGTTATAGATGCTCCTTGCATTTCAAGTGATGTACAATAATTACCAACTAAACTTCTTGTGATTTCAATACCTTTAGATTTTAAAATTTCACAAGCATCATCGTATACTAAATATAATTCAGTAAGAGGAGTTCCGCCCATACCATTTACAAATAGAAGAGTCTTTTCATTTTTTTGTGGTTTTAAATCATCAAGTATAGCTTGCAACATATTATTGACTATTGTTTTTGATGGTTGAATTTTTTCTCTCTTTCTTCCAGGTTCACCGTGTATACCTACTCCAAATTCCATTTCATCATTTCCAATATCAAAAGTTGGTTTTCCTGCAGCAGGAACTGTGCAACTAGTAAAAGCAACACCCATAGTGCCTGAGTTTTTATTTACTTTTTCACCAAGTTTTTTACATTCTTCTAAAGAACCTCCATTCTCAGCAAGTGATCCAACAATCTTTTCGACCAAAACTGTTGCAGCCACACCTCTTCTACCAGTTGTGAACGTAGAGTCTTCAACAGCGACATCGTCATTAGTAATGATACTATCATTTTTTCCTGAGTACATTTCTGCACCCATTTGAAAATTCATAATATCTCCAGAATAATTTTTAACTATGAACAAAACACC
>CACLZL010000027.1 GCA_902611405.1 uncultured Pelagibacteraceae bacterium
TTAGTTACAATGGGGCAATTGTTTGGTCCAATTCCAGGAGGATTGGGTATTTCAGTAATTTTTGTAGGAGCATTACTTGCAGCAACTACAGGTATAGTTGGAGCAACGGTTATCGCTATGGGACTAATTTCTTTACCAACTATGTTAAATAATAAATATGACAAAAGTCTTGCAAGTGGTATCGTTTGCTCATCAGGAACTTTAGGTCAAATAATACCTCCATCAATTGTTTTAATTATTATTGCTGACCAGTTAGCTAGTGCGGCTGATGTAGCTAATACAATTCGACAGACGGATTATAAAATTTTAACAGGGGAATTTAATATGCCTGGAGAGTTTAGAGTAGGCTCTACTAGTGCTGGCGATATGTTTTTAGGAGCATTATTACCTGGATTAGTTTTGGTTGGTTTATATATGTTATATGTTTTTGTTTATGCAAGAATAAATCCAAAAGCTGCACCACCAGTAACATTTAAAGGAAGTTTTGATTTTAAATTTTGGATAAAAGTTATTGGGGTAATAATTCCACCTCTTGCCTTAATATTTGCTGTGCTTGGATCTATATTGATGGGTATTGCCACAGTGAATCAAGCTGGTTCTATTGGAGCAATTGGAGCAACTATGATGGCAGGTTACCGTCTTCATAAGGGTAGGAAAGATGCATATTACCCAATAATAATTTCAGTTGTTTCAGTAATACCTATATTTATTTTCGCAAAGAATTATAATTTAAATATTAAAGCTGTTGATACGAGAGATTTGACAGCAATATTGATTACAGGATTTTTCACATTTACGTTTTTAGTTGGAATTATATGGAGTTTTTGGAGATCGTATAAGATCGACAATGTCTTGAAAGAAGTTGTTACAGAAACATGCGTAACTACTTCAATGGTATTTATAATTCTTTTAGGTGCAGCAATGTTAACTTCTGGTTTTAGAGCTTTTGGAGGTGAAGAGTTAGTAAGAGACTTTTTACAAGATTTACCAGGAGGATTTTGGACACAGTTTGTTGTTGTAATGGCTGTAATCTTTTTATTAGGTTTCTTTCTTGATTTTATTGAAATTGCGGTAGTTGTTGTTCCAATTATTGCACCAATATTATTAGCCGAACCAGGTGCAAATGTAAGTGCAATTTGGCTAGGAGTAATGATAGGAGTTAATTTACAAACATCTTTTTTAACTCCACCATTTGGGTTTGCATTATTTTACTTAAAAGGAGTTGCATCAAAATTAGTTACCACGTTGAATATATGGAAAGGAGTTGTTCCTTTTATAATTCTTCAACTTATTGGTCTTGGAATTGTTGGTTTTTATCCGTCATTAGTAAACTATTTGCCAGCACGTACTTATTTGACCTCCAATGTTGCTCCACCACCAATGAATCCTAAATTACAATACTGCCTACAAGAGTATAAATTTGCTATTTATAATAATAATGAGAGTCAAATTAAAAGTGCAATAAATAATTTTAAAAAACTAGTGCCTGCAAATTTGCCAGTAGATAAACTAGATATATTTGAAGAACATTTTGATAATGCACTAGGAACTTTTGCAATAGTTAAAAAACTTCAAAAAACTGAGGAGGAATATAATTTATTTGCAGAGGATTATAGAGACCTTCATTTTTCTGTTAGAAAAAAACAAAAGAAAATTAGAAAAATTGATAATAAAATTAAAAAGTTAAAATCAGAAATCAGAAATTTAGACAAGGATGATGTATCAAATAAAAATAAATTAGAACTTAAAATAGAAAATTATAAATTAGAAATAACTGATCTTAAAAACCAAATACCTGAAACTTGGAAATCTCGAAATAAAGAATTTGAAACACTTCAAAAGGCGAAAAATACTAGGACAAAACGTTATAGAAAAAATGTTGATGAAGCATATGATAGCTTAGATCAAATAGCATTGTTTATTAATGACCATGAAAAGTTAAAAAACCTTTCATCTGAAATAAAAGAATTAAAATATTTAATAGATAATAAAGACTATGAAAATTCAATTTCAATAATCGATAGTCTTTTTGAAAAATTAAGCGAAATTTCAGGCACTGAAGAATTTGCAAATAAATTGGATGATTTAATAACAATTATAGATAATGATGAAGTCGATGAACAGAAATTATTACTTGCCAGCTCAGAAACCTTTGATTTATTTGATAAAGAAGTTTCATGGAGAGAAGATGCTAATAAAAATTTATTACCTGATTTAATAAAATATAATGAAGTTATTAAAGATAATATTGGATTAAGACTTCAGTCAAGATTGACGAAAGAACAAGCTAAATTTGTTGCTAGATGTAACTCAGTTCATAGAGATATATCTTTAAACTTTTAATTAATGGAAAATTATATTTTACCAAAAAAACAGGCCATTGTTGTTTTTTTTGTATTTGCATTTGGTTATTTTTTATCATGCTTGTTACGTGCAATTACCGCAACACTTTCCCCAGTATTAACCTCAGAATTTAATTTATTAGCAGCTGATTTAGGTTTATTAGCTGGAGGTTATTTTTTAGGTTTTGCTTGTATGCAAATTCCGCTTGGATATTTGTTAGATAAATATGGTCCAAAAAAAATTGTCTCATCTTTTTTATTAATCGCATTAGTAGGGACAGGGTCATTTGCTTTAGCCGAAAGTTTTTCAGGATTGTTAGTTTCACGAATTCTAATCGGCGTTGGTGTAAGTGCTTGTTTAATGGCTCCATTAACTGGTTACAGAATATGGTACGCAGAAAACCAACAACAAAGAGCAAACTCATGGATGCTGATGATTGCATCATTAGGTTTTTTGTCATCCACACTGCCCGTACAACTTTTATTGCCTAGTTTTGGATGGAGATGGATATTTGGTGGTATAGCTATCTTAATTTTAATTAGTATTTTTTTAATGTTAGTTTTCATTCCAAAATGGAATTTAACTAAAAATAAAGAGTCAGAAGAGTCAGGTAATACAGGAACTTTATCAGAAGTATGGAAAAATAGATTTTTTATAAGTGTAATTCCAATGGGTTTATTTAATTATGGGGGCTTAATGGCTATACAAACTTTATGGGCAGGCCCATGGATGACTAGAGTCGCTGGCTATACACCACTTCAGAGCGCTACAGGATTATTTTGGATAAATGTAACTATGCTGGTGTCCTTTTTTTTGTGGGGTTATTTTTTACCAAAAATTTCAGGTATAGGGTTTAGTGCCAAAAGAATACTTAAATTAGGTTTGCCAATTAGTTTTTCTGTAATGTTAGTGATAATATTATTAGGTCCAAAAGCTGGAGCTTTTTACATAACCTTATTTATTTTAAGTTCAATTTTTTTATCAGTTACACAGCCAGCTGTGGGTCTTTCTTTTTCAGGTTATTCTGCTGGTAAAGCGCTAACTTCATTTAATTTATTAATATTTGCTGGAACATTCATAATGCAATGGCTAATGGGTTTAGTGATAGATATTGTTAAAGCTATAGGTTACACAGAAATACTTGCGTTTAAATCAGCTTTCTCAGTTTTCTTAATCTTAAGT
>CACLZL010000028.1 GCA_902611405.1 uncultured Pelagibacteraceae bacterium
ATTTAGCAAAACTAATTTTTAAAAAAATAAAATATTAATTCTTTATCTTTAGTTTTTTCACTCCCTCACTATATTTTGAATATCTAACTCTTCTAAAAGGAAAATTTATATTAAGTTTATTTAAATCCTCATTGATTGATGTTTTAATTTCTAGAATTTTACTAAAATTATCTGCTATAATTTTTTTTGTTATAAAATTTTGATACTTAATACCTGAGTCAATAGTTAATCTTTTTGAGAAAACTTGAATATATTTTCTCTTATAACTTATTTTTATAACTGGATAGCAAATTCCGTATAAACTATCAAAAATTCCGTTTTGTAATAGTTTCTCATAATCTTTTTTTTTTATAATTTTGGTAGTTTTATATCTTCCTTCAACACTCGATATCTTGGTTTCAAAATTAAAATACTTTTGATTAGAGTATGTTCTTAACCTAATTTTTTTTCTTGGAACACATCCCTCTTCCGAGTCTTTAAACATTTGAAAAAATTTATTATCAAAATATATGCTAGAGATAATTCTATCCTCGTGAATTACTTTTGATTTATTCTCAATTAAAAATTTATTCAGCAAATTATCCTGCATCTTGTTAAATAAAATTTTTTCCTCAATTCTAAATGACATTTATCTATGACTAATACCCTTTTTTTTAAAATCTTTATGCGCAGTTTTAACGAGGTTAAACGTATGATCATTATTAAAACTTGAGATTATTTTTGTAACATTTTTTCCTTTGTAATTTTCAAACCAAAAAACTAAATTATTAAATAGCTCTTGATTGTAATTTTTTAAATCATTTAAATTAGTTATTTTTAAAAAATTTTCATCATCTTGTTTTATTGCGATTACCTTGTCATCTATTTCACCATAATCATACATCTGCAAAGTACCAATGATCCTAACTTTCATAACACTAGCTTGATCAATTGCATCTCCTAAAATTACGATATCTAGTGGGTCACCATCCCCCCCCTTATTCAATGGCATAATTGTTTGAGGTATTATCCCGTAATTAAATGGATATGACATACTAACTTTACGGGGTGAGCCATATTCAAATTCATGTTCAAGGTAGCCATTTTTTTTTGAAACTTGCCATTTTTCTTTCATACCTTTTGAAATTTCAATTACAGCATTTGCTGATTGATCGTCATTTAACGAGGGGAAATCTCTTATCAAATCAATTATTTGATCCTCATTACTCATATCTATTTTGATACTTTCTTTATCAAAACTTGGATTAGGCATCTCTGCACTAATTTTTTCTCCATTTATAATAAATTCTGCATTTTTATCTGCATCTAGAACTTTTACATAATTGCTGCACTTGCTTGAGTTAATTTTCATACTAGAAATGAAAAATTCTTTTTTTTTCCTATATAGTGAATAGCAATTTTTTGCTTTGTCTATAGTTGAATAATTAATTTCAACAGTTGAACTATCTTTAGATGCTACACCAATATTTACAGCTTCTGAATTAAATTTCTCCAAATTAACTATAGAATTTTCACCAACTGAGAGACCTTTGTCAGCACAATATACTACATGTAAATATTTTATATAATATGTTCCATAAGAAAAATCTGTACAATCGTTACTAGCATTTTGTATATCTATTTTATCTATACTCACATCTGAAAAATCAAAATCTAATGCATCAGAAATTGAGTCGTTAATTTTTATATGCTTTATGTGTCCATAAGACTTTATAATATTTAAACCATCTTCACATTTTGAATTTTCTATATTGATTGAAACATCATCAAGTTCGGTATTATATAAACTTAAACATCCAGTTAGGCCGTTTAAATCAGTAAATATTGATTTATTATAAACCTGATCGTTTATGTTGGTTAGATCAGTAAAATTAATTGTCCAATTTTCTAATCTTTGATTTTGTATTAAAACTCTTGCAAAGGGTTTATTTTTTTTTATCGAAACAACTTTACTCTTTTCATCGAAGGAGAAAACAATTCCATTTGAGTATAAAATTTCTAAATCTTTTAGCTTTAGTTTGCTAAACTTATTTATGTTTTCTTGAAAATACCAACCAACATCGAGTTTTTTGTTTATTTTTTTTCCAATAAAAATTAAGTCTTCATTTACATATTTTGTTGATTGAGCTAATAAATTAGCTTTGTTTAAAATGTCTTTATTAATACTTTCGCAATCACTATAATTAACTCTACATAGTTTATAAAGCTTTTCGTTTTCGTCATAAAATACAAGCTTCTGATTTGTAAACCTTGGATTCCTAAATTTGTTAATGAAAAAATCTTTATTTTCTTCTTCAAAATGAAAAATTTTATTTTCTCCAAATTTTGAAATTTCATTTAATCTAGAATCTAGTTCATCAAATATTTGATTTAACTCTAATAAATTAAGGGAAAGACCTAAGTTGTTTAACTTTTTATTAAAATCAATCTTATTAATTTTACTTAATAATTTTTTTGCCTTTTGCGATCCATTCTTAGCTGATTGTGTAATTTTGCCCTCGAACATTGAAGGTAAAAAAAATTCTATATCTGGCTTTTTAATTCTTGTTAAATTATCAAATTTGATTTCATTTTTAACTAGATTATTATTTTTGTCTAACACTCTTGGAATTCCATCGTAAAAAATAGGATAAAATAACTGGTCTATTGAATTGTAATAAAACCTTCTGTCTTGAACGGATAGCCCTGCGAGACTATCAGTTGCAAACATCATTGCATCAAAAATATCCAAATTGTGAAAATCATTTAAACCCCTCATCTCAGAAATAGAATAATAATCTACTAACCAATTTCTATGTACAGTGTTATAATATAGTGATCCATAAAAGTTTAATTTCGAAAGTGCAATTTCAGAAATATGAGTATTTGAAGTATTACGTTTAGAAAAATTTTTATTTGATATCCGATGATTCACAAAAGGTACATCACCTTTATCGAAAACAAACCTTTCATCTCCCTCAATAATAGGTCCTTCTTTATAACCACTATTTTCTAAGAATTCTTTTCTAATCTTTTCTTGAAAAATAAATTTATAACTTCCACTGTTAAATGTAATATCAACCATAGAAGACCTTGGAGCTAGCAATCCAATTTCTCTAAATAGTGCTGTTACAAATATTTCATTATAACCACCTCTCTGCTTGGGCCTTAGCAATAAAAAGTCTGTAATTCCAAAAATATTGCCATTTTCGATTTTTATTTGCATGCTAGGTAGATAATCACCTTCTCTATGATCTATTTGATCACCATGTGCTCTTAAATTTATATTAAAAAAACAATCTGGAATATTCTTTCCACTAATATACAATTTTCCCTTTGACCTTTCTCTGTTCGTA
>CACLZL010000029.1 GCA_902611405.1 uncultured Pelagibacteraceae bacterium
ATTACCAAAAAAAGTTCTTTTTTGTAAGAAAACACTAATGTCTAATCAAAGACCTGCATCTACTCAAGAATTTTCCCATAAATCATTAGAAAGAAAAAATACACTTAAATTTGATAAAAATGGAATATCTGAAAGTTGGCATTATTCTCAACAAAAAAAAAAAATAGATTTTAAAAAAAGAGAAAAAGAACTTTTAAATCTTCTAGAAAAACATAGAGGAAAACATGGAGAGTATGATTGTATAGTCCCAGGTAGTGGTGGAAAAGATAGTTGTTATGCTTCGCATGTTTTAAAATTTAAATATGGAATGAATCCATTAACAGTAACCTGGCCTCCTATCTTATATACTGGTTATGGATATAAAAATTTTAAGAATTGGATAAAAAGTGGAAAATTTTCAAATATTTCTGCGAAAAGAGATGAGGGAACAATGATTAAGCTTACAAAATTAGCAGTACTAAATCTAATGCACCCATTTCAAACCTTTATGCTTGGTCAAAAAAATTATCCCATCCAAATTGCATTAAAAAAGAATATACCATTAGTTTTTTATGGTGAAAATGAAGCAGAGCATGGAAACCCTATTGCAGATAATAAATCCTCTTTGAGGAATAAATCCTACTTCGCTTATAAAAATATAAATTCTATTTATTTAGGTGGTTCAAGTATAAATGATCTGCACAAAAAACATAATATAAAAAAAAAAGATTTAGATATTTTTATGCCAGCAAAATATGATGATATAGATAAAAAAAAAATTGAAGTTCATTATTTAGGATATTATCTAAATTGGATTCCACAAGAAACATATTATTATGCAGTTGAAAATTGTGGGTTTATACCCAGGCCATTCAGGACTCAAGGCACTTATTCCAAATATAATAGTATAGATGATAAAATTGATGATTTACATTATTATACTACATTCATAAAATTTGGAATTGGAAGAACAACTTATGATGCAAGTCAAGAAATAAGAAATAATCATTTGAATTATGAGGAAGCAATGAAATTAATAAAAAAATATGATGGTGAATTTCCAGATATATATTTTGAAGAAATTTTATCTTATTTAAATATAAAAAAAGATGAATTTTTTAAAAGATTAGATAAGTTTAGGCCTTGGCATTTATGGAAAAAAGAGAGAAATACTTGGAAATTAAGACATACTGCAAATAAAGATGGTACAGATGATTAAACAACTTTTTCATTAAAGTATTTAATTATTTTTTTTCCGAGCTTTAAATTGATTAAATATGAAAACATACAAGCAGCATTTGATCTCCACAAGGTCTTTTGGTGAAAAGTTAGATTCGATTCAAAAACCAATATTTAGATCATCTGCAATTTTTCCAGTAATAAATAATAATTACTTAGAAACTAATGTTACTTTTATGGGATATTGGTTGCTTAAAAGAAATATTTCAGAAGTGTCTATTTTAGTTACCTTGAGAGATAACAAGGGAAAAATTATCAAACGAAAGACGATAATGGTGGATCAGATCAAATCATACAAAGTTGAAATTAGAAAATTGATAAATAAAAAAAATTTTGAATTTATTGGATCTGTCGAGCTAGAGGTCTTTTCATCTAGGGATATGGTTTATCCATATCCGGCTTTTGTTTTAAATTATTTGTCACAAAAAAGCTCTACCTTTGTTCATTCATGTGGACGAATATATAACAATTTTGAGGATTTAAATTCAAATTCAGATATACATGTGCCCGAGTCTGGTTTCGATATTATCCCAAATATAGGTTTTCTTCCCTATTTTGCATTTGTAAATGGAGAATTTGGAGCATTTAAAAAAATTTTAAAACTAGAAATTATTAATTTTAAAGGAAAAAAACTTAGGAAAAAAATATTAATTAATAAATTGAGACCATTAGAAACAAAATTTATTTTTTTTCTAACAGAGAAAGAAAAATTTTTTTTAGAAGGAAAAAAGGGAACAGTTAAAATATTTCACGATTTTAAAGGATTTTTTCCAAGATTCATATGTGGAAATATGAAAAAGGATAATTCTATATTTTCATTAACACATACTTATTACGATACATCAAATAATTATAAAGACTCATTTTGGTTAAATCCTGATAAAAAGAATTTACATGACTCAATTATTACTTTTCCAATTTTTTACAAAAAAAAAGAATATACTGATCTTGTGTTGTATCCAATTTACCCAAAATCAAATATAAAATTTGATTTAGAAATTTATAATCCAAATGGAAACTGTATTGAGAGAGTTGAAAATATTATTATTATTAAAAAAAAATTAATTTCTCCAATTTATCTAAATATTAAAAATTATTTAAATAAAAAAATTTCAAATAATGAAAATTTTTTATTTGCAAAAATATTGATTAATGGCAAAGGTAAATTACCTAGCAGACTTAAGTTTGGTTTAAACATAGGAAAACCTAATAAATATGATGTACCAAGCAATATTTGTTTTAATGCTCAGGTACCCAATAAAGAAATTTTTAATAAGCGTGGAACTTTTAAATGGTGTCCAATTTTAAATCATAAAAAATCTTCAGTAGTTCTTAGTAACTTCAGCCTTGCAAAAAAAGGATTTAAAAAATCAATAGTTGATATTAAGTTTTGGAGAGAAAGAGATAATAAGTTTTTTGAAAAAAAAATTATTATAAATGATAATGGAAATTATTTTATAGATATTAATAAAAATAAGAAAATTAAGAGATTTTTAGGTAAAGAAACTTGCTGGGTAACATTTAATAGCGACAATCCTTTTTTAAGTGGTTATTACTTAGAAGATTTAAATACAGGTATAATGGGTGCGGATCATTTATTTTAATAAATAATTTAAGAAAATATTATTGCTAAAAAAAAATATATATTTATATCTTTAAAATGGTTTTTAATTATTCATTAAAAAAAAAAACAAAAAAACAAATTTGGGATGCAGAAAATATTTTTTATTTAAAATCAGAAACCTCAAGAATCTCAAAGTTTATTTATCATTAC
>CACLZL010000030.1 GCA_902611405.1 uncultured Pelagibacteraceae bacterium
TTTAAAAAAATATTAAAAAAGGAGAACATAGGTTCAGAAATTTCCATCATAGTTGAAAATAACTTAAAAACCTCAGGTCTGTTTAATCCATTGGATAAAAAAGCTTTCCTTCAAGCCCCTGATATTGCAAATTTAAAACCAAGGTTTGAGGATTGGAACTTAATTAAAGCCCAGGCACTTATAACTGGTAAAGTTAATTATGTTGATGATAAGTTAAGAGTAGAGTTTAGATTGTGGGATGTTTTGGCTGCTAAAGAAATGATGGCTTTAGCTTTTACAACTGTCCCTAATAACTGGAGAAGAGTTGGACATATTATATCTGATAAGGTTTATGAAAGGTTGACTGGAGAAAAAGGGTATTTTGATACAAGAATAATCTACGTGTCAGAAGAAGGACCTAAAACACAAAGAATAAAAAAACTTGCAATCATGGATCAAGATGGTGCAAATAATAAATTTTTAACTTTAGGAAATGAATTAGTATTAACTCCTAGATTTAATCCGACTAGTCAAATGGTGACTTATTTATCTTATTTTAAAAATATGCCTAGAGTATATTTATTAGATATTGAAACAGGTACTCAAGAAGTGGTTGGAGATTTTCCAGGTATGACTTTTGCACCAAGATTTTCACCTGATGGCAAAAAGATTATAATGAGTTTTGCTAAAGACGGTAAGTCAGATATTTACACAATGAATTTGGAAAATAGGATGGTAGAAAAAATTACTAATCATCCATCAATTGACACTTCTCCCTCATATTCTCCTGATGGTAAGTATATTACATTTAACTCTGATAGAAGTGGCTATCAGCAAATATACGTTATGAAGAATGATGGCACAGATGTCAAAAGAATTTCTTTTGGTAATGGTTTATATGGAACACCCGTTTGGTCTCCTCGTGGAGATTTAATTGCATTCACCAAGTTACATAAAGGAAAATTCTACATTGGCGTAATGAGAACCGATGGTAGTGGAGAAAGGCTTTTGACAGAAAATTATTATCAAGAAGCTCCATCTTGGTCTCCAAATGGTAGAGTACTTATTTTTTATAGAGAAACTAAAACTAACGCTAAAGGTGAAGGCTTTTCAGCAAAATTGTGGTCTATTGATTTAACTGGTTATAATGAACGTCAAATTAAGACGCTTACGGATGCATCTGACCCATCATGGTCATCATTATTAAGCAATTAGTAGATTAATTTTTAAAATTTCTTGATTTTTAGACTTGAAACCTCTATTTACATGTGAAAAAGTTAAGAAATTGAAATTAGCAGCAAGGAGCAATTTAATGAGATTAAGCAAAATTTTAAAGAACACACTTTTAGTATTAACAGCTTGCCTAGTGTTATCTGCTTGTGCAACAAAAAAAGAAGTTGCGACAGATATACAAGGTCAAATGCAAGGTGATGTTTACACGGGGACGGATACAGTAGAATACTTAGCTGATGGAGTTCCTGACAGAGTTTTCTTTGCAACAAATGAGTCTATTTTAACAACTGCATCAAGAGAAACTTTAAGAGCACAAGCAGCTTGGTTAAGAAAAAATCCAAGTATAAATGTAGTGCTTGAAGGTCATGCTGATGAAAGAGGAACTAGAGAATACAATTTAGCGCTTGGTGAAAGAAGAGCTAACGCAGCTAAAGACTATCTAATGACTTATGGAATATCATCAGACAGAATAACTGTTTTAAGTTATGGTAAAGAGAGACCAGTTGACTCTGGCTCAAATCCACTAGCTTGGTCAAAAAACAGAAGATCAGTAACTGTTAAAGCAAATTAATTATTTAATATTAAAGACCCTGAATCTATTAAAAGTTTTAGGGTCTTTTTTTTGCCATTTTATAATCATAAGTCTAATTTAAATGATATCGAAATTTAAATTAATAAGTCTTAAATTACTATTAATACTAAATTTGGTCTTTATTAATTTTTCTCATGCAGATAACCACAATATCTATGAAATATTAGAAATTATAAAAAATGATCTTAAAACTCTTGAAAGAGCAGTTTATTCTGGATCTATTGAATTACAAACAAATACTGAGGATATATCAGTCTCAGATCTAGATCAAAATTCTGAGGATGTTCTTACTAGACATCTATTAAAATTATCTGAAGTCGAAAATCAGTTTAGAGAACTTACAAATAAATTCGAAGAGATTAATTTTAAATTAGATAAATTATCTACTCGTGTTTCAAAAATTCAAGCTGATAATCAAATTAGATTTCAAGACATAGAAAGCAATATTAATTCTGGAAATACTGGTATCGAAGACAATCAATTAAGCTCAAAGCCAAAGACAGATGAACAAAAAATATTACCTGGAAGCTCACAACCTCAAGATTTGGGAACAATTTCATATAAAGATACAGAAACAAACGAAACTTCACAACAAATTCAATCTGTAGAAACCACAGCGTCAATTGTAACAGAAACTTTTCAATCAGAAGAAAAAATACTACCTCAAGATTTAAGTCCACAAGAGCAATATGAATTTGCTACAAGTTTTCTAAAAGTTGGAGATTATAGTACTGCAGAGAGAGCTTTTAGAGAATTCGTTTTATTTAACTCTGATCATGACTTGGCTGGTAGTGCACAATACTGGTATGCAGAAACTTTCAGAATAAGACAACTATATACAGATGCTGCTTCTGCATATTTGGAAGGCTACCAAAAATATCCAAAAGGAAAAAAAGCTCCGATAAATTTATTAAAACTTGGAGTATCTATGGTTCAAATTGGGGAAAAAGATCAAGGATGCAAAATGATTAATGGTGTAGAATTACAATATCCTAATGCAAATCAGTCTGTAATACAAAAAGCAAAATATGAGTCCAAAAAATTTGAATGCATCAGTCAAGACTCATAAGTT
>CACLZL010000031.1 GCA_902611405.1 uncultured Pelagibacteraceae bacterium
TCCGTTTTCGATCTTTTATTAAGAATAGAATTAATTTTCATACTTTCAATTCCACCTCCTGTTCTTTTCGCTGTAAGATTTTTTAAGGAAAATTTTTCACCTTTTTTTATAAAATTTTTAGCCACTAAATATTTTTTAACTAAATTTGCATTATTTTTTTCACTATTTGTAAGTTTCCCTTTTTTAGTTTTTAGAGTTTTTGTGATGTTTCTAATTACATTCACCATTTCCTTAAATTCCTTAAAGTCTAAGCTAATTTTGTGATCAGGGCCTGAAAGATTTTTATTAAGGGTAACATGTTTTTCTATCACAATTGCTCCCAAAGCTACTGCTGCGTATACTGCTTCGCATCCTATAGCATGATCCGAGTAACCAGAAGAAACTTTAAAAATTTTTTTTAGCTTGTTCATGGTTAAAATATTTACATCATTTAAAGGAGTAGGATAAGCTGTATTGCAATGCAATAGAGTAATTTTTTTTTTATCCTGGCCATTTTTACAGAGTAACTGCAAGGCCTTTCTAATTGATTTAAAGTCACACATTCCAGTTGAGATAATTAATTTTTTATTAATTTTTCCTAATTCTTTTAATAAAAAAAAATTTGAAATCTCTGAAGAACCAATTTTAATTATATTTGATTTCTTTTTTAAATAAGTAAGACTTTTAATATCAAAAACTGAAGCTAAAAATTTTATTTTAATTTTTTTACAAAATTTAATTAATTTATCAAAATCTTTATAAGTAAGTGACAATTTTTTGAGCATATCATATTGATTTTCAGATTGATCACTTGTGTTAGTTTTTTGATAATTAGTTTTTTTAAGTTTCTTTAATGCAATCTCGTCATAATCAAAAATTTGGAATTTTACAAAATCTGCACCAGCTTTTTTAGCTTCCTGTGCCATTTTTTTTGCTTTATTGAAATTGCCATTATGGTTCACACCAACTTCTGCAATTATGTTAACTTTCATTTTTTAATAATAGACCCCATTTTTATAAACGTTTTTTCTTTTATAGATAAGTTTTCTTTTAAGACACTCCCTGAACCAATAAAAGAATTTTTATTTATATTGCAACCACCATTTATTATTACACCTGTTGAAATTTGAGTGTTATTACCTAGTGTAACGTCATGCTCAATCAAAGAATGGGAATTAATTATACAGTTGTTTCCAACTCTTGAATTTTTATTAATTGTAACACCATGAAAAATTTGGGTACCCTCTCCAATTTTAACATTTTTTGAAACATATGAGCGGGGTGAGCATACTGTAGGAAAATTAAATCCAATTTTTTTAAATTTATTGATCAATTTTTCTCTTAAATATAAATTTTTATAAAATGAAATTCCTAAAACTAAATTATTACATAATTTAAGTATTTTTTTATAATCATCATCACTACCAATGATATTATAATTTTTTAAAAATTTATTATTTATTCTTTTTTCATTTTTTTTTGAAATAACACCTATAATTTTAAATTTTTTTGTACTTTCAATCAAATCGATACAAGATACAGCGTGCCCTCCTGTTCCTATAACACAAATTTTTTTTTTTCTTATCATTTCATCAATAAATGTGCGCTACTTGGCAAGCAAATTATTCTTTTTTCTAATTTTTCTGCGTTAGATAAATTCATTTTTGGACATTTTTTATAAATAGATATTTTATGATTTAATTGCCAAATTGGTCTTACATTAATTTGATTTTTGTTAAGCATATTAATGACTTTATTTCTTAATTTAGTATCTTCTGATTTTAATAAAATTGTGATTAACCAATAATTCCAAGAAAAATTTTTAGGTGGTTTCAAAAGATCAAAAAGTTCATTATTTAAAAAAATTTTTTCATATATTTTAAATAATTTTTTTTTATTATTTATGTATCTTTTCAATCTCGTTATTTGAGCAAAACCTAAAGCAGCATTCAAATTTGGCATTTTAATATTATATCCCAAATCATTATACTCATATTTCCATTTATGCGAAATTTTAGCATTTTGAGATAAATGTTCAGCCTTTTTAAAAATTTTATAATTGTTTGTTATCAATGCTCCCCCTGCACCTGTTGTTATAATTTTATTTCCATTGAAACTTAAAATTCCAACATCTCCATAAGTACCGAGGTGTTTACTGCGATGCTTGCTTCCTAAACTTTCTGAGGCATCTTCAATTAATTTAATATTATAATTTTTACAAAGTTTTAATAATTCAATCATATTACATGAAATTCCAAAAATATGAGTTGCTATTAAACATGATACAGTATTGCCTGTTTTAATATTAATTGTTTTATTTCTTTTTTTTCTAAAATTTTTTTTCAAATAAGATTTGAGTTTTTTTATATCTATTCCTAAACTAGAGTTCTCACTGTCTATAAAATGTGGTATAGCATTAAGAGACTTGATTGCATTAACGTTAGCTATGTAGTTCAAAGTAGGAAGTAAAACCTCATCATTTTTTTTTATATCTAAACATCTTAAGCCTAAATAAATTCCACTACTTCCTGAGTTAACTAATACTATAAATTTTGATTTGGTAAATGATTTTATTTTTGATCTAAATTTTTTAATAAACTTACCAGCTTGTGTTGATACAAGTGTACTATCTATACTTTCTTTTATGCATTTATAATCAATACTTTCAAAATAAGGTGTGTGTAATTCTAATTTTTTCTTTTTAAATATTTTTTTTAAATTTACTAATTTTTGGATTGTCATAATATATGACTTACTTTAATTGAGTTTTTTTGGGGTTTAAAATTTTGAATCTTTTTTTGAATTAATTTAACAATTTCATCCTTATTTTTTTTAAGCTGAATTTCTTTAATTAATTTCGAAATAACTTGATCA
>CACLZL010000032.1 GCA_902611405.1 uncultured Pelagibacteraceae bacterium
AGATATATGTTATTAAATACTTTAAAAAGAAAAAATATATCAACTTTCAATGTTGTTGCGGTTGTAAAAAGAAATAATACTGTATCAAAAAATTTTTTTTTAAACGCAGGCTTTAAATTTTATAAAAAAAATACATATGTTATAAAATCATCTTCATGAAAAAATTTATTAATAAAAATCCATTTATAATTGCTGAAGTGTCCGCTAATCATAATGGATCAATTCATAATGCCAAAAAGTTAATTAATATGGCAAAAACTTATGGTGCAGATGCTGTTAAATTACAGACATATACCCCTGATATGATGACAATTAAAGAAAATGTAATAAAATTTAAGATTAAAAAGGGTTTATGGCGTGGATATAATTTGTATGACCTTTACAATCTTGGCCAAACACCCTTGATTTGGCACAAAACTCTCTTTGAATATGCAAGAAGAAAAAGAATAAAATTATTCAGTACACCTTTTTCTGAAGAAGCTGTTCATTTTTTAGAGAAGTTAAATTGTCCAGCTTATAAAATAGCATCATTTGAAATGAACGACAGTAACTTGGTTAAAGTAGCTGCAAAAACAAAAAAACCACTAATATTATCGACTGGATTGTCTACAATGTCTGAGATCAAGAAATCTGTTGTTATTGCAAAAAAAAATGGATGTAAAGATTTAACACTTCTCTATTGTGTTAGTAATTATCCCTCAAAATCATCAGACTTTAATCTTAATTACATTAACAAATTTAAAGATGAATTTAATTGTAGAGTTGGATTATCTGACCACTCACTTGGTGAAGAAATAGCAAATTATTCTCTAATAAAAGGCGCAACTGTATTTGAAAAACACATAGCTTTGGAAAATCAAAAAAAAGGATTAGATTTAGAATTTTCTCTCAAAGGTAGACAGTTAAAAAAATATACCGAAACTTTAAAAAATACTTTTAAACTAATTAGAGATGAAAAATTTAATAGATCAAAAAATGAAATGGAAAATAAAATTTTTAGAAGATCAATTTATGCAATAAAAAATATTAAAAAAGGTGATATTTTTTCAAAAAAAAACATCAAGACATACAGACCTGATGTAGGGCTTTCAGCATATTACTATTTAGATATTTTGAAAAAAACAAGTCCAATTAATATAAATAAGAATTATCCATTACCTAAACTTTTATTAAAAAAACTTAATAAAAGGTTATCTTAGTTTAGATATTAAAATTTTTTTCAGTGCATAAATCAAGCCAATTGAGCTATTAGTACTGGTCAGCTACACACATTGCTGTGCTTCCACATCCAGCCTATCAACGTGGTGGTCTACCACGGCTCTATAGGAAGAACTAGTTTTGAGGTGAGTTTCCCGCTTAGATGCTTTCAGCAGTTATCTCGTCCATACTTAGCTACCCTGCACTGCAGCTGGCGCTACAACAGGTCCACCAGTGGTATGTTCAACCCGGTCCTCTCGTACTAGGGTCAACTCCTCTCAATTCTTCTACACGCATAGCAGATAGGGACCGAACTGTCTCACGACGTTCTGAACCCAGCTCACGTACCACTTTAATTGGCGAACAGCCAAACCCTTGGGACCTGCTCCAGCCCCAGGATGTGATGAGCCGACATCGAGGTGCCAAACACTGCCGTCGATATGAGCTCTTGGGCAGTATCAGCCTGTTATCCCCGGCGTACCTTTTATCCGTTGAGCGATGGCCCTTCCACTCAGAACCACCGGATCACTATGACCGACTTTCGTCTCTGCTCGACTTGTCAGTCTCACAGTCAGGCAGGCTTATGCCATTGCACTCTACGAACGATTTCTGACCGTTCTGAGCCTACCTTCGCACGCCTCCGTTACTATTTGGGAGGCGACCGCCCCAGTCAAACTACCCACCATACAATGTCTTGATGCCGGATAACGGCAATCAGTTAGATACCAAGAAAAACAAAAGAGGTATTTCACTGGTGACTCCACAAAAGCTGACGCCCTTGCTTCAATGTCTCCCTCCTATGCTAAATATGTTTTTCCTAATACCAATGTAAAGTTGCAGTAAAGGTGCACGGGGTCTTTCCGTCTAACTACGCGAACTCCGCATCTTCACGGAGAATTCAATTTCACTGAGTTGATGTTGGAGACAGCGGAGAAATCGTTACGCCATTCATGCAGGTCGGAACTTACCCGACAAGGAATTTCGCTACCTTAGGACCGTTATAGTTACGGCCGCCGTTTACTGGGGCTTCAGAAGTTAGCTTGCACCAACCGCATTAACCTTCCAGCACCGGGCAGGCGTCAGACCCTATACATCCACTTACGTGTTAGCAGAGCCCTGTGTTTTTGATAAACAGTCGCTTCTCCCTGGCTTGTGCCACCCTCCAATAGTTGCCTACAAGAAGGTCTTCCTTATCCCGAAGTTACGGAAGTATTTTGCCGAGTTCCTTCAACATCATTCTCTCAAGCGCCTAAATATACTCTATTAATCCACCTGTGTCGGTTTAGGGTACGGTCTAATGATGGAGCTATTTCTTGGAACCTTTTCGCGGCAAGTTCAATCCATTAAGAACTCACAACTTACAAGATCCGTCACTACCATCTGGTTAAGGAATATTAACCTTATTTCCATCGACTACGGCTTTCGCCCTCGCCTTAGGTGCCGACTAACTCTGCGCGGATTAACCTTGCGCAGAAACCCTTGGATTTTCGGCGAAGAAGTTTTTCACTTCTTTTATCGTTACTTATGTCAGCATTCGCACTTCTGATACCTCCAGGATCCCTCACGGGTATCCCTTCACAGGCTTACAGAACGTTCCGCT
>CACLZL010000033.1 GCA_902611405.1 uncultured Pelagibacteraceae bacterium
GTTATAATTTTAGGTGATAGGTACGAAGCTCTCATATTTGCAATTTGTGCTAAATTTTTAAATTTTAGAATTGTTCATTTACATGGTGGCGAAACTACCAAGGGATCATTAGATAATATATGGAGGGATATAATAACAAAAATTTCAGATTATCACTTTGTTTCACATAAACAGCATTTAAATAAAGTTGTTAAAATTTCCAGAAATTCAAAAACAGTTTTTAACCTAGGTGCAATTGGTTCATTTAATTTAAAAAATTACAAAAATCCAAAAATTTATATGAACACAAAGTATAGAAAGAAAATTTTAGTATCGTATCATTCGTCAACAATGTCTATTTCTAAATCTAGAAAGGATTTTTTAGAATTGCTAAAAGCCCTTTCAAATTATAAAGAGTATTTAATCTTGTTTACTTATCCTGGTCATGACTTAGACTCTGATTTTATTATCAACCATTTGAAAAAATTTAAGAAATTACATTCAAATGTTATATTATTAAAAAAGGCACAAATATTTAATTACAAAGATTTATTATTTAGTTTTGATATACTTGTAGGAAATTCCTCCTCTGGAATAATTGAAGCACCAAGCGCCAACATTCCAACAATTAATATTGGAGATAGACAAAAAGGAAGAATAGCTGGACCAAGTGTTTTTAATGTAATGGGAGATAGTAAAAAAATCTATCATATTATAAATAAAGTTATAAATAATAAAAAAATAAATTTTAAAAACCCTTATTATAAAAAAAATATTTTGAAGAAAATGTACTCAATAATATCGAAGATTTGTAACAATAAATTATAAAATATTGAAATGAGATTTTTTAATAAAAAATATATAAAGAAATGCACTTTAAATATTAATTCTAAAATAAAAGATGTAATTACTAATTTAAACCAATCGAGTATGCAAATTGCAATTATAAATTCTTCGGGTGGAAACCTCTTAGGAGTTATAACAGACGGTGATATCAGGCGTGGTTTACTTAGAGGATTAGATCTCAATAGCAAGATAAGTTCATTAATAAAAAAAAATCCAATGGTTGTTGAGAAAGATACACCCACAAAAACTGTAGAATATTTAATGAAAACTAAAACGTTACTTCACCTACCAGTTATTGATAAAAATTACGTTACAATAGGACTTTACTCATTGAATGATTATGAAACCAATGAAAAAATTTCCAACCCAGTCGTAATAATGGCAGGTGGATACGGAAAAAGATTGAGGCCTTATACAAATAATTGTCCTAAACCAATGCTAGAAATAGGTGGGAAACCAATGTTAGAGCATATTATTTTAAATTTAAAGTCTCAGGGATTTAGAAAAATTTTAATTTCTGTAAATTATTTGTCAGAAAATATTATTAGTTATTTTAAAAATGGTAAAAATTTAGGAGTTTCTATTGAATACATTAGAGAGGAAAAACCATTAGGAACGATTGGATCGCTTGCTTATTTTAAAAACAAGTCAAAAAAATCCATTGTTGTAATCAATGGAGATACATTAACAAATATAAATTTAAAAGAAATGTTGAACTTCCATAAAAAAAATAAATCACACGCTACAATGGCAGTAAAAGTAATGGTCAATTCAAATCCGTATGGTGTAGTAAAATCGAAAGGATTATTGATTGACAATTTTCAGGAAAAACCAGTTGATAAGATCTATATTAATGCAGGAATTTACATAATTTCAAATTCAGTAATTAGCTTGATGAAAAAAAATACAAAAATTGATGCTCCAAAATTTTTAATGATACTTAAAAAAAAAAGAAAAAAAGTAATTATATTTCCTGCACATGAGGAGTGGAATGAGATTGGTACTGTAGAAAATTATCATAATATTATTAATAAAACAAAATGAATAATTTGATAATTATTCCAGCAAGAAAAAATTCTGTTAGACTTAAAAATAAAAATATACTTAAAATAAAAAATAAAACCTTAATTGAACATACCATAATATTCGCAAAAAAAGTTTTACCAAATAATAATATTTTAGTAACAACAGATTCGGGCAAAATAAGAGATATAGCAATTAAAAAAAAAATCCTTTGCCCAGGGTTACGCCCAAAAAAATTATCAACTTCTAAAGCAACTTCAGAAAGTGTAATTTTGCACGCTCTTAAATGGTATGAAAAAAAAAATTCTATAGTTGATTTCGTAATTTTGCTTCAACCAACAAGCCCTTATAGATCAAAACAAACCTATTTTAGCTGTATTAATAAGGCAAAAAAAAATCCTAATAGCACAGTAATTACTTTTAAAAAGAAAAAAACAAATATATTTTTAAATAAAAAAAACAAAATACAAGAGAGAATTATTGAATATCTAGTTCCAAATGGTTCAATATATATAATATCAGGAAAAAAATTAAAAAAATATAAAAAGTTTTATTCAGGAATTATAAAACCACATATTGTAGAAAGTGAGAAAGAAAACATCGACATTGATTATAAAAAAGACTACATAGTTGCAAAAAAAATTCTTTAAAATTCTATGAAATACAAAATCATATTTGGATCGAGTACACCAAGATCAGGTGGAACTCTTATGACAAATATAATTTCGCTTCATCCAAAAGTTTTAATTACAAAAGATATAATTCATTTTTTTAGATACAT
>CACLZL010000034.1 GCA_902611405.1 uncultured Pelagibacteraceae bacterium
ATAAATAAAAAATTTAATGGAATTAAACCTGAATTAAATTCTGCAAAAGCGTTTAAAAAAACTGATGTAATTATTGATTTCACAGTACCAAATTGTACCCTTGAAATACTAAAAATAGCATCAAAACTAAAAAAAAGATTGGTAATTGGTACTACAGGATTTACCAGGAGCCAAGAAAATCAAATTAAAAAATACTCAAAAAGGATACCTATTTTAAAAGCAGGTAATATGAGTTTAGGTGTAAATTTGTTAATGTATTTAACCGAGATTGCATCAAAATCATTGAATGATGAATACTTAAGTAAAATTTTTGAAGTACACCACAAACATAAAAAAGACTATCCATCTGGTACTGCGTTAATGCTTGGTAAAGGAATTGCGGATGGAAAAAATAAAAATTTATATAATATAATTGGCAAAAAATTCTTGAATAAAAAATCTTTTCCTTATGGAAAAAAAATTAATTTTAACTCAATTAGAAAAGGTGAAATTATAGGTGAACACGAAGTAAAATTTTCGACTGGAAAAGAAATAATTACATTAAACCACGAGGCTTTTGATAGAGCACTTTACTCAGACGGAGCTTTGAGCGCTTCAAAATGGTTAATGAATAAAAAACCAGGATTATATTCTATGAGAGACTTGCTTAACTTTTCATAATGAATGAGAAACAAAAAGCAAAAATCATAATTAAAACTCTTAATAAAATTTACCCTAAGGCGCCTGTTCCTTTAAAAAGTAAAAATACTTTTACACTATTAATTTCTGTGTTGCTTTCCGCACAATGTACTGATGTAAACGTAAATAATGTAACCAAGGATATCTATCCTAAATACTATAGACCAGAACATTTTGTAAAATTGGGAAGAAAGAAAATTGAGAAATTAATTAAGAAAATTGGTATTTTTAGAATTAAAGCTAAAAGCATTTACTTAATGTCGAAGCAAGTGTTGGAAAAACATAAAGGTAAAGTACCTAAAACTTTTGAAGAACTAGAAAAATTACCTGGTGTGGGTCATAAAACAGCAAGTGTGGTAATGTCTCAAGGTTTTGGATATCCAGCTTTTGCAGTTGATACTCATATTCATAGACTTGCTCAAAGATGGGGTTTAACAAATGGAAAAAATGTAATTCAAACTGAAAAAGATTTAAAACGAATATTTCCAAAAAAAAATTGGTCTAAACTTCATTTACAAATAATTTTTTATGGTAGGGAATATTGTAAAGCAAGAGATTGTTATGGTTTAACCTGTAAAATATGTACTACTTGCTACCCAAATAGAAAAAAACCTGTTATTACCAAAAAAGCTTAATATGAAAATTCTAGGAATAGGAAATGCAATAGTTGACGTCATTTGTAAAGTTGATGATAATTTTATTACCCAAAATAATCTCACAAAAAGTACAATGAAATTATTTTTTGATGAAAATGAATTCAAAAAATTGTTATCAGATCTTAAAATTGAAAAAACTGTTTCTGGAGGATCTGTTGCAAACTCAATAGTTGGAATATCTCAACTTGGTAATAGCACTGGTTTCATTGGTAAAATTTCAGATGATAAATTTGGTAGCAAATATGAAGAGGGCTTAAAAAATGAAAATGTAGAATATTTTTATTCTAAAAAAAAAGAAAAATTACCGACTGGAACATGTTTAATATTGGTAACGCCAGACTCAGAAAGAACAATGTGTACTTTTTTAGGAACAGCGGGAAAGATTAATGAAAAAGATGTTAGTTCTGATGCAATTAAAAAAAGTGAGTTAGTATTTTTAGAAGGTTACTTATGGGATGAAGGTGAACCAAGGAAAGCTTTTGATAAAGCTATAAATAATGCCAACAAAGTTGCTATGTCGCTTTCTGATCTATTTTGCGTAGAAAGACATAAGCCTCATTTTTTAAACTTAGTTAAAAACAAGCTGGATATAACTTTTGCCAACGAACAAGAAATTACATCATTAATTGAAGCAAAAAATTTTGACGAAGTTATAAACTTTTCAAAACAACTTAATAAATTAGTTGTTGTGACTAGAGGTGAGAAAGGAGCAATTGCAATTAATGGTAAAGAAGTTGTTGAAAGTGATATTCAAAAAAAATTAAAAATTATAGACCTTACAGGTGCAGGTGATCTATTCGCTTCTGGATTTTTACATGGATACATCAATAAATTATCTACAAAAAAGTGTCTCGAAAAAGGTACAGAAATGGCATCAAAAGTAATTCAACAAATTGGAGCAAGACTTTAATTTAATTTTTCTTTCTTTTAAAACTTCCCTTACCTTTTTTAGGCTTAACTATTTTTAGTTTGTACTTTTTAGTAAATAAATCTTTAGCCATTGGATTTTTCTTATTTGATTTGGTAGCCATTTTTTTTACTAATTATAAATTCTTTATCATTAAAAGTATTTAAAATTTTTTTTCTTAATCGATAAATATGAGTCTCGACGGTATGAGTTTCTATATTAGATTGATAACTCCAAACATTCTCTTGTAATTCATCTATACTTACTGGTTTGTTTGA
>CACLZL010000035.1 GCA_902611405.1 uncultured Pelagibacteraceae bacterium
ATTGGATCATTAAAGTAGATAGTTAATCCACCAAAAAAAGTAATTAAAATTCCACTTACTAAAGGCATTGGAGGAATTTTTTTTTCAAAAAACCAAACTACTGCTAATGCAACTAAAGTTGCAACTATTAGTGGAGGTATTGCTACTGATAAATTTTTACCACTATTGTAATAATAGAAAAAAAATATTGCTAAAGGACCGAAATCAGTAACAAATTTTAAAAAAGATTTATTCACTAAAAAGATATTAACATATTTGCCACATCACAAAACATTTATATTTTTAGCATTGATTTTTATTTCTAAATACCCATACTAAGATTAATGCCAGTTCAAAAAGCAAAATTTTCAATTGGAGACATAGTAAAGCATAAACACTTTGAATTTAGAGGTGTGATTTATGATGTTGATTTTGAATTTAATAATTCCGAAGAATGGTATCAATCTATTCCAAAAAATGTCAGACCACGAAAAGATCAACCATTTTATCACCTATTAGCAGAAAATGATGAAATAACTTATGAAGCTTATGTTTCCGAGCAAAACTTGCTGAGGGATGACTGTGATGAACCAATAAAACACCCTTTAATTGAAGAAATTTTTTCAGGAAAAAAAGGCTCTAGTTATTTTAAGCTTTCTAATTAAGGCAACCATCATTCAACCACATTTAGCTCAAATCTAGGCCATATAAATTAACTATATTTTTAGTATCTTCTGGTCAAGAGTGTTAAACGTTAATTTCAATCTTATTATCTCCCCTCTGCATTCTTGATCAGAAAACTATTTCATAATAGAAATCACCAAAAAAAATTCTAAAAAAAAATATGTTTAAACTTTTTGAACCTAACAAGATTTTCAAAATTACATCAAAAGCACCTAAGTACGTTTTATTTTTGTTTATTGTTGTATTAAGTGTTGGTTTAGTTGAAGCATTAGTCATATCTCCTGAAGATTACAAACAAAGTGATGCAGTTAGGATTATGTATGTTCATGTTCCTGCAGCTTGGATTTCACTTGGGATATTTTCTTCTATAACTTTGTTATCTATTTGTGGCTTTGTATTTAGAAATAAAAACTTTTTTTTAATTTCTAAAAGTTTAGCTCCATCGGGATTTGTTTTTAATATTATAGCTTTAGTTACAGGATCAATTTGGGGAAAACCAACTTGGGGAACATGGTGGGCTTGGGATGCAAGAATTACCTCAATGCTAATATTAGCTTTATTCTATGCAATGTATTTAATTGTATGGAGAATTTATGATAAGGAAGAAAAAGTCTATAAGATTTCAACTTTTATAACTATTTTAGGAATTATTAATGTTCCAATAATAAAGTACTCAGTTGATTGGTGGAATACACTCCATCAACCTGCATCTATTAATATTTTGTCGAAAAGCTCAATTCATTCATCAATGCTTTACCCATTACTGATAATGACTGCGGCATTTGCTCTTTTTTCATTGTTAATTTTCTTAATGAAATATAATACAGAACTGATAAAAATTAAAAATAAAGGCTTAGATAGATTATGATAAATGAATTACTTTTTATGAATGGATATGCAGCGTATGTGCTATCTGCTTTTAGCTTTACTTTATTAAGTTTCCTAGGTTTGTATTTGATAACTAAAATGCAATTTGTTAAAGAACAAAACAAATTTGTTGCTAAATTTGGATCACTTACTACTGAGCAAGCTAATTCTGCAAAATCACAAAGAATAAATAAAGAAATTTTAGCAAACGTAACAAATAATTAACTTTTAAACCATGTATGGTCGAAAAGTTAAATTAAGATTTTTGTTTGTAGTAATAATCTTAATTACTTTAATTTTAACAACATTTTTGATTTTAAAATCATTAGAGGAAAATGTTGTATATTTTCAATCACCTTCTGAAATAAAATCACTTACTGAAATAGATAAAAGCAAAATAAGGGTTGGAGGCATGGTTAAAAAAAATTCTATTTCAATAAATTCAAATGAAGTTAACTTTATAATTACAGACTTTAAAAATGAAATAAATGTTTCTTACTCAGGGGCGGTACCAAATTTATTTGCTGAAGGTAAAGGGGTTGTTGCAGAAGGTTTTTTAAAAGATAGAAACTTTTTCTCTGCAACAAAAATTTTAGCAAAGCATGATGAAAATTATATGCCACCAGAAGTAAAAGAAGCGTTAGGGGAAAAATAAATTGATCTATAGTCTTATTGGATATTATTCGTTAATATTAGGATTAATTATTGGATTATCATTATTTTATTATTCATATAAAAATTTTAATAATTCAAACATATTAGATACCAAAATAATATCATTTACATTTTTACAATTATTTTTTGTTGTCATTAGTTTTTT
>CACLZL010000036.1 GCA_902611405.1 uncultured Pelagibacteraceae bacterium
ATTTTGAGTACCATCAGGAATCTTTATTTTTGCTTTTCCACCATCAATTGTAGGAATTTCAACTGTTGTTCCTAAAGCTGCATCAGCTAAGGAAAGAGGGAATTCAAAAAATAAATTTTCATCTGATCTTTTAAATAAGTTATGTGAATTTACATTAATAAACAGATAAAGATCACCCGTTGCTCCACCTTTAGTGCCTGCTTCACCTTTTCCTGCTAATCTTATTCTTGTTCCATCATCTACACCTTTTGGAATTGTTACGGATATCCTTTTAGATGCTTGTCTTTTACCCTGACCATTGCAATCATTGCAAGGGTTTGTAATTTCTTCTCCATTTCCATTACATTGAGGACATGTTTGTTGGACAGTAAAGAAACCTTGGTTTGATCTTATTCTTCCACTACCCCCACAGTATGAACATCTATCAGGCGAATAACCTGGTTTAGATCCATTACCTTTACAAGTTCCACACTGTTCTGATGTTGAAAATTTAATGTCTTGTTTTTTTCCGTGGTAAGCTTCCTCTAGAGATATAGATAAATCATACCTTAGGTCAGAACCTCTATTATTTGATTTTCTATTTCTGGTTCTTCCGCCTCCTCCAAAATCTCCAAAGAAATCTTCAAAAATATCTGAAAAATCTGCTCCACTGAAACCACCAAAACCTCCACCTGGTCTTCCTCCACCGTTTTCGAATGCAGCATGACCAAAATTATCATAGTTTTGTTTTTTTTCTTTATCGGAGAGAATTCCGTAGGCTTCACTAGCTTCTTTGAATTTTTCCTCTGCTTTTGAGTCTCCTGGATTTTTATCAGGATGATATTTAATTGCTAGCTTTCTATATGCAGATTTTAATTCATCAGGGCTCGCGCTTTTGTTAACGCCAAGGACATCGTAATAGTCTCTTTTAGCCATCAAATTACCCCAGACAATTAAATGTCAGTTTAAGCGCTTTTTTCTTTATTCTCGTCTTTTACTTCTTCGAAATCAGCATCAACAACATTCTCGTCTTTTTTACCTGCATCATCTCCACCATCATCTTTACCTGACTCAGGTTTTGCACTTTGTTGTGATTTGTATATTGCTTCTCCAAGTTTCATTGAAGCTTGAACTAAAGTTTCAGTTTTTTTCTTTATATCTTCAATATCCTCACCTTTTAAAGCTTCTTTTACGGCAGATGATGCATCTTCAATTGCTTTTTTCTCTGCATCAGAAATTTTTGATCCATGCTCTTTTAAGTTTTTTTCAGTAGAATGAATTAAAGTATCTGCTTGGTTTCTAACATCTACCGACTCTCTTTTCTTTTTATCAGCTTCTTTATTAGCCTCTGCATCTTTGACCATTTTTTCAATTTCTTCATCACTTAGTCCACCTGAAGCTTGAATTTGTATCTTTTGTTCTTTGCCAGTACCCTTGTCTTTAGCAGAAACATTCACAATACCATTTGCATCAATATCAAAAGTAACCTCAATTTGAGGGACACCTCTTGGAGCTGGTGCAATACCTACTAATTCAAAATTACCTAAAGCTTTATTGTCAGCTGCCATTTCTCTTTCACCTTGAAGAACTCTAATAGATACAGCAGGTTGATTATCTTCAGCAGTTGAAAATACCTGACTTTTTTTAGTTGGTATTGTTGTGTTTTTATCAATTAGCTTAGTTGAAACTCCTCCAAGTGTTTCGATACCAAGTGATAGTGGTGTTACATCTAATAGAAGCACATCTTTAACATCACCCTGTAATACACCTGCCTGAATAGCTGCCCCCATAGCAACTACTTCATCAGGGTTAACACTTTTGTTAGGATCCTTTCCAAAAAAGTTTTTAACTTCCTCTAAAACTTTTGGCATTCTAGTCATACCACCAACCATAACTACTTCATCAATTTCACTTGCTGTAATTCCAGCATCTTTCAAAGCAGTTTTACATGGAGGCATTGTCTTAGCAATTAAGTCTTCGACTAAAGCCTCTAGTTTTGCTCTAGTCATTTTTAAATTAATATGTTTTGGACCTGTTTTGTCCGCTGTAATAAAAGGTAAGTTTATGTCTGTTTGTTCAGCAGAAGATAATTCAATTTTAGCTTTTTCTGCTGCTTCTTTTAATCTTTGTAAAGCAAGTTTATCTGATTTTAGATCAATTCCATTATCTTTCTTAAATTCAGAAATTAAGTAATCAACAACAGCATTATCAAAATCTTCACCACCTAAAAAAGTATCACCGTTAGTTGATTTAACTTCAAA
>CACLZL010000037.1 GCA_902611405.1 uncultured Pelagibacteraceae bacterium
AGGTCCGGCTAACTTCGTGCCAGCAGCCGCGGTAATACGAAGGGACCTAGCGTAGTTCGGAATTACTGGGCTTAAAGAGTTCGTAGGTGGTTGAAAAAGTTGGTGGTGAAATCCCAGAGCTTAACTCTGGAACTGCCATCAAAACTTTTCAGCTAGAGTATGATAGAGGAAAGCAGAATTTCTAGTGTAGAGGTGAAATTCGTAGATATTAGAAAGAATACCAATTGCGAAGGCAGCTTTCTGGATCATTACTGACACTGAGGAACGAAAGCATGGGTAGCGAAGAGGATTAGATACCCTCGTAGTCCATGCCGTAAACGATGTGTGTTAGACGTTGGAAATTTATTTTCAGTGTCGCAGCGAAAGCGATAAACACACCGCCTGGGGAGTACGACCGCAAGGTTAAAACTCAAATGAATTGACGGGGACCCGCACAAGTAGTGGAGCATGTGGTTTAATTCGAAGATACGCGCAGAACCTTACCAACACTTGACATGTTCGTCGCGACTCTAAGAGATTAGAGTTTTCGGTTCGGCCGGACGAAACACAGGTGCTGCATGGCTGTCGTCAGCTCGTGTCGTGAGATGTTGGGTTAAGTCCCGCAACGAGCGCAACCCTCACTTTTAGTTGCCATCATTAAGTTGGGCACTCTGAAAGAACTGCCAGTGATAAGCTGGAGGAAGGTGGGGATGACGTCAAGTCCTCATGGCCCTTACGTGTTGGGCTACACACGTGCTACAATGGTATCTACAACAGGAAGCAAGACGGCGACGTTAAGCAAATCCTTAAAAGATACCTCAGTTCGGATTGCACTCTGCAACTCGAGTGCATGAAGCTGGAATTACTAGTAATCGTGGATCAGCGTGCCACGGTGAATGCGTTCCCGGGTCTTGTACACACCGCCCGTCACACCATGGGAGTTGGTTCTACCTTAAGGCAAGGTTTAAAACCCTTGACCACGGTATAGTCAGCGACTGGGGTGAAGTCGTAACAAGGTAGCCGTAGGGGAACCTGCGGCTGGATTACCTCCTTTCTAAGGATGAACAAAAGTAAAATTTTGTTCTAAATAATATACATGGATAATGTTGACCGTCCTCATTTCTCTTCTTAAAATAGTGTTTCTCTTGCATGGGGGCCGGTAGCTCAGTTGGTTAGAGCACACCCTTGATAAGGGTGGGGTCGAAAGTTCGAGTCTTTCTCGGCCCACCAATTTAAGATCATGGGGGATTAGCTCAGCTGGGAGAGCGCCTGATTTGCATTCAGGAGGTCAGCGGTTCGATCCCGCTATCCTCCACCAGAACACTTAGCTATAAAAATTGTAAATAAAAATAATAATTAATATCAATATCTATATCCGAACATTAGTAATGTTATTAACTAATGTTCAAATAAAAATTTGATTCAACACAGAATTTTTTTCTGTGCATAAATCAAGCGTTTAAGGGCGTGTAGTGGATGCCTTGGCACTGAAAGCCGATGAAGGACGTGATATACTGCGATAAGTTTCGGGGAGCTGTATGTAAGTTTTGATCCGAAAATTTCCGAATGGGGAAACCCACCACTTTATGTGGTACTTTAAACTGAATACATAGGTTTAAAGAGACAACCTGGAGAACTGAAACATCTAAGTAACCAGAGGAAAAGAAATCAATTGAGATTCCGTTAGTAGTGGCGAGCGAACGCGGACTAGGCCAGTAGTTTTGTTAAAAAAATTTGAATAGTTTGGAAATGCTAACCATAGAGGGTGATAGTCCCGTATGAGTAATGTTTAACAAAATTCTTGAGTAAAGCGGGACACGTGAAATCCTGCTCGAATATAGGGGGACCACCCTCTAAGCCTAAATACTCTTCAGTGACCGATAGTGAACTAGTACCGTGAGGGAAAGGTGAAAAGAACCCCTATTAGGGGAGTGAAATAGAACCTGAAACCGCATGCCTACAATCAGTCGAAGCTCTTTTTAGAGTGACGGCGTACCTTTTGTATAATGGGTCAGTGACTTAATTTATAAAGCAAGCTTAAGCCATCTAGGTGTAGGCGTAGCGAAAGCAAGTCTTAATAGGGCGATTAGTTTTATGAATTAGACCCGAAAACGAATGAGCTTACCATGAGCAGGTTGAAAGTAAGGTAACACTTACCGGAGGACCGAACCAGTTGACGTTGAAAAGTCTTTGGATGACTTGTGGTAAGGGGTGAAAGGCCAACCAAATTCGTAGATAGCTGGTT
>CACLZL010000038.1 GCA_902611405.1 uncultured Pelagibacteraceae bacterium
TTAAAGAAAAAAAATCATTGAAGGCTTCAAAGTCGCCTTCAAGACGTAAGTTCTTTAAAACTGCAACTGCAACTGGAGTTGCTGCTGTAGCTGCATCATCTTTAGCTGCTCCAGCTGTTGCTGCGGAAAGAGTGGAAGCAGCAATGGTAGCTACTTGGCCAAGAGATTTTCCTGGTCTAGGTACTGGTGCACAAAGACTTGCAAAAAGAATAGCTGATATGAGTGATGGTAGAATTCAAGTCACTTATTATGCTGCAAACGAGCGAGTTAAAGCATTTGACTCATTTGATGAAGTTGCTTCTGGTAATTCACAAATGTATCATGGTGCAGATTATTATTGGGTTAAAAAACACCCAGCTTTTGGATACTTTACTGCTTGTCCTTTTGGTTTCACGTATTCTGAAATTAATGCTTGGATACACCATGGTGGTGGACAAGAACTTTGGGATGAGTTGACCGATGATTTTGGTACTCAAAGTTTTATAGCTGGAAATACTGGAGTTCAAATGGGTGGTTGGTTTAATAAAAAAATTAGATCAGCTAATGACCTTAAAGGTTTAAAAATGCGTATGCCAGGATTAGGCGGACAAGTTCTAGGAAAACTAGGTGGTTCTCCAATCTCACTTCCTGGTGGACAAATTTATGAAAATCTTGTTTCAGGTGCAATTGATGCAACTGAATGGGTAGGTCCATGGAATGATGAAGCTATGAAGTTTCATGAAGCAGCTAAGTACTATTACTACCCTGGTATGCATGAACCTGGTTCAATGTTAGCATGTGGTGTCAATAAATCTTGGTTTACAAGTTTAACTAAATCAGACCAAACAATAATTAAAACTGCTTGTGCATGGGCAGATGAAATTACAATGGCTGAGTACAATGCTAAGAATGGTGCTGCATTAGCAAGACTAGTAAATGAAAATGGTGTTAAACTTGAGAAGTTTAATGACAAAGTTTATGATGCATTTGCTAAAGGTGCGGAAGAAGTGTATGACGAAGTTCAACAACACAGTGAGCTTGCTGCTAGAGTGCACAAAGCATTCATTAAAGCAAGAAAAGAAATTGGTGCTTGGACTAACTTGTCAGACTCTCCATACATCAGTCAAAGAAATAGAGCTTTAGGAATTAGCTAAAGTTAAATTTATAATTAATTAAAAATTAGGGCCCTTTTTAGGGCCCTTTTTAATAAATTAAGAATTCATTTAAGTTATGTATTTAAAAAACAATTTACCTTTAATAATTAGAATATTTAGCTATTCAATATTAGCTACTACTTTTGTTTTTTTATTTAATAACGTTTTAACAGTTTGGTTTGATTGGCCTGGTGTAAAAAGTTTATTTTCTCATTATGGTTTATTTGGATTTAAAAAATTAAGTAAACCATTGGAAGACACGGTTTTAACTTTTGCATACTTACAATTGTTCTTTTATTTAGCTTCAATATTGTTGACAATTTTCTATGTAAATAGATCAATAAAACAAACATTGACAGCAGATTCAGAAATTTTAAATAAATTTACTGCATATATAATTCGTTCATCTTTTTGGGCAGTTTTAATTGTTGGAATAGCAGATTTAATAATTTCGTTTTTAGTTGTCGAAAAATTAGTTGAACCATTACTAGGGGAATATTTAAAAATTAAATTAGTAGTTCCAGCTTTTAGGATTACATTTGTTCATTTTCCGCTAATCTTACTTTCATTTGTTGTTGGATATTTTACTAGATCCGTAGGTTTTATTTGGTTAGCGGTACTTGTTGTAGGAAGTGAATTTTTTATAGTTTTATCGAGATTTATTTTTGAGTATGAACAAGCATTTCAAGGAGATCTAGTCCGATTTTGGTATTCTGCTCTTTATCTTTTTGCAAGTGCCTATGCTTTAATTCATGAGGGACATGTCAGAGTTGATGTTTTATATACAGGTTTTAGTGAACGTAAAAAAGCATGGACTAATTCAATAGGGTCATTGATTTTAGGCATACCTTTATGTCTCATAGTTTTATTTTTGGGTATGGGAGGAAAAGCAAGCATTATTAATGGTCCGGTTATTTCTTTTGAAATTACACAGCAAGGTTCCAATGGATTATATTTGCTTTATTTGATGGCAGTATATTTGGCTGTATTTGCCGTCTCAATGTTAATTCAATTTACAAGTTA
>CACLZL010000039.1 GCA_902611405.1 uncultured Pelagibacteraceae bacterium
AGTATTAGTTAATATTGTATCCTTATTTTTAGGTTCACAGTAATAAGAATGAACGAAATAAAAAAAATCATTATCATTTTTAAATAAATTGTTTTCTTTCATTTTTTTTATTTTACTCCAACCTATATGAGGTATTGTGTTCTCTTTAAGAGGTATTTTTTTTACTTTGCCCTCAATAAGATTAAGTCCTTTTGTTTTTTTAAATTCAGAACTTTCACTAAAAAATAATTGCATACCTAAACAAATTCCTAGAATTTTTTTATTGGCGTGTACATAATCTTTAATATAATTATCAAAATTTTGTTTTTTTAAAGAATTCATTCCTTCTACAAATGAACCCACACCTGGTAATATTAATAAATCAAAATTTTTTTTACTGATTTTATTGGACAATTCTACTTTACATCCTAATGATTTAAACGCCTGAAATATACTAAAAGTGTTATTAAATCCCAAATTTATAATTCTTATTTTTATTTTTTTAAAGTCTGACATTAATTTGATTCTTTCTTAAAAATTTTTTTAAATCTTTTATTAGGTTTATTTTTTTTCTTTTTTTTTTTAACGTTTGTAAATAGTGAGTATTACCAATTTTTTTTAAGTTTTTAATAAAATATGGAGCTGCCTCATAATGAAACAAACTAGATATTGCAACTCCATCAATATTTGTATCTTTGATTATTTTTTTTACATGATTAAAATTTCCTGCCCCACCATGGGCGATAACTGGTATTTTTAATTTATCTGAAATTTTTTCTACAATGTTGATATCAAATCCATTTTTTAAACCTTCCTTGTTGACTGATGTCAAAAAAATCTCTCCAATTCCTAGATCTTCAAGATTTTGTGCCCAAGAAAGGGGATCTTTTCTCACAAGATCTCTCCCATTTGAACAAGAAATAAAATAATTATTATCTATTTTTATTGTCTCTACAATTGCACATAATGTAGATGAACCAAAAATTTTTTTAGCTTTTAAAATTAAATTAGGAGTTTTAATTAATTGAGAGTTTAAGCAAACTTTATCAGCTCCATAACTTAAAATTTGTCTAATATCTTCAACTGATCTTATTCCACCTCCTACAGTCATTGGAACAAACAAATCTTTAGCAGTTCTAGAAATAAATTTTTTTAGATCATTAGTACCATACAATGTAGCTACATTATCTACATAGCAAATTTCGTCAGCACCACATTCATAATAAAATTTTGCAAAATCATAAGGATCTCCTAAAACTCTCAAACCCTCTAAGTTAATTCCCTTAATAAGGAGGCCATTCTTAATATCGAGTTTAGGAATTATTCTTATAAATTTTTTGTTCATAAAAATATCTACAAATGAATTATTTAAAATATATTCAATTTTTTTTAAAAATTCTCACTTGTTATTTTTTTTGTAATATTTTTTAATTCTTTCATATAGTATTTATAATCTGGTGTATCTTTAAATTTTAATCTAATATTTTTACTAGTGTCAGTAGCTGACCAATTCTCAGGCTTAGTGGGATCACTTAATCTTTCGTGAGTACCTTTCCCATTTTTTTTAAATTTTAAATAATACTTTTTTAATATTTTATCTTGTTTTAAATATTTTAAACCTTGTTCTAAATCTTTTGAGGTTGTGTCTATCAGATAATATCCATTTTTAATCATAAATTTCTTTAGAATGTGCTGTGTTAAAGCAATCTCCCACGGTTTGATTTTCTTTTTCCAATTTGTTGTTCTTTTTTTTGAAAACCCTATTGCTTTTTTATTTGTATATGCTGTTGTGTTTATGTAATTGAATTTTGATAATAATTGATTATTCCAATTCTTGTCTTCTAAAAATTTTTTATTAAATTTTAAATTTAAAAAATTATAAATTTTTTTTATAGTTTTGGTAGGACTGTTGTGTATATCCTCAAATTTTATTTTTATAAATCTATTTTTTCCAAATTTTTTTAAATTTTTTTCACAATGCATTAATGCATCTAACCAGTAAAACAAGATAATAAGATATCTATATCCTGGTTCGTAAGTTAAAGTCTTCCATGACATAAGTACTGCTCT